>CP063810.1:552975-866396 GCA_022818765.1 Bordetella sp. | reverse complement strand
AAAGATATCCTCCCCCTTTTCAAGGGAGGATAATCAAAAAAATCCTGATAATAACCTACTTTCACAAGCTGATGCCTACTATCATCGGCGCAGAAGCGTTTCACTTTCCTGTTCGGGATGGTAAGGAGTGGTACCACTTTGCTATGGTTATCAGGAAGTAACCTTACAAATTAAATATTGGAGAAAGCACAAGTATATTACACTATTTTTCACTTAAAATTTATCAAAAGTAACTTTTAGAGTTATAGGATCAAGCCTCACGGGCAATTAGTATCGGTTAGCTGAATGCATTACTGCACTTACACACCCGACCTATCAAAGTCCTAGTCTTGAACAGCCCTTTAGGGAGATATTATTCTCCGGGATACATAATCTTTGGATGAGTTTCCCACTTAGATGCTTTCAGCGGTTATCTCTTCCGTACTTAGCTACCCGGCAATGCCATTGGCATGACAACCGGTACACCAGAGGTACGTCCACTCCGGTCCTCTCGTACTAGGAGCAGGTTCCATCAAGTATCCAGCGCCCACGGCAGATAGGGACCAAACTGTCTCACGACGTTTTAAACCAGCTCACGTACCTCTTTAAATGGCGAACAGCCATACCCTTGGGACCTGCTACAGCCCCAGGATGAGATGAGCCGACATCGAGGTGCCAAACACCGCCGTCGATATGAACTCTTGAGCGGTATTAGCCTGTTATCCCCAGAGTACCTTTATCCGTTGAGCGATGGCCCTTCCATTCAGAACCACCGGATCACTATGTCCTGCTTTCGCACCTGTTCGACATGTCAGTCTCACAGTCAAGCACGCTTATACCATTGTACTATCAGTACGATTTCCGACCGTACTTAGCGCACCTTCGAACTCCTCCGTTACGCTTTAGGAGGAGACCGCCCCAGTCAAACTGCCCACCATGCACTGTCTCTATTCCGGTTTAGCGGAACAAGGTTAGAATTACAAGCAAACCAGGGTGGTATTTCAAGGATGGCTCCACATAATCTAGCGATTATGCTTCAAAGCCTCCCACCTATCCTACACAAGCCGACTCAAAATTCAATGCAAAGCTACAGTAAAGGTTCATGGGGTCTTTCCGTCTAGCCGCGGGTAGTTTGCATCATCACAAACATTTCAACTTCGCTGAGTCTCAGGAGGAGACAGCGTGGCCATCGTTACGCCATTCGTGCAGGTCGGAACTTACCCGACAAGGAATTTCGCTACCTTAGGACCGTTATAGTTACGGCCGCCGTTTACCGGGGCTTCGATCAAGAGCTTGCACTCCATCAATTAACCTTCCGGCACCGGGCAGGCGTCACACCCTATACTTCGACTTTCGTCTTTGCAGAGTGCTATGTTTTTAATAAACAGTCGCAGCCACCGATTCTCTGCGGCCTCTTCATGCTCCAGGCGCAAGCCATTCACACTAATGAGGCATACCTTCTCCCGAAGTTACGGTATCAATTTGCCGAGTTCCTTCTCCTGAGTTCTCTCAAGCGCCTTAGAATATTCATCCTGTCCACCTGTGTCGGTTTGCGGTACGGTCTTATATGGCTGAAGCTTAGAGGCTTTTCTTGGAACTACATTCAATCACTTCATAAATATTAATTTACTCGTCCCACATCCTTGAATTACGTGCCCGGATTTTCCTAAGCACCATCTTTGATGCAGTAACAGGGTATTCCAACACCCTGATGACCTTCCGTAATTCGTCCCCCCATCGCACCATATAATGGTGCTGGAATATTAACCAGCTTCCCATCAGCTACGCATCTCTGCCTCACCTTAGGGGCCGACTCACCCTGCGCCGATGAACGTTTCGCAGGAAACCTTGGACTTACGGCGAGGAGGCTTTTCACCCCCTTTATCGCTACTCATGTCAGCATTCGCACTTCTGATACCTCCAATAATCTTTACAAATTACCTTCGCAGGCTTACAGAACGCTCTCCTACCGTGCATGTAAAAACGAATTCCTACATGCACCCACAGCTTCGGTTTATCGCTTAGCCCCGTTACATCTTCCGCGCAGGACGACTTGATCAGTGAGCTATTACGCTTTCTTTAAAGGATGGCTGCTTCTAAGCCAACCTCCTGACTGTCTATGCCTTCCCACATCGTTTCCCACTTAGCGATAATTCGGGACCTTAGCTGGTGGTCTGGGTTGTTTCCCTTTCGAGTCCGGACGTTAGCACCCGGTGCTCTGTCTCCCACGCTGACACTTACAGGTATTCGGAGTTTGCCATAGTTTGGTAAGTCTTCATGACCCCCTAGCTATAACAGTGCTCTACCCCCTGCAGTGATACGTGAGGCACTACCTAAATAGTTTTCGGAGAGAACCAGCTATTTCCAGATTTGTTTAGCCTTTCACTCCTATCCACAGTTCATCCCCTAATTTTTCAACATTAGTGGGTTCGGTCCTCCAGCACGTGTTACCGTGCCTTCAACCTGACCATGGATAGATCATCTGGTTTCGGGTCTACACATAGAGACTAAATCGCCCTATTCGGACTCGCTTTCGCTACGCCTCCCTATTCAGTTAAGCTTGCCACTATATGTAAGTCGCTGACCCATTATACAAAAGGTACGCAGTCACGAACAAAAGTTCGCTCCTACTGTTTGTATGCATACGGTTTCAGGATCTATTTCACTCCCCTTCCGGGGTTCTTTTCACCTTTCCCTCACGGTACTTGTTCACTATCGGTCGATCACGAGTATTTAGCCTTGGAGGATGGTCCCCCCATCTTCAAACAGGATTTCACGTGTCCCGCCCTACTTATTTTACGCCTAGTTCCACATATAAAATTTCATCTACAGGACTATCACCTACTATGGTTGGAATTTCCATTCCATTCGATTATTTTATATGCTAAATCGTAAAGGCCATTCCAATTTCGCTCGCCACTACTCTCGGAATCTCAATTGATTTCTTTTCCTCGAGCTACTGAGATGTTTCAGTTCACCCAGTTTGCTTCTATTGACTTATATATTCAGTCAATGATACTCCATAGGAGTAGGTTTCCCCATTCGGAGACCTGCGGATCAAAGTTTGTTTGCCAACTCCCCGCAGATTTTCGCAGGCTACCACGTCCTTCATCGCCTGTGATCGCCAAGGCATCCACCATATGCACTTAATTACTTGATCCTATAACTCTAAAAGCTACAGAACTTCTTACTATTGATATGTTTGTATTATTTACAATCCTTAAATAGATTATATATAAGTTTTATGTGCAATTATTACCCATACTTTTCATAGAAAATAAATTCTTTCAAAAGTATATTTTTTTGTGCTTTTCCAAATTTTTAATGAACATTAATGAACAAGATTTTCTTTTTACTGTAAATAAATCTATGAATTTAATTCATATAATATTCATTCACATAAAAGATATGAAAAATGGGTGGTGGAGATGATCGGGTTCGAACCGACGACTTCCTGCCTGCAAAGCAGGCGCTCTCCCAGCTGAGCTACATCCCCATTCTCATGGAGAAATCTTTAAAAGCTTTAACTGGTGGGTCTGGTTGGACTCGAACCAACGACCCCCGCCTTATCAAGACGGTGCTCTAACCAGCTGAGCTACAAACCCAAACTTTTTTCATCAAAAATCAGCCCAGGAATATTAAGCTTTCCAGTCCGGTGCTTAACTACCCAATTTCAATTTTCTTGAACAATCGATAAAAGTAGACACTTGGCAAAATACCTCTTGCTCTTAAAGGAGGTGATCCAGCCACACCTTCCGATACGGCTACCTTGTTACGACTTCACCCCAGTCATGAATCCTACCGTGGTAATCGCTCTCTTTTCAGTTAAGCTAACTACTTCTGGTAAACTCCACTCCCATGGTGTGACGGGCGGTGTGTACAAGACCCGGGAACGTATTCACCGCGACATGCTGATCCGCGATTACTAGCGATTCCGACTTCACGTAGTCGAGTTGCAGACTACGATCCGGACTATGATCGGATTTCTGAGATTAGCTCCCCCTCGCGGGTTGGCAACCCTCTGTCCCGACCATTGTATGACGTGTGAAGCCCTACCCATAAGGGCCATGAGGACTTGACGTCATCCCCACCTTCCTCCGGTTTGTCACCGGCAGTTTCATTAGAGTGCCCTTTCGTAGCAACTAATGACAAGGGTTGCGTTCGTTGCGGGACTTAACCCAACATCTCACGACACGAACTGACGACAGCCATGCAGCACCTGTGTTCTGATTCTCTTGCGAGCACTCCTAAATTTCTCCAGGATTTCAGACATGTCAAGGGTAGGTAAGGTTTTTCGCGTTGCATCGAATTAATCCACATCATCCACCGCTTGTGCGGGTCCCCGTCAATTCCTTTGAGTTTTAATCTTGCGACCGTACTCCCCAGGCGGTCAACTTCACGCGTTAGCTTCGCTACTAAAACCCGAAGGTCCCAACAGCTAGTTGACATCGTTTAGGGCGTGGACTACCAGGGTATCTAATCCTGTTTGCTCCCCACGCTTTCGTGCATGAGCGTCAGTGTTATCCCAGGAGGCTGCCTTCGCCATCGGTGTTCCTCCACATATCTACGCATTTCACTGCTACATGTGGAATTCCACCTCCCTCTAATACACTCTAGTTCGGTAGTTAAAAATGCAGTTCCAAGGTTAAGCCTTGGGATTTCACATCTTTCTTTCCGAACAGCCTGCGCACGCTTTACGCCCAGTAATTCCGATTAACGCTTGCACCCTACGTATTACCGCGGCTGCTGGCACGTAGTTAGCCGGTGCTTATTCTGCAGGTACCGTCAGTTTCGTCAGGTATTAGCTGACGCAGTTTCTTTCCTGCCAAAAGTGCTTTACAACCCGAAGGCCTTCATCGCACACGCGGGATGGCTGGATCAGGGTTTCCCCCATTGTCCAAAATTCCCCACTGCTGCCTCCCGTAGGAGTCTGGGCCGTGTCTCAGTCCCAGTGTGGCTGGTCATCCTCTCAAACCAGCTACGGATCGTCGCCTTGGTGATCCATTACATCACCAACTAGCTAATCCGATATCGGCCGCTCTAATAACACGAGGTCCAAAGGATCCCCCGCTTTACCCCTTAGGGAATTATGCGGTATTAGCCACGCTTTCGCGTGGTTATCCCCCATTACTAGGCACGTTCCGATACATTACTCACCCGTTCGCCACTCGCCACCCAACCGAAGTTTGTGCTGCCGTTCGACTTGCATGTGTAAAGCATCCCGCTAGCGTTCAATCTGAGCCAGGATCAAACTCTTGAGTTTGATTTTATATTTTATTCTTGTGTCTTTTATGAAAAAAAAATCATTAAAAACACTTGTGCTCATAAACAACTACCCTTTCAAATTTAATTTGAAAAATATAATTGCCCTAACACTTGGTTTATTTAGCTCGACAAGAAAAGTTCTCTTGTCTGGAGGCTTTCACCAAGTGCCTACTCTTATCGATTGTTTGATTGTTAAAGATCGTCATATCTGCTTAAAATGCAGACCCGGAACTTTAAAGAATATAATTAAACTTGTCAAGTAAAAGCTTCAATAACATTAATTTTTCTAATGTTAGAAAGATTATTCAAATAATCTTTCTAAATTTCATTCTGTAAAGTAAAGCATAAGTTCCATTGAATTTCAGTAGTTCGGAATGGGTTCCAGATTCTAAAATCTTTCCATTATCCATTACAAAAATCCTATCAACATTTTGTATGGTTGATAAACGGTGAGCAATAATAATAGTTGTTTTTTCTCTTGAGAATTGTTCTAATGAATCTTGAATTGCACATTCAGATTCATTATCTAATGATGAAGTTGCTTCATCTAGGATTAATATAGGAGCATTTTTAATTAAAGCGCGAGCAATAGCTAAACGTTGACGTTCACCTACAGATAATAGAGTTGCATTCTCTCCTATTTTAGTCTCTATTCCTTTTGAAAGACCATTGACAAATTTTATTAAACTGGCTGCTTCCAAAGCAGATTTTATTTGTTTCTTATTAGGTTGATGTTCCATTCCATAAGCTATATTAGCTGCTATTGTATCATTGAAGAATATTGAATTCTGATCAACTATAGATAAATGTGAACGCAAATTTATCAAATCTAATTTTTGAATGGGCACATCATCAAGCAATATTTCACCTGAGGTTGCTGATATAAAACGTGGCAACATGTTAATTAATGTTGTTTTTCCACTTCCAGATCTACCGACAAGAGCTACAGTTTGTCCAGGATGGATAGTAAACGAAATATCTTGTAAAGCATAGTGATTTGAATTTGGAAAACAAAATTGTAAGTTTTTAAACTGGATCTTTCCTCTAACAGGAGATCTCAAAATTTGAGTTCCATTATTTCGCTCTTTTTTCTCATCTAATAAAGAAAATACATTTTCAGCTGCAACTAGCATTTTTTGTGCTTTACCGAATATATTGTTCAACCGTTTAACTGGGTCTGGAATTTGGGCTAAAGCAGTTACAAATGAAGCAAATCCGCCTACTGTTAATGATTCATGAGTAGCTTGGGTAAGAGCTACAGCAATTACTAAAGCTACTAAACAAGCAATGCAAAATTGTGTTATAGGAGCTAATGCAGCATCAGAAATCGATGCTCGCATAGCAAAACGGCGTAAACGAATGCTAACAAAATCAAAACGCTTTTTTTCTGTTTGATATCCATTAAATAGTTTAATAATTCGTTGTCCATCGATACATTCACAAATTATGCGAGTCAGTTCAGCATTCATATTAATGGTATTGCGATTTATCCATCGCAATCTTTTAATAAAGATTTGAGTAACAAATATAGAGATCGGTAATACACTGACAGCAATTAACGTAAGTTTCCAAGAAATATAAAATAACACTCCCAATAATGCTAAAATAATGAGAGATTCTCGAATAATAACAGTGACAACTTCTGTTGCTAGTCCAGTAATGTTAGATGCATCAACAATAAATTTGTTTAACAAACGCCTTGTATTAGCTATTTTAAAATTTGAATCAGATAAAGTAAGTAAAGAATCAAACATATCTTTTCTAATTCTAAGCAAAATATTATTTGCAATCCAAGCTAATAAATAATCACTACAAAAATTACAAATTCCTCTGAAAAATATTAATCCAATCACAGAAAGTGGAATTATCCAAACATAAAAAGTATTTTCTCCTGCAAAACCTTCATCAAGAAGGGGTCTCATAATTAAAGCTAAACCGGGTTGGGTAATAGCAGAACCAGCAAGTAAAACTATTGCTAATAAAATAGCTATCCAATAGGATCTTATAAATGAATAAATACGTTTCCAAAAATAACTTTCAATTGAATTATGTTTATATTCTTTATGAGTTTTTAGTTTTGAAGACACTTTAATACTCTTCTATTTTATATTTCGATTTTTGAAAAAAGTAAAATGGTCTCAAGTATTCTTCTATACTTAATAATTATAAACATTTATAAGATAGAAATTTCTTTCTATATAATATTTCAGATGTTGTTTGATAAAAATGCATTTTTATCAAACAAAGATTAAACTCCAATTGTATATAAAAAACTTTCTACAAAAAAATTTTTTAAATTTATTGAATATAATGAATCTAAATCTTAATTGTTTATAATTAAAAGAAAGATTAATTAGAATATAAAATATTAAAAATAATTGAATATCTTCAAACTATATTTGAACAATAAATTATTTAAAAGCTAATAAATAATTTCAAAACCTTGACAATTATCTAATTTCTCTAAATTTTTAATCAAAGAATCTTTTATGCAAACTTTCCAACTATCTCCGAGACGAATTGTACATATGAAACAATTTTTTTCATTTAAATAAACTAGATCTACAGGTACTGTTATAGTGTAGAATTCTCCTGAAAATGGATTTAATAAATTTTTTAAATGTGTTACATCTATTTTACTATTAACAAATATTTTTAATGATTTAGCTCTTATCTCTCTTGCTAATTGAAAATCATAAAATTTTTCTGGAACAAAACGAATGTTATTAGAATATTCATCATTCAAAACTCTACCCTGAATTATAAGTATTTGATCTTCTTTCAAGAATGTTCGATTTTTTTCATAGAGTTCATTAAATATAGCTATTTCAATCTGAGCACTGCCATCATCTAAAGTAGCCAAAAAAATTTTTCCACGTTTAGTTATAATAGATCTAACATTGATTAAAATTCCACAGATCAATTTCGAATTAGTTTGATATTTTAAATTTTCTAATCTAACAGGAACAATTTTTCGAATCTTATCATGCCAATAATCAAATAAATGACCACTAAAATAGTAGCCTAAAACCGATTTTTCTTCGATCAATTCAGTCTTTCTATCCCAGCTAACCGTATCATTAAGCTTTTCATTAAAAATCTTAGCAGAATCATCTTCAAACAATGAAGATTGATTCACACTGCGCATTGCTTGCTCTGCTGCTTCCATTGCAATTTTAACAGAGAAAAATAAAGCTCCTCTATTTATATTAATAGAATCAAAAGCTCCCGCTTTAATTAATACTTCAATAGTACGACGATTTACAAATTTTATAGTTCGTCGACAAAAATCAAAAAGGTTTAAAAATGGCCCACTCTTGCGAATTCGCAAAATATCATGAATAACTGTATGGCCTGCACCTTTAATAGCACCTAATCCATAACGTATTGTTCTAGGAGGTTTTCCTTGATTAGTATATTGATCATGTAAAGGTTCAAATCGAAAAAAAGAAGCATTTATATCTGGTGGTAAAATTACTAACCCATTTCTTTTTGCATCTTGATACAAAATTTTTATCTTTTCAGTATCATCCAGATCACAAGATATAGTAGCAGAAAAAAATTCTGCAGGATGATAAACTTTTAACCAAGCAGTTTGATAGGCAATTAAAGCATATGCAGCTGAATGAGATTTATTAAATCCATAGCCTGCAAATTTTTCCATGAGATTAAAAAGTTTAATAGCTAATTTTTTGCTATAACCCTTTTTTATTGCTCCTTGTTCAAATAGTTCTCTATGTTTAACCATTTCCTCATGTTTCTTTTTACCCATAGCCCGACGCAAGAGATCTGCTCCACCTAAAGAATATCCTCCAATGACTTGCGAAATTAACATTACCTGTTCTTGGTAAACAATTACTCCATAAGTACTTTTTAAAATATCTTCAAGATCTGGGTGAAAATAATCAACTATTTCTTTTTGATTCTTTCGATTGATAAAATCATCTACCATTCCAGATTCAAGTGGACCAGGACGATATAATGCTAATGCAGCAATAATCTCCTCAAACGTATTAGGTTTTAATCTTTTTAACAATTCTTGCATACCCTTTGATTCTAATTGAAATATAGCAATGGTATTTCCATTAGATAAAATTTTATACACATTGGAATCATTGAGAGGTATAGATGTAAGATTAAATGCTTGCTTTTTATCATTAAATTTTCGCAAGTAATCAACTGCTAAATTCAGAATTGTTAAATTTCGCAAGCCTAGAAAATCAAATTTAATAAGACCTATAGACTCTATATCATCTTTATCAAATTGAGATACTGCTATATCTTCTTGGTCAGGTTGACAATATAAAGGGCAAAAATCAGTTAATTTTCCAGGAGCAATTAAAATACCTCCCGCATGCATACCAATATTTCTAATCAAACCTTCAAGAGGCCGAGCTAAATCAACTAAAACTTTAATTTCTTCTTCTTCTTCATAACGTTTTTTAAACGTAGGCTCATTTTTCAATGCACGAGATAGTGACCATGGATCAGTTGGATTAAAGGGATTAATTTTGAGAGGCTATCACATAATGTATATGGTAATCCTAATACTCGACCTATATCTCTTATAACAGCTTTAGCACCTAAAGTTCCATATGTGACTATTTGACTAACAGCTTCGCGTCCATATTTTTTTTTAACATAATCAATTACACGTTCTCGATTTTCTTGGCAAAAATCGATATCAAAATCAGGCATTGAGATCCGTTCTGGATTTAAAAATCGTTCAAATATTAGATTATAACGAATAGGATCGATATCAGTAATTCCCATAGAATATGCCACTAAAGAACCTGCTCCAGATCCTCTTCCAGGACCTACTGGAACATTATTATTCTTTCCCCAGTTTATAAAATCCTGGACAATTAAAAAATATCCAGAAAATCCCATTTGAATAATAGTTTCGCATTCTTTAAATAATCGGTTATAGTATTCGTCTCTTTTTCTTAATCTCTCA
This sequence comes from Bordetella sp., assembly GCA_022818765.1. Lineage (GTDB taxonomy): Bacteria > Pseudomonadota > Gammaproteobacteria > Burkholderiales > Burkholderiaceae_B > CAZTUH01. The sequence goes on along the minus strand of CP063810.1, from coordinate 856,195 downwards.
GATTTATCTGGAAATAAAAATTTTAGACGTTTTTCCAAACCGTTTTTAGAAAGAGAAATGAAATAATCATCCAAAGGAATTTTATTGGGAACAGGAAAATTAGGTAAATTACATTTACCTAATTTGAGGGTTAAATTGCAGCGCTTAGCTATTTCAACTGTATTTTCTAAAGCAATCGGAATATCAGAGAATCTCTGTATCATTTCTTGAGAATTAAGAAAATATTGTTCTTCTGTAAATTTTCTTACACGGTTCTCATCATTTAAAGTTATTGAATTAGCGATACAAGCACGAGCTTCATGTGCTTGAAACTCATCTTTATTTATAAATTGAATAGGATGAGTAGCTACAACAGGTAAATCAGCTTTTGTTGAAAGATTTAAAGCTGACTGTACATATGATTCGTCAGATAAAAATCCAGGGCGTTGAAGTTCAATATAGTATTCATCAGGAAACATATCCTTCCATTCATATGCTAACTGTAAAGCTAAAGAATTATTCCCAGAAGTTAATGCGTGTCCAATATCTCCTTCTCGACCACCGGATAGAATTATTAATCCAGATTTTTTTTCTAACCATTGTTTACAAATTTCAGGACGACCCTTAAATTGGTTTTCTAAGAATGATCGAGTTAAAAGTTCACATAAATTTAGGTAACCATCATAATTTTTTACTAAAATTAACAATCGAAAAGGTTTATATCGATTAGCATCATTACTGATCCATACATCACAACCTGCAATTGGTTTAATACCTGCAGAACGAGCGCTTTTATAAAATTTTATTAGGCCAAAAATATTCGAAAGATCAGTAAGAGCTATTGCCGGCTGGTTAAATTTTGCAGTTTTTTTAATTAAATCATCAATACGAATAATTCCATCCACTACTGAAAACTCAGAATGAGTTCTAAGATGGATAAAAGGAATCTTAGATGTAGCAATTTTATTCATTTTTATTTATAAAATTCATTAGAATAATTTTTTCTAAAAAATAATTTTGGAATATCATAGTTTTATGAAGAAATTTTTTATTAAAATAATAATCCTCATGAATATTATCCTAATAAATTGTTAAAGAATAAAAAAACCAAAGTTTTATCTTTTTCATTGCTAAATCAATTCTTATAGTTTATCTTTTTCAAGTTTTTATTACTACATTCAATTATGTTCATATAATTGAACTTTTTTAAAGAATATTTAATAATTATTAATATCATTTCATATTGGTTATTTACTTCACAATATTTAATTTTTATCTATGTCTAATTTAGAACTTGATAATGTTTCTAAAATTGAAGTTACAGAACTATCTTCTGTTCAATTCGTTAAGTTCTTTCGAGAAGTAGCTCCTTGCGTAAACGCATTTCGAGGTAAGATATTTGTTGTAGCATTCGAAGGTGAATTAATACAAGCAGGGGCTCTTAATTCATTAATTCACGACTTATCACTTTTGCTTTCTTTAGGGATTCGACTAGTATTAGTTCATGGTTCTCGTCCTCAGATAAATGAACAATTACTTTTAAAAGGTCTATCACAACAATTTTATCACGGGTTTTCTAACCCAACAGATTCTGCTGCTTTGGAATGTGCAAAAGAGGCAGCAGGAGAAATACGTCTAGATATTGAAGCAAATTTCAGTCAAGGTCTTCCAAATACTCCTATGTCTCATTCTCATATAAGAGTAATTTCAGGAAATTTCGTAACTGCACGCCCTGCAGGAATATTGAATGGGATTGATTTTCAACATACAGGACATGTTAGAAAAATAGATATAGAAGCTATTAATTTTATAATCGAAAAAGATTCTTCAATTGTATTGCTTTCTCCTTTAGGATTTTCTCCAACTGGAGATGCTTTTAATCTCTCTATGGAAGAATTAGCTACTTTTACTGCTGTTTCTTTATGTGCAGAAAAATTAATTTTTCTCTCAGATTCAATTGAAGTTCATAATTCTGATGGTTCTGTTGATACAGAACTTACTCGTGCAGATGCTGAGATTTTAATTAAGAATAAATCTTTAGATCAAAAAACTAATAGCTTTTTAAAATATGCAGCTCTTGCTGTCAAAAAAGGTGTTTCACGTGCTCATTTGTTACCTTATTTGTTAGATGGTAGTGTTTTATTAGAGATTTTCACACATGATGGTATTGGAACTATGATAGTAGAAGATACCCTTGATGATTTGCGTGCAGCTACGATTGACGATGTAGGGGCTATTATTAAACTAATAGAACCCTTTGAAAGGGATGGAACCCTTATAAGGCGACCACGTAGTTTAATTGAACGTGATGTTGAAAATTTTACTGTATTAGAACACGATGGAATTATTTATGCTTGTGCTGCTTTATATTCTTTTCCAAAAGAAAAAATGGCAGAAATGGCATGTCTTATTGTACATCCTGAATGGCAAAATTCAGGAGAGGGAGAACTATTATTGCGTCATATGGAATCAAGAATGCGCTCTTCAGGAATTAAACAATTGTTTGTACTCACGGCTCGAACATCTCATTGGTTTTTAAAAAGAGGGTTTGTAAAAGGAACAATTAGAAACCTTCCAAAAGATAGGCAAAACCATTATAATCACCTTCGAAACAGTTTAATTTTAATTAAAAAATTGTAATATAGTAATATATGAAAGTTTATATAAACAATAGCTTTAATGATTGTTGAGAAAATTCTTTCTCTAAGAAATTCAGCAAAGTATATAATTTTTTTATATGTTAAATAAATTTGAGAAAATTATGCCTAGAATAGTCAATTGTATCAAACTTGGACATGAAGCGGAAGGACTTGATTTACCACCTTATCCTGGCGATATTGGAATAAAAATTTGGAATAGCATTTCAAAGATGGCTTGGGAAGAATGGAAAAATATACAAACGCGTTTAGTAAATGAAAATAGATTAAATTTAGCTGATGAGAGAGCTAGGCAATATCTTCTTAGACAAATGGAGCGATTTTTATTTGAAAATGACAATATTGAAGCAAGTGGATACATACCTCCAGAAAAAAAATAGAATATATTAAACAGCATATAGAACTTTTTATCTATCTTCTTTATATAGTAATTATCCTTCGCGAGCTAAACGTTCTGTATTTTTAATTCCGGTATGTCGAACATCAGCTCCTTTTACCATATAGATAACTCGTTCGGACATATTTTTTGCATGATCGCCTATTCTTTCTAAAGCACGTGCAATAAAAATCATATTAGTAGCACGTGAGATTGCTCGTCGATCTTCTATCATGCAGGCAATTAAATTAAAAAGTGTGCCTTTCCATTCTTTATCTACCTCTTTATCACTTCTCACTACTTCTGCAGCCTGAATAGGATCTAACCTAATGAAAGCATCTAATGTTCGTTTTAACATTAATCTTGCATTACCAGCCATCTTTCGAATTTCAGTAGTAGGAACTCTATTATAAAATTCAGATCCATAAATTCCATGAATGCGATAAGCTGCATTTGCTACTTTTTCCGCCTCATCTCCTGAACGCTCCATATCAGTCAACATTTTTGAAACAGCTAATAACATCCGTAAATCAATAGCAGTAGGTTGATGACGAACTAGAATATAACTAATCTGCTCATCAATTTCTACTTCATAACGATTAACTTTTTTCTCATGATCTCGAACAATATTAACAAGATTCATATCTCTATTGACAAGAGCTTCAATTGCATCATCAATCATTACTTTTACAATTTCTCCCATTTGTAAAAATTGTGAACATATATGTTTCAAATCAATATCAAATTGTTTATTGGTATGCTTAGGCATTTTTATGTTTCCTGTATTGTTGATCTAACAAAACACTCCACATCAGCAGATGTGTTTAGTACAATAATTGCCTTTTATACAAGATGAAATGTACTTTTCGACCTAATTTTTTAAAATCAAGATTTAGCAATTAAATTAAGGGTTCCGTTTCATATGATGAATACCATTTTGGGTTCCCAATAAAACTAAATCAGCGCCAGAAATGCAAAATAAACCACAAGCAACAACACCAGCAATATTATTAATTACAACTTCTAAATTTTTAGCTTTAACAGTGTTTAAATCAGTTACATCGATAATTACATTACCATTATCAGTAGTATACCCTGACCGCAATGTAGGTTTGCCGCCAAGGTCTTTCAATGCTCGTGATACAGATTCACGTGCCATTGGAATAACCTCTACAGGAATTGGAAATTTCCCTAAATAATCTACGAGTTTGCTCTCATCAGCAATGCAAACAAAAAATTTTGCTGTTGAAGCTATAATTTTCTCACGAGTTAGCGCTCCTCCTCCTCCTTTAATCATTTGCAATTCATGATTTATTTCATCAGCTCCATCAATATAAATTGGTATATTTGTAAAATCATTTAAATTCAATAGCTTTATACCATTCGATTTTAAACATCTAGCAGTATGTTCTGAACTAGCTATAGCACCTAAAAAATCATTTTTAAAATCAGATAAATATTCAATAAATAAATCTACAGTAGACCCAGTTCCAATTCCAATGACCAAGTCAGGATGAATTAATTTCTTTATCAATAAAATTGCAGCATTTGCAACTTTTTGCTTTAATTGTTTGCGAGTAAACATAATAGAGATTGTTAAAAACAATACATTTATAAGTTGATTATCTTTGAATAAATTTTTTATCTTTCAGAAACATTATCAAAAGATTTCTCATTTTTAACAGAATTTTTTTCTTGAATATCATTGTTTTGATAATTATCAGGTAAAACTTCTAAGGTCTTCAAATTTTTCAGCATAGCACGGGATCGCACTTCAGTTTGTCCCAATTTACTACTAGCTGTTTCTAGAGTTTTCTTAACACTAGCTAAAGATTCTCCAAATTTTCCAAATTCCGTTTTAACAGCTCGCAATATTTGCCATACTTCAGATGATCTTCGTTCTATAGTAAGAGTGCGGAAACCCATTTGTAAACTATTTAGTAAAGCTGCAAAATTGCTAGGTCCAGCCACATTAATTCTAATGTTATGAAGTTTATCTAGCAATCCAGGACAACGTAGAATTTCAGCATATAATCCTTCCGTTGGCAAAAACATAATAGCAAAATCTGTTGTATAAGGAGGAGATATATATTTATTTGCTATCAACCTAGCTTGAACTTCAACAGCTCTAGCTAAAGATGCCACAGATAATTTTATAGATTCAGTATCTGCATTCTCAAAAACATCACAAAGTCTTTCATATTCTTCTTTAGGAAATTTTGAATCTATAGGTAACCAAACAGGCAGATCATTATCTATTCTACCTGGCAAACGAATAGCAAATTCAACAATGGCATCACTTCCAGGAATTGGTTTAACATTTCTCCCATATTGATCAGCTGTCATATTGTCTTCTATAAGTCTAGCTAATTGAACTTCTCCCCAGACACCACGAGATTTAACATTATTTAGTACACGTTTAAGATCACCAACTCCTACAGCAAGATTTCTCATCTCACCCAAGCCTTTGTGTACAGCTTCTAATCTTTCAGAAACAAGTCTAAATGATTCACCAAGACGTTGTTCAAGAGTTATATGGAGTTTTTCATCAACTGTGCGTCTCATATCATCTAAGCGAGCTGCATTATCAATTTGTAATGCGTTTAATCGTTTTTCTAAGGTTTCTCTAATTTCTTGCATGCGGCGATCATTAATTTCTATTAGTCCTTTTAATTGTTCTGAAAGGTCTGATGAAAATCGACTCATAATTGTTCCCAACTCAATTCGAGCATTTTGATTATCTCTAATTAATATCTCTCGTAATTTTTCTTGCGATTGTATTAATTCAGAACGATTTATATGCATTGATTCTGAAAACTCATTTCGCATATTCACTTCTAAACGAGATAAACCATCCATAAAACCAGTTATAGAGATATTATTAGTATTAGATAATTGAAATCGATACCATAAAAAAAATGCAATCAAAATAATTAAAAGAAAAGATACAGCTAAAAACAGAAAAAAAATTTGATTATCCATTTAAATTATGATCCATATTTTTATTTTATAATTTGAAAATTAAATGTTTACAAAAAATTATAATGACGAAGATTGTGTAATAAATATCTCACTAATAATTAAAAATATGCACTTTTGTTATATAAATTTATCATCATTATTTAATTTTAAAGAATTTAAAATTAAATTGACTGGCTAATATTACACATATCGCAACTAAAAAAATGAAAATTGTAGCTAATGCATTTATTTCAGGTCTTAAGCCTAATCGGACACGCGAAAAAATTGTCATAGGTAAAGTAGTTGCACCAGGGCCAGATAAAAATGAAGCTACTACAACATCATCCAGAGATAATGTAAATGATAATAACCATGCAGATAATAGAGCTGGATATATTAAAGGTAACGTAATATTAAAAAATACTTTTAAAGGTTTTGCACCAAGATCTAAAGCTGCTTCTTCTAGAGAAGAATCTAATTCATGAACTCTCGCTTGCACAATAACAGAAACAAATGCTATACATAATATTATATGTCCGATCCAAATTGTAAAAAAACCATTTTCAAATGGCCATCCTATACAGTTTCGAATCTCAATAAACATTAAAAGTAAAGCTATACCTAAAACAACATCAGGTATAACCAAAGGAGCATTCAGCATAGCTAAATATAATTGAAATCCTCTAAATCGACCCACATGAATTAATACATATGAGGCCCATGTTCCAATAATCACGGCAGCTGTTGCACTGAGAATTGCTATTTCCAAAGACAATTTAGCTGATTGTAATAATTCTTTATCTTGATATAAACAAATATACCATCGAAAAGAGAATCCGGTCCAGGATGTAACAATTGAAGCATCATTAAATGAAAAAATTATTAGGTTAATTAATGGAACATACAAAAAACTATAGCCTAAAAAAAGAATTAATATATGTAAGTATTTATTGAGTTTATTCACAAATATATTTTTCTATTGATTTTTTGCTTAAAAGTATTCTTTTGAAAAAAAACAACTGGCACTATAAAGATCAATAACATTGTACAAGTTATAGCAGAAGCCATTGGCCAATCAGCATTATTAAAAAATTCAGTCCACATAAGCCTTCCCATCATGTGTGTATTAGCTCCCCCTAGCATTTCTGGAATAATATATTCGCCAATAGCAGGAATAAAAACCAACATCGCACCAGCTAAGATTCCAGACCTTGAAAGAGGTATAATAATTTTCAAAAAAACTTGATATGGACGAGCTCCAAGATCATATGCTGCTTCTAATAAACGTAAATCTATTTTTATTAATACTGCATATAATGGCAATATAAAAAACGGCAAATAGGCATATATCATGCCAATATAAACAGCTAAATCGGTTCTATATATTTCAAAAGGCACATTGATAATATTTAGGTTCATTAAAAGTTTATTTAATAAACCATCATTTCTTAAAATACCTACCCATGCATAGACTCTTAAAAGGAGTGAGGACCAAAATGGCAAAATAATACCAAGCAAAAATATATTTCGCATAAATGGTGAGGATCTTACAATGCAATATGTCATTGGATATCCAATTATAATGCAGAAGATAGTTGTGATTAATGCCATTTTTATAGAATTTAAGTAAGTTAAGAGATATAAAGAATCAGTAATAAGAGAACTGTAATGACGCAAATTAAAGGTTAATTCAAAAATACCATCAGAGAATTTTGTCAAATTAGAATAAGGAGGTATTCCAAATTCCACTTCAGACAAACTAATTTTTAAAATTAACAAAAAAGGAATAAATAAAAATAAAATCAATAAAAAAAACGGTGGACCTATAACTATAATTCTTTTAAAAGAAATCATGTTAAGTTATTTTCCTATGGAAAATTTTTTCATGATGTAAGTACTGTTGCACTATTGGAATCCCATTCCACAAAAACTTCTTCTTCGATACCAGGAGCATCAATTTTTGAAAAAATTAAACTAGGTAAATTAATTTCAATTATTTTTCCAGAATCTAATCGAATTTGATATAAAGCATAATTTCCCATCCAAGCCATATGGTTAACCATACCATGAGCCCAATTAAATTGACTTGTTGGTTGATTACGCGATACACGTAAACTCTCAGGTCGAATAGAAACATACACTTCCATCCCTAATGGTTCGCTAATACCATGATTAACATATAAAGGCTTAATTAACTCATCGCATTCAATTGTAACGCTTCCAGGTTCATCTATTATAATAGTGCCTGTGAATAAATTTGTAGAACCAATAAAACCAGCAACAAAACGAGAATTAGGAAATGCATAAACATCTTGTGGAGTTCCACATTGAACAATTTGTCCTTCTGTCATAACAGCTAAACGATGAGCCATAACCATAGCTTCTCCCTGATCATGGGTAACTATTATACAAGTTACTCCAACTTGTTCTAAAATTCTTGTCAATTCAATCTGAGTTTTTTGACGAATTGTTTTATCTAAAGCAGACATAGGTTCATCTAATAATAATAGCTTTGGACGTTTAACTAAGCTTCTAGCTAATGCAACACGTTGTTGTTGTCCGCCAGATAACTGATTTGGTTTTCGCCTTGCATGAGCTCCCATCTGTACTAGACCTAGAACTTCAAAAACACGATCATGAATTTCACTTCGGTCTACTCCTTCTTGTTTCAAACCAAAAGCAATATTATTTTCTACGGTCATATGTGGAAATAATGCATACGATTGAAACATCATATTTACTGGTCGTCTATATGGAGGAATATTTGTAATATCTTCTCCATCGAGTAGAATTTGGCCTGATGTAACATCTTCAAACCCAGCTAACATTCTTAACAGAGTTGACTTCCCACAACCTGAACTACCTAATAGTGCAAAAATTTCATTCCTTTTGATTGTCATATTAATTGATCTAACTGCCATGACATCACAGTAGATTTTTACAACTTCAACAATTTTTAGTAGGTCATCTGTATGTTGAATAGAAAAATGACGAGTATCAATCATAATTGGTAATTCCTCACCCCTATTTACTTGATTTTAAATCAGCCCATAAACGAGTTTGTAAACGTTGTATGTTTGGAGGTTGAACTTTTATCACATAAAGAGATTTTGCTGCATTTTCAGAAGGATAAATCATTGCATTATTTGCAATATCTCTCATTACATATTTTCGAGCTTCCTTATTTGCATTTGGATAAAACATTGTGTTAGTAATAGCGGCATGTACTTGAGGAGTCTCCATATAGTTGATAAAAGTATGTGCTTCCTCAACATGAGGTGCATCTTTAGGAATAAGCATTAAATCAAACCATGCCGGGGATCCGCCTTCAGGAATGAAATATTGAATTTCATAAGTTTTTTTAGCTTCTTTCGCTCGTTTTCTAGCAATCATCACATCACCTGAAAAACTGTAAGCCATACATAAATCTCCTACAACTAATTCGTCAATATAACCAGATGAACTAAATTGACGAATGTAAGGTCTAATAGATTTTAAAACTTTAAAAGCTGTTTTATAATCATCAGGATTGCTGCTGTTTGGATCTTTACCTAAATATTTTAAAACGGCTGGAAAAACTTGCGCTGCTTCATCTAATATGGATATTCCACATTCTTTTAATTTTGAAGCATTTTCAGGTTTAAAAAGAAGGTCCCATGTTCCCAGAGCAATATCATTGCCTAATATTTTTCGAACTTTAGTTATATTAAAGCCTAGACCATTTGTTCCATACCCCCAGGGAACAGCATGAAGATTATCAGGGTCTATTTCAGCTACTAACGCCATAATATCTTTATCTAAATAACGTAAATTTGGAATTTTAGATTTATCCAATTTCTGGAAAAAACCATTCTGAATTTGCCTTGAAGCATAATGAGAAGAAGGAACAACAATATCGTATCCAGATTTACCAGTTAGTAATTTAGCTTGTAATGTATCATTACTATCGTAAACATCGTAGCGAAATCTAATTCCAGTTTTTTTTTCAAATCCAGTTAAAGTGTCCGGGGCTTTATACTCAGCCCAATTGTATATATTCACAACTCTATCTTTGGCATTTGTTATTGCAATAAACATTACCATTACAGCAATCATTAAAGATATAAAAATAATTAATTTAAATTTAACTTTCATTACAATTTGCTTTAAAACATGAATAAGAAATAAAATCTTTTAAATCTTTTTTAAGAAAAAAATAAAATCAACAGCGATCTTATTAATTCATTTCAATCAATATTAATTGTGATAAAAACATTACAATATCTAAATTTTTGTGCTGTATATTCATAAATATGTTTAGGCATACTATTCTAGTACAACATGATAATTTGATAATTTCTTATATAGAAATTGATTCGATTCACTAATTTGACAAGAAAAATCGAATATATTAACTTCTTGTAACATCTTTACTATTTGAGTTTAATAAAAATCAATAATTCTCTTGAGAGAATTAATCATAAGCTTTATTCAAAAGAAGTTTGGTTAAAAAATTCGATATACTAATTTTAGTATTTAATCAATATGAATTAGTTCAAATAACTTGCAATAAAGTGTTCTTTAATTTTATTTTCTTTGTAATAATCATATGTTCTATTGTATAAATTGTTGTAAAAAAACATCAGGAATTAATCGTGTTTTATCCAAAATATGGATGTTTAGATTAAAAAAAACTGAAATTTACACAGAATGCAATGCAAATTGTCAAAATGAATAACATAAAAATAATAGAAAGTATTCTGTTATATAGATTTAATATTCAAGCATATTTCAATAAAAAATGGAGTTTAGAGCATTAGTATAATGTTTAACTAAACTAATAAGAAACAAACTTAAAACTCCGCTATTATGATAATGCGGTCTGAATAATATAGGAAAAATATTTTTATTTTGCTTTTCTTTTTATTTTTCCATCAAAATTTTGTTTTAACTTTCAGGAGTAGACAAATGCATAGACCCTGTCTCACCTGCGTTTTTTTTATTTTTTTCATGATAAATCTTACTACAGGTTATGTGGCCTTTTCAGAGACACAACTAAGAATAGCGCATGCTTTACCTATAAATTCTCATTATGGAGCAGGAGCTGATGCTTTAGCTAAATCTATTGAATTATCCAGTAATGGAAAATTTAAGGTAGAGCAATTTGCCAATAGTTCATTAGGAGGAGAACGTGAAGTTGTCGAAGGTTTAAGGTTAGGCACAATAGATTTAGCGATTGTTTCAACAAGTGAAATTTTAAATTTTGTCCCTGAAACCGGAGTATTTGATATTCCATTTTTACTTCGTGATTTACAACATGCTCGTGAAGTTTTAGATGGTCCAATTGGACAAAATATACTCTCAAGATTTTCATCTAGCGGTCTAATTGCATTATCTTGGGGAGAACAAGGTTTTCGGCATTTAACTAATAATATACGACCTGTAACAAATCCTATTGATGCTAAAAATCTAAAAATTAGAACAACTGAGAATCCAATTCACATTGCTGCTTTTCATCAAATTGGAATTCTACCTACTCCTATGGCTTGGCATGAGGCGATTGTTGCTTTGAAACAAGGCTCTATTGATGGTCAGGAGAACCCATTATCAGTCATAATATCAGCAAAATTATCACAAGTTCAAAAGTATTTAGCTCTTACAGGTCATGTGTACGCCCCAGCTTTGATTTTAATCTCAGCAAAGATTTATAATGAATTATCTAGTGATGAAAAAATCAGTTTCAAAAAAGCAGGAAAAGAAGCATGTTCAACCATGAGAGAATTCATTGATAACATTGAAAAGAATGGTGTAGAACAACTTAAAAAAGAAGGAATGCAGGTTATTGAAGTTGATCGAGCTGCTTTTGCAGAATCAGTTAAACCTGCTTATGATGAATATTATAAAAAATTTGATAAAAAACTTATTGATGCTATACCTTTTCAAATTTATTTTCAATGAACTAATTGGTTAAACATAATATATTAGAATAAAAATATTATCTTATCTCTTAATAAGTGATTAATTAATGCATACTTGCAATTAAGTATCGGTTCGCCATATTAGAAAGACTTACTGGTTTTATTTTGCTTGCTTTTTCAAATGATCCAAATTGAATATAACGTTGCATACATATTTTTTTTGCAGCTAATAATGCTGGTTTTAAATAATCTCTTGGATCAAATTTTTCAGGGTTTTCATAAAAAAATTTTCTAATAGCAGCAGTCATGGCTAATCGAATATCAGTATCTATATTAATTTTGCGTACTCCAAATTTAATAGCTCTTTGAATTTCCTCAATTGGTACTCCATAAGTATTTCTTATTTTTCCTCCGAAATTTCGAATTATATCTAATAATTCTTGAGGTACACTGGAACTTCCATGCATTACAAGATGAGTATTAGGTAACCGAGAGTTAATTTCTTTAATTCTATTAATCGATAAAATTTCACCTGTAGGTTTTCTTGTAAATTTGTAAGCTCCATGACTAGTACCAATTGCAATTGCCAAAGCATCTAATTTAGTCTTTTTAACAAAATCCACAGCTTGTTCCGGATCAGTTAGTAATTGATTTAATGAAAGTTGACCTTCGGCCCCATGTCCATCTTCTTTATCACCTTTCAATGTTTCTAAAGAACCTAAACAACCTAATTCTCCTTCAACGCTTACACCAAATTTATGAGCCATATCAACAACAGTTTTTGTTACATTTACATTTGATTCATAATCAGATACAGTTTTTCCATCTTCTTTCAAAGAACCATCCATCATTACACTTGAAAATCCTAGTTTGATGGCAGTTTCACAAACTGTCGGAGATTGACCATGATCCTGATGCATTACAATAGGTATGTTAGGATAAGCTTCAACAGCAGCCTTAATCAAATATTTTAAAAATGTTTCACCCGCATATTTTCTAGCTCCTGCAGAAGCTTGCATAATGACAGGACTATTAACTTCACTTGCAGCTTCCATAATAGATTTTACCTGTTCAAGATTATTTACATTAAATGCTGGTATTCCATAGTTATTTTCAGCTGCATGATCAAGCAATTGACGCATAGAGACTAAGGCCATAAATTTCCTCCAAAAAAATAAATATTGATGGTAAAGTAATCAGTAGTTAATACGAAATCAATTCGTAGCATAAGTACGTGTCACATACAATATAAACAACAAAAAAATTTACCTATATTTTATATTTCTCTATTAATTTTTATTGAAACTTTAAAGTCTGCAATTCAGTGTTCCGATTCTAAAGAATTTTTTGTAAAACACTATTAGCTGCAGCCAAACCCATTGTAGCTGTGACAGTTACAACTGATCCATATCCAGAGCAAGATAATCCTTGTAAATTTGAAATTTTTGAAAAAGATTCTTGTGTTTTATTCTCTAATATTTTTGGCAATATAGGATTCTGATCAATCCATAAAACTCTAATTCCCATTTTTGGAATAGCAATTTTTTTTTTATTATTATTCTTTGGAAAACCAAATTTACTTCGAAGAAGTCTTCTGAGTTTTGCCAATAAAGGATCATTTTTTACATCTGATAAATCATTTTCTTTTAATGCAAATGGATTTGTTTTTCCTCCAACCCCTCCACAAAGAATCAATGAAATATTTCTTTGTTTTGCATATAAAATAATAGCTGCTTTTGCAAATATCTGATCAGTACAATCGATGATAATTTGATAGTTAGCTGATAATAAATAAGAAATATTATCCAATGATATAAAATCCTCGATCGAAAATACTTGGCACCCGGGATTAATTTGTAATATTCGTTCAGACATAGCTTTTACTTTAGATTGACCAATAGAATAATCCAATGCATGAACTTGACGATTAATATTAGATTCTGAAACATGATCAAGGTCAACAAGAGTCAACTTTCCTATTCCTGAGCGAGCTAAAGCTTCTGCTGTCCAAGATCCAACTCCACCTAAACCAATTACAGCTACATGTGCTTCTCGGAGTAAATTAAGAGATTCTGGGTTTTGATATAAACGTAAGACTCCAGAAAAACGTCGATCGGATTTAATTGGTTCGATTTTCATTATTGTTCTATATATATTTTGCGATTTTTTGTTTTTAACAGCATTTAAAATAAAAAATATAATTTTCCATAAAAATATATGATCAGTTTTTTCAATATAACATGTCTAATAGTCTGTAAAAAATTTAATTCCCATTAAAAAATATTTAGTTATTTCATATTTATGATGTAACTATTAAAAATAGTTTATTTATGATATTATTAAAAATAGAAGTTTATCCTTTCAAAAATTTTTAAGCATCAATTTATGAAAGAAGATTGTTTAAGTGAAGAAACAGTTCTTAGTTCTCCTTTTGATCAATTTAACAATTGGTTTAATAAAGCTGTTGAATCTAAAATTCCCGAATTAAATGCGGCTGCTTTAGCAACTTCTAGCAAGGAAGGTCAGCCTTCTGTAAGAATAATTTTAATTAAAAACTTCAGTTCTGATGGTTTTATATTTTATACAAATTATGAATCTCGAAAAGGTTTGGAACTCAAGTCAAATCCAAAGGCATCTTTACTATTTTTTTGGTTTTCTTTAGGACGACAAATAAGAATTGAAGGGATAGTTAAGAAAATTAGTTTAGTGGAATCCGATCTCTATTTTCAAAGTCGTCCTCTTGATTCCCGAATAAGTGCTTGGGCCTCAAGACAAAGTCAGCCTATTGATTCTCAAGAATTGAAACTTAGGAAAAATAAATTTGAAAATCTGTATCAAAATCAACCACCTCGACCAAACTATTGGGGAGGATATTGCCTTTCTCCATGTATATTTGAATTTTGGCAAGAAAGATCATCTCGTTTACATGATCGAATTGTCTATTCAAGAAAAGAAGAAGAAATATGGAAGATTTTTCGAATCTCCCCTTAAATGCGTATTTTCTGTTGCAAATTTACAATACTTGGAGTATTTTCGTAAGATAGATTGTAATTTTCAAGCTTTGATCCATAGCTAATTTGTTTAAATTTTGATGAAATATAGTTGGAAAGTCCCTTTTCAGGGTTATGGGGGGTAGCAGACTGAATAGCTAGATTGCTGCTCTTGCACTCAGGAAAATTAACGGAGATTTATTGAATGAAGAAAACTCTGCTCGCTGCTGCCCTATCTGCCAGTTTTTCTGGATTTGTTCAGGCAGAAACATCTGTTACCTTATATGGTATAGTTGATACAGGCATTGGATATAATGATGCCATGGTTGGTTATAATCAAATTGAAGGAAAAAATGTTAGTGAATCCACTAATACACGCATAGGTTTTGTTAATGGTATCCAAAGTGGATCACATTGGGGTTTGCGTGGATCAGAAGATTTGTGTGATGGACTTTCTGCTTCCTTTATTTTGGAAGGTGGGTTTACCATGAGATCTGGAAAAATCGGTCAGGAAGGTCGCCTATTTGCTCATCGTGCTACTGTAGGTCTATCAAGTGATTCATTGGGTAGCTTTAGTTTAGGGCGTCAATCTAATATTGCATCCAGATATTTTAGAAATATAGATCCATTTAAACTTAGTTTTGACCAAGCTAGTTTAGGATTAGGAATAGGTTCTACAAATTCTGTTGTTTACGATAATATGGCCGTGTATCAAACACCTTCAATCAATGGATTTCAATTAGGGATTGGTTATTCGTTTGATGTAAGCGATAAAGATGCTTGGAGTTCAACAGGGAACGATCAAACCTTTACTGCTGGTTTACTTTATGAAGATGGTCCATTAACAATCGCTGCATCCTATGACTCTGCAACGACTTCAAAGAATATAAGTGGGGATAGCAAAGATAAAGATATTAATCCTCATACATATGCTCTTGGCGCCTCTTATGATTTTGAAATTGTTAAATTATCAATGGCATATGGAAGAACAAATGATGGTTGGTTAGGTTCAATGAAAGCTGCAGGTATGCATTTAAAAGATAAACCTACCTATCCTATAGCAGTTAAAGATGATTTTAGTGCAAATTCATATATGGTTGGATTAACTGCTCCTTTAGGAACATCAGGAAATGTATTTACTTCCTGGCAACATATTGCTTCTAGCAATGAAAAACATTTTTATGCTTCGAATCCTATTGAATCTAAACAACCTATGAATGTTTACAGTGTAGGTTACACTTATGAGTTATCTAAAAATACTAATCTTTATGCTTTTGGATCTCATATCTCTGATTATTATTTCATTGACAATGCTAAGAGTTCTGGTCTCGGGGTTGGTATACGTCATCGTTTCTAGGAAATTCTTAATTTATTTTCTAATAAAAAAGGGCCTTCAAGGCCCTTTTTTATTAGAATTTTCAAAGAGCAATGATTTGATCAACTTGAAGTTCTCCTGCACCTAAAGCTGATTTAGCACTATCTTGTACTAAAATAGATAAAGAATTATTTTTTAACGCTTTCCAATCCGAATCTTCAACAAAAATTCCATCCTTCCAAGAACCTTGATGAATTATTTCTAGTGATGTGGAGGATAAATGATTCTCATAACTATTTGAAAACCTTTCAACAGAAAGATTATTTTTAGATATTTCAATCACTAAATTATGTAAACTATCTTCTAAGTTAAATAATTTTTCGGAAAAATAAAAATTTGGAAAAGAAGAATTAGAATCGAAACAACATAGAATTTTTCTGGGACTACTGCCATTATTCCACTTAGCTATACATGATAATCCTTTTGAAGATAAATATTCTAATTGGTTATATACGAGCCAGCGATTATGGCAATTATTAATTTCAATTTTTAGTAAATTACTTTTTTTGTCTGAAAAAAATTTTTCTAAAATGCTATCTATAATTATAGGAATATGACAAGCTACACTACGACCATGCAAATCAGTTTTTAGAACATTTTGCTCATTTATTAATTCAATCTGAATTGGAAAATCTTCTTCTAATTTTATAAAACTAATAGCATTATTAAAATGTCGAACACCATCAAGCTTAACAATCTGAAGATCTGCTACCATATTAGCTATGATATCAGCTTCACCACATTTTCTACGCATACCAAGAAAAGCTTTATTTACAGTAGCTATTAATTCATTATGTGACACTATCATAAGGTTTAACCTCTTGCGATTAAATAATTTTTTAACTTGGTATCAATGGAAATAACCATTCATTTTCATGAAGTTCATCTAATAATGGCGCTCCTTGGAAAAGAGTAATTCGAACCCAACGATCAGAACGGGGATCAAATTTAGTTGCCCCAAAAGCAGCTAATTTGCATCGCAATAAATGTATTGGTAATGAACATTTACTTAAAACATTCATTTGAATTTCTCCCATGCGTTTATTACTTAAAGTCCAAACACGCCGAGCAATTGTTCTATAGGCAGGATTCTTAATAAGAAATTCTACTAATGATAATTTAATAGGACTTTGTTTTAATGCGTTGTAAAAGTTATGAGCTTGCCTACCAATATCTAAAGGTAATTCTTTGTCAGATCCTTCATCTTCTTGACGAATTCCTAAACGTGGTTCTTCCTTGTCTTGAGAAGAATACCAAAACCAGTAACTATTATCTGGATTAGAAAAATCTTCACTAATTGCCCATGCATAACGATTTTCTAAAACCTCAAGCATATCCTCGACTTTTTTGCCCACAGGCAATTCTAATGTTTCATCAGTATTCATATGATTTTCAAATTTATCCACTAAATCTGGATACAACTCCATAAGACAAACAAGAACCACTTCTTGAGCACTAAAATGCATTTTATCTATTTTCTTTATAAAATATTCCCAATTACTTGATTCTTGACAGAAAAGCTCAAAATGATTATAAAAATCTTTGAGCTCATTAGTAGTTATCAGATTAATTTTTTTCTGTACTTCGTCAATAGTAAAACTTTGACTGAAATATTCAATTGCTCTTTGAATTAAAGATTTAAAAAAGGGTAACTTCAAAGTATCTATTTCTTTATTAAAGATAGTTGATAAAGCCATTTCTCTTGATGTCATCCATTGATCGACAACACATGGATGCCTAATAAGATATGGTGCCATTCCTAATCCTGTAGCATTTCCAACACCTAAATAACGCCTAAATGAACGAGATAAAGAAACAGCTTTTTTTCCTCCTTTCTGTATAGCTAAATAATCTAAAAAATCTAGACTAAACTCGCGAAGAATATAAACTGCACACATTTGGGCACTAAAAGATTGTGAAAAATCAGGGTTATTTTTTAATAGTGAAAAATCGGCAATACCAAATTTTCCATTACCATAAACTGCTGTGGTCCGAAGAATATAACCTACTCTAGCTAATTCTTCTGAATTCGGTTGTTTGCCAATTGAAAGACAGTTCAAAATATGCTCGAAAACACGCATACTTTTATTTGCCCTTGATAAAACCAGTACCTTGTTTGAATTTCTTCCTATTTCCTGTAAGGGTATATTAGAACGAAGATTGTCCAATAACTTAGAATCTATATTTCCTGAAACCAATGCAAAAGTTACATCCCATTTTTCGGCAATTACTCTATCGTTTCGTTCTGAAGAACTAATCTCATCACTAGATATAAATAAATTATAAACATTAGTTGGAGTATTCAATGTATAAATAGCGTACCCAAAACCCCTTGAACAGAATTCCCAAGATGTTTTTTTAACTTTCCATTTTTGATTAGTCATCTTTCGAATTAATACTCTTACAAAACTAATTCGACTTTGATGCATATTACCAAGCCTTTCAGGATTCATAACAATCTTTGGATCACGCAATTTTAGATCAGTACAGTACGAGTTCATATTTTATTCACCACCATTTAAAAAACTGAATTTTCAAAATAAAGCAGAAGAACTTCAACTATATTTAACATATTATCAAGCTATTAAAAATTTTGATCATTTGACATTTTCATAGCAATTTTAGGAGCTTGCCATAAAGTAGGAAGCAAAATTATAGAAACAGGAACTGCCGTTATAACTATAAAATATTGCAATGCGGACACACCCCCAGAACCAATTGAAATTAAAATTAAAGCAACGATTCCAATCATGATGCCCCAGAAAACTCTAATTCCAGGATATGGCGTAGATGAATCTCCTAATACTATACTGATAGTGTACGTGACAGAATCACCCATTGTTAATATAAAGATAATAGATAATATTAGAAATAATATAGAAGAAACTAACGGTAATGGAAGCTTGCTTGATACCGATAACAATATGCTTGGAAAATTAAATCCATCAAATGATCCTGATATACTGCCTGGATCAAATATTTCAAATGCCAAACCACTTCCACCCAAAGTTGAAAACCAAAAACAAGTGACTAATGGCGCCAAGATACAAACAATTAATATTAATTGACGAATGCTTCTACCTCTAGAAATTCGAGCAATTAAAATTCCCATTAATGGAGCAAAACCTATAAACCATCCCCAAAAAAATAATGTCCACCTACTTAACCATAATTCATTTTCGCGATAAGTTGCCATTAAAAAAAAGTTATCTAACATATTTCCTATACTTTGAATATAGGAATTAATGATGAAATGAGTTGGTCCAAAAATTACAATGTAAAACATCAATACAAAAACTAAAACAGCATTGCATTTACTAAGTAATTGCAAACCCTTAGTCAAACCACTTAGCGCTGATATAACATAAATACTGACAGCAAAAATAATAATTATTGATTGAATTAAAAAAGAATCTGGTAATCCAAATAAAGCATTTAAACCATAACTGAGTTGTAATCCAAGAAATCCTATCGGACCAATAGTCCCTGCAACTGTTGAAACAATACAAAACGCATCAATCACCCCCCGATATATTTATTAAATATTCGATCACCAAATATTGGATAAAGTAAAATGTGAGGTTTTAGAGGCAAACCTCTATCATAATGAAGATACATTAAAACAATTGCAGTTAAACTTCCTATAGTGGACCATGCAAGAAAACCCCAATGAAAAAAAGATTGTGATAACGCATTAACAGCTTGCTGCTGAATATTACTCGAATAATCATAAATAGGTGGAACACTTATATAATGGGATATTGGTTCAGCAACCGCCCAAAAAACGCCACCTCCACCAAGTAAAGTAGCTCCAATAATAAATATCCATCGAAAAGTTCCCATTTCCGGCACAGAATCGCGACCACCTAAAATAACATTGCCGGTTTTTCCTATTGCTAATGAAAGGCTAATCAAAAAAATTAAAAGTAAAAGGATTTGCCAATAAGGACCAAAAAATTTGATAGACCAAAAAAAACTCTTATTTACTAAAATAGATAAGAGTTTATTATCATAAATAGCAAGCAATACAAAAGATAGGATAAATCCTCCACTAAACCAGAAAGCTGGATTTTCAAACATCTTTTGATAAAAAGTATTACTTTTTACAGTTTCAGCCTCTTTTAAAACTTGCGCATTAGTGGTCAGATTAGACATATCTTTACTCCAAAAACACACTTATTCTCAACTATTCTTGAGGATTTAATCCTTGCTCTAAAAAATTTAACCAGTTTCCACCAATTATTTTTCCAACTTCAATTTTATTAAATCCACAATTTAAAAGACCTTCATAAATATTTTTCATACCTGTACTATCAGGAAACCAAGGTAATGGATCTGGCCAATTTGAATTTTCTACAGATCCTTCACCATAATCCATAGTTTTTGACCAACGTCCATTACGCATCCATTGAAGAACAGATTGAGGTTGATTAAGGCATAAATCGCTTCCTATCCCTAAATGATCAACTCCAATCATATCTGCAGCAGTTGCTATCATCTTACAAAAGTCCTCTAATGTACAATTGCTACCATTTGGCAAATGGAAAGGATATAAACTAAATCCAATTAAACCTCCATATTTTGCTAAATTTTTTAACACTACATCTGATTTATTACGCAAAGCATTATGTGCAAACTTTGGATTTGCATGACTAATACAAATTGGACGAGAAGAAATGTCAATAGCTTCTAATGTTGATCGCTCAGAACTATGAGACATATCTACAATCATACCAACTCTATTCATTTCTTGTATAACCTGTTTTCCAAAACGGGTTATACCTGAATCTTCCAATTCATAACATCCTGTTGCTAGCAAACTTTGGTTGTTGTAAGTCAATTGCATGATAAATAATCCTAAATGGCGCATTACTTCCACAAGACCAATTTCATCATCAATTGGTGAACAATTTTGAGCCCCAAAATAAATTCCAACTTTGTTAAGTGATTTTGCTTTTCTAATATCCTCTGGTGAGGAAATATGAAAAATCAGATCCTTATAATCCTCAAACCTTTTATTCCATTCCGCAAAACGCGTTAAAGTCTCACGCGATCCTTCATGATATACAATAGTTACATGAACAGCATTTACTCCACTATTTCTTAATTTTTCAAAATATAACCGATTCCAATTGCAATATTGCAAACCATCTATAACAATTTCCTCACCGTACACTACAACACCTCATAAAATTTTTTGAAATTATTTAGCAAGTTTTAAATATATCAAGCTATCATGAAGAAAAATTAAAAAGGACGCTGATAAATAGTTTTAATTATTGTATAAAATTCTTTGGCATATTGACCTTGTTCACGTGGTCCGAAACTTGAATTTTTTCGCCCACCAAATGGAACATGATAATCAGTTCCAGCTGTAGGTAAATTTACCATTGCACAACCTGTTTGGATTTTTTGTTTAAATAAAGCACTAGATCGAAGACTCTTTGTGATCACACCTCCAGTAAGACCAAATTTTGTACTATTTGCAACTTCTATTCCTTCTTCCAGACTACCAACACGAATCACACATGCCAATGGAGCAAAAAGTTCTTCTTGATTTATTTCCCAATCATTATTAGTCCCTAAAAACAATGTAGGGGTCATATAATATCCATTATGAGATAAATTTAATTGTTTACCTCCAAAAGCAAGCTCAGCTCCATTTTGTAATGCTTTATCCACCCATGATAAATTTGAAGAAAGCTGTTTATCATTAATTACAGGACCAATAAATACCCCTTCTTCAAGAGCATGACCAACTTTCAATTGAGACATCCTTTTAACTAAAGAATCTACATATAAATCATAAATGTTATCCATAACTAATAAACGAGAAGAAGCTGTACATTTTTGTCCAGTCCCTGAAAAAGAACCTGCAATTGTTGCTTCAACAGCAATGTTAATATCTGCATCATCTAGTATTAACAAAGCATTTTTGCTGCCCATTTCAAGTTGGCAACGAACAAAATTAGAAGCTGTTGCAGTTGCTATTTTTCTTCCTGTCTCAACTGAACCAGTAAAGCTTACTCCATTAACATCTTTCGAATTTACAAGCATATCTCCAACTTCAGATCCACTACCTAGAACAAGATTAAATGTTCCAGGCGGAAGGTTTTGCCTATGAATAATCTCAGTTAGAGCTGTTGCACTTGCCGGAGTTAAATTAGCTGGTTTCCAAACCACGCTGTTACCAAAAGCTAATGCTGGAGCTATTTTCCAAGAAGCAGCTGCAACAGGAAAATTCCAAGGAGTGATAATTGCTACAACTCCAATAGGTTCGCGAGTTGTAGCAATTGAAACCCCTGGTCTTACTGAACTAGTGTAATCCCCCATTTGTCTAAGAGCTTCAGCTGCATAATACTGAAAAAATTGTCCAGCACGATAAATTTCCCCCCGTCCTTCTAAAAACGGTTTACCTTCTTCACTTGAAAGCAATCTTCCTAGTTCATCACATCGTGCAATTAATTCATTACCAATTGCTTGTAAAATAATCTGCTTACGTTCAATAGGAGTTTTTTCCCATTCAGGTTGAGCATTCTTTGCTGCTAAAATGGCCTGATTTGTTTGTTCTCTACTTGCTTGTGCAAAATTTCCCAAATTTTGATTGATATCTGAAGGATTAATATTACAAATGGTTTTTGAACCAGATTGCCATTTTCCTGAAATATATAGAGAGCTTTCAGGCTTAACATTTTTTATTTCAATCATTAAATCTGTCCCTTATGTATCAAACTAGAAATTTATATAAATAAAATTTAAATTTTTTGTTACTTTTTAAAGCGCTAAGACTTTTCTGGAAAACATGTTTCAACTGCTGCATATACGACAAATTCAACAAGCATTTCTTCCCGAGCTAACCCAGCAACTACAAGAGCTGCTCGATTTGGATAAGGAGATTTAAAATATTTTGAATATACTTTATTTACAACTGAAAGGTATTCACGATCAGTCACATAAATCAAAACTTGTAGAACAGAATCAAGAGAAGCATTAGCGCATTTTAATGTATGAACAAGATTATCCATAACTTGACGAGTCTGAACCTCAATTCCACCTTTTACAACAGAACCTGTTTGATCAATAGGTATCTGAGCTGTATAAAGTGTACCGTTATTTATTAATGCCCATTCAAGTGGAGCTTTTGAAGAAAACAATGATGTTTTAACTGGAAATTTTTGCATTTTGATTAACTAATAATTAATAATATTTGATCTTCAAGATTAACTGTAAGTTACTCTATCATTTGAATATAAATCAAGTAAGCAATTCGTAACTTTTTATAAGTTATTTAACAAAGAATTTCATAAACACCCCCAAAAAATATTGTTATGAATAATGAATAAAACAATAATTTTTGAATTTTTAATAAAAATTAATCTAAAACAATCTTTTTTGGCATATTTAAATGAATTTTTTAAAAAAAGAACTATTTTAAAAAAAAAGATTATGAGTTCTATATGAAATAATTAATAACATTATAATGTCACTTTTCTAATTAACTTTTCATATAAAAATTAGAAAATGAATAATTAAAAGATTTAATCTCAACTAAATAATTCTAATTGATTACAATATTGATTTCAGTAATTTTCCAATATTTGAAGGATTGTGTGTTATATAAATTCCGGAAGATTCCATAATTTCTAATTTAGCAGATGCTGTATCATTTCCACCTGAAATAAGAGCTCCGGCGTGGCCCATACGTTTACCTGTTGGTGCGGTAACTCCTGCAATAAAACCTACCACTGGTTTTTTCATATTATCTTTTACCCAATGAGCTGCATTTACTTCATCAGGGCCACCAATTTCACCAATCATAACTACTGCATCAGTATTAGGATCATCATTAAACATTTTAAGAATATCAATATGTTTTAATCCATTAATCGGATCACCTCCGATACCTACTGCACTAGATTGGCCAAGGCCAAGATTAGTAAGTTGATCTACTGCTTCATAAGTTAATGTACCAGATCGACTAACTACACCGATACGTCCCTTTTGATGAATATGACCAGGCATAATGCCTATTTTTATTTCATCTGGAGTTATCAACCCTGGACAATTTGGACCTAATAGTAAAGTTTTACTATTAATTAAGGACATGCGAGATTTAAGTTCTAACATGTCACGAACA
The DNA here is from genome assembly GCA_022818765.1 of Bordetella sp. Classification (GTDB taxonomy): domain Bacteria; phylum Pseudomonadota; class Gammaproteobacteria; order Burkholderiales; family Burkholderiaceae_B; genus CAZTUH01. Next base: position 831,823 of record CP063810.1, on the reverse strand, counting down.
GGAATCCCTTCAGTAATGCAAATAACTAATTCCATCTCAGCTTGAATAGCCTCCCAAATAGCAGCGGCAGCAGCAATTGGAGGAACATAAATGACAGAAACAGTAGCACCTGTAGAAATTTTAGCGTTTTTAACAGAATCAAAAATAAATATATCGTCAAAATACTCACCAGCTTTTTTAGGATTAACTCCAGCTACGAAAGCAGATCTTCCATTTGCATATTCACGACAAATTCGGGTGTGGAATTGAGCTGTTTTTCCTGTTATACCTTGAGTAATGACTTTTGTATCTCGATTAATTAAAATTGACATTTCTTGAATCCTTATTTATTTAGAAACATTGACAATTTTAGTCGCTGCTTCTTCCATAGTATTAGCTGTGATAATAGATAATTTTGAATTTTCTAACATTTGTCTGCCTAATTCTTCATTAGTCCCTTTCATTCGAACCACTAAAGGAAGATTTAGTTGTACAGATTTACATGCTTCAATTACACCTTGAGCAATTATGTCGCAACGCATAATGCCGCCAAAAATATTAACCAATATGGCTTTTACCTTTTGGTTTTTCAACATGATCTTAAAAGCTTCAGTTACCTTTTCAACTGAAGCTCCGCCACCAACATCAAGAAAATTAGCAGGCTCTCCACCAAATAATTTAATAGCATCCATAGTTGCCATAGCTAACCCAGCTCCATTGACCAGACATCCAATATTACCATCAAGTTTTATATATGCTAAATCAAATTTGCTTGCTTCAATCTCAGAAGGATCTTCTTCATTAATATCACGATATGCAACAATTTCAGGATGTCGAAATAATGAATTATCATCAAAACTAATTTTTGCATCTAACGAAATAATTTTCCCAGATTTTGATAATATCAATGGATTGATTTCTAATAAATCAGCATCTGTGTTCCAGTAAGCTTCGTAAATTTTTATAAATTCCTGAACAGCTTGTGTTTTTGAAGTTTCAGGAATACCAATACCTTCTACCAATTTTTCAATTTCTTTAACTTCTATACCTACTTCTGGATTAATAAAAACTTTTAAAATTTGATTTGGATCATGAGCTGTTATTTCTTCAATATCCATTCCTCCTTCAGAAGAAGCTAAAAAACAAATACGTTGCATATTGCGATCTGTTATTACACTAATATAATATTCTTTTTGAAAAGAGATGCCTTCCTCAATTAAAAGGCAACGAACCTCTTGACCTGTAGGGCTAGTTTGATGAGTTACTAATTGCATACCCAAAATTTTTGATGAGATTTCACGCACTTCATCAATAGAATTGGCTAATTTAACTCCACCTCCCTTGCCACGACCTCCAGCATGAATTTGAGCTTTTATTACCCAAACTGACCCACCTAAATTTTTAGCTGCAGAAACTGCTTCTTCAACAGAAAAAACTGGAATGCCTCGTGGAATTGTAATTCCATACTTTTTAAGTAAATCTTTACCTTGATATTCATGAATTTTCATATGTTGCCTTATTTAAATATTTATAAAAATAAAAAGTGGAAAAATTAAAAGTTTTTGATTGATTTTATTTAAACGAAAAGTATTCACTGCTTAATATTCAAATATTAATCAATTAAATATGTAAAAGTAAGTTTACTATTTTTAATATTAAAAAATTAAAAGCACTGAAAAAACAATTTCTATTCCCAATAATATTGATATCAAGAATATATCGAGATAAATTTCTAAAATTAATATTTATATATGCAAAATAGTTATGATTAAAGTTTATTTTGTTTTGTTTGATGAATCTTAAATACAGCTAATAAATGAATTTACTTTACCTCGAAATTAAGATTTTAAGATTTTCTTTTTTCTGATGAATTTTTAGCTGAAATAAAAAAGTCTCGTATTTTTTTTTCAATTTCAAGACAAATATTAGTGTTTTCTTTCAAAAATTCGCGGACATTATCTTTTCCTTGCCCTATTCGATTTTCATTATAAGAATACCAAGAACCAGCTTTATTTAAGATATTAGTTATAATTCCTAAATCTATAATCTCTCCTTCTCGTGAAATTCCTGAACCGTACATAATATCAAACTCAGCTTGTTTAAATGGTGGAGCAACTTTGTTTTTGACAACTTTTACACGGGTTTCATTTCCAATTATTTCTTCCCCTTTTTTATAGCTCCAATTCGACGAATATCTAGGCGAATAGATGCATAAAACTTTAAAGCATTTCCACCTGTTGTTGTTTCTGGATTTCCAAACATAATCCCTATTTTCATTCGAATTTGATTAATAAAAATAACAATACAATTTGTTCTTTTAATTGTTGCTGTTAGCTTTCTTAAAGCTTGACTCATAAGACGGGCTTGTAATCCAGGCAAGGAATCACCCATATCTCCATCAATTTCAGCTCTTGGAACTAAAGCAGCAACAGAATCTACAACTATAAGATCAAGAGATCCGGATCTCACTAATGCATCAGTAATTTCTAATGCTTGTTCTCCATTATCTGGTTGAGAAATCAATAAATCGTTAAGTTTTATTCCTAATTTTGATGCATACTGAACATCTAAAGCATGTTCAGCATCAATAAAGGCGCAAATTCCTCCAAGCTTTTGCATCTCAGCAATAGCTTGAAGAGTTAAAGTTGTTTTACCAGAAGATTCTGGTCCATAAATTTCGATTATGCGTCCTCTTGGTAAACCTCCTATACCCAACGCAATATCTAAATTTAATGAACCTGTTGAGACGACTTGAATATCCCTCTCAATTATACTATTCCCATAACGCATAACAGAGCCCTTTCCAAATTGTTTTTCTATTTGAGAAAGAACAATAGATAAAGCTTTAGCTTTTTCTGAAGAAAGTACATCCTCGGAAATAACAATTGAAGAAGTAGGATCAGATTTAGAAATTTTGCCGTTCATATATTAATTTCCATGACTCGCGTTAGTATAAATAGATAAATTTAATTTTAAAAATTTGTATTGTTTACAAAATAGATAATAATTCACGAAAATGCATCTCATATGAGTATTACTTTTTTAAAAATCTTAAAAAAACTGAAGAATATATGTTGTTACATTGAACTTATCTTCAAAAGATTTTAGTTCAACATAAAGATCTTCCTTGCTGAGGTTAATATCTAAAAATACAATATCTATCATTTTAACTCAAAAGTATTTGATTTATTTCGCGAATATTCAAAGCTTTAATAATATTATTAAAATAATAAAAATAAGTTATTCTAATTTTTCTAATAATTCATTATTTTTCAATGAGAGACAAAGATTTGGACTGTATGCTTTATGAAATATTACATAAATAATTTTACATATCGTCGATGTAGAACTACTCAAAATCAAGCTTATGCATTAAAACATTTATCTAATAAATGGATGATTCCATATCAAGAAGAATATCTGAACATTAACAATATATTTGGTCGAAATGCTGATACTGTCTTAGAAATTGGATTTGGTATGGGAGAAGCTACTGAAGAGATAGCTCTTTCTAGAAAAAATGAAAATTTCATAGGAATTGAAACTTTTAGACCTGGCATAGGATCTCTCCTAAATAAAATTGAGAAATCCAATATTAAAAACCTTAGAATAATTCAACATAATGCTATTGAAGTTATAAAAAATATGATTCCTCGTGAATCTTTATCAGGTGTTCACATTTATTTTCCAGATCCGTGGCCAAAAGTCCGTCATCAAAAACGACGATTAATTCAGGAATCATTCATCAGTTTGATATCAACTCGTATTTGTAAAAATGGTTATATTCATTGCGCTACTGATTGGGAGGATTATGCTAATCAAATGTTACAAGTCTTAAGTAAAGAACCACTTTTAACTAATTTAGGTATCGATTGCAAAAACCGATCACATGTGAGACCATGCACAAAATTTGAGAAACGAGGTATTGAACTAGGTCACAAAATTTCGGATTTAATCTTTAAAAGGATTTTTTAACTATTAAATTAATATTTATTAGGAAACAAAGCATGGATTTAGTAGTATTACTTAATGGAAAAGAAATTCAATTTCCATTAAACACAACTATATATGAGTTATTAGATAGTATTAAATGTACTAATAAAAGAATTGCAGTTGAACATAATGGAAAAACGATTCACAAAAATGAATATAATAATATAATATTACAAAATAACGATTTAATTGAAGTTGTAACTGCTGTTGGAGGCGGTTAGAAATTTTATATGTAGAGTTATCTTTTCAATCTACTCAATCCGGACATAAATTTCATCATTTTTCCTATACCTCCTTTTTTCATTTTTTTCATTAAATCCTTCGTTTGTTCAAACTGATTCAGTAAACGATTCACATCTTGTATAGATACTCCTGACCCGGATGCAATTCTTCGTTTTCTAGAAGATTTTATTAAATTAGAATTGTTTCTCTCTTGCAATGTCATTGAATCAAGAATAGCTTTGCTATGACGTAACCATTTCTCTGTTTGATCATTTTGTAATGTTCCAATATTTTTTTGAAAGTTGAATGGGAGTTTTTCAAATAAAGAATTTATACTTCCTAATTTTCCAATCTGAAGCAACTGATCACGGAAATTATTTAAAGTGAAATTTTCATTAGACTTAATTTGTAATGTTAAAGTTTTAGCTTGCTCTATATCTATTTTTTCCTGAGTTCGTTCTACTAATGACAATATGTCTCCCATTCCAAGAATGCGTTGAGCCATACGATCAGGATAAAATAATTCTAATCCATCAAGTTTTTCCGATATTCCAACAAATTTCAATGGTTTATTAATAGCTTCAAAGACTGATAATGCAGCTCCCCCACGTGAATCACTATCTAATTTTGTCAAAATAACACCAGTCAAAGATAAACTCTTATAAAAAGATTTTGCAGTATCAAGAGCACTTTGTCCTTGCATTGCATCTACAACAAGCAGAACCTCGATAGGTTTAATTAGATTGCTAATATCAGAAATCTCTTTCATCATCAATTCATCAACAGTCAAGCGACCTGCTGTATCTATGATCAGAATATCATAGTAATGAGACTGAGCATAATGCAATGCATTTATAGCAATTTGTTTTGGATTTTGATTAGTATAGCTTTGAAAAAAATCAGTTTTTGATTTTTCTATAAGAATTTTCAACTGATCAATAGCTGCTGGACGATAAATATCAGTGCTAGCAACTAAAACCTTTTTTTTTCCAATTTTCTGATCTTTAATTTTATGCAAACCATTAGAAAGCCAAAATGCAAGTTTTGCTGCTGTGGTAGTTTTTCCTGTTCCCTGTAAACCAACCATAAGAATTACAGCAGGTGGTTTAGTCGTTAGAGAAATTTCATGTGCATATTTTCCTAAATCTCCTCCCATTAAAACCGTTAATTCTTTATGAACCAAACCCACCAATGTTTGACTTGGGTTTAAACTTCCTAATACTTTAACTCCTACTGCTGTTTTTTTAAGATTAGAGATAAAATTACTTACAACAGGTAAGGCAACATCAGCTTCTAAAAGAGCTATGCGAACTTCTCGTAGCATATTTTGAATATTTGATTCTGTTAAGTAAGCTTGACCGCTAAGTTTTTTAAAAATATGAGATAACCGATTAGTTAAATTATCAAACATAAGAATTGTTTCACTTAAATTATTCTGTTGAATAGGAGTACTTTTAATAAAGTAATGAAAACCTCTTTTTCCAAATATTAAATAATACTGGATAATAATGAATAATATTGGATAATAATTTGATTATGAAATCGTTAATTTTAACATATGCAATTTCTACTATCATTTATTCTGTCTTATCAATATTTTTCTGGCAGCATTTATATAAAAATAAAGAATTTGAAAAAATAAATATAAAACTGCACGTCTTTCTATTGATAGGAATCATTGCTCACGGATTCAGTTTAAGAGCTAATTTACTAGAAAACAATAGTTTATTTTTAAATCCTACAATTGGTTTCTCAGCAATACTTTGGCTAAGTCTGATCATTCTATGGACAGAAAATACTATTGCAAGAAAAATGGGAAGGTTATACCTAATCTTATTACCTCTTGGCGCATTAAGTTGTATTTTAGCTGCAAATTTTGCGAAAAAGAGCCTTATTCAAAGTTCTGAAAATTATTGGTTGCGGATACATTTATTTCTTGCATTAAGTTCTTATGGATTAATTACAGTAGCAGCTTTTCATGCTATATTTATGGCTTTACTAAATTATTATTTACGCAATTTTTTAAAAAAAATATCTGAAAATAGTTTTGTAAATCAAATATTTGAGATTCAGCCTCCGATTCTAATACAAGAAAAAATTTTATTTAGAACTATTGGAATAGGTTTTCTATTTTTAACGCTTACTGTTGGATCTGGTTTGGTTGCTTCGGTTATTGTATTGAATGAAACTTCTTGGTTATTTGATCATAAAATCATTTTTACGTTATTATCCTGGGTGACATTTGGTTTGCTACTATTAGGTCGATACAGATGGGGCTGGCGAGGACGAGTGGCTTTGCATTGGACTCTTTCAGGTTTTTTATTTCTCGTTTTAACCTATGTGAGTCAAAAATTCATCATATCTAAAATTATTTCATAAAAATAAAAAAGTTTCATTTTTTAAAAAAGCTTAAAGCCAACCAATTTTTTTTATAAAAGATATACAATGTAGAACGATGTTTAATTTTTTCTAAATTCAATTTTTGAAATGCCCGAGTGGTGAAATTGGTAGACACAGGGGACTCAAAATCCCCCGCTTTTTAGCATGCCGGTTCAATTCCGGCCTCGGGTACCATTTTCTTTTAGAAAACTGCAAAAATTAAACTTTGTGAAAGTTATATTTCAAAATTAAAAAACTCATTTTTTGATACTATTATTTTCAAGCTTAAAAATATCATAAAATAATTTAAACTAAAATCTTCTAAGCATAATTTTTGATATAAACCAATTCAATTTTTTGAATTCTAAAAAGGATTTTTATGACATTTAGTGCCGATGCTTGGATTCGAAATATTCAACTTTTTGAAACTATGTGTAATATGCCTTTCAACAAAGAACTAGCTAATGGAAGACTTCGTCAAGAAACTTTCAAATATTACATTTTACAAGATTCTCATTATTTAATTTCTTTGTCTAGAACGTTAGCTATTGTTGCAGCTAAAGCAGAAAACACTGATGAAATTGTTCAATTTTTAGAGGCTTCAAAAAGTGCTATTCTTCTAGAATATAGCTTACATAAAATTTTTCTAAAAGAATTAAAAATTAATGAAAATGAGGTTTCTGATATCCCAATATCATCAGCTTGTCATCATTATAGTCATTTTCTAATTAGTACAGCTTTTAGTGCTTCTTATCCAATTATAATTGCTGCATTATTGCCTTGTTTTTGGATCTATTCTGAAATTGGATTGCATATTTATAAAAATGCAAAGAAAACAAATCCATATATGAAATGGATAAAAACATATGCAGGAAAAGAATTTCAATTAATTGTCAAATTCATAATTCAAATTATAGATAAAATTGGAAAAAATTGTGATAAATCAACAATTAACCAAATGCATGCTGCTTATAATGATTCAATGAAATTAGAATGGATTTTTTGGAACTCAGCTTATAATCATGAATCTTGGAATATTTAAATAAAATTCAATTAAATTTTGGCGGACAGAGGGGGATTCGAACCCCCGATACAAATTTTGTATACACGCTTTCCAGGCGTGCGCCTTAAACCACTCGGCCACCCGTCCGATCTGTGTAAATAATTAAATTCATAATTTAAGAGTTAATAGATATTCTATTTATAAAATTTTTTTTGAAAAATTTTCAACATATCGAGCTAAAATATCAACTTCAATATTAACTAAATTTTCTATTTTTTCATTTCGAATTGTTGTATTAATTATCGTATGAGGAATTATATTCATACTAACCTCAAAATTATCTTTTTCTTTTATTATCTTATTGATTGTTAAACTAATTCCATTAACAGCAATTGGACCCTTATAAACTAAATAACGAGCTATATCGTTTTGAATACATAAAACTAATTCCAACGAATTTCCTACTGAGGATAAACTTTTTATTTTTCCTAAGGAATCTATATGACCTAATAAAAAATGCCCTCCTAATCTACTATTTGCATATAAAGATTTTTCTAGATTCACCTCATTGATACAATTTAAACCGGTTGTCGATTTTAAACTCTGCTTAGAAACAATAACACTAAAACTATTAAGTTTCAAATTTAAATTACTTACAGTCATGCACGCTCCCTGAACAGAAATAGAATCACCTATTTTAGTATCGGAAAGTTTCAAATCTCTTGCTTCAATTTCTAGTTGTAATCCAGATTGTTCATCTATATGTTTTATATCAACAATTTTACCAACCGATTCTACAATTCCAGTGAACATATACTATTTAATTTAAAGTTTGAAACTATATACAATCAATTGCTTTACAAAGAGCATTCCATTTTTCAATTGAACGGACATGAAATCTTATATCATTTCCAAAAGATTTTAAATCTAAAAAACTAAATTTCCAAGCTTTATCTAATTTCTCTAAGATAGGTAGCTTAGCTATGGGACAAGCGTCCCCAATTAAGATTGGAGAAATATAAACTATCAATTCATCTATATAATTGTTTAACAACAATGCACCATTTAGAATAGATCCAGCCTCAACATGAATTTCATTTACATTATTTGATGCAAACCACTCAATCATAACAGATAAATCCAATTTTCCGTTTTTTATAATAGGCAAAATAACTATTTCTACATTATTTTTAGCTAATCTACTTGCTTTATTTAAATTTAGAATTTCAGATGTGAAAATTAAGACCTTTGATCCATCAAATATTCTAGCATTTTCAGGAATTCTAAACTGAGTATCTATAATTGCTTTAATTGGTTGTCTGATTGTATTTACATTCCTAACATTTAATAATGGGTTATCTTTAAGTATTGTTCCAATCCCAGTAAGAATTACACAACTTCGTGCTCTCCAATGATGACCATCTTTTCGAGCTTGATAACCAGTAATCCACTGAGATTTCCCATTATAAAGAGAACTTCTACCATCTAATGATGATGCTATTTTTAACCAAATCCATGGAGTTCCACGTGTCATTCTAGATACAAAGCCTACATTTAATTGCAAAGCTTGATTTTTGCAAACCCCAACTGTTACATCGATTCCAGCAGCACGAAGTCGATTAATTCCTCTCCTTCTAACATTTGGATTTGGATCTACCATCGCTACAACTACACGTTTTGGTTGTATAGCTAATAAAGAATCTACACAAGGAGGTGTCCTTCCATAATGACTACAAGGTTCTAAAGTAACATATATCGTAGACCCTTTAAGACAATGATTTTTTAACCTAGCTTCTTGGATTGCACATATCTCAGCGTGAGCTTCTCCTGGAACTTGAGTCACTCCTTGAGAAATAAAATGTCCATTTTTTACAATAATGCATCCTACTCTAGGATTTGGAGTTGTATTATATAACACTGTTTCAGCTAATGCTAAAGCTTTCTCCATCCAAAGAATGTCATTATTGTGAAATTTAGATATCATCTTTTAAATAAAGATTCAAAATCTTAAAAAAGAAATATGTGATTTAAATTTGTTAATTTTCAATTTTAAAAGAATCATTGTGTATTTCTTCTATAATATTAATAAAATCTTTAACTGTTTCAAAATTCTTATAAACTGATGCATAGCGTAAATAAGCCACTTGATCTAATTTTTTTAATTCGTTCATAACCAACTTTCCAATATGTTGGGTCTGAACCTCCCTTAACCCACTTATTAATAAAAATTCTTCAATACGAACTACAGCACTATCAATTTCTTTCAGATCAATAGGTCTCTTTCGGAGAGCTAATGCAAAACTGTTTCGAAGCTTAATGCCATCATAATCACTACAATTTCCATTTCTCTTTACTACAGACGGCAAAGCTAATCCTACTCTCTCATAAGTTGTAAATCGTTTATCGCAAGATAAACATCGCCTTCGACGACGAACAGTATCGGCTTCTTCAGATGAAACTCGACTATCTAAAACCTGAGTATCTGAATGTCCACAAAATGGGCATTTCATGTAATTTATTTTCCCTTATGAAATTAATCTTTTATCATAAAATAATAGATTTATTTCAGCATTTGACATTATAAACAGGAAATTCCTGTGTTAAACGATCCACGCGTTCAATAACAGATTTAATATTATTTTCATCAAATGGATATTCAAGAATATCAGCAATTAAATTAGCAATAATTTTAGATTCATTTTCCATAAATCCACGAGTTGTTATAGCTAAGGTTCCAATCCGAATACCACTTGTAATAAGTGGTTTTTCTGGATCATTTGGGATAGAGTTTTTATTTACTGTAATTTTTGCTTTTCCCAAAGCCAATTCAGCTTCTTTTCCTGTGATTCCTTTTTGACGAAGATCTACTAAAAAAAGATGACTGTCAGTTCCACCTGAAACAATACGGAAACCACGTTTAGCTAGAACGTTTGCTAAAGCTTTTGCATTTCGCACCACTTGCTTAGTATAAATTTGAAATTTTGTAGACAAAGCTTCCTTGAAAGCAACAGCTTTAGCTGCAATGGTATGCATCAATGGCCCACCTTGAATACCGGGAAAAATAGCAGAATTAACTGATTTTTCAAAAATTGATTTCATCATGATAAATCCACCTCGAGGCCCTCTCAAAGATTTATGAGTTGTTGATGTAATAAAATCTGCATAAGGAACCGGATTAGGATAGACCTTACCAGCAATCAATCCAGCATAGTGAGCAATATCTACCATTAATAATGAATTATTTTTTTTAGCAATGCTTGCTATACGTTCAAAATCAATATGCAATGAATATGAAGATGCTCCAGCAACTATCAGTCGAGGTTGATATATTTTGGCAAGAATTTCAATTTGATTATAATCAATTATTTCGTTTTTATCTAATCCATAAGGAATAAAATTATATAGTAATCCAGAAGAATTAACCGGTGAACCATGAGTTAAATGACCTCCAGCATTTAAACTCATTCCCAAAACTGTATCCCCCGGGTTAAGAATCGCCATATATACTCCCTGATTTGCTTGAGAACCAGAATGAGGTTGTACGTTTGCTGTTTCTGAGCCAAATATCTCTTTTAAACGATTAATTGCTATTTTTTCAACTAAATCAACATATTGACATCCACCATAATAACGATTGCCAGGATAACCCTCAGCATACTTGTTGGTCAATTGAGAACCTTGTGCTTCCATCACAGCAAGACTTGCATAATTTTCTGAAGCTATTAATTCAATATGTTCTTCTTGTCGAACATTTTCTTTTTGAATACTATTCCATACATCCGGATCTACTTGCGATAAACAAGGCATTTTATTAGGCATACAGTTTCCTAAAAATAAAAAATTGAAAAATACTTTGAAATTGAAAAATCGTAATATTGTCGCTTAAGCTTTTCTCAAGAAGAAAGTTTTTTAATATATATAAACTCGAATCTGGAATTTTTAAAAAAATGTCTTATAAAAATCAAATTAAGTTTACACGAACAAATTTTCTTTTCCCCAATTGAACGACATAAGTACCAGCATTCAAACATAGTGATCTATCATTTATTCGTTGATTATCTATGCGAATTCCTCCTTGTTGAATATTTCTTTGAGCTTCTGAATTTGATGATGATAAACCTGACTCTTTAAGTATTTTAACAATATTCATTGGAGCATATCCTAAATTAATTTCAAGTATATTCTGAGGTACCAGTCCTGAGCAAAATTGTGCATTGAAATTTTCTTCAGCTTTCTCAGCAAGCTTTGCATTATGAAATCGTTGAATTAATTCCTTAGCTAATGCAACTTTTGCATCTTTAGGATTTTTTCCATTTTGAATTTCATGTTTAAGAATTTTTAACTCTTTAATTGATTTAAAAGATAAAAGATCATAATATTTCCACATCAGTGAATCTGAAATAGACATCAATTTTCCAAACATTGAATCGGGAGATTCTGAAATTCCAATATAATTATTTTTGGATTTTGACATCTTCTCAATACCATCTGTTCCAACCAATAAAGGCATTGTCATAACACATTGTGGTTCTTGGCCATATTCCTTTTGTAATTCACGACCAACTAAAAGATTAAACTTTTGATCAGTACCTCCAATTTCCACATCTGCCTTAATTTCAACTGAATCATAACCTTGGATTAATGGATAAAGAAATTCATGAATAAAAATAGGAATATTTTTTCTAAATCGATTTGAAAAATCTTGTCTTTCAATCATTCTTGCTATTGTATAGTGAGATGATAAGTTTATTATTTCATAGGACCCAAGTTTATTATACCAAGTAGAATTGTATAAAATTTTAAGAAACTTAGGATTTAAAATTTTTTGTATTTGATCGTAATAAGTTTCTGAGTTAATTTTTATTTGTTCTTTGGTTAATAATGGACGTGTTGAATTACGTCCACTAGGATCCCCTATAATAGATGTGAAATCTCCAATCAAAAGATTTATTACATGTCCCAAATCTTGAAATTGTCGTAACTTATTAAGAACTATTGTATGCCCAATATGAATATCAGGTGCTGTTGGATCCAATCCTAATTTAATGATTAATGGAATTCCTTTAATCTGACTTCTTTTTAGTTTTTTTATAAACTCATCTTCTATAAGAACTTCATTGGATCCTTGTTTCAAAATAGAAAAAATTGATAGAATTTCTGAATTATAATTAGCAGAATAGTTAGAATTTTGCATGATAAAAAATCAATACCTTTCAAAAAATATACAAATGACCTAGATAAAAAATTCTAACTGAATTTTTTATCATTATCTTTAGAAAGTTTGATTTAATAAATCTAGATCTTTACACTTTTATTACTGTTATTTTAGAATGAAAAGTTTAATTTTTTCCAAAAAATTATCTAAATTGATATTAGTTTAGTTTAATCTTCACTATTTTTAGAGTCGTTACGATGCATTGTGTTTTTCAAAATTTGATAAATCATTTACTTATTTATTTTTTCTTTGAAAAGAAAATTCATTCTAATAAAATCAAAAAATTAATTCATTGTTTATTAACTATTTCTCTAGCAACTTTTTCTTTAGTTTCTGCTAAAGCTATTGGGAAGATCTTTCCTAGCCAAAAAGACACTACTGAATTACCTCTTATTAAGATAATACAAAACGATGAGTTCCCTTTAATCTATAAAAATTCTATTATAATAGAGGACAATGAATTTCCTTATATTAATGAAACAACCATTCTTCATGGAGATACTATATCGGATATACTTCATCGATTAGAAATTACAGATCCTAGATTGCAAAATTTTTTAGTACATAATGCCAATGTTAAAAGCATCCATAAATTATATCCAGGATGCTTGATACAAGTTGCAACTGATTCATTAGGAAAATTAATTTGGCTTCGTTATATGCATACTCTAAGTAATCAATCAAATGGACAGCTAATTGCTAAACAATTATATATAAAACAATCACATAATACTTATGAAGCAAAAGAACAAATACAATATATAGACTCTGAAATTCATTATGCTGTAGGTACTACATATTCTTCTTTATTTAATGCTACCGATTCTGTAGGAATACCAAATCCTATAGCAATTCAGATTACAAATATTTTAAATAAAAAAATTGATTTTTTGCGTGACATTAGACGAGGAGATCAATTTCGAGTTATTTATGAAGTATATTACCATGAAGGTCGTTATGTAGCACCAGGTCGCATTTTAGCTTTAGAATTTATCAATAACCACAAAATCTATAACGCCATTTGGTTTAGTTCTGATGGAAAAAATGGTGATTATTATGATCTTAACGGATCTAGCCTTCAAAGTGCTTTTTTACAATCTGCACCACTTAAGTTTAGTCGAATTAGTTCTACATTTGGAAAACGTATCCACCCAATTCATAAAACATGGACAGAACATAAAGGAGTGGACTATGCAGCTCCTTTAGGCACACCCATTTACGCTACTGCAGATGGAATAGTAGAATTTTCTGGTTGGAAAAATGGTTATGGAAATGTGGTTATTATTAAGCATTTTGGAAAATATTCAACATTGTATGCACATCAAAGTCTTATCGATCCAAAGATCATCAAAAATGAGAAAGTTCTTCAAGGACAATTATTAGGTTATGTAGGATCCACAGGTCTTGCTACAGGACCTCATTTACATTACGAATTACGAGTTGATAATCAACCAATAAATCCTCTCTCATTTAAACTTCCAATAACACGTTCTATTGACCCATCCCAAATTCAAGATTTTCAAAAGACCTTAACAACATATAAAGAAAAAATTAAATTTTTAGCTTATTTGCAACATGCATTAAATAATACATTAACTATTAAATTGAGAAAGATGAACCGCAACCACATGTTGTAGCAGCATTTGGATTTCGAATGATAAATTGCGCGCCTTCAAGATCTTCTTTATAATCAACTTCTGAACCTATAAGATATTGAAAACTCATTGGATCAACTAATAAATTTACCCCTTCTTTATTTAAGATAGTGTCATCATCATTAATGATTTCATCAAAAGTAAATCCATATTGAAAACCAGAACAACCTCCTCCTTGAATAAATATTCTCAAATTTAAATTTGGATTTTCTTCTTCAATTAATAGATCTTTAACCTTACTAGCTGCTGCATCAGTAAAAATAAGAGATTCTAAATTTATAGACATAGTATTGTACTAACCAATAATAATATTAAATTCACGATTCTCCCTTTTTGAAAACTGAAATCTAAGGGAGAAACCCAGGACAATAGTTCAAACCAGTTGATTCTGGAAAAGAAAACATCAAATTCATATTCTGAATAGCTTGTCCAACAGCTCCTTTTATTAAATTATCTTGTGCAACAAAAATTACAAGAACATCTTTTGATTCTTTTGATCGATGTAAAGCAATCTGTAAATTATTAGAAGATCGAACAGACCGCGTTTCTGGAAAGCTTCCAAATGGCATAACATCAACGAACTGATCTTTACTATATCTTTCCTCAAATAAGCCTTGAAAATCAAAATTGATAGATTGAGGTAAAATTCTGGCATAAATTGTAGAAAACATTCCTCGTATCATAGGTACTAAATGAGGAACAAATGTCAAATTAATGTTCTGATTTGATATTTCTTTTAATTGAGTAATGATTTCAGGATGATGCCGATGACTTGGCAATCCATATGACCTCACGTTATCCGAAATTTCACAAAAAAGCAAGGAATTTTCCATCCGCCTTCCAGAACCTGAAACAGCTGATTTGCAATCAGCAATTAATGTTCCGGCATCAATCAATGAATGTTTTTTTTCAAATAGTGGAGCTAGCCCTAGTAGTACTGTCGTCGGATAACAACCAGGATTTCCAATAATCCTTGATGTACTTAAAACATCACGTTTTAATTCTACTAATCCATATTCAGAATATTGCAACAGGTTGGGACAATTATGTTTTATACCATAATATTTTTCAAAGATATTTATATCTTTGAAGCGAAAATCAGCAGATAAATCTATAATTTTTATATTATTTTCTAATAGTTCTGAAGCATAATTCATTGCTATTCCATGAGGAGTAGCAAAAAACACAACATCACATTTATTGAAATTAGATTCTTCAAACTTCGAAAAAATTAAACCTGTTAACCCTCGGAAATTTGGATATATATCGGATACAAAGTTACCATGTTCACTTCGAGAAGTAATTACTTCAACAATAACTTTTGGATGATTTAATAAAATTTTTAATAATTCAATACCAGTGTATCCTGCTGCGCCGATAATACCTACCCTAATGGTTGGTTTTTTGGAAATATCTTGATCCATTAATAATGATTATCCATGTATTCCGCTTATGTGTTTAATTAACGTTTACTAAATTGTTTGCGACGACGAGCCTTTCGAAAACCTACCTTTTTTCGTTCAACACTACGTGCATCTCGTGTTAAAAAACCTGCTTTAGACAACATTGATTTTAAATTGATGTCATAATCAATCAAAGCTCTGGCAATACCATGTCGGGCAGCTCCAGCCTGTCCTGATTCTCCTCCACCAGTTACATTAATTTTCACATCAAACAATCCTTGATTAGAAACTAAATCAAGCGGTTGACGAATAATCATTCGTCCAGTTTCTCTAGCAAAAGAATCATCAATAGATTTGCCATTAACAGTGATTAATCCATTTCCTTTTTTAATAAAAACACGAGCAACTGAAGTCTTTCGACGCCCTGTTCCATAATTCCAATTACCAATCATTTAAAATTTCCTCAAATTGTAAGCATTTTTGGTTGTTGTGCCATATGTGGATGTTCTGAATTTGAATAAATTTTAAGCTTACTTAACATAGAGTATCCTAATGGACCCTTAGGTAACATACCTTTAACAGCTTTTTGAATAATTCTTGTTGGAAAATTTTTTCTCATTTTAGAAAATTCGATTGATCGAATCCCCCTGGATAACCAGTATGACGAAAATATTTCTTATGTTTTTCTTTATTTCCTGTAACTACAATATCAGCAGCATTAATTACAACAATATAATCACCTGTATCAACATGAGGTGTAAATTCAGGTTTATGCTTTCCGCGTAGCCGTTTAGCAATTTCGCTTGCTAAACGGCCAAGAATTTTTCCATTAGCATCAATTAGATGCCAATCATGTGTAGTTGCATGTTGCTTAGCTACAAAGGTTTTCATAATAATGATTCCTGGATTTAAAAATATTTATTTTATTTAAATAATTTATCACTGATTTTTCTAAACCGGCTAACTACAATTAGGACCTATAAAATAGGTATTAATTAATATCATTAAGTATTTATCTATCTCAATCAATAGATACAATCTCTCATTGTACTATAAATTAGTGAAATATTGAATTTTAAAAATTTAGGAAGATGAAAGAACCGCTCTAAATCATTAAAAATAATTATAGTTAAATAATAATACTTACCTCAAATCTTATGAACCAGCAATCATCATATTCTCAATTAAAATAGAACCTGTTGTTTTTGTCCCTCGACAAATTGTATCTGAACCAACAGCAACAATTTTTTGAAATATATCTAATAAATTGCCAGCAATAGTTACTTCTTGCACAGCATGTTGAATCTCCCCATTTTCAACCCAAAATCCAAAAATACCTCTTGAATAATCTCCTGTTACATAATTAACACCTTGTCCAATTAGTTCTGTAACTAACAAACCCTTTTTCATTTTTCTAATCATGCTTTCCAAATTATCAGACTTCTGTGTCTTGCAAGATTCAAGAGTAAGGTTATGGGTTCCACCTGAATTTCCTGTTGTTCGCAACCCGAGTTTCCTAGCTGTATAAGTAGATAAAAAATAACCTTCAAGTATTCCTTTATTTACTATTTTTCTAAAATGAGTTTGCACTCCTTCATTATCAAATGAAGTGCTTCCCATTCCTCCAATTATGTAAGGATCTTCAATAATATCAATATGATTAGGAAATATTTGTTTCCCAATAGAATTTACTAAGAAACTAGCATTCCTATATAAAGCTCCACCATTTACTGCTTGAGTAAAATGTCCTAATAAACTTAGAGCAACAGGAGCTTCAAAAAGAATAGGAAATTTCCCTGTATGAATTCTTCGAGCTTTTAATCGTGCCTGGGATCGTTTAGCGGAAATATATCCAACATTTTCTGGATTGTCCAAAAGCAGTGGGTTGCGGTTAGATGTATACCAATAAGATTGCTGCATTTCATTATCATAGCTAGATATCGTAGCAATAGATAAGCTATGACAGGAATAGGAATAACCTCCGAAAAATTTAAGTGAATTTCCTATAACAAAATATCCTTCGCTTGTTTTAACCATAGATTCATCTACAGTAATTTTAGCTAAGTCATTACTTAATTTTAAGGCTGACTGTTCAGCTCGAATTGCAATTTTCACAGCTTCTTCAACATCAATAGGCCAAACATGATGAAGATGAAGATCAGGAAATTTTGTAGCAAGAAGATTAATATCTGGCAGTCCAGCAGCAGAATCAAAAGCAGTATGACGAGCAAGGTGCCAAGCAGCTTGTATTGCTTCATCTATAGCCGATTGAGAAAAATCTGAGGTTGATGCAGAACCATAGCATTGTCCAGCATACATGGTTATATCAATTGAGAAATCATTAGATTGTTCAACGGTTTCAATATCATTATTTCTCGTGGAGACTGATAATCCAACATTGTTTGCGACACTAGCAAAAGCTTCGTCAGCTCCGATTTTTCTAGATCTAGTAATGATGCTTTCTATAAGTTCGTAAAAATCGATATTGTTGGAATTTAATTTCGGAATAGAATGAGAGGAATTAGTTATTTTCATTTAATGAAATGTTTTATCTTTAAATAAGTTTAAATTGAAGAACAATACTATAAAAACAAAGAATTCTTTAAATTAATATTTCATTTAATTAATTATCTGTCAATATGTCTTAGCCATTATATGATCTTCAAATCTAATTGAACAGGTATTAAATAGTTCATAATTAAAACAAATCAATTGATTAATAATTTTTTAAATAAGAATCCTTAAATTTTCTTGACAAACAAATTCCTCCTTATGTTTATTTATGCAAATAAAACATTCAAATCCTTTTAACTTTTATACTAATAAACTATATTGCATGCACTAATTTTCAATTTAATAAAAAGATTAATAAAATATGTAGAAAATGTATAGCATATGATATTCTTTTTTTCGAAATTAGATTTTTTAATCAAAAAACCAATCTACAATTTCAATTGTAATCTTTAAAATATTTTTGTAATTTAAAAAAATCATCTTTGTGAAAAATATTTAATGCCGATGAAATATATAAAATTCAACATAATTATTTGACTATTTTCTATGAAATTTAATTCTTTCAATCAAATTAAAACTCGTTTTGCTCCTTCTCCTACAGGTCCTTTACATTTAGGAAGTATTAGGACTGCTTTATTTTCTTGGGCTTTTGCCCGTCATTATAATGGTAGATTCATTTTACGCATAGAAGATACAGATATAGAACGTTCATCTAAAAAATCATTGCAATCTATATTAGATACCATTAATTGGTTAGGCTTGAAACCTGATGAAGGTCCTTTTTATCAAACAAATCGTTTATTATATTATAAAAAAATAATTACAGAAATGATGAAAAATGGTTCGGCTTACTATTGTTATAGTTCTCCCGATGACATAGAGAATATGAGAACAATAGCCAAAAAACATGGACTTAAACCACGTTATGATGGCACATGGCGACCTGAAGTAGGTAAGAAATTGCCCAAAATTCCAAATAATATAAAACCTGTAATAAGATTCAAAAATCCACAAACTGGAATTTTATCTTGGAATGATATAGTTAAAGGAAAGATTAGCATACAAAACAGTGAATTAGATGACCTCATAATTATGCGTTCTGATGAAATGCCAACTTATAATTTTTGTGCAGCTATAGATGATTGGGAAATGGGTATAACACATGTTCTTCGTGGAGACGATCATATAAATAATACTCCACGACAAATCAACATATTGAACTCATTAAATATCACTCCACCCAATTATGGTCATATTCCAATGATTTTGAACAAAGAAGGCGAAAAATTATCAAAGCGTCATAATGTTATGAGTGTTATGGATTACAAAGAACAAGGTTATTTACCAGATGCCATCATCAACTATTTATCCCGTCTTGGATGGAGTCATGGAAATAATGAAATTTTTAATAAAGAACAATTAATACATTGGTTCGATGCAAAAAATTTTAGTAAATCCCCAGCACATTGGGATAATAAAAAATTAGATTGGATTAATTCTTTTTACATAAAAAAAATGAGCGATCAATCCTTATATCAAACTCTTGATTCTTTCCTTACACAACAAGTTAAAAGTCTGAATTTTAATAATCTGTTTGATACAATGCTTTTATTTAAAAATCGCGTTTCGACATTAAAAGAATTAGCAGAAAACATCAAAATGTTTTCTGAAACATTCTATCCAATTATTTCTATTGATCACAAAAAATATTTAACACCTTTTATTTTGAATGTATTAAAAAATTTTAATCATGACATTCAACATATCAATTGGAATCGGGAATCTATTTCTAATTTTATAAAAATAACATTAGGAAAATACAATATTAAAATGTCAGAAATAGCCATTCCATTAAGGATTATACTCATTGGAAAAATTCAAACTCCTCCAATTGAGGATATTCTTTTGTTATTAGGTAAAAAAATAATCAGAGATCGATTAAATGTTTTATGATTTTTATTTCTTTAATAATTTTTTCTTAAAATCATTGTAAATTTAAAAACTATTAAAATTGTTTACCATTTAAATTGATAGATATTTTCATTTTGTTGTGTTTTGTTTTCTCATGATTATATTGTATATATTAGACTTGTAAATTAATACTTTATTTGATGAGAATTATCACTTAATTTTTATTTGAAATATCTAACATTATTACTATAATTAGTGTTATAATATTATATAAGTACTATATATAGTACTTAGTTTACTATTTTCTAATTTCACACAGGAGATTTCATGCAATCAACTATCGCTTCTGTGAATCAAAAAAATGATGAATCAAATTATCAATTAAATTCTTTGAAATCTGATATTTCATTAGCTGATCTGAAAGTTATTCGTCGAAATGGTTCAATTGTTGACTTTAATTCAGATAAAATTGTTATTGCTATAACTAAAACTTTCATTGCCGTAAATGGTGAAGAAAGCATATTATCGAGTCGCAATAGGGAACTAATTGAAAGATTAACTTCTCAAATTATTTCGGCTTTATTGAATAAACATGCAATCGGAAAAAGTCTACATATAGAAGATATACAAGATCAGGTTGAATTTACACTGATGCAATCAGGATTACGAGATATTGCTAGAGCTTATGTTTTATATAGAGAGAAACGTTCCGAGAAACGTAGTTTTATTCAAACTAATCAAGAAAAATTAAATATTATTAATATAATAGAAAATGGTATAAATTCTCCATTCGATTTGGAAAAATTGCGTTCTATTATTAATGAAGCAAATATAGAATTTAACAATCTTATTGATGTTGATTTTATTTTAAAAGAAACAAAAAAAAATTTATATAATGGTGTTTCTATTAATGAAGTGTTTAAATCCGCTATTTTTGCAACAAGATCTCAAATTGAGAATGAGCCAGCTTATAATAAAGTAGCTGCCCGTTTATTACTTCACACAATACGCAAGGAAGTATTTAACGAAGAGGTTTCTCAATCAGAAATGGAGAAACGTTATTTAACTTATTTCCCTCAATTTATCAATCGTGGAATACAAGCTGGTTTGCTTGCTCAGGAAATTAATCAATATGATTTGAACTTGCTTGGTAAACAATTAAAAGCTGACCGTGATCTGAAATTTGGATTAATAGGTTTACAAACGTTATACGATCGATATTTCTTGCATATTAAACATGTTCGCATCGAGTTACCACAAATATTTTTTATGCGTATAGCTATGGGATTAGCTTTTCGAGAAAAAAATAAAGAGACTCGAGCAATAGAATTTTATGAAATTCTATCATCTTTTGATTTTATGAGTTCTACTCCTACATTATTTAATGCAGGAACAAAACATCCACAGCTTTCTTCTTGTTATCTAACAACTGTTCCTGATGAACTTGAAGGAATTTATGAATCAATTAAAGAAAATGCACTACTAGCAAAGTATGCTGGAGGTTTAGGTAATGATTGGACAGCTGTTCGAGCATTACGAAGTAATATAAAAGGAACTAATGGAGAGAGTCAAGGGGTAGTTCCTTTTTTAAAGGTTGTTAATGATACTGCAGTCGCAGTTAATCAAGGAGGTAAGAGAAAAGGAGCTGTTTGTACATATCTAGAGACTTGGCACTTAGATATTGAAGAGTTTTTAGAATTACGAAAAAATACGGGAGATGAAAGACGCCGAACACACGATATGAATACAGCTAATTGGATTCCTGATTTGTTTATGAAACGAGTGATAAACAATCATCAATGGACTCTATTTTCTCCATCAGATTGTCCCGATTTACATGAAAAATATGGAAAAATATTCGAAAAAGCATATTTAAAATATGAAGAAAAAACAATAACAGGTGAAATTACTTTATTTAAAAAAGTATCTGCTTTGGAACTGTGGAGAAAAATGCTCTCTATGCTTTTTAAAACTGGTCATCCATGGATCACATTTAAGGATGCTTGTAATATCCGATCTCCGCAAAAGCACATAGGGGTAATACACAGTTCAAATTTATGTACAGAAATAACTCTGAATACAAATTCTGAAGAAATTGCTGTATGTAATCTTGGATCAATTAATTTAGTAAATCATATGAAGAAAGATCTCTCAGGAGATTTTAAGCTTGATTCCGAAAAAATAAAACGGACTATTCAAACAGCAATGCGTATGTTGGATAATGTAATTGATATCAATTTTTACCCGGTTAAAAAAGCTAAAAATTCTAATCAAAATCACCGTCCAGTCGGATTAGGTATTATGGGTTTCCAAGATTGCCTCCATATTATGCGTATTCCATATGCATCTGAAGCTGCAGTTGAGTTTTCAGATCGTTCGATGGAAATTATTTGTTATCATGCGTATGCGGCTTCAAATGAATTATCAAAAGAAAGAGGACCTTATCCATCATTTGATGGTTCATTATGGTCTCAAGGTATTCTTCCTCAAGATACAATAAAAATTTTGTCTGAAGAACGAAACGGGTATGTAGAGGTAGATAGCTCAAGCAAACTTGATTGGTTATCACTTCGAGATCAAATTAAAAAATATGGGATGAGAAATTCAAACTGTGTTGCAATTGCTCCAACAGCTACTATTTCAAACATAATTGGCGTATCTGCTTGCATTGAACCCACATATCAAAATTTGTATGTTAAATCAAATTTATCTGGTGAATTTACAATTATTAATAATTATCTTATCGAAGATCTCAAAAAACTTAATATTTGGGATAAAGTAATGATTGCCGATCTCAAATATTTTGATGGCAGCTTATCTAAAATTGATCGAATCCCTGAAGAAATTAAAAAACTTTATGCAACTGCATTTGAAATTCAACCTAATTGGCTTATTGAATGTGCTTCAAGACGACAAAAATGGATTGATCAGTCTCAATCTTTAAATATTTATATATCTGGAACTTCCGGAAAAAAAATAGATGAAACCTACCGTTTAGCATGGTTGAGAGGATTAAAGACCACTTATTATTTACGCGCACTTGGAGCAACGAGTGCAGAAAAATCAACCGGTCAAGGAGGCGAACTTAATTCTGTTACTTTAGATGGATATCCAAATCTAAAATCAACAAAAATTAATCAACAAATATATTCAGTAGAAAAATTATCCGCAAAATATATCGTTGAAAAATCTGATTCAGATAATGAATGTGAATCTTGTCAATAGTATTAAATTGATCTTTAGGAGCCTAATTTTATGACAGAATCAGAAAAAAATCTTCAAATTGAAACAAATAGTAAAATCCGTCATTCTTTCAATCTTGATGATGCTAAGTTATATTCAAATCGCGTGAAGATGGTTGATAAACGAATCATTAATGGTAAAACTGATGTTAATCAACTCGTGCCATTTAAATATAAATGGGCATGGGAAAAATATTTAGCTTCATGTTCTAACCATTGGATGCCTCAAGAAATTAATATGTCACGGGATATAGCTCTTTGGAAAACCCCAAATGGGCTTTCTGAAGAAGAACGACGAATAGTAAAAAGAAATTTAGGTTTTTTTTCAACAGCAGATTCTTTAGCTGCAAATAACATAGTTTTAGGTACATATCGGCATATTACTGCTCCAGAATGTCGGCAATTCTTGCTTCGACAAGCTTTTGAAGAAGCTATTCATACTCATGCATATCAATATATCGTTGAAAGTCTAGATTTAGATGAATCTGAAATTTTTAATGCATATAATGAAATTAATTCAATACGAAATAAAGATGAATTTCTAATACCCTTTATCAATTGTATTGCCGATCCAAGTTTTATTACAGGAACCCCAGAATCTAATCAAAAATTATTAAAGTCACTCATTGTATTTGCATGTTTAATGGAAGGTTTATTTTTCTACGTAGGATTCACTCAAATTTTAGCTTTGGGTCGTCAAAATAAAATGACTGGAGCTGCTGAACAATATATGTATATTTTGCGTGATGAATCTATGCATTGCAATTTTGGTATAGATCTGATTAATACAATTAAATTAGAAAATCCTGAAATATGGACTTCAGAATTTAGAGATGAAATTCGTGAATTATTTCATCAAGCTGTTGAACTTGAATATGCATATGCTGAAGATACTATTCCACGTGGTATTTTAGGATTAAATGCAACTATGTTCAAATCGTATCTTCGTTTTATTGCAAATCGCCGTTGTCAACAAATAGGGATTAATTCAATTTTTTCAAGAGAGGAAAATCCTTTTCCATGGATGGCAGAAATGATTGATCTTAAAAAAGAACGTAATTTTTTTGAGACCCGAGTTATTGAATATCAAACAGGAGGCAGTTTGGATTGGGAATGATGATTGAATATTAAATTTTATTTAAATAAAACATACAATTTACCAGCATTAGGATAAATAAAGTTTTAAAACAAAAATATCCTAATATCAACTTTATAAAAATATAATACTTACGGAAATATTCCATATGTTTGGTGATATTTTGCGATTTTTACTTGAAATTACTTTTAATCTATTTGGAGCCGCATTGATTACGCGAATATGGATATATTCAATAAGACTCCATTCATTTCATCCTTTATCACGATCTGTTATACAAATCACTGATTGGTTAATTATTCCAATACAAAAAATAGTGCGTCCTGGACCTAATCTGGACTGGTCAAGTTTGATTGGATCTTGGCTAACAGCCTTAGTATATTTAATCTCTATATGGATGTCCACTTGGAAGAATTTAATTCCTTCTCATCTAACTGGAAGTCTAATTATTGCAGCTTTTGTTACTATTTCAAAATGGTCTCTCAATCTAATCATTTGGTTAACCTTAATTCAAACAATTTTATCTTGGTTAAATCCTATGGCTCCTATGATGTCATTACTGAAAATATTAACTGCACCTTTGCTCGATCCTATTAGAAAAATGCTTCCATCTACAACAATTATTGATTTCTCTCCATTAATTATTTTAGTATTAAGTCAAGTAGGACTGATGATACAAACACGGATTATATTTTATTTATTAAAAATCTAAATTATAAACGCTTGTTTAAAAAATCGTTTTCTAAAAAATGTATATCCGTACATCCTTTAATAAAATTAGAGTTTTGTAACAATTCACGGTGTAAAGCAATATTTGTTAAAATTCCTTCCACAACCATCTCAGATAATCCAATCTTCATACGTTCTATTGCTTGTTCACGTGTTTTTCCATAAGATATAATTTTGGCTATCATAGAATCATAATAAGGTGGTACAAAATAGCCATTAAATACATGTGAATCCACTCGTATTCCAGGTCCGCCTGGTGTATGCCAATTAGTGATATATCCTGGATGAGGGATAAATTTAAATGGGTCTTCTGCATTAATTCTACATTCTATAGCATGCCCACTAATTTTAATATCAGATTGCTTAATTCCAAAATGTTCTCCTGAAGACACTTTAATTTGTTCTTGAACTAAATCTATACCTGTCACTAATTCTGTAATAGGATGCTCAACTTGAATTCGTGCATTCATTTCAATAAAGTAAAACTTGTTATTTTCAAATAAAAATTCAAAAGTTCCTAATCCACGATATCGCATTTTTTTACATGCATCAACACAACAAGCGCCAACATAGTTTATAAGATTACGATCAATACCAATTGCAGGTGCTTCTTCAATAATTTTTTGGTTCCTCCTTTGGGTAGAACAATCTCGATCACCTAACCAAATTGCATTTTCATTGCCATCGGATAAAACTTGAATTTCAATATGTCGAGGTTTTTCCAAAAATTTTTCTATATAAACATCTTGATTATTAAAGGCAGCATTAGCTTCAGAACGCGTTAATATTACAGAATTTATTAATGTGTCGCTTGTTTTAACAACACGCATTCCTCTGCCTCCACCTCCACCAGCTGCTTTAATAATAATAGGATAACCAATCTCATCAGCTATCTTTAAAATTAGTTTAGGATCATTTGGTAATGAACTTTTTGATCCAGGGACAACATGCAAACCTGCTTCTTTCATGAAATGTTTTGCATAAACTTTATTTCCCATTTGGCGGATTGTTTCCGACCGTGGGCCAATAAAAACAAAACCACTTTTTTCAACACGTTCAGCAAAATCAGCATTTTCAGATAAAAATCCATAACCAGGATGGATAGCTTCAGAATCTGTTACTTCAGCTGCAGAAATAATAGCTGGCATGTTCAAATAACTATCTTTTGATAAAGCTGGACCTATACAAACAGATTCATCAGCTAATCGAACATACTTTGCATCACGATCAGCCTCTGAATGAGCAACAACCGTTCTAATACCCATCTCTCGACAAGATCGTTGAATTCGTAGGGCAATTTCGCCCCGATTAGCAATTAATATCTTTCTAAACATTTTTTGATTGTTTACCCGATAACAAATAAAGGTTGTCCATATTCAACTGGCTCACCATTTTCAACCATAATTTCCTTGATAATTCCTGGTTTATCTGCTTCAATTTCATTTAGCAATTTCATTGCTTCTAAAATACATAAAATATCGCCTTCTTTAACAATTTGACCTACATTAACAAATGGAGCAGATCCAGGGTTTGGTGAACGGTAAAAAGTACCAACCATAGGTGATTTGACAATATGACCATGAAGTGTTGTTTTAGATGGAGTAGGAGAAGAAGAAACAGGAAGAATAACTTCATTATTATGAGATAAAGAATTAGTTGTGTTCGAAAACTTTACAATTCTAACTTTTCCTTTTTCCTCCGTAATTTCGAGTTCGGTGATGCCTGATTCAGACACCAGATCAATCAAAGTTTTAAGTTTTCGGAGGTTCATATAACTTTCCAAATTAATATTGATTATTACATAAAAAAGAACGTTCTACTTTTAAAAAAAGTATGATATATCTCAATAGAGATACAAATGAATACCATCTAAATTAAGTAAAATTTAATTTTTTAATGCATAGCGCAAAGCCATTTCATAACCATCTACTCCCAAACCCATAATCAATCCAACAGCAATATCAGAAAGATAAGAATGATTTCGAAATGATTCACGTTTACTTAAATTAGATAAATGAACCTCTATAAATGGAATGGAAATAGCAGATAATGTATCACGCAAAGCTATGCTTGTATGTGTATACGCTCCCGCATTTATAATCATAAAATCGATACCTTTTTGATTCTCATCTTGAATAGCATCAATTAAAATGCCTTCATGATTGCTTTGAACAATAGAGACTCTTGCATTTGCATCATCAGCTATTTTTCTAAGATTTAAATTAATCTGATCCAAAGTAGCATTTCCATAAATATGAGGTTCTCTTTTACCCAATAAATTTAGATTTGGACCATGCATTACGAATATGCGTTTCATTGTTTTAAAAAAAATAATAATTTTTATATAAATAGCAAATAATCACTCATGAATATCATTCAAATTGAATTTGAATGATATTCATTTATATTCTATATGAAAAACATTAATATAATTTATATAAATACATTAATTTAATTTATATAAATCAAGATATTTTTTAATTCCTTCAATTTTCTAAAAAATTATTATTTATAAAATATAAAAATAATGAATTCTATCTCATAGAAAAACATTATTCTATTTCTTTTTAAAATATCAAACAGGAGAATTAATTTTCATAAAAGAATTTAGATTTCAAACAGAGAAATATTTTTCTTAAATGGTACTATGATTCTTCATGTCCACTCATATTTGAAACTAATAATGAATTTTTCATAGAATGAAAAATAAAATTTGATCTTGATGATTTTCAGAAAATCATCAAGATCAAATTAATTATAATTCAATATTCCTAGATTTTAGCAATTTTTTTACACATATTAATCCAATCTTAAAATTACAAATATTAATTTTTGCCAATTTGCTTTTTTAAAATTTAGTTATTATTTATCATTTACAATGGATCTAAAAAATGTACATTTTTTATGAAGATAGATCTATCTTTAAAACAGGAACAATTTTGTCAGAAACAGAAAAACATATTAAATTAGAATGCAAATCGGGTAAACAAATAAAAATTAAAAGTAGCAATATTCTATTTACATTTCAAACACCAGAACCTGATATACTGCTAAATCAAGCCCAGGAATTATCTAAAGATCTTGATCTCCAGCTTTTATGGGAATGTTCTCCAAAAGAAATTTTCACTGCATCAAATTTAGCCAATGATTATTTCGGTCATTATCCTCTTCCAGTTGAATTAGCTAGCATAATAATTTTATTAAATAATGCAAACATGCATTTTTATAAATGTGGAAAAGGATTATACCGATCTGTTTCAACTGAAGTTTTAAAACAAGCTTTAGTGACATTAGAAAAAAAACAAAAACAGATATTTCAACAAAAAAAATGGGCCAAAGATATGGTTAATGGGATACTACCCCAGCTATTAGTAATATTGCTGAATCATTAGTTACATGTCCAGATAAAAATTCTATCCAATGGAAAGCTTTAGATATTGCGTGTAAGAACCTTCGAAAAAAACCTGAAAATTTACTATTAGATTTAGGTAAATGGCCAAATTCACTAGTATTTATAAAAGAATGTTTTTTTAAAAAAAATTTTCCAGATGGGATAAATTTTCCCGATCTACCTAAATTAAATGTTAATTATAAATTTCCATTATCACCAGCAGAAATTTATTCAATTGATAACACAGAAACTACAGAAATTGATGATGCATTTTCAGTGAAGATCTTAAAAGATAAAAACATACAGGTAGGTATTCATATTTCAGCACCAGGACTAGAAGTTACTCGCAACAGCGACTATGATAGGCTTGCAAGAAAACGGTCATCGACAATTTATCTACCAGGTGAAAAAATTACTATGCAACCTGAATCTGTGATAAAAAAATTTTCATTAGATGCTGGCCGCGAGGTTCCTGCATTATCTCTTTATGTTACATTTGATCAAATTAATGGACAAATTCTTGAATCAAATTCTATTTTAGAAAATATTATCGTTCGCAAAAATTTGCGAAATAATCTTTTGGAAAAAATTTTCACCAAAAATTTATTAAATGATTTAAATTCTGACATTCCTTATGAAAATTGGGTTCGTCCCTTGTGGTTATTAGCAAATCTTCTATCAAAAAAACGAAATTCTTTTCCTGGTAAAATTGAAAAAAACTTTCGAGAAGAATATGATTTTCGTCTTGATGGTGAACCAAATAATCCTAAAACACCAATATATATAATTCCTAGAGAACGTGATGCTCCTTTAGATTTTATCGTTTCTGAATTTATGATTCTTGCAAATACTTTATGGGCTGATCTCCTTAGAAAAAACAATGTGCCTGGAATTTATCGTTCTCAACAAGGAGGAAAAGTTCGCATGAGTACTCAACCATTGCCACATGAAGGCATTGGTGTATCCCAATATATTTGGAGTACATCACCTTTAAGACGATATGTTGATTTAATCAATCAATGGCAGCTAATTTCGGTAGTTAAATATGGAATTTCAGCTCCATTCGTAGCTCCCTTTAAATCTTTTGAAAACGATCTCTTTGAGATTATTGAAACTTTTCAAGAAAAATATACTGCTCGATCCTATTTTCAAAATACTGTTGAACGTTATTGGTGCTTAAGATGGTTAAATCAAAGAGGAATAAAATCTACCGAAGCAAGGGTATTGAGAAATGATATTGTCCGTTTAAGTAATATTCCTCTCACAACTCGTATTAAAAATTTACCTTTACTGGAAAATGGTGATTCTATTGAAATTAAAATTTCAGAAATAAACGAGTTAAAACTTGAATTAAAATGTTCTTACATAAAAAAATTTAAAGAATATCTATTAAATTCAAAAATAAAAAATCAAAAATTTTTGAAAAACATATTTAATCTGTTTTATTTAATGATTTAACATTAAAACAATCAATTTTCAATTATGATAAAAAAAATTCACAGAAATTATTATGCAGTCATCGGCAATCCAATTAAGCACAGCTATTCACCCAGAATCCATAATTTGTTTTCAGAACAATTTAATTTGCATATTAAATACGAACTTTTATTAGCAACAAGAACTAATCTTTTCGATAATATAAAAAAATTTATTGAATCAGGAGGTAAAGGATTAAATATAACTGTTCCTTTTAAAGAAGAAATTTTTAAATCATTAATCAAATGTAATGGAAACATTTCCAAGCATGCTTCCTTAGCAAAATCAGTCAATACTTTGTATTTTACAAAAAATGGTGAATGGCATGGTCATAATACAGATGGTATTGGATTTATTAAGGATTTATATTTAAAAAATATAGCTTTAAAAGGATCAAAAGTTTTATTGATTGGAGCAGGAGGAGCAGCTAGAGGTATCTTAGGACCTTTATCTGAAGAAGGATGTGAACATATACATATTGTTAATCGAACATCAGAAAAAGCTCAAGAAATTTGTCAATTTGTTAATCAGTATACTGATCAAAGATCAACAATAATTAGTTCTGGAAATTTAGAAAGTTCTCAACAAGATAAATGGAATTTAGTTATTAATGCAACAACTAGCAGTTTGAAAAATGTATTACCTAATATTCCTGAAAAAATTTATGCAGATAATTCCACAGCATACGATATGATGTATGGGATTAATGACACAATATTTATGAAAAATGCCAAAAGAAATGGTGCAAAACAATGTTTTGATGGTTTAGGTATGCTTGTCTTACAAGCTGCAGAAAGTTTTTTTGTTTGGCATAGAATTTACCCGAATATTTACCCTGTATTAACTTCTCTTAGAAATATGCCTAAAAATTTATAAGAAATATCAAAACTTGTTGAATGCTAAGAATTCTATATTTTCATGCGAACAGTTCGTTATTACTTAACTTATGAAGTTTACCGTTCTAGTGCTGTAATTTTATTGTTTTTAATAGGATTATTTTCTTTTTTTACTTTATTAGAAGATCTAAATAAACTAGAAACCAATTTTTCATTTATTGATATTTTATATATACAAATACTTAGTTTTCCAATTTTATTATATGATCTCTTACCCATTGGGCTTCTTATTGGATATATTTTTTCTCTTTCTGAACTTTCAAAGAAAAATGTATTAGTTATTTTCCAGATATCTGGATTAAGTAATACATCTTTATTAAAAACTACTTGGTTAATAACCATACCAGCTATAATTTTTTCTCTAATTTTATCTGAATATATAATACCAATTTCAGAAAAAAAAATTAGAGAACAAAATTCAAAATTTGTTAATAAAGAATCAAAAAACCTGCATTCAACAGGATATTGGTTTAAAGAGAAAATAGAAGATAAAATTATTAGAATTATTAATATTTCTAATATTAAAACTAATGGTCAGATTGAAGGTATTATGCTTTATGAATTTAATGAAAATTTGAAACTGCTTAAATGCTTAATTGCGAATCAAGGATTTCTTGAAAAGAATATGATTACATTAATGAATGTAATACAAAAAAATATTATGGAAAATGAAGTAACCCATCCAAAATTGGATTTATGTCGGAAAAATGAACCTATAATCAAAACTGAAATAATTGACAAGTATATTATTGATACAAAACTAAATTCAGAATATGTATTTGAAAAATTCTTCAATTCTGAACATTTATCTATTAACGAATTATTCAATTATATTTATTATCTCAATACAAATGGTTTTCAGACTAGAAAACAAACTAGAGCACTTTGGCATAAACTTACCTATCCGTTAACCATAATTGTTATGGTAACTATTTCTGCTTCTATTGTTCTTCTTAAAATTCATGGAAATAGAAATATAAATATAAAATATTTATTAGAATTCTTTCTGGAATAATATTTTTTATTTTTAACCAACTAGCAATTAACATTGGATGGTTATTGAATATAGATTCATATATAAGTATATTGGTTTCAAACATTACTGGATTGCTATTATCATGGGTAATATTTTGGCATTTAAAGGAATTCTAAAATGAATAATAGCATATGGGTTATTGGTGATGTTCATGGTTGTTACTTGCCTTTAAATAAAATATTAGAACGTTCTTTTCAAATTGATCCAAACTCATATTTCTGGTTTACAGGAGATCTTGTAAATCGAGGACCAGATTCCTTAAAAACATTACATAGAATTATAAAATTAGAAAATCGCTGTATAGCTGTCCTTGGAAATCATGATTTATATTTGCTAGCTATAGCAGCTGGAATTGAAAACGAAAAATCTGAAACTTTAAATAGCATTTTAAATGCTCCGGATTTTCAAGATTTAATTAATTGGTTGAGATTTCGTCCATTAGCTCATTTTGAACATAATCACTTGATGGTACATGCAGGTGTATTAGCAAATTGGGATATATCTAAAACATTATCCTTAGCATCTGAAATTGAAAATTTACTACGTTCTAATAACTGGAAAAATGAGATAAAAAAAATATACAAAAATAAAAATATCTGCTTTAATAATCAAGAACTTCATTCTTGTAAAAACATTCGAACAATTGTTAAGGCATTAACACATATTCGTTTCTGTAAATTAAATGGAGACATGGATTTTTCAGAAAAAAATTTTTATCAAGGTACTTTGAAAAATTTAATTCCTTGGTTCGATATACCAAATAGAAAGACTGATGATATCACGATATTATTTGGTCATTGGTCTTCTCTTGGGTTATTTATCCGAAATAACATTATATGTTTAGATACAGGTTGTATATGGGGTAAATGTTTAACTGCAATGCGATTACATGATCGGGAATTGATTCAAGTACCTTACAAAATTAAATAGAATTTAAGTATCTTTGCAAAATGACAGAAGCAGCCAATGCATCATCATGATGATTATTTCCTAATATTTCTTGAGCTTCACAACTTGAAGCAAATTCATCAACTAACTCAACTCTTAATTTGTAATATGCCCGCAATTGGTTGGCAAATCGACAACATCGTTGTTTACTTAATCTATCACTTTCACTTATATTATTAATCGATAATCCAACAATAACTCTATCCGGCATCCATTTTTTTAATAGTTGATTAATTCTATTAAAACGTATGGTTCGAATTTCAGACAAAATGATCTCTAATGGACTAGCAATTCGAAGTAAAGAATTTCCAATAGCAACTCCTATTTTTTTTTCTCCAAAATCAAATGCAAGTAAAGTTTCTTGACTCATAAATATGAAATTCAGTAATATTTTATTAAATTTCTATTAATTCAAAATCTTCTTTTCTAGCTCCACAATCCGGACAAACCCAATTTGGAGGAACATCTTCCCAACGAGTACCAGGTTGAATCCCAGCATCTATCATTCCAGTTTCTTCATCATAAATCCAACCACAAATAAGGCACATCCAAGTACGCATAATTTTTCTTTTCAATTAATTATCAGAGTTTTGCAATACAACCTTTCAATCAAA
The DNA here is from genome assembly GCA_022818765.1 of Bordetella sp. Lineage (GTDB taxonomy): Bacteria > Pseudomonadota > Gammaproteobacteria > Burkholderiales > Burkholderiaceae_B > CAZTUH01. The sequence goes on along the minus strand of CP063810.1, from coordinate 798,121 downwards.
GTTAATTGCTTTCATAAATTTCTAATTTTTCAAAAAAATTTATACAATTTAGTCTTATAAAATATAATTTTTAAAAATACTGAAATTTTCAATTTTCAAATTATAACTTGATTCTCAATACATATGTTTTATTTTCAACATTAGATAAACTTCAAACTTAAAATATATGAATAAAATTAGAAATTCTTTTTTTCCAGGTGGTTTATACGGTATAACCCCAGAATGGAATGATATGCATCTTCTAATTTCTTCTATCCAAAAAGCAGCAAAATCTGGAATGACAGCTTTGCAATTTCGAAAAAAAACAAACAATAAACATAAATTCATTGAACAAGCAAGAGAGATTTTAGCAATTTGCCAGGATTTAAATATAACATTAATTATCAATGATGATTGGGAAATTGCTTTGGAAATAGGAGCTGATGGTGTACACGTAGGTGAAACAGATACTTCTGTTTCATATATTCAATCTCAAACCAATTCTAATTTTTTAATTGGAGCTTCATGTTACAATAGTCTTGAACTTTTAACTTCGATGATAAAGCGCAAAGTTTCGTATGTTGGAATAGGTTCAATTTTTTTATCTTCAACAAAACCAAATGCGTCGAAGGCCTCATTGAATCATTTAAAACAAGTTTACAAATTAATAAAAAATTACCAATCTCGTCCTTCTATTGTAGCAATAGGAGGAATAAACTGTAACAATGCAAGACAAGTTGTTGAATCAGGAGCTGATAATATTGCTGTTATGGCAGGTCTGTTTAAAACACCCAATATTGAAGTATCTGCAAGATTTTATGCTAACTTATTCAAGAAAATTTAAAAATCATTCAATAGTAATATTTTCTTTCATCAATATATTATGTATATAAATTGTAATAAAAATCTTTTTGAACTCGCTTGCAAATTTATTCCAGGTGGAGTTAACTCTCCTGTCCGAGCTTTTAAATCTGTTAGAAGCACACCACCGATTATTAATCGCGCCTTCGGTCCATATATTTGGGATATTGAGAATAAACGTTATATAGATTATGTTGGATCTTGGGGTCCAGCTATTCTAGGTCATGCTCATCCAAAAGTTGTAAAAGTAGTGCAAATAGCAGCAGAAAACGGGCTATCATTTGGAGCACCTACAAAAGCAGAAATTGAATTTGCAGAGATATTAATTAATAAGTTAACTTCTGTAGAACAAGTCAGACTAGTTAGTTCTGGCACGGAAGCAGCTATGACAGCAATTCGTTTAGCTCGTGCTTCAACTGGAAAGAAAAAAATTATTAAATTTAATGGATGTTATCATGGTCATTCGGATAGCTTATTAGTTAAAGCTGGTTCTGGTTCATTAACTCTTGGATATCCAAATTCATCAGGTGTACCTGATGAATTTGTTTCTCATACTTTAGTTTTAGAATTTAATAATCTTTCCTCTGTTAAGAAAATCTTTAAGGAACATTCAAAAGATATTGCAGGAATTATTGTAGAACCAATTGCGGGTAATATGAATTTAATTAAACCTTTACCAGGATTTTTAGAAGGTCTCCGTGATATATGTTCATATTATAAATCATTGTTAATTTTTGATGAAGTTATGACAGGATTTCGTGTTGGTCCACAAGGAGCTCAAGGTTTATTTGGAATCAACCCAGATTTGACTATATTAGCAAAAATAATTGGGGGGGGATGCCAATAGGCGCTATAGGAGGTTCAAAAGATATCATGCAGAACCTTGCTCCTTTAGGAAAAGTATACCAAGCAGGAACACTCTCTGGGAATCCAATTTCAGTAGCTGCTGGGCTTGAAACTTTACGTCTAATTGATAATAAGCCTAATTTTTACGAATCTTTATCTAACAAAACAGAGAAATTAGTTCAAGGTTTTCGAGAATTAAGTAAAAATATTGGATTAAATGTGTCTGCTGATTCTATAGGCAGTATGTTTGGCATATATTTTGATAATCAAATTCCAACTTCATTAAAAGAACTTTCTAATTGTAACAATGAAGCATTCATCATTTTTTTTAATGAAATGCTAAAACAAGGAATATATATAGCTCCTTCTCCTTTTGAAGTTGGTTTCATATCAGATTCTCATGATGAGGATATCATTCAAAAAACATTAGCTGCTGCGTCAAATGCTTTTAAAGTTGTTAAGAGTCAAATGTAAACTAGTACAGGTCCTAACCTGTACTAGTTTACATTTGGAAAAAATTATTCATAATAAACATAAGATTTTTGAGAGATATTCTTTGCACAAACATACTTAATTGATTTCGAATTTTGAATTTTATCCCATAATCTAGAACGTCCATCGCGCTGGGATTTTTCAAGATTTGGATGAACCTTTTTATATTCCATTAAAAATAAAGAAATTTCAGATTTATAGTTATTAATCATTCGTTATCATCCTTTAAATTTAACGCAAAACTTGACTTAAAAAAACTTTTGTCCGTTCATTTTTTGGATTATCAAAAAATGCATCAGGCTTATTCTCTTCTATAATTTCCCCACGATCCATAAAAATAATTCTATCAGCAACTTTTCTTGCAAATCCCATTTCATGTGTAACGCAAACCATTGTAACTCCACCTTCCCGAGCTAAGTTTATCATAACATCTAATACTTCATTTACCATTTCTGGATCTAAGGAAGATGTAGGTTCATCAAATAATATAATCTTTGGATTCATACATAGAGAACGAGCAATTGCTACTCGTTGTTGTTGACCCCCGGATAATTGTTCTGGATATTTTTTAGCTTGTTCTGGTATGCGTACTCTTTTTAAATGCTTCATTGCTAAAATTTCAGCTTGAAATTTAGATATTTTTAAAACGTTAATAGGACCAAGTGTTAAATTTTCTAGAACAGTTAAATGAGGAAATAAATTAAAATTTTGAAATACCATACCTACATTTCGGCGTATAATTTCAATGTGTTTAAAATCGTTTGTTAGTTCCGTTCCATCAACAAAAATCCGACCTTTTTCATGATCTTCCAATCTGTTGATACAACGTATCATAGTAGATTTTCCAGATCCAGAAGGACCACATACAACTAACCGCTCTCCTCGGTATACATCAAGATTAATATCTTGTAATACATGGAATTTACCATACCATTTATTAACATTTTCCATTCGAATAATAGCATTAGACACAAGAATATTCCCAAAATATTGTTATTAAATTATTTAAAGTTAATATTAAGACGTTTTTCCATTGATTTACCGTAACTCGATATAGAATAACAAAAGAAGAAATATATTAATGAAACAAAAATGTAAACTTCAGCTCCAACACCATACCATGAAGCATCAGATAGAGCAGCTTTAGCTGAAAGTGTTAAATCAAAGATTCCAATAATAACAACCAATGAAGTATCTTTAAATAACGAAATAAAAATATTAACTAACGGAGGTATGACCAATCGAATTGCTTGAGGTAAAATGATTTTAAACATTTGTTGCCAATAATTCAAACCTAGAGAACAAGCACCTTCGTATTGGCCTGCAGGAATTGCTTGCAAACCACCTCTTATTGTTTCAGCAATATATGGAGCAGCGAATATAATTATTGCAATTTGAGCTCTCAACAATTTATCAAAATAAAATCCTGTTGGGAAGAATAAAGGAAACATGACAGAAGATATAAATAACAGACTAATTAAAGGAATTCCTCTAATTATTTCTATATACATAATACTTAAAAACCCAATAATTGGCATATTTGAACAACGACCTAAAGCAAGAATAACACCTAGAGGGAAAGCACATATAATTCCAAATGTAGATAGAATTAAAGTTAACGGTAAACCTCCCCATTTGGAATTTTCTACATAAGATAAATTAAATACACCCCCCACATTAAACCAGCTACAATAATTAATCCAATAACCCATAACAAAGGTAATAATAAATTCCAAACATATCGGATTCCGCTAAATATAATTAAGAATATCAGGATAACTGATGATAATAATGGTCTCCATTGCTCATCATATGGATATATTCCGAATAATATGAGACGATATTTATCCATAATAAAAGCCCAACATGCACCTTCAGAAACTATGCATTCTTGTGCTGATTTTGCTGAAAAATTTGCTTTAAAAAATAACCAATCAAATATAATTGGTATAAATTTAGATATCATATATATTAAAAATAAAGTCATTATCATATTGATTGGCGATGATAATACACATTTTTTTGACAACTTTAGAGAAGAAGATATATAGAACAAAAAGCTCTTAAATAATGAACTTAATAGTGTTCTCATATATTAACGCTCCGCAACAAATACATGTTTGTTGTACAAGTTCATAAAAATAGAAATCGATAAGCTTATTGTTAAATAAGCTGACACAATTATCAAAATTCCTTCAATTGCTTGACCTGTCTGATTAATAATAGTATTTGAAATTGATACAATATCTGGATAGCCAATAGCAACAGCCAAAGAGCTATTTTTAGTCAAATTTAGAAATTGACTTATCATTGGCGGAATTATGACACGCAAAGATTGAGGAAATATAATTAACCTAAGAATTTGTATTTTTGACAAACCAAGTGAATGAGCGGCTTCCCATTGCCCTTGATTAATAGCTTGTATGCCTGATCGCACAACTTCAGCAATGAATGCTGAACTATAAATAACAAGACTGATTAGTAATGCTATAAATTCCGATGATAACTCTATACCTCCATGAAAATCAAAACGATTTATAACTGGAAAATCTATATAAAATGATAAATCGTTATTAAAATAAATCGCAATATGAAAAATAGTAGATAATATTAGAATATATAAAATAGGAAATTTTTTCTTAATAAAGAATTTGAAATGCTGTTTATTCCAACAATGTGAAATGATAATCAAAAATAAGTTAAATATTAGAATCTCTAAAACAAAATCAACTAATTTTCCATTTAAGGATGGAATTCTTATTCCTCTGTTTGAAATAAACATACCAGGTAATGGATTTATTGCTTCTTTCGGATTAGGCATATTTTCAGTAATTAATGCATACCAAAAAAATATTTGTAGCAATAATGGAATGTTTCGAACAATTTCAATATAAATATATGATATTTTAGATAAAAGCCAATTTTTAGAAAGACGACTAATTCCTAACAAAATTCCTAAAAATGTAGATAATATGATACCAATTATTGCAATTCGCAATGTATTGGTTAAGCCAACTAACAATGCACGTCGATAAGTATCATCTGGTGTATACCGGATTATCATATCACTAATTAAAAAACCAGCTTCTCGATTCATAAAGCCAAAGCCAGTTGAAATATTACGATCAGATAGATTATTTAAAGTATTTGAAATCAAAAACCATAAAAAATAACTAAAGCCAATTAATGAAATAAATTGATAGATAAATGATCGAACACGAGGATTGTTCCAATTAAAAGAAGATAAAAAAGTAAAAGAAAAGTAGTTTTTTATTGCCATTAAATAATATTTATAGAAATCGTTTATTAACAATGCATATTGTAACAATTTTATTCATTATTGTTTATTAATGTATAAATCCAAATATTTTATTTTTGTGAAATATAAAACATTTCCTTAATGATAATGAATTGGATATATAATATTATAAAAAATGAATTACGAACTATAATTCTAGTTTTTATAATACTGTTCTGGTATGAGATTCAAAATAAAATTCAGCATATAAAATATGTTTATAATTTATAAAATTAGTAATTTTTGCTTTATGTGATTTAATGAATATTGTTATGAAAATACTTAATTCATAATGAAACTTTCATTTTGTTTTAATTTTAAATATTCTGAAAAATAATTATCCTCATATTAAGTTTGTATCTTTTACTTTAAGAAAATATTTAGAAAGAGAAATTTATTATCATTTGAAATTGAAATAACTCATTTTAGAACGAATTTAGTCGATGAAAAATTTTGCTGATAGCATTGTAGACTGGCAACAATTATATGGACGCCATAATTTACCATGGCAAAATACTAAAGATCCATATCGAATTTGGCTATCTGAAATAATGCTTCAACAAACACAGGTCGTTACAGTAATTCCATATTATCTACGATTTTTAGAAAAATTTCCTGACATAGAGAAATTAGCTTCTGCAAGTGAAGAAAATGTTTTATCTCTCTGGGTTGGATTAGGTTATTATGCTAGGGCTCGAAATTTACATTATTGTTCCAAAATAATTTCCTCCAATTGGGGTGGAAAATTCCCAAAAAATTCAAAAGAAATTCAATCTTTACCTGGGATCGGGCGTTCAACTGCTGCAGCTATAGCTTCGTTTGCATATGATGAACGTGCACCGATCTTAGATGGAAATGTTAAACGAGTTTTTGCTAGACATTTTAACATCGATGATGATATTAGAAATAAGAATTGCGAAAAAAAATTATGGAAGCTTGCAGAAGAACAAATAGAAAAATCTCCGAATCTGAACATGACCAATTATACACAAGGTCTAATTGATTTGGGTGCAATATTATGCAAACCTAAAAATCCTGATTGTTTCCGTTGTCCAATATCAGCTACTTGTGTTGCTAATCATGAAGGTCGACAAAAAGAATTACCGAAACCAACAATTAGAAAAAAACTACCTGATAAAACAATCGGTATTATAGCTGCAAAATACAAAAGTCAATTTTTTATTGAAAAACGACCATCATCTGGAATATGGGGAGGATTATGGAATTTACCAGAATTTAGCCTTTCAATCTCACCTCTAATTAAAGCCCAATCTTTTGGATTAATTGCTGATAAATATTTTGAATTAGATAGTTTGACACATTCATTTTCACATTTTCGTTTATTTATATATCCTATATATTTAAATGTTTTGAAGATTCAATCTAAAACATTAGAAAATAACTATTGTTGGTTATCAAAAAAACAATTAACTTCGATTGCTATGCCATTATTGATTAAAAAATTTTTAATTAATTTATTTAAAAATACACCAGATATTTAAAAATCAAATTTTTTAATTTTTAAATAACATCAATATTAAAATATTCATCATTTTAATATTGATGTCGTCTTAATCTAGCATTAGCACGAATATTTCTTTGTTCTTTTCTAGCATTATGCATCCATTCACGCCATATACCAACTAATAAAGCCATCAAAACTGGACCAACAAATAAACCTATAATACCCATAGTTTTTATTCCTCCAATCAAACCAAAAAAAGTAGGCAAGAAAGGTAGTTTTACAGGACCTCCAATTAGTTTTGGCCGAAGCGTCTTATCAACAATTAGAAGTTCAATAGAACCCCACATAAAGAGACTAATGCCTTCAACAGTATAACCATTAGCAATTAAATATAAACTTACAGATGAAAAGGCTAATGGAGCACCTCCAGGAATTAAAGCCATAAGGCCTGTGACAACTCCTAACAGCACTGGATATGGCACATGAGCTATCCAATATGCAATACCAAGAACTAATCCTTCACCTAATGCAATTAAACTCATTCCGTTTATTGTAGCACTAATTGTTGCTGGAACCATTCTTGACAACCGAGTCCATCGATCCGGCAAGATTCTTTCTCCCAATGAATCTAATTGATACATCATCGATGCTCCATCTTTATAAACAAAAAATAGAATTATCAGCATTGATAAAACTGCAAATATTAGATGAAAAATATTTCCAGTAGCTGATAATATCATGCGATAGATATTTCCAAGATGTTCTCCGCTAACCATTTGTACTATTCGGCCCAATGCATGTGGTTTACCCAAATAATTTTCCCAATATTCATTCAAACGATCCCCAATAAAAGGAATTGAGGAAATCCATTGAGGTGTTTCAATACCATTTTTGTTGGCAGATAATGCCCAACCTATAAAATTTCCTGCTTCTTGTATTGAATAAGATAAAACTAATCCCATTGGAATAACTAACAACAAAATTACCAATGATAATGCTAGAGAAGCAGCAAAAGTTGTTCGTCCTGATAAGCGATTAACAACAGATTGATAAATTGGCCAGCTTCCAAATCCAATAATCAAAGCTATTAAACCTGGAATTAAAAATCCTCTTAAGAAATAACATCCAGATAATATGAGTAAAAGTATTAATGAACGAACTATTAAATATGAAGGTAATATTGGTTGTGTAGCCATAAATATTGAAAAATTATTTAATTAACCAAGATAGTACTCACAAATATTTTCTCAAAAAATATACTTTATTTAACTAAACTAAAATTAAATTAATCTAATTGAGATAAATTACGAACAGCTCCCTGATCAGCAGAAGTAGCAAGAGCTGCATAAGCTAATAAAGACTGTGAAACTTTTCGAGTCCTACTTTTTGGTTTCCAAGCTTTGTTAACAGACTCTTGCTCAGATCGACGACGAATTAACTCAAAATCTGTAATGGCTAAATGTATAGTTCTATTAGGAATATTAATCTGTATAAGGTCACCTTCTTCTATTAAAGCAATAGAACCTTTTTCGGCTGCTTCTGGAGAAGCATGTCCTATTACTAAGCCGGATGATCCTCCTGAAAATCGACCATCAGTGAACAAAGCACATGTTTTCCCTAAACCTTTTGATTTTAAATAAGATGTTGGGTAAAGCATTTCTTGCATACCAGGTCCTCCCTTTGGACCTTCGTAACGAATAACAACCACATCACCTGCTACTATTTTATCTTTAAGAATTGCATTTACTGCATCTTCTTGACTTTCAAAAACCTTTGCAATACCTTCAAAAATCCATTGTGATTCGTCAACTCCAGCTGTTTTAACAATACAACCTTTTTCAGCTAAATTTCCATATAAACACAAAGCCCCCATCTTTAGAATAGGCATTTTCAATATTTCTAATACACCCTGATTGACGATCATTATCTAATGTATGAAATACAGATTCTTGACTAAAAGCTTTAGTTGTTCGAATTCCTCCCGGTGCGGCAAGATAGAAATTCGATTTTTTTTCATTTATTTTATTATTTTCATGAATATAATTAATATCCCATTCATTAATAGCTTGTTCTAGATTTTTAGAATAAATTGTGCTAACTGATAAATCCAGTAAATTTCCTCGTGCAAGCTCACCCATTATCCCATTATTCCACCAGCACGATGCACATCTTCAATATGATATTTTTGACTAACAGGAGCAACTTTGCATAAACAAGGAACCTTTCGTGAAATTTGATCAATATCATTCATAGTAAAATTTACACAAGCTTCTTGAGCTGCTGCTAGTAAATGTAAGACTGTGTTAGTTGACCCACCCATTGCAACATCTAATGTCATTGCATTTTCGAATGCTCTCTTATCTGCAATACTTCTAGGTAATACCGAATAATCTTCGTTTTTGTAAAAACGAGAACATAATTCCACTATTAATCGACCAGCATCTTCAAACAATTTTTTTCGCCAAGCATGAGTTGCTAAAAGTGTTCCATTTCCTGGAAGAGCCAATCCCATAGCTTCAGTTAAACAATTCATTGAATTAGCAGTAAACATACCAGAGCAAGAACCACAAGTCGGACAAGCGTTTCGTTCAATTTCTTCTGATTCAAGATCACTTACATTAGGATCAGCGCCTTTAATCATAGCATCAACGAGATCAATTTTAGATATCACTTTTCCAGTATCTGATGATTTAATAATTTTTCCAGCTTCCATAGGACCACCAGAAATAAATACTGTAGGTATATTCAGCCGCATTGAAGCCATTAGCATTCCTGGAGTGATTTTATCACAATTTGAAATACAGACCATAGCATCAACACAATGTGCATTTATCATGTATTCGACTGAATCTGCAATTAATTCGCGAGAAGGTAAAGAATATAACATTCCTCCATGCCCCATTGCAATTCCATCATCAACAGCTATTGTATTAAATTCTTTTGCATTTCCACCTGCAGCTTCAATATTCGATGCTACTAGCATTCCTAAATCTCGCAAGTGAATATGCCCGGGCACAAATTGTGTAAATGAATTAACAACTGCAATAATTGGTTTTCCAAAATCAGAATCTTTCATACCGGTTGCACGCCATAAAGCTCGCGCTCCAGCCATATTTCGTCCATGTGTTGACGTACGAGAACGGTAATGCAAGATGGTCTCCTTAATTTGAAGAATTAGTTCATCAAAAAACTTGAATGTAAATAGAATACATTCAAGTTAATAACCTCTCAAGGGAAATACTGAATTAAAATTCAAAAATTTTAATAAAACTGAATACGTTAAAAAAAAATGAGTCCGTTGTAATCTATATAAAATCTCAATTTTTGACAAATTTCTTTCCTTTCTCATGTTCATCATACTTTATATTATTTAAGAAAAAATAAAGAAAATTCGATTCTGAATGAAATGAATATTTCGTTCAATAAAATTGAGAATTACAATATAATAATATTGCTTAATTTTTTATTTTAAAATGAATCAGTATAACTCTTTTTTCTAATTTAAATATCTTTCAGAATATAATTCTGAAAATTTTAAAAAATCCATTTTTTATGAATTTAATTTCAAAACACCAAAAACTATATAAGTTATGATGAAAAATATATTTCCACAAAATCTTTTCGATGGCTATAAAATTTTTATAGAAAAAAGTTTACAAAATAAAGAATTTAAATATCGATTTCTAGCGCATAATGGACAAAATCCAAACACTATATTAATTAGTTGTTGTGATTCTCGAGTTCCACCTGAATTAATTTTCAATTTAGATTTTGGTGAAGTTTTTGTTATAAGAAATATGGCTAATTTAATCCTTCCTTATCAATATGAAAATCAGCCGGGTTATCAAGAAACAAGTGAGGCTCTTAGTCTTGCGATTAATAGCTTAAATATAAAAAACATTGTAGTTCTGGGCCATTCATTTTGCAATGGGGTGCGTTATTTATTAAATAATAGAAATAAAAAATTAAAAATTCATATTGGATAAAACATTGGATACAAAAAATTCAAACATTGGTTCCAAATTTTAACAAAATTTCAGAAGAAAAAGATTTTAGATATTTAGAATTTGCAAATATTGAATACAGTTTACAAAATCTACAAACATTCTCTTTTATTAAACATCAAATAGAAAAACAGGAAGTGCAATTGCATGGAGTTTATTTTGATATTTTAAATGGATCTTTATGGATAAGAAATTCCGAAAATGGACAGTTTTTATCGAATGAATAGAATCTAATATTTAAATTTAAATAAAAAATGTTTATTGTGAATAAACTTTGATTGTTCCATTTTTTCAAAATTTTTTCTCTTTTACATTATCTGTATAGCCTGCCCAAGAAAGAGTTTCTGTAATTTCTATATTAAATAATTTTAGAATTCTATATATTGTATGAGATACCATCTCATTAATTGATTTCGGATGATGATAGAAAGCAGGTAATGGTGGAAATATTATTCCTCCCATTTCAGTTATTGAAACCATATTGCGTAAGTGAATCAAATTAAACGGAGTTTCTCTAACAACCAAAACTAGTCGACGACGTTCTTTCAATGTAACATCCGCAGATCTTGTGATTAAATTATCTGATAGACCATTTGCAATTGCAGACAAAGTCCTCATTGAACATGGAATAACTAACATTCCGTTTGTTTGAAATTCTCCACTAGCTAATGTAGCCCCTATATCTCGTATGTCATAAGTAAAATCAGCTATTGATTCTATATCACGACGATTAATATTAAGTTCATATTTAATATTCATAACCCCAGCAGGGGATATGATTAAATGAGAATTAACAGTTTTTAATCTTTGAAATATTTTCAATAACTGAAAAGCATAAATTGATCCAGTTGCGCCAGTAATTCCAATAATTAATTTCTTTTTATCCATTAAAACTCTTAATTAATTGTTGAAGCTCTCCAGTTTGATTCATTTCAGACATAATGTCACAACCACCGATAAATTCACCATTTAAATATAATTGAGGAATTGTTGGCCAATTTGAAAATTTTTTAATTTCTTCACGAACCTTATCATCTTCCAGGACATTAATAGTAATCAATGTTTTTATTTGGCAAATTTTCAAAATTTGAATTGCACGTCCAGAAAACCCACATTGTGGAAATTGAGCCGTGCCTTTCATAAATAATACAGCAGGGTTTTCTTTGATTGTTTTTTTAAGAAAATCATTAACTTCATTCATATATAGTTCCTGAAATAATTAAGATATTTAATTTAATATTCAATTAAAAAATTTTATTTAGTATTCAAACCCTTCAAAAGAACCTCCTGAAATTCTTTCAATTCCTGATAAATCGCATTCACTGCTAATATTATTATACCCATATTTTTTGTATAAATTCCGCAAAATTTTTGACTGATTCCAACCATGTTCCATCCAAAGACATCCTCCTGGTTTAAGATAAAAACGGGCATTGAAAATAATACAACGGATATGAGAAAGACCATCTGCATTATCTGTTAATGCATCACGTGGTTCAAAACGCAAATCTCCTTGTTCCAAATGTGGATCTAAACGAGATACATATGGTGGATTAGAAACAATCAGATCAAATTTCTCTTTTTTTTTAAAAACAGTAAACCAATTTCCTTTCAATAATCTTAAGTTAACACCTAAACGTTTTGCATTATTTTTTGCAACAGTTAAAGCATAAGAATTTATATCACTACCCGAAACAAAAGCATCAGATCTAGAAAGAGCTATAGAAATTGCAATAATTCCGCTTCCAGTACCAAGATCTACAACCTTAGGTATCTCTATTTTGTTTAAAATATCAAGTGATTTTTTTACTAAAATTTCTGTTTCTGGACGTGGAATTAAAACATTTGAATTTACATGAAATGTATAATTCATAAATTCACGATATCCAATTAAATAAGCTATTGGAATTCCTTTTAATCTTTTTTGATATACTGAATTATACTCCCGAATTTGTTCTGTTGATAAAACAGTTTCTTGGTGTGCAATTAACCAAACTTTAGGTTTCTTAAGTATATATCCAAGAATAATATAAGTTTCTAATCGAGGTAAGCAGGCATTTTCAAGTATTATCTTGATAGATAAATTCATTTTTCATTTATATTTAAAAAAGATTAACAAAAAATAGTTATATTTCATTATATTCAAAATCTTCTAAACGTTTTATTTGATATTCATCTAATAAAGAATCAATCAGTTCATCTAAATTACCTTCCATAATTTGCTGTATTTTATAGAGTGTTAGATTAATTCGATGATCTGTAACACGACCTTGAGAATAATTATATGTCCGAACTCGCTCTGAACGATCTCCAGATCCAATTAAAAATTTTCTTTCAGCTGCTTTTTTGCTATTTCTTTCAATTATTTCTTTATCTTTTATACGAGCCGCCAATACTTGAATAGCTTTCTCTCTATTTCGATGTTGAGATCTGTCATCTTGACAAGCTACAACAATGCCAGTAGGTAAATGTGTAATTCGAACTGCAGAATCTGTTTTATTAACATGTTGTCCTCCAGCCCCACTTGCACGAAAAGTGTCTATTCGCAAATCTCCAGGTTTAATCTTAATTTCATCCAAAGTATCTGCTTCTACCATTACAGCTACTGTGCAAGTTGATGTATGAATTCTGCCTTGAGCTTCCGTTATCGGAACACGTTGCACCCGATGAACTCCAGATTCAAATTTAAGTCGATTATAAGCTTCATTTCCACTAATGCGTGCAATTACTTCTTTATATCCTCCTAACTCAGAATAACTTTCCGATATTAGTTCCATATTCCAATTTTGTTTTTCAGCATAACGAATATACATTCGCAATAAATCTGTTGAAAACAGAGAACTTTCGCTCCCTCCTGTGCCTGCTCTAATTTCTAAAAATATTGCACGTCCATTATTAGGGTCTACTGGTAGCAAAAGCAATTGCAATTGCTTTTGCACTTTTTGCATATATTCTTTAGTTAATTTAATCTCCTCTTCAGCTAAACTCTTCATCTCAGAATCAAAGAGCAAACTTTGAAGTGATTCAATATTATTTTCAGCTTTTATAAAATCAATAAAAGCGTTGTTAATTGGTTCCAATTCCGATCTTTCACGAGAAAAATTAAGAAACCGATTCATATCAAAAGTTGCCTTCGGATCAGAAAGAATTTGATCGATTTCTATAAGACGTAAAGATATTTTTTTTAATCGATTGCGTATAGATAACTTCATAGGAAGGACTATATTAATAGTTTTAATAAATTATATTATTAAATAACAAATTTGTTATTTAATAATACTTAACGACGCATTTCACGACCTGGAAAAAGACGTGGAATCCACTCCATCAACAATTTTTTTTCTCTATCTTGAGTGTTATTTAACATAGAAAGAGGGCCATGAAGATATTTTTGCATTAAATTATGAGCTAAAGTTTCAAGAACTATTTCTGGCGATTTTCCATTTGTTAGTAATCGTTTTGCACGATCTAATTCAGTAAAACGAACATCATTCATAGAATCCAATAGATCAATAATAGTTGGAACCACTTCTCTTGATTTTAGCCAATGCATGAATCCTTGAACTCTATTTTCTATAATATTCTCAGCTTCGTTTATGGCAGCATAACGCGCATTAGTATTAGTTTTTATTAAATATCCAAGATCATCAAGAGAATAAAGATATATATCATCAAGATAACCAACTTCAGGTTCAATATCACGAGGCATTGCCAAATCAAACATTATCATAGGACGATGTTTTCTTTTTCGAATAGCTCGCTCTACCATTCCCAAACCAAGTATAGGTAAAGAACTTGCAGTACAAGATATGACAATATCAAATTCAGATAATTTATCTGTCAAACTCGATAATTCCATGGACTTAGCTGAAATACGATTTGCTAAAGTTTCAGCTCGACTTAAAGTGCGATTTGCAATCAATAAATTTTTAGGATTTTGTCCGATAAAATATGTTGCGCATAACTCAACCATTTCACCTGCTCCAATGAAAAGAACTTGAGCTTCACTTAAATCACCAAAAACTCTTTTAGCTAAACGCACAGCCATTGAAGCTATTGAAACTGAATTAGCTCCTATTGTTGTTTGAGAACGAACTTCCTTAGCTACTGAAAATGTTCGTTGAAATAGTTGATGCAATAAAGTTCCTAAATATCCAACCTCACCAGCTATTCGAACAGCATTTTTCATTTGACCAAGAATTTGAGATTCACCTAATATTGCAGAATCTAAACCACTAGCTACGCGAAAAATATGACGAACAGCATCATCTTGGTAATATTTATAAATGTATGGATGCAAGGCATTTGGATCCATACATTTATGGGTCGCTAACCAATCAGGCAAGCATTCTATTACTTGTTTCTCAGCTGCACAATATAATTCGGTTCGATTACAAGTAGAAAGAATAGCGGCTTCATGAATGGCTCCATTAAAAGTTGAACGCAAAGCAGCAAGTGAAGGTTTAAGCAAATCTAAAGGCATAGAAACACATTCACGAATAGAAATTGGTGCAGAAGTATGATTTAGACCTAAAGCAAGAACACCTACCGACATAACAAAAAACTATTTCCAATGAATAATAACTAGAAAACTATCCTACAGTTGGTATTATAACTGGAGGGCTTGCATAGTAAAAGAATATTTACTCTTGCATAGATTTGATTTCTTAGATAGAATTTTCCATTTCTCTTTATGGCTCGATAGCTCAGTTGGTAGAGCAGAGGACTGAAAATCCTTGTGTCGGTGGTTCAATTCCGCCTCGAGCCACCTTAAAACATAAGATATCCACTTATTCTAAATCTTATATAAAATATCAAAAAGTAAAATCTTGTAAGATTTTAGGTATTTCAAAATTAAATATTTCATAATCCTATCCTTAATGACATTCTCTCGTAAACAAATGTTCAATTACATTAATGAATATTTAAAAATTTTAAAAAGTGTTTTTTTTTAAAAACTTAAGACAGTTTATAGAACTTTCAACCTCTTATATGAATTATGGCTGTTAATTTAAAAATACCTGATGAAACAAAAATTTTTCCTGTAAAAGGCATTGAAATTGGAATAGCTAAAGCAGGAATAAAAGAAAAAAATCGTCGTGATTTAACTATATTTCGTTTTTCAAAAAATACGAATGTTGCTGGTATATTTACAAAAAATCATTTTCGAGCACCACCTGTAAAAATTTGTGAAAAACATTTAGCTTCAGGAAAGAATATAAGTGGTTTGGTTATTAATACAGGAATAGCTAATGCTGGAACAGGAAAAGAAGGTTTGAAAAAAGCTATTAAAACTTGTAATAATTTAGGAAAAATTTTGAATGTACCTTCTAATCAAATTTTACCGTTCTCAACTGGTATTGTTTTAGAACCTTTGCCAATAGAAAGATTGTTAAATGGGTTACCAGTAGCTGTAAATAATTTAAATAAAAACAATTGGTTAAATGCTGCTCATGCAATTATGACAACTGATACTTTACCCAAAATTACGTCCAATAAAACTTATATTTCTGGAAAGGAAATAACATTTACAGGAATAAGTAAGGGTTCAGGCATGATATCTCCAAATATGGCAACTATGTTAAGTTTTATTGGAACTGACGTTAAAATTTCAAAAAATATCTTACAAAAATTAACAATTGACATTGCTAATAAATCTTTTAATCGCATAACTGTAGATGGAGATACTTCAACTAACGATTCTTTTATATTAATTGCAACAGGCCAATCTGGAATTAATATTGAATCTCAAGATAGTGAGAATTATATACATATTCGTGATAACTTAATTAACATTGCAACTGATCTTGCTAAAAAAATTGTTCGTGATGGAGAAGGAGCTACTAAATTCATCACTATTATTGTTGAAAAAGCAAATAGTGTGCGAGATGCGCTCAAAATAGCTTATTCAATTGCTAAGTCACCCTTGGTAAAGACAGCATTTTATTCTTCTGATCTGAATTTAGGCCGGGTGCTAGTCGCTATTGGATTTGCTAATGTTTCTAATTTAAATATACATACAATAAATATTTGGTTAAACGATATAAAAGTAATAACTAATGGAAATCGCGATGATTTTTATCAAAAAGATATACTTCAAAAAATTATGATGGGATCAGAGATAAATTTGCGAATTAGTTTAGATATGGGAAATATTTGCGAGAAAATTTACACATGTGACATGTCACATGATTATATTTCTATTAATTCTGCATACCGTTCCTAATTTTTAATACTCCTGAAATGAATTTTAATAATTTTTTTTCTTTTTTTAAAAGATTAAATCTGGTTTTAACAAAAATCGAATTTTTAATTTCTTCTCCTCCTGTTATTGATTGGAATGCTAAAGCATTCTATTGGAAAAACTTTGGTGCCCAAAGTAGCTTGGTTCCAATCAAAAATATTTCATCTATTGAGATGGATGATTTATTATATGTTGATCGACAGAAAGAAATTATAAACAGAAATACCAAACATTTTATTGAGAATAAACCAGCTAATAACTTATTAATGACAGGTGCTCGTGGAACAGGTAAAAGTTCTTTAGTTAAAGCTATGTTAACAAAGTACTATAAATTTGGGTTAAGGATTATTGAAGTTAATAAATACGATTTAAATTATTTAATTGAGATTGTTGACCTTATTTCAAATAGAGAGGAATACTATATAATATTTTGCGATGATCTTTCTTTTGAAAATAATGAAAAAGGTTATAAGGAGCTTAAATCTATTTTGGATGGTTCTTTATTAAGTTTAACAAATAATATTCTTATTTACGCAACTTCGAATCGACGTCATCTTTTACCTGAATATATCAAAGAAAATGAAAAAAATTTCATGGAAGAAATCCATGTTAATGAACATATAGAAGAAAAGATTTCTTTATCTGAAAGATTTGGATTATGGTTATCCTTTTATCCTTTTACCCAAGAAAATTACTTGGATATTGTTAAATATTGGCTCATAAAAATGGGTTATTCTATTGAACAGGATAATAATTGGCATGAAGCTGCATTACAATGGTCTCTAGAACGAGGAGGACGGTCAGGTCGGATTGCTAATCAATTTGCACGTGATTGGCTATATCGACATGATTGAAAAAATTGTTAATGTTGCAACGGGAATATTAACTCGAGATGATGGAAAAATCCTATTAGGAAATCGTCCCGAAGGGAAATCGTGGGCAGGATGGTGGGAATTCCCAGGTGGAAAATTAGAACCTGGAGAAACTGCATTACAAGCTTTAAATAGGGCACTTTCAGAAGAATTAGGAATTAAAACAGTAAAAGCATATCCTTGGATTACTTATGTTTATTTTTATCCAAAATCTGCTGTTAGATTAACATTTTTTCGCATTATTCAATGGATTGGGAATCCTGTAGGATTAGAAAATCAATTTTTAAAATGGTTTAAACCATGTGAAATTTACCAAAAAAATAAACTTTTACCTGCTATATATTCTTCTTTAAAATGGCTAAAATTACCAAGACATTATGGAATTACTTCAATTCAATCTCCGATTAAATTAAATTATTTTCTTAAACGATTAGATAGAGCATTAAGAAGTGGATTAAAACTTATCCAGTTTCGCGAGCCTAGTTGGCCTGATGGAACAGATTCAGAATCTCTTTTATTAGTTCTAGAAGAAGTTGTTAGACGTTGTCATAAATTAAACGCTATGGTTCTTATCAATAGTATGCACCCTAAATTATGGTGGGAAAAAGCTAATGGAGTGCATTTACAATCTCATGATGCGAAAAAAAATTTTATAAAATCTGAAAATTCATTACTTTGTATGTCAACGCATAATCATCTTGATTTAATTCGAGCACGGTATCTGAATGCAGATTTTGCTGTACTTGGGCCTGTTTTAAAAACACCAACTCATCCAAAAGGAAAAGAAATAGGTTGGAAAGAATTTTCTGAAAGAATTAAAAACTTAGGAATTCCAGTATTTGCATTAGGAGGTCAATCTGAACAAACACAAGAAGATGCATATCAACACGGTGCTCATGGCATAGCAGGAATTCGATTTTTAATTTAAATTAGATTTGATTTTTTATTTTCATTTAATATAACCATCAAAAAGCAATATTTGGAAATGAATGTTATTTCCCAAAAATTTTGAATTATCTTGATTAAAAAATTGGATCCAAATCATATGTTTATTCGATGTAATTGCTGGAAAAACTTGATAATCAGAATTTATTATAATACTTAATAAATGATATGATTTTCCTTTCAGCATTTTTTTAAAACATCCATTAAAAGTTTGAACGTTTAATGAATGCTGGTATGATCTGATTAAATATAAAATTATCTGTATACCTTTATAAAGGTATTTAAAAGGATATATCCAAGTATTTAAATCCATTAACCGTTCACTGTTTGATTTTTTTAACCACAGATGATAACAAGGCATATCTACAGGAGATAAATATCCTGAAACTCGTAATTTATTTAAAATAGATACTAACCAAGTTATCTGAGGATTTTTTATTCCAATTTTTCCTTGAATTGAAGAAAGATTTGAAAAAATTTCTTCTAAGTTAGTCAGGGTATCTTCTAATTTATCCTGAAATACATTCTCATAATCCCGTAACTTTACAAGAATGGATCTATATTTTATTAAATCTTGTAAAACCAAATTTTTGATATCAAACCGATTATTAGCTTCAATAATATTAATCAAATTTATAAGAGCTGTTTCATGTAATTGACCTTTAAAATCATCGCATACAAATAGAAAAAATCGATCAAAAAGATGCTGAAGCCTTAAATAGGCTCGAATTCGCTCATTGAGTGGGTAGTCAAAATAAATATTCAAGGAACGTCACAGATAAGAATTCTAAATAAAAATATAAAAATCATGATAAAAAGTTTTTAGCTAAATTAAACCAATACCAATGATATGCTTTTGTTTTATTTTTTAATTCTTCAAATGAAGTCAAATAATTGTTGATTATTACATCATTTGCAAATTTTAAACGGTCATTTCGAATTGCTTGAGTTGAAATAATATTTTTAATTAATTGTTGTGTTAAATTACTTCGGTATTGAACTCTTAATACTTGAGTTTCTGGATCACAATCAATTACGCAAACCCTATTAATTATTTGTTTCCAGAAATCAAACATTTCAGTTAAAAGAGGAATTACAATAACAATGTATCCTTTCATTGAAATATTATCTATTTCAATTTGAGTTTTAAATCGAATTAATGGATGCAATATTGATTCAAGAAGAATTTTTTCTTGAGGATTAGAAAAAATAAGATCTCTCATCCAATTCCGATTAAGTGAATAATTTTTTGTTAAAGCTTGATAACCAAAGGCTTTAACAATAGCTGGCAATGCTAAACCATTTTTTCCTGTTAATGATTTAGATATTATATCTGTATCAATTATTGATACTCCCAATTTTTTTAAGATGCCTGATACACAAGTTTTTCCTGAACCAATACCACCAGTCAAACCTATTCTCAACATACATGATATTCCTTTAAGAATATATTTTCTAGCTATAAAGTCTCTACTAACAATCGTTCGAAAAATTAAAAAACCAAATCATTTCATGAGAATATAATACACCCATTTGGTAATTATGGAATATTGATCCAAAACTTTATTTTGCAATTTTAAAAATAAAAAAAATTTTATGTTTTAAAAAAAATTAGAGTGTTTTGATTTCTATATATTCACAAATTGGAAAAATGTTTATGACAATTATCTAATAATTATTATGTTTTACTAAAAATTCATAAAACTTCTACAAATCGTTTTATAAAATAATAATTGTGCTATTTTCTAGAAATTTTTTATTGTTATAATTTAAACAGTCGTTAATTAAAACTTAAGTAATATTTTCAAATTTTTTATTTTTGGTAATTAAAAAAATATGTTTATTAGAAATCAATTCTCTCTTGCTGGAAAGATTTATTCATCTCGCTTGTTAGTTGGGACAGGAAAATATAAAGATTTTGAACAAATGAAATCTGCAATAGAAACTAGTCAATCAGAGATTGTCACCTTAGCAATTCGAAGAGTCAATATTGGTCAAGTTTCAAATGAACCAAATTTATTGGATTATTTACCCCAATCAAAATTTACAATTCTGCCAAATAGCGCTGGGTGTTATACAGCTGAGGATGCAATAAGAACATTGTCTCTTTCTCGAGAATTATTGAACAATAACAAACTTGTAAAATTGGAAGTGTTAGGAGATTCTAAAAGTTTATTTCCAAATATGCCTGAAACATTGAAAGCAGCAAAAATACTAGTGAATGATGGTTTCGAAGTTATGGCTTATTGTTCCGATGATCCTATTCAATGCAGAATGCTTGAAGAAATTGGAGTCGTTGCTATTATGCCCCTAGCTTCTTTAATTGGTTCAGGAATGGGTATTTTAAATCCATGGAATTTGCGTTTAATTATTAACCAATCTAAAGTTCCAATAATAGTTGATGCAGGTATAGGAAATGCTTCAGATGCAACCATAGCTATGGAACTTGGTTGTGATGCTGTTTTGACCAACACAGCTATCGCATGCTCTAAAAATCCAATTCTTATGGCTAAAGCTATGAAAAAAGCTGTAGAATCTGGACGATTAGCCTTTTTATCAGGAAGAATGTCTAGAAAGGAATATATTGCTAACCCTAGTTCTCCGACACATGGTTTAATTTCTAAAAATTAATTCTCTTGTTAAGATTAAAAATGGCTCAGAAAAAAATCTTTAACATCTTAAGTATTGCAGGAATTGATCCATCAGGAGGAGCAGGTGTTTTTGCCGATATAAAAGTTATAAGTGCATTAGGTGCTTATGGTTGTTCTATTGTTACAAATTTAACTATTCAAAATACTCAAGGGGTAAAAGATATCTTTCCCATACCTTTAAAATTTATTGATGAACAATTTGAAATTTTATTCTCTGATATTTGCATAGATTCGATAAAAATTGGAATGTTGCACAACAGCAATATCATTCATCTAATAGCTAAAAAAATTACTAAATGGAAAATGAAAAAT
Source organism: Bordetella sp. (assembly GCA_022818765.1). Taxonomy (GTDB): domain Bacteria; phylum Pseudomonadota; class Gammaproteobacteria; order Burkholderiales; family Burkholderiaceae_B; genus CAZTUH01. The sequence goes on along the minus strand of CP063810.1, from coordinate 776,152 downwards.
ATTGTTTTAGATCCAGTAATTGCAGCAAAAAGTGGTGATAAATTGCTTGAAGACTCTGCCATTGATAATATTCGAGATATTCTTTTTCCATTAGTTACTTTAGTCACTCCGAACATACCAGAAGCAGGAATTTTGCTTGGAATACGTCCTTCTGAAAACATTAGAGATATGCGTCACACAGCTGAAAAATTACATCATAAAATGTCAAAAATTGACAACAATAAATGGGTCATGATAAAAGGGGGACATCTTCCAGGAAACTATGCTATAGATGTCTTATATGATGGGAATCATATGGTTGAAATACCCGAAACGAGAATAAAAACTTCTAAAACTCATGGAACAGGTTGTTCATTATCAGCTGCTATAGCTACTTTATTGCCCAAAACAGATTCTGTTTTACAAGCTACTTATCTGGCTAAAAAATACATTACAAAGTGTATTAAATTCTCTGAAATGTTAGAAGTAGGTTCTGGTAAAGGTCCAATTCATCATTTCCATAATTGGTGGTAGTTATTTTTTCTATCTTTTATTTAGATTAAGAAAATTAGTTAGATTTTTAATTTTTTAAAAATAAAATTGTTCCTATCACTATGGTTCCACCAAATCCAATAATTGAAAATAATATTAATAATCGATTTATATTTTCATATAACAATCGTAACCGACTGGTTTCCGCTAATAGCAATTGTGTTTGATTTTGTTTTTTTATGTTTTCATAAATTAAACGGGGAAACATAGGTAGTATTTGAGACCACTGAACCATCTCTATTTTTAAGGATTTATTAAATCCGCAAATACCAATTCTATTCTTTATCCATTTCTCAAGAAATGGTTTTGCTGTTTTCCAAAGGTCTAAACTCGGATCGAGTTGTCGCCCAAGTCCTTCAATATTTAATAAAGTTTTTTGCAAAAGAACAAGTTGAGGTTGAATTTCCACATTGAAGCGTCTTGAGGTTTGAAAGAGTGTTAAAAGAATCTTACCTAATGATATTTCAGATAAAGCTCGATCAAAATAAGGTTCACAAACAGCACGAATAGCTCCTTCCAACTCTTCCTCTCTTGTATTTGAAGGAACCCATCCACATTCAATATGCAATTGGGCTACGCGACGATAGTCTCGACGAAAAAAAGCTAAAAAATTTTGTGCTAAATAATTTTTATCAAATTCCGAAAGGGATCCAACAATGCCAAAATCTAAGGCAATATACTGACCTAGGGTATTTGGATCATCTGAAACATAAATATTCCCAGGATGCATATCTGCATGAAAGAATCCGTCCGAAAAAACTTGTGTAAAAAAAATTTCAACTCCTCGACGTGCTAGAGCAGGTATATCTACACCTGCTCTGCGCAACTGATCAATTTTCCCAATAGGAATTCCATGCATTCGTTGCATTGTAAAAACATTGCTGCAAGTATATTCCCAGATTACTTCTGGAATAATTAACATCGATTCTCGACCACTACCAGATCCAAAATTCCGACGCAATTGACTACAATTTGATGCTTCTTTTACAAGATCCAATTCGTCATGCAAATGTCTATCAAACTCATCAACTACTTCTTTAGGTTTCATACGACGCCCATCATCTCCACCTAACCGCTCAATAATTCTAGCTAAAAAATATAATAAAGAAAGGTCTTTTTCAACAGTAGACTTCATATTTGGTCTTAATACCTTAACAGCAACTTCTCGCCCATCATGCAATACTGCAAAGTGCACTTGAGCAATTGAAGCAGATGCTATTGGAATAGTCTCAAATTTTGCAAATAAACAGTTTGTTGATTTCCCTAAAGACTTTTCAATAATTTCTATTGATTTAGAAGATAAAAATGGCGGAACTTGATCTTGTAATAATTCTAATTCTTTAACTATATCTAAAGGTATTAAATCACGTCTAGTCGATAATAATTGCCCAAATTTAATAAAAATCGGTCCCATAAGTTCAAATGAAAGCCGTAAACGCTTTCCACGAGATAATTGTAATTTTTTATTAAAAAATCTAAATTTTTTAATAAAAAATAATAATGGGCGATTTAAAGAAGGAGTTAAAAATTCATCCAAACCATATCGAAAAGATATAAAAAGAATACGAATTAAATGAAAAAATGTATTCATGCGTAGAAATCTCAGTTAATTAATAGATAATCTAAGCATTTCTTTTTTCAAAGAATTTATCCTATTTTCCAAATTAATTATTGAAATAACTAATTTTTTCTTATCTAATTCTAATTGTTTAAGTAATAATTTTCTTATTATCAAATTTTTCTCTTCAGTTAAAAACTCAATTAAATTTTCCAAAAGAATATTTTTTGCTTTTAGAAAACGACTATACAAAATAGATTTTTTTCTTTTTATTATTTTTAAGAATTCATTTTCAGTAATTCTATTTAATGTATCTAAGATCTCATCTTGGAATAACATTGATAATTTGGAAAGAATTTGAATTAATGAAGATTCGCCTGAAATATTCTTTATATTTAAAAAATTTCCACTAGTTTTAACACCAAATATCTTTTTCATCATTTTTATTTTATTAATTTGGAAACTAAAAGTTGCATTTGGTATAGCAGGTTTCTCCAAAATTTTTAAAAACCCCAGATCATTTATATAAAAGTAAATAGGCAAACCTTCAAGCGTAAAACAAATTATCTTTCCTTTAAAATTGTAAAGATGATTGGCAGTATTTTTATTTTTTTGAACAATGTTTAGTATGAAAGATATTAAACAGTTTATGTTTTTAGAAAAAAAGAATCAAGATACATACTTAAACTATTAATTAATGAATGGTTTTGATTGTTGAATACCTGATAATAGCCAGCCATTTTTGTGAGATTTTAATAAAATCCAAAATTGTTCAAAACTAGAATCTTGTTCTTCTTCAGTATCACGAATCAATCCAGAAAACTTTATGCATGCTAAATAATCAGTATTTTTTCACAAAAATCAACTAATTCTGCATTTAATGCAATTACTTCGATTCCTTGAAAAGAAGGACCATCCTTCAAAGATTTTCTCTCAAATTCAAAAATCAATTCGTCTGTAAGATAATTTCTAAGTTGATTTATATCCCGATTATCCCATATTTTCTGAATTTGAATAAATTGTTTTTTCGCTTCTTGAAGAAAATTTTCTGTATAAAAACTAAAAGAGATAGAAGAATTCTCATTTAGATTTTTTTAAAAAAGCTATAATTTTGTTGATTATTTGCATAATCTTCTTTATGAAGATTATTAAATTCTTGGGAATTATTAATTCCAACATATTTTGACGCGTGTTCATAAGAATCAGAATTATTTGTTCCAAAAAATTTTTTTGAAAACATAATGCTAAAACGACGCATCAAAAAAACGATTATCAATGAAGCTAACGCTGTCAATATAATATTTGAAAATATTCCAAAAAAACCTCCTGGAAAACCAAAATTAGAAAATAAAGCAGCAATGCCTAAACCTGCTAATACACCTGTAACAGGAGCTAACCAGTTAGATTTTTTATTCAATTTTTCTGATGAAATAACAGAAGATTTTACAGATTCTGTATGATGATTTCCATAATTAGAACTATTTAACCGTTTTTGACTAATACTTGGAGTTTGACGTCCAATATTACCACCACCTACAACGCGACGAGCATGTGCGTCAAAAGAGGTACATAGTATGAGAAAACATAGAAGAAGCATCAAAAAGACTGAAAACATGAACCGAGCAAACTTACTTACAATCATTATAAAATCCTTTAATCACTTTAATAATTAAAATTCATTAGACATTTTTCCTTAATCAATAATTGTTACATTTGTAAATTTTCAAAAAAGTTTCACACCTTCATGTAACGCTACAATTCCCCCTGACATATTAAAATAACGGACTCGACGCAAGCCTGCATCAAGCATCATATTAGCTAAAATTGTTTGATTTGGATGTACCCTTATTGATTCAGCTAAATATCGATAACTAGACTCATCATTAACAATTTTTCTTCCTAAAAACGGAAGAATGTTAAATGAATACCAATCATAGATTGGAGATAAAAATTTAACAATTTTTGAAAAATCTAATATCAAAGCTTTCCCTCCTAATTTTAAAACTCTAGTTAATTCTTGTAATGCAACATCTTTATTTGTCATATTTCTTAAACCAAAAGCAACACATACTCTATCAAAGTATTTCGATGGAAATGGTAAATATTCCGCATCACATGCAACTACCGGGATAATGATCCCAGAATTTATTAACCGATCGCGTCCAATATATAACATAGCATCATTTATATCAGTTAACCAAACTTCTCCAGTTGAACCTACTTTTTTTGCAAAAATTTTAGCTAAATCACCTGTTCCACCAGCAATATCCAAGATTTTCATACCAGGACGAATATATGCTTGATTGATTACAAATAATTTCCATAATCTATGTAATCCTAATGACATTAGGTCATTCATAATGTCATAACGCCAAGCAACCGAATGAAAAATTTCGTAAACTTTCCGAGTTTTATCAATTTTAGAGACTGATTGAAAACCAAAATGGGTATTAGAATTTTCTAAAACAATTTTAGACCTATTATTATGAGAATTTAATACAAAAGTTTTATCCATAATACTCAAATTGTATGAATTACATTAAAAAGATAAATTTTTTGATGCTTTTATATAAAAACAAGCCCCTTAAAATTCTAAAATTGAAAGGTTATAACTATAGGATAGATAAATCAATAATTAAACTCTAAAATATGTTTAAGTTATACAGATGAAAATATAGATAAGCTAGATAAGCTAGATAAGCTTAAAAAACTAGAGTAGACTTATTACCAGTTATTGAAAATTTTTTCAATCGAATTCATATAAATTGAAAATAATTTATTAAAATATAATCAATATCACTGTACTTGCAAAAGTATTAATCTTTTTAAAAAGCATTCTTTTTAAGCATAATATTGATGTATGAAAAATATTTTTATTTGGTGTATTTTATTAAAAAATATGAACTAGATATTTAATTTATTAATATAAAACGTACTTAATTTCTATTATTTGATAGGAAATTTTTATGACTCAAATTGTACTATTCGAGAATATACATCCAAGTGCTAAAGCTATTTTTAAAGCAGCGGGATATACGAAAATAGCTAATCATTCTTCTGCTTTACCACCAGATGAACTGCAACTAGCACTGAAGGGAGCTAATGTAGTTGGAATTCGTTCTCGATCCCAATTTGATATGAAGATTTTTGAAAATGCAACTGAATTATGTGTATTAGGATGTTTTTGTATAGGTACAAATCAAGTTAATCTTGAAAGTGCAATGTTACATGGAATCCCTGTTTTTAATGCTCCATTTGCTAACACACGTTCCGTTGCTGAACTTACATTAGGTGAAGCAATTTTACTTCTTCGAAGAATTCCTGAGAAAAATTATCAAATTCGCAATGGATACTGGGACAAATCTGCAATCGGATCCTTTGAAATACGTGGAAAGACATTAGGTATCATAGGATATGGAAATATTGGTTCACAAATCAGCACTCTTTCCGAAGGGCTCGGTATGCGTGTAATTTATTATGATATTGAAGATAAACTTCCTCTTGGAAATGCTAAATCAACAAATTCATTGATAGATTTACTCAAGCAATCAGACGTAATTACTTTGCATATCCCTGGAGGAAAAGAAAATAATAATTTGATCAATAAGGAAAGCTTATCATATATGAAAAAAGGATCAATTATAATAAATGCCTCACGAGGAGAAGTAATTGATATGGATGCATTATATGAATCCTTAAAAAGTGGGCATATAAGCGGAGCAGCCTTAGATGTTTTTCCTTGCGAACCAAAGAATCCAGGGGAGAGTTTAAATAGCCCATTAATTGAATTTCAAAATGTTATTTTAACTCCTCATATAGCAGGTAGTACTCAAGAATCTCAGGAAAATATTGGTCATGAAGTGGCTGAAAAACTTGTTCGTTTTATAAAAACAGGTTCAACTAAAGGGGCTGTTAATTTCCCAGAAATTCCATATATAAAACCATCTGGTAAAACAAGAATATTACATATGCATTATAACACTCCAGGGGCTCTGGGTATGTTAACGAATTTATTAGCAAAAAATGGGTTAAATATTATTAGTCAAAATTTACAAACAAAAGGACAATTGGGTTATGTCATCACAGATGTAGATTCCATTGTATCAAATGAAGTTTTAACAATATTGCGAAAATTGCCTATGACAATACGTTGTGTAACAATAAATCATTGTTCATAAAATAAAAATAGAAACTGCAAAATTTTCAAATGAACTTTAAATAAATGATGGATTATTTTAAAATTGTGAGAAATTTAACTTGAACTGAAATGATATAAGGCTAATGAAGTTCGCCAATTAATTAACCATTTTATTTCTTGAGATGCGTTAAATGCAGCCCGCTCTAGGATTTTTAATCCTAAAGAACCAGCTAATTCTTCAAAATCTTTTAATGTGCATAAATGAATGTTTGGTGAATTATACCATTGGTATGGTATCTGTCCTGTTACAGGCATTCTACCACATAAGATTGATAACCCATGTAACCAATAGCCAAAATTTGGGAAAGACACAATTCCATAGTTTGAAACCCTAGACATCTCTAATAGAATATGCTCAGTATGATGCATAGATTGCAATGTTTGAGATAAAATAACTGTATCAAACTGTTTATCATCAAATAATGCTAATCCATCTTCTAAATCTTGTTGAATAACTCTAACTCCTTTATTTATACATTCAATTACTAAACGATTATCTAATTCAACTCCCACTCCTTTTGTTTGTAAGTTATTATTTAAATAATTTAATAATGTGCCATCTCCACAACCTAAATCTAGCACGCTGCTCTCTCTTTTAATCCAACTAGCTATGCGATTTAAATCGGTTCTGAGCACAAAATCAGAGTTATTATTTGTGATATAATTCATAAGTTTCATATCAAATAAATTAGCATTAATTTAGATTTAATTCTTGCGCAATTCTATTATAATAACCTCTTATAATTGCATGGTAACGTGAATCGTTTAATAAAAACGCATCATGTCCATATGGTGCATCAAGTTCTACATATGATATTGAATTACCATTTTTTAATAATGCTTTCACTATTTCTCGTGAACGAGCAGGGGGAAAGCGCCAATCAGTAGAAAATGAAAGTACAAGAAAATTTGCTTTTGCAGGAAGCAAAGCTAATCTTAAATCTCCATTTGTTGAACGAGATGGATCAAAATAATCCAATGCACGTGTAATTAACAAATATGTATTGGCGTCAAAATAACGGCTAAACTTTTCACCTTGATATCGTAAATAAGACTCTACTTCGAATTCAATATTATAATCATAACGGTATGATCCATTTTCCGAAGGCTTACATTGAGTTCTTCCAAATTTTCTAGCCATATCATTATCAGAAAGATAAGTTATATGAGCGATCATACGTGCAACAGATAAACCCCGACTGGGTTTTGTATTCTTGGCATAATAATTGCCTCCATGAAAATCAGGATCGCTAATTATTGCTCGTCTAGAAACTTCATTAAAAGCAATATTTTGAGCTGATAATCTAGGTGTGCTTGCTATCACAATACAATTTAATACTCTATCAGTACAATTAATAGCCCAACTTAAAGCTTGCATACCACCTAAAGATCCTCCCATTACTGCTGCAAAGCATTTAATTCCAAAATAATCTGCTACTCTAGCTTGAGCATTTACCCAATCCTCAATAGCTAACATTGGAAAATCGGCCCCCCAGGGAAGATTAGTATCCGGATTTATACTTGCAGGCCCTGTTGATCCAAAACATGATCCTAAATTATTTATGCCTATAACAAAAAACTTATTCGTATCAACTGGCTTTCCAGGTCCTACCATATTGTCCCACCAACCGATATCATCAAGATCAGCGCTAGAAATTCCAGCTACATGATGAGATCCATTCAGTGCATGGCAAATTAATACCCCATTATTTCGTTTCTCGTTCAAAATTCCATAAGTTTCAACAGTAAGTTCGTAGTACTTTAAAAATTGACCACTAGTCAATTTTAAAGGTTCATTAAATCTAATATTAATAGGAGAAACAATTCCAACAGAATTATGCACGGCAAAAAAGCGCTTTAAAATATTTAAAATAATCGCAGTTCAAGCTACAATAGTTCGTTTGAATTCTATATGAACATTACATCAATCACAAACATATAATTAATTTTCTTGAATAATAAAGAGGATTAAACAGTTACAGATTTTATCGTTTAACTACTACGGAATGTAGAAATTTTTTAGCATTATCAAAAGAAAGATTCTTTTTATTGCCTAAAGCAATAGCTTCAACTAGCATAGTATCAGTTACCCAAATTCTAGCCATTAACCAATTTTGGTCTTTTTCAGAATTGCCATATATTTCAATATCTTGTCCATAATCTTCAAAATTATCAGGTGGTACAACTTGTAAATATAAGTACAAATTCTGAATCATAGAATGTCCAAGTTGCATTCGGACATTATGATTTTGTAATAATTTAGGTGATAATTGAGCATAATTTATTGTAAATAGTGCTCCGGAAATTTCTACAAAACTCTTAGAAAAATTAAGATCATAACCATATAAAACTGTAGGATAAATCTCTGTAGAAATTCGATCAGGGAAAGTGGCATGAACATGACCATCTGCTAATAAAATTTCCCGCCAATTGTATTGAGGTAAACAACTTGTTTCTATAATCATTAAGATTAGGATGATATTTTTTAATGAGAATCGACACAACTTTGACATCATTGTATAAAGCTCCAAGATAGCTTCTTGACACGACATACATGAAAAAAACTGTAAACTCCCACCCCATTTATAATACGAATTAACAAATAGTAAATTTTTTCCATTAATTCATAATTAAAATTTATAAGTAACTTATTTAAAAACAAACAGATTATTTTTTAAATAAACACAGCACCATTATATTATTAATAAAAGCTTACAAACTATCATTTGACAAAATAATTTTTATCTGAAACAACATTTTTATAAAATTATCAAATTTATTTATATATTGAAATGCTAAAAATACTGAACATTATATGAATCTTTTCATGATTAGAGTAACATAAATAAAAAATATCTTGAAATTTAATTTTCTTAAAAAGAATCAAAATTAATTAAATAATATTAATTATGAATTATTTTATACGCCTGACAGGAATTGAACCTGTATCAAGAGTTTCGGAAACTCTTATTCTATCCATTGAACTACAGGCGTGTGTAACACAGTACAATCTAATACAACAATTCTCAAATTATTAATGAATTAAGAATTGAACCTAATCACAATTATTAATAGCATGATTCTCAATTATCAAGTATATAATTGAATTAAGTAATTTAATAGCATTTCTTTTTTATTCTTTGGATAAAATAATTCAAAGATTTTTTATAACAACTAAAGTATATATAATGATATTCAATTTAGGAGTAAAAAATTGGATCGTGGTAATAATCAAGAAATTTCTCTTAAAAATTTAAAACGAATTGCTATGGTGGTTTTTTTAGCATTTGTAATACCAATAGCTATTATTAGCATGATTGTAAATATTGTAGTTTCTGGAAATAAGGCTGCTGCAGGTTCTGATTCTTTATCAGAAGAAGCAATAAATATGAGAATAGCTCCTATTGCCAAACTTGAATTTGTTGATATTAATGCTCCTCGAGTTTTTAAAACTGGCGAACAAGTTTTTTCAAGTGTTTGTGCTGCATGCCATCTAACTGGAATTGCAGGTGCTCCAAAAATAGGAGATCATTCTGCATGGGCTGGTATTATTCAAGCTGGGTATGAAGCTGCTTTAAAAATCGCTATATATGGAAAAGACGCAATGCCTCCTAAAGGAGGGAATCCCAATCTTAGTGATTACGAAGTAGCTCGGGCTATGGTATATATTGCTAACCAATCTGGAGGAGCATTTTCAGAACCAGAAATTCCAAATAATCAAAGCTGAATTTTAGTGACCTTAATTAGTGATTTTTAAATAATTCTAAATTTGCAATATATTAATCCGGATATTTTACCCACTGTATTTAAAAAACGAAATTCGTCTGCGAACAAAGGCTGTTTTGGAACGATATGTATTTTAGGTGGTGGAATTGGTATGGTTGGAGCTCCATTGTTAGCAGGGCGTGCTGCTTTAAAAACTGGAGCTGGCAAAGTTTTAATTGGCTTTGCCCAAAAAAAGACTCCGTTAAATTGTGATATATTATATCCAGAACTCATGCTATCTAATGCAATGTATTGGTTGAAATCTAATATTTCCATAAATGTTTGGGTTGCTGGATGTGGGCTAGGTCAAAGTAATCTGTCCAAAATTTTACTTAATTATTTAATTAAATATCAAAATACTCCATTAGTTTTAGATGCTGATGGTCTTAATTTGCTCGCAAAACGTAGAATTTCAATTAATACACAAAATAATTTGAGACCTATTGTATTAACTCCTCATCCAGTTGAAGCGAGTAGATTATTAAATCTTACTGTTAAACAGATTCAATCAGATAGAGAAGGAAGTGCCTTAGCTTTAAGTAAACTTTATAAATCATGGATTGTATTAAAAGGGAAAGATACTATTATTTGTCAACCAGATGGTCTTATTATGAAAAATACAACAGGAAATGTTGGATTGGCTACTTCTGGTACAGGGGATGTTTTATCTGGAATAATTGGTAGTTTAATTGCTCAAAATATAAGTCTTGAGGAAGCTGTTCCTGGAGCTGTTTGGTTACACGGAGCTGCAGCTGATTTGCTTGTTAGTCAAGGAATTGGACCTATAGGCCTAACCGCAGGAGAATTATCTGAAGCTGTTCGCAAGTTACGGAATCAATAAATTTTTATTTTTCAATCCCACTTTGCATTACATTTTTTACAAAAATTAAAGATTAGATTTCTTATTTTTAAATTTCTACAGGATCAATATCAAGTTTCCAGCGAGTTTTATTATTTGATGTAATATTTGGCAAACTTCTCATCCAATTTTTTAAAAATTTTTGTAAAATTGTTCGATGTTTACTCTCTACTAAAAGTTGAGCTCTCTCGATATTTGCAATTCGCATTACACGCAATGGAACTGGATCATGCATAGTAATTTCATTTAAAAGATCAGAATCAAACCACGAATGATCTTTAATAATAGATTTAGCTTTTTTTAAAAAGCTAATAGCATGGACCAAATTTTTAGATTCAGCTGTTAATAATGCTTGATACGAATATGGAGGTAAATTCACTATCTTTCGATCACATAAAGCACTTTTTGCAAATCCAATATAATCATGACATTTTAAAAATTTATATACAGATTGTTCTGCATATTCCGTTTGAACAAAGACTTCGCTATTGTTTAAATGTCTACCAGCTCGACCTGTTACTTGCATTAATTGAGCAAATAACCGTTCAGATCCTCTGAAATCTTGTGTAAACAAAACTGAATCAGTATTTAAAATTCCTATTAAACTTAATTTGCTAAAATCATGACCTTTAGAAATCATTTGTGTACCAATAAGAATATCAATTTCTCCTGAATGAACAGAGTTAAATAAGATATTAGCTGAACCTTTGCGTCGAGTAGTATCTGCATCAATTCGAACTGTTTTTGCTGTTGGAAATAATTTCCGAATATTAGTTTCAATTCGTTGAGTACCATATCCTATTGGTCTTAAATATTGAGCGCCGCATTTTGGGCACATTTTAATTACTGGTGTTTCATATCCACAATAATGACAAGTTAACCTGCTAAGATTAACTTGGTATTGTTTATGTAAAACAGAAAATGCCGAACATCTTGGGCAATTACTAATCCAGGAACAAAATGTACAATAAAGTACAGGCGCATAACCTCGTCTATTTAAAAAAATAAGAGATTGTTCCTTTTTATTTAAACGATTTTCAATCGCATGAATCAATTGTGGTGCTAAACCATTTTTGAATTTCTCTCGATTAATATTAATCAAATGAACTTTTGGAAGTTTTTTAAATTTTACTCGATTTGTTAAATTTAATCTTAAATATTTTCCGTTTTCAGCATGAGACCAAGTTTCAAGAGATGGTGTAGCTGAACCTAAGATAACGGGAATATTTAAATTATTTGCGCGCCAAATAGCTAAATCACGTGCAGAATAACGTAATCCATCACGTTGTTTATATGACATATCATGTTCTTCATCAACTACAATCAGACCTAATTTAGAAAAAGGAGCAAAAATAGACATACGAGTGCCTAACAAAATTTTAATTTGAGAATTTTGCACTTTAAACCAAGTTTCTACCCTTTGAGTCTCAGTGAGATTACTATGCATAATGGCTAAAGCTTTACATCCAAGCATGATTTCAAGACGAATTCTCAAAGAGAGCTCTAATTGTGGAGCTAAATTAATTTCTGGAACCATTACTAGAACTTGACTGCCAGAAGATAAAGTGTTTTGTATAGCTCTAAGATAGACTTCTGTTTTTCCACTTCCTGTTACACCATATAATAATATTGTTTTGAATCCTTTGATTGACTCTATAATATTTACAGCTTTTTTTTGTTCTTCACTTAATAAAGGAGGTTCAATAAATTTTTTTAATATACAAGCTTGTTTATTTTTTGCTAAGACTCTTTTATGCATTTTAGCAATAGGCCCTTTATCTATATTAAATCCTTTATATGAAGATACATTACGCAATGAATTCGGAATAACAGAAAGAATTACTTCACCTAATGAATGATGATAGTATTCAGCAGTAAATTTTACTAATCTTAACCAATCTGAATTAAATGGAGGAGTATCATCTAAAACCATCTCTATTTTTCGAATTAAACTTTGATCAATTGATGGTTTATCCAACTGATTAATTACTACACCAATTAAAATTCGTTTTCCAAATGGAACAATAACTCGCATGCCAACACAAATAGGAATTGTACTTTTATAATCAAAAAGTCTTAATAAAGGAACATTTAAGGCAACCTGTACCCAAAAAACAGAATCCGAATATAAACCTTGAAGATTAGGCATGAACAGGTTATTCAATTAATTAGATAAAATGATTACTAAAAATATTTAAAACTTTAAAACTTGATAATTATAAATAATTTTTCTTTTGAATTTAAAAATTAGTTAGTCATTTTACTCTACTATATGTATGGACTTCATCAATTAATTCAGCAATAGAATTTGTAGGGGTGAATTTAGAAACTCCATGTCCAAGATTAAAAACATGTCCAGAATTATTATTCTTATTCAAGCTAAAAGAATTCAATACACGTCGTGCTTCAGAACGAATTACTGATGGTTTGCTCAGAAGAACTGAAGGATCAAGATTCCCTTGAAGAGCTACAAAATCTTTTACTCGGCATCGCGCTGAAGAAAGATTCACTGTCCAATCCAAGCTAACAGCATCACATCCACAATTTGCAATATCTTCTAACCACAGACCACCTCCTTTTACAAAAACAATAGTAGGTATTTTGTGATTATTAATTTTTTTATTTAAATTTTTAATAATTTTTTGAATATAGGAAAGAGAAAATTCTTGAAATAAACTACCAGCTAATATCCCCCCCAACTATCAAATAACATAACTGCTTGTATCCCAGACTTGATCTGCATATTTAAAAATTGAGTAATAGCTTCAGTATTAATTTCAAGAATACGGTGTAATAATTTAGGATTGGAATACAACATTGATTTTGTTAACTCATAATTATTACTTCCTCTACCTTCAATCATATAACAGGCCAATGTCCATGGACTGCCTGAAAAACCAATTAGAGGAATTTTACCCTCTAATTCTCTTTGGACCAAACTAATTGTAGTGAAGGTACTATTCAACTTATCCATATCTGGAATAAAAAGCTTATTGACATGATCTTCATCTCGAATTGGATTAGTAAAATATGGTCCAGAATTTTCTGAAAAATGCAAATCTAAACCCATTGCATTAGGTAAAATCAGAATATCAGAAAATAAAATAGCTGCATCTAAAGGATAACGTTTTAAAGGTTGTAAAGTAACTTCGCATGAAAATTCTGGATTGTTTACTAAATTTATAAATGATCCAGATCTTGATCGTAAAGCTCTATATTCTGGAAGATATCTTCCAGCTTGCCGCATTAACCAAATTGGTGTATATGGGACAGGTTTTCTAAACAATGCTCGGAGAAAAGTATCATTTTTTAAAGTAAGAACAGACATAAATTAATCCTTCAAAACTTATCTCAATTTCTTTATTTTTAGAAAATATTAAAAAGTTATCTATTCTTATATTTAAATTTTTTAGCAGCTCGTGCCTGTTCAATTAACATTATCAACTCCGCTTCGACAACAGAAATATCTGCTTGGTTTTTAGAATTTTTCAAAGCATCTTCTGCTTTTTTTCTAGCTTCTAATGCTTTTGATTCATCTAAATCTTCTGCACGAATAGCCGTATCAGCGAGTACAGTTACTAAATTTGGTTGAACTTCTAAAATTCCCCCGGCAACAAAAATATTTTGTTCTGAATCATCATGATGAAGTATTTTAATCATTCCCGGAATAATTCGTGATATTAATGGAACATGTCCTTTTAAAACACCTAATTCACCCAATTCACCAGGCAATGTTATAAATTTTACCCTTCCTGAAAAAATTGAATTACTTGAACTAACTATATCAACATAAAGGTCCATAAATATAAGAAATCCTTTAATTTAAAGATTCTTTGCTTTGTCAAAAGCTTCTTCAATGTTTCCTACCATATAAAATGCTTGTTCTGGTAAGCTGTCACATTCACCATTGATGATCATTTTAAATCCTCGGATGGTTTCATTGAGCGAAACATATTTTCCAGATGAACCAGTAAACACTTCGGCAACATGAAAAGGTTGAGATAAGAATCGTTGAATTCTCCGAGCCCGAGCAACCACTTGCTTATCTTCAATAGATAATTCATCCATTCCAAGAATAGCAATAATATCACGTAATTCTTTATACCGTTGTAAAATTCTTTGAATATCATGTGCAATTAAATAATGTTCTTCTCCTACAATTTGTGGATCAAGCTGCCTACTTGAAGAATCTAAAGGATCTACTGCTGGATAAATACCTAAAGTAGCAATTTCTCTAGATAATACAATAGTTGAATCTAAATGCTGAAAAGTAGTGGCAGGAGATGGATCAGTTAAATCATCAGCTGGCACATAAACAGCTTGAATTGATGTAATAGAACCAGTTTTTGTAGATGTAATTCGTTCCTGTAATTTTCCCATTTCTTCAGCAAGTGTAGGTTGATATCCAACGGCTGAAGGCATTCGACCTAATAAGGCAGATACTTCAACCCCAGCAAGAGTATAACGGTAAATATTATCAATAAAAAACAGAATATCTCGACCATCATCCCTGAATTTTTCAGCTATAGTTAAACCTGTTAATGCAACACGAAATCGATTTCCTGGAGGTTCATTCATTTGACCAAATACCATTGCTACCTTATCTAAAACATTTGATTCCTTCATTTCATGAAAAAAATCATTACCTTCTCTGGTACGTTCACCTACACCAGCAAATACAGATAAACCACTATGTTTTTTAGCAATGTTATTAATTAATTCCATCATATTAACTGTTTTTCCAACACCTGCACCTCCAAATAAACCTACTTTTCCTCCTTTAGCAAAGGGACAAATTAGATCAATAACTTTAATACCAGTCTCTAATAATTCTACTGATGGTGAAAGCTTAGCAAAATCAGGAGCATTATTATGAATGCTTCTTTTTTCATCATGCTGTATTGGACCTGATTCATCTATTGGCCGACCTAAAACATCCATGATTCGACCTAATGTACCTTTTCCTACAGGAACTGAAATAGGATTTCCTGTGGACATGATTTTCATTCCTCGATATAAACCTTCACTAGGTCCCATTGCAATAGAACGAATTATTCCATCACCTAGTTGTTGTTGAACCTCAAATATCAAATTTTTCTCTGCAAATTTTGAATTTTCATCAACTGAAATAAGTGCTTCATAGATTTTTGGCATATTATCTTTTGGAAATTTAATATCTACAACAGCGCCAACACATTGCACAATAACTCCATTAGCCATTTGTTTTCCTTGATTAATAGTAGAATTTAAATATTAATAATCGATGATAATTAGATAATTGCAGCAGCGCCGCCAACAATTTCTGAAATTTCTTTGGTAATAGAAGCTTGTCGTGTTTTATTATAAATAACTTGCAAATCATCAATAATTTTTATAGCATTCTCTGTTGATGCTTTCATAGCAACCATTCTAGCAGATTGTTCTGAAGCTATATTTTCAGAAACTGATTGATATACAAGAGATTCTATATAACGTTTTAATAAATCATCTATGACAATCTTTGAACTAGGTTCATAAATATAATCCCATTTATAATTCTCCGTTTCATCAACAGAAATAGATGAAGAATTACTTAAATCATAAGGATTGTTTAAATCTGAGGATAGTGGTAATAATTGAAAAAAATAGGTTCCTGAGTCATAGTGTTAATAAAACGAGTGGTTATTACATAGATAGCATCAATTTTATTTTTCAAATAAGCATCTAATTGAACTTTTATCGCTCCTAGAAAACGATCAAACTTTGGCTCATCACCTAATTGAGTCTCTTGAGATACCAAGTTTGTACCAATTCGAATTAACAAATTGAGAGCTTTTTCACCAAAAGCTGTTGTTTGTAGAGAAATTCCTTTCCTCTCAAACTCTTTAATTTTAGTTATAACAAGACGAGCTGCATTGGTATTAAGTCCACCACAAAGTCCTTTATCTGTAGATATCATAATTATCCCAACAGATTCAATATTTCTATTGATTAGGTAAGGATGTGAATATTCTGGATTAGCTTGCATTAAATGGATAGCAATCTTCCGAACTTTATTAGCATATGGCCGTCCAGATAACATTCTATTTTGTGCTTTGCGCATTTTAGAAGCAGCAACCATTTCCATGGCTTTAGTAATTTTACAAGTATTTTCAATACTTTTAATTTTTGTCCGGATTGCTTTAATTTCAGGCATTGTATTTTATTACTCTCAGCTCTAAGGATTGCATAATTGATCAAAAAATCGTCTATTCAAAATAAATTCAATTCTTTAAACCTTTCAATACTTTTTAATAATTTTGACTCATCATCTTTAGATAATTCCTGTTTATGATTAATACGATCGATTATAACTTGGCATTCAGATTTAAGCCTATCTTTCAAAAGTCTTTCAAAATTCATAATTTTACAAACTTCTATATCATCTAAATAACCTTTATTCATGCAAAGCAAAACCACAATTTGTTCCCATAATTCTAATGGATGAAATTGTGGTTGTTTGAGAAGTTCTATAACACGTTTCCCTCTTTCTAATTGAGATCGCGTTGCATTATCTAAATCAGAAGAAAATTGAGAAAAAGCAGCCAATTCACGATATTGAGCTAAATCAGTGCGAATACCACCCGATAACTTTTTAACAATTTTAGTTTGGGCTGCTCCTCCAACACGAGAAACCGAAATACCAGCATTAATAGCTGGTCGTATTCCAGAATTAAATAAATCTGTTTCTAAAAAAATTTGACCATCCGTAATAGAGATAACATTAGTTGGAACAAATGCGGACACATCACCTGCTTGTGTTTCAATGATTGGTAATGCAGTTAATGAACCTGTTTTTCCCTTAATAGCACCATTGTTGAACTTTTCAACATAATTTGTATTTACACGAGCAGCTCGTTCAAGTAAACGAGAATGAAGGTAAAAAATATCCCCAGGATAAGCTTCTCGGCCAGGTGGCCTGCGCAATAATAATGATATTTGACGATATGCCCATGCTTGTTTTGTTAAATCATCGTAAATAATTAAAGCATCTTGCCCACGATCTCGGAAATATTCCCCCATTGTGCAACCTGCATAAGGAGCCAAATATTGCATAGCAGCAGAATCTGAAGCAGCAGCAACTACAACAGTAGTATATGCTAAAGCTCCATGTTCATCTAATTTTTTAACCAAGCTGCTAACAGTAGATGCTTTTTGTGCAATAGCTACATAAATACATTTAACACCAGTATTTTTTGATTAATTATAGTGTCAATAGCAATCGCAGTTTTTCCTGTTTGACGATCACCTATAATTAATTCACGTTGACCTCGACCAATTGGAACCATAGTATCAATTGCTTTAATACCTGTTTGTAATGGTTGAGATACGGAGCAACGAGCAATAACACCTGGAGCAGGTTTTTCAATAACATCTTTTTCTTTAGTAAAGATTGGACCCTTTCCATCAATAGGCTCACCTAGTGCATTTACTACCCGACCATTTAATTCTGGTCCTACAGGCACTTCGAGTACACGACCTGTAGATTTAACGCGATCACCTTCGGAAATGCTTAAATAATCGCCAAGGATTACAACTCCTATTGAATCATGCTCAAGGTTTAAAGCTAATCCTAAAATATTATTAGGAAATTCAAGCACCTCTCCATAAATTGCATTAGATAACCCATAAACACGAGCTATACCATCTGTGACTGATAAGACAGTACCCTGAACAGATATCTCCGACAGGGTCTTTATTCCCTCAATCCGATCTTTTAAAAGTTGACTGATCTCAGAGGGTTTAAGATACATATTGACTCCTGGAATCTTTGTTAAAACAAGTTCTTTTCAATTAAGTGTATAAGGTGTATCAAGCAAGCAATAACCTAGTCATTTGATTTAATTTTTCTAGTATAGAAATATCAAAAATTTGATCCTTAACTTCAAAACAAACACCGCCGATTATAGATTTATCCAATACTACTCTGGGTCTAAGTTTTTGACGAAATTTCTGTTCGAGCAATGGAATAATATTTTCTAAATGCTTTTTCAATATTGGAAAAGCACTTAGAATCAGAACCTCTGCCACTCCATCATTTTCATCCTGTAATATCTGAAACTGTTTAAATATCTCTGGTAAAAGTAAAATTCGTTTATTTTCAATTAAGAGTTTAATAAAATTTGAAGAATGTTTTGGTTGATCCAATATTTGAATAATAGATATAAACAGTTCAATTTTTTGAAAATTTTCCAAATATGGATTTAAAATTATATGATTAAGAATATGTTCATTTTTTAAGATTTTGATTAATTCCTGAAGAAAACAAAACCATTTCTTCAACTCAGCTTTATCTTTACTGGCTAATGAATATAAAGCTTCAGCATAAGGTTTAACAACAGTTAAGGATCTAATAATCATCCTATTCATCCTAATTAAAGCTGTTCTTTAAGTTCAATCAAGATTTCTTGATGCATATCAGCATCAATTTCACGATTTAATATTTTTTCAACCCCTTTAACCACTAAATTAGCTAAATCTTGACGCAAAGTTTCTTTAGCTTCAAATACAATATTTTCAATATCCTTTTCTGTTTGTTGTAATAAATTTAAGCGATAAATTTCCGCATCTTGTTTGGCCTTTTCTACAATAAAAGAAGCTTGGTTCTCAGCTTCGATCATATATTCTCGCATTTTAGATTTTGAAGATGAATCAATTAATCTAATTCGTTCTTGCATTTCTGCTAAATCTTTTTTCCCTTTTTCAGCAGCTGATAAACCCTCTGCTATTTTTTTTTGACGTTCTTCAATCGCTTTTATAAGAGGAGGCCAAACAAATTTCATTGTTATCCATCCAAGAATAAAAAATACCAACATTTGAAAAAAAATGGTCGCATTTAAATTCATAGCAGGCCCTCCCTTCTCTCTTCTTAAAAATCAGACTTAGGTTTAGCTGAAATACATTAACTATTATTATCAAGAAACAAATGGATTTGCAAAAGCAAATAACATTGCTATTCCAACACCAATAAGAAAAGCAGCATCAATTAAACCAGCTAGT
Source organism: Bordetella sp. (assembly GCA_022818765.1). Classification (GTDB taxonomy): domain Bacteria; phylum Pseudomonadota; class Gammaproteobacteria; order Burkholderiales; family Burkholderiaceae_B; genus CAZTUH01. Next base: position 756,223 of record CP063810.1, on the reverse strand, counting down.
AAAAACATTTTAGTCTGCAATGCATTCATTAATTCTGGTTGACGTGCAGAGGCTTCAAGATATTTCCCTCCCATTATAGCAATACCAATACAGGCACCAATAGCTCCTAAACCTATAATAAATGCACAAGCTAAAGCAACAAAAGCAGAATTTGTCATAGCAACTCCTAACTAAAATAAAGAATCAAAAAATCAATTATTAACAACACAAATATTTTTAGTGATTTTCATGTGCTTGACCTATGTAAACTAAAGTAAGCATCATGAAAATAAACGCTTGAAGTACTATTACCAATATATGAAATATGCCCCAAATAGAACCTGTTAAAATATGAGTCAATCCAAACAAAATACTATAAGTGTTGAAACCACTCCAAGCCCCCCCTAACAACGCTATTAGCATAAATACTAATTCTCCTGCAAACATATTACCAAACAAACGCATTCCCAGAGATATAGATTTTGCTGCATATTCAACAGAATTTAAAATTAAATTTGCAGGTAAAAGAAGAATCAAATAAAACTTGTTTTTAGAATAAAAAGGAGTGATTAATAAATCTGCCAAAAATCCATTGATATTTTTTAATTTGAGTTTGTAGTAAAAAACCAAAAGCAATACTCCAAAAGACATACCCATTGTCACATTCAAATCAGCAGTAGGTAAGATGCGATGATAATATAACAAATCACCATGCTTTGAACCTAATCCTAATAATGAAAATATTGATGGAATAAGATCTACTGGAAGTAAATCCAAAGAATTCATAAAAATAATCCATATAAATAACGTAAGAACAAGAGGAGTAACAAATTTTCTGCTTTCAACATTATGAATAATAGACCTTGATTGATTATCAACCATTTCAATGATCATTTCTATAAGAATTTGGAATCGATTAGGATTTTCTGATGAAGCGCGATGTGCGATTAATAAAAAAATAAAAATTAACAAACAACCCATAAAAATAGACCAAAATAACGAGTCATAGTTAATAATATTAAATTGAGCAATGAAAGATTGTTTTTCACCAATATTGTTACAATGTATTAAGTGATGTTGAATGTAAGCAGAAAATGGTGAATCTGCATTAGTATTATGCATCTATAAATCCTATTGAATCCACATAACAAAATGTAATAAAACTTAGATTTTGGTTAATTTTAAACAATTAAGAGGAAAAAATTTTCGAAAGATTGGAATAAAAAAATAACTTTTCAAAGTACATAAAAAACCAATTAAAATAAATGGGAAAGATAAAAAATTTTTTGTAAGTTGAGAAACAAACCAAAATATAAAAGCTATTAAAAAAGGTTTAAATATCCCAATTCCAAGAAAAAAGTTGAAAATTTTTTTCTCCTTTTTAGAAAAGCTAATTATAAGCCAACAAGCAAATATCAAATTTGGTAAAATATAAATTAATGACCCAATCAATATTGATAAACTTTCTAATTTTCCAATTGAAATGCCTATAATAATTGTTATACAAAAACTTGTAAAAACTTGTATGAAAAGATATTTAATCAGAAATTGACAGGATTGATTTGTTAACAAAAAATAATCATTCATTTTTAATTTGTTAATACAAGATCTCACTGTCATATTGATCCTACTGACTTTTTCTTGAAAAAATAAAAATTAGCTGTTATTTTAACCTAATTCAATTAAGAAGAAATCAATATTTTCAAGTATAGCGTGATTTTTTAACTTAGCAAATCAGGATTCGATAAATGTTTATATGGATTTTGTATTTAAATTTTAAAAGAATAAAATTTATTTTTTCATGAAAGTCTTTCATCTCATTAATTTTATCGAAAATATAAACATTAAAATTCTCAAATTGTAAGTTTTTCAAAACACATGAAAACAAGAAAAATCAAATTTTCTAATATATACTTAGATGTTTATATTGGTATTTTGGAAAAAGAATATTACATTCCCCAACCATTAAAAATAGATGCAGAATTTGAAATTAATATAACTTCTGAAATAAAAGATAATGATATTACCAGTGTCTTAGATTACAGATCTTTATATGAAATATTTATTCAAGAATGTCCTTTATCATCTCAAAAACACATAAATCTTATTGAAACTTTAATAGACCGTTTAGAGAATCGTTTTTTCAATGAATTTCCAGAAATATGTAGTTTATATTTATGTTTAGGCAAAAAAAATGTTTTTCCCAACTGTGATTTTGTATTTGTAGAAACTTTTAAAAAAATTAATAACAACTATTAATTTTAATTTTTAATTACAAACCACGCTCTCTGAAGATAATAAAGCATAGACCAAACAGCTAAAATAGCAGCTAATGTTATTAATCCAGATCCTAAACAATATAATTGACCATCAAATTTCTTATCAAAAAATAAACAAGGTATAGCAATCATTTGAAGTATAGTTTTTAACTTTCCTAACCTATGAACTCTAACATTATTATTCGCTCCAATCTGTGCCATCCATGCACGAAGTGATGAAATTATAATTTCGCGTCCAACAATTATTAATGCAATCAATGTATCTATTCGATTTAAATTCAGTAATATAAGTAATGCCGAACATACCATTAATTTATCAGCGACAGGATCCAAAAAAGCTCCAAATGCAGAAGTTTGTTTCCAACGTCTTGCTAACCATCCATCTAACCAATCTGTTAATGCAGAGAACATAAAAACCATCGCTATCCAGGTATCTCGCAAGATTATCCCAAACCAATTTTCAGGCAAATAAAATAAACTAATAACCAAAGGAATCATAGTTATTCGAAACCAGGTTAAAATTGTAGGAACATTTATAGACATGGATTTATGTATGTATTGCTACGTGTTAATTTTTCAATTTTTATTCTAAATATTTAGAATAAAAATTGAAATTATGTTGCATAAAATAGGAAAATCTTTTGATGACTTATTTGTGCAAATGATCATAAATATGTCTAGCCAGCGAATAAGATATTCCATGTACTGAAGTTAACTCGTCAATGTTAGCTGAAACAACACCTGAAAAGCTACCAAATCGATTTAATAAATTTTGACGTCTATTTTTTCCTATTTTTGATATTTCTTCTAATTTAGATAAATGAAATGTTTTAATACGGCGCATCTTCATAGAATTAATGGCAAATCGATGTGCTTCATCACGAATATTGATCATTAATAATAAAGCTTGAGATCGTTGACCAAGAATGAGAGGTTCCCTATGATCGGCAAAAATTAATTTCTCCATTCCGGCTTTCCGGTTTTTATTTTTTGAAATTCCAACTAGAATGCTAGAATTTATACCTAATCTAGAAAATACTTGACGAGCTATTTCAACTTGACCTTTTCCACCATCAATTAATACAAGATCAGGTAAATCAATCTTATTAGAAATTTTCGAGAATCTACGAGTTAGTACCTGATTAATAGCAGAATAATCGTCACATGGATTAACATCCTCAATATTATAGCGACGATACAAACTAGGTTGTAATGAATGATTTTTGAATACCACACATGAAGCTTCAGTAAATTTTCCTGCTGAATGACTAATATCAAAACATTCAATTCGAATTTGACCTGATTTAGTTTTTTCAATATCTAAATTAAGTATTTTTGCTAAATCTATATTTTTAGAAATAAAATTTGATGATTTTTTTCTAATTTGATGCATCAAATTTTCCACGTTTTGTTTTTCCTGATCTAACCATGAACGATATATACCTTTAGGTTGAAATAATACTTTAGGAAATTTTTCATTAGTAGATCTATCTGAAAAATTCATAACATTTAAATAAGAAAAAAAATGTGAACATATAATTAGATCTGGAAAATTAATCTTTTCCATAAAATAATAATGAGAAAAGAAAGCTTCTAAAATTTGTTCTATAGATTTTCCTTCTATTTGTTCTGGAAAAATTGATCGGCTTCCAAGATGTTGCCCATTCCTAACAAGCCCCAAGCTGATATAAGCTTTATTTTCTTCAATTGCTATAGCTATAATATCAATATTTAGATCATCAGAAATTTTCATGGTTTGCTTGCGCAAAATACTACTTAACGAATCTATTTGATCCCTAAATCTTATAGCTTCTTCAAATTGAAGTTTTTTCGCAGCATTCTCCATTTGTAATGCTATATCTGACATTAATTTTTTGGTTTTACAATTTAAAAAATCAATAGCATTTTGAGCATTTCTTTTATATACCTCAGAGGTAATAGCGCGAACGCAAGGTGCAGAACAATGTTGTATTTGATATAATAAGCAAGGTCGGGAACGATTTGAAAAAGCTGAATCCTCACAAATTCGAATTTGAAATGTTTTTTGAAGAATCTCGATTGTTTTTCTTAAAGCTGTTGAGCTTGGAAATGGTCCAAAATAAGATCCATCATTATTTATTCTTTTACCTTTATAAGAAGAAATTCGTGGCCAATCATGATTAGATATTAAAAGATAAGAATACGATTTATCATCTCGAAAAAGGATATTGTATTTTGGAAGGAATTTCTTAATTAAATTACTTTCTAATATAAGTGCTTCAGACTCTGATCGAGTAATTGTGACTTGTATTTTTGCAATTTTTTCTAACATCTTAATAGAACGCAGATCAGTTAATTTTTTTTGAAAATAAGAAGATATTCTTTTTTTCAAATTGCAAGATTTACCAACATAAATTACATCATTTTTTATGTCTAAAAATTTATAAACACCTGGCAAGGAAGGTAATGTTTTCAATAAACATTTGATATCAATATCATTAATCATTTATTAAAAAATTTTAGTTATATATGATTTCTAATCATCATTTTCAAAAAATAACCTTACAAATATCGCAATTGTAACTCACTATCAGCTATTTTAATTAGAAAAATTATAAGATTTATCTTTATGTTCTATAACAACAAATGCTATTACCATATCGGATTCATCTGAAATTGACACATGAAATTTTCCATAAAATTTGTTATACCATGAAAATAATTTCGGAGATAAAAAAAGCGTTGGTCTTCCATTATTTGAATTAATAATCTGTACTTCTTTCCAACGAACTGGGATATTTATACCAATACCAACAGCTTTAGAAAAGGCTTCTTTAGCTGCAAATCTTGAACTCAAAAATTTAATGCTTTTTTTAATGTTTTTATTTCTTCGTATATAAAAATTTTGTAATTCTTCTAAACCTAGTATTTTTTCAGCGAAACGCATACAACTTCGTGTTAAAGCTTTTTCAATTCGAGAAGTATATAAAATATCTACTCCTATTCCTGCAATAGGACCAGATATTTTAGGCAATAAACTATAAAAATTATCATGTTTCATTGAAAAATAATGAAAAAATCATCCTAGATATTAAATTTCACAAACGTGCTTTAAAAATTAAAGCCTTCATATCACTTACAGAATTTTTCCACCCATTAAAAACTGCTTTTGCAACAATTGAATGGCCAATATTAAGTTCCGAGATACCATTAATCTTAGCTATTGGGATTACATTATCATAATGTAATCCATGGCCTGCATTGATTCTTAATCCATATCGCAAACCTTCACTAACAGCATGACTAATCCTATTAATCTCCATATCACGCATATCTTTTGTTATTGATTGGGCATAAAAACCTGTATGAATTTCTATTGCAGCTACTTTCAATTTTGATGCTAACTCTATTTGCTTAAGATCAGGATCAATAAATAAAGTTACACTAATGCCTTTTTCAACAAGTAAATTAATTGCATCTCTAATGATATAAAAATTATTGATAATATCTAATCCACCTTCAGTTGTTAATTCTTTTCGATTCTCCGGAACTAAACATACATTATCAGGTTTTACATCAATTGCAATTTTTAATATCTCAGGAGATAAAGAACATTCTAAATTCATCCTTGTTAAGATTGATGAGCGAATTCTATAAACATCTGAATCTTGAATATGACGGCGATCTTCACGCAAGTGAAGAGTAATTAAATCTGCTCCTGCTTCCTCTGCAGACAAAGCTGCTTCTAAAGGATCCGGATATATCGTGCCTCTTTGTTCTCGGAGCGTTGCAATATGATCAATGTTAACACCTAGTTCTATCATTTAATTATTTCATTTTACTAATTTTAGGTTTTAGGGTTTAATTAAAACATGAACTTTATTATAAGAATTAATTATCAAATCTAAAATGCTTCTATGTAATTTCTTTTGCAAGAAATCCAAAAGTATAAAAATCAGCTATCTTTTTCTTCTGGATGAATGTGATATTCTGGAAAGAAATTTATATTCAATAATCAATAAAACTACAATACATATTATAGAAATAGTAACTACCAATAAACCTGCTTCAAATGTTTTCCCCGTATATATAGCTTCATAAATGGCTCCAGAAATAGTTTGCGTATATCCAGATAAATTCCCTGCAATCATCAAAGTAGCACCAAATTCACCTAAAGCTCTTGCAAATGATAAAAGCATTCCCGCTATGATACCATTTGATGCCAAAGGCAAGGTTATTTTAAGAAATAAAGTTATTTCACTCAAACCTAAAACCCGACCTGCATCCTCTATGTTCTGATCAACATTTTCAAAAGCACGTCTAGCCGATGTTAATAATAAAGGAAATGAAGTAACAATTGATGCAATTAAAGCACCATACCATGTAAATATTACATTTATTCCAAATTTTGAAAAAAATTTTCCTAAAAAACCATTTTGCCCAAATAATATTATCAAGTAATATCCTATAACTGTTGGAGGTAAAATTAAAGGCAATAGCAAAATTGTTCCTAATATATTAGATAGTAATCTGAAACGACATTGAACTAATAAGAAAGCAATTATTACGCCTAACATTGTATTAATTATTGTAGAGATAATTGCTACTTTCAAAGATAAAAATAAGGGATTCCATAACACATTAATTCACCTTTTTAATAAATAATTTGAAAGCCATATTTTCTAAATATCTCTTGACTAATTAAAGATTGCATATAAGAAAAAAAATGCTTTGCCTTTTCATTTATAACATTTTTTTGAGGAATTAAAATTCCTGTATATATTATTGAAGAAACTGTTGGTAAATTTAATTTAATTTTAACGTCATTAATTACAGAGAGTGCATCGGTTAAAAATACAAAACCTGCATCAACCTCGCCACGTGATACATAATCTAAACATTGCTTTGCTGTTTGTGTTGGTATCCCTTTTGATTCTACTAATGTCCAAATATCATTTGCTATTAAAATTTCTTTTGTATAAGATCCGACAGGGGCTAAATTAGGATTTCCATAGGCAATTCGCTTAATATTCTCTGATTTTAAATCATTCAGAGAATTTATTTGTATTTCTCTAGTTGTTGGAGTTATTAAAACTAATTCATTTTTTACTAGCTCTTTCCAAGAATTACTATCTATTTTAATATTGATTTGAGTAAGTTTTTTGATGATGTTCTGATCAGCTGAGATTAAAATACTTACCGGAGCACCGTATTTTATTTGATAAAACAAGGTATTTGAGGCACCGGAATTTAAAATAATTTTGGATTGACTAAATTCTGATTCATAATTTTGAATCAATTCTTGAAATGGAATGGACAGACTAGATGCTATTGAAACTATTATATTTTCATTTTTATCATTTGCAATTTCTAAATTAATCTCAAAACAACTTGAAAAAATCGAGAATAATATCATATATTTCAATATATTCTTTTTCCCAACCATTTATTCGCATTTGTATTACATGTTTTCAACATATATTCATATATAATAAAAAATATCTTGAAAATTAAGAAATAAAGCATTAAAAAATTATTTTAATTTTTTCTCTTTATACTCTACATGTTTTCGGATAACAGGGTCAAATTTTTTAAATTTCATTTTTTCTGACATATTTCGTTTATTTTTAGTTGTTGTATAAAAATGACCTGTTCCAGCAGTAGATTCAAGTTTTATTTTTTCACGAGCATTTTTTGCCATACGTCATTCCTTTTTTATTAAATTTGGAAATATTTAATCATCGTCATTTAACAACATAATTATCAACGATCGCGCATTTCTGAAAGAACAGAATCAATACCTTTTTTATCGATGATACGAATAGCTTTAGCTGAGATTCGAAGACGTATCCAACGTTTTTCACTTTCAACCCAGAAACGACGTGATTGTAAATTTGGTAAAAACACACGCTTTGTTTTATTATTAGCATGTGAAACATTGTTTCCAATCATAGGTTTTTTTCCTGTTACTTGGCATACACGAGCCACAACTTCACCTCTTAGACATAGAATTTAATAAAAGTTTTATAAATTTAGATTTCAAAATTACTAGATCAGTTAAAACTTAACAATTACATGTTAAATTCACTATTTAAGTTTGAAAAAAGAAATAATATCAATTCATGAAAAAATTTTTATAAGAATCAGTTTCTTACATAATTTTTAATTTAATTCATCAAATCAAATTAAAAGTTTTGCTTGCACAAAATTTTTAGATAAAGAAAAAATTATATTATTTATCTTGTTTTAAAAGCAAAAATTTTTTGAAAATTTATTAAATTAAATTGCAATTTGTATAATTATATTACTTCAAAAAAAAAGAAATGCCTAATGATTTTGGAAATCCACGCTTCCATTTTATCAAATGGAATTAACTTTATCCATGATATAAATTTTTAATATCTATTCGATCAGACTAGTATTACAAACTAATAATTACGATAAATTTAAATTTAATGATATTAGTTAATTAACATATTATTTATTAATAAATCTCTCATCCCAGGCCCTGCCTAGTAAATTCTACATAATTATTTAAAATATTCTGTAATTACAGTTGTTAATACAATTAATTTTTTTAAATGTTCTAAAATTTATAGCTTTTCTTTCAAAAGTATCAAGTATCTGTAACTTTAACAATTATTGAAGAAATGCTTTTTCATATTTATATGAAAATATCAAAACCTGATTTATCAAAAATAGCTACATGGTTTTTTAATAAAAAAATACACAAAGAAATATCTGGAAGAATGGATTCTGTATAATTTATCCAATAAGATTCAGAAAAATTTATGAAAATAATAAAAGTAAAGATTTCTATCTAAAAATATTAGAGGTTTTAGCAATAAAACATGAAAATAAATTATAAAAAAATAGTTCAATCTGTACTGAATATTTTATATTTGAAAGCAAAATTATATAATATACCATGATGGATAATCATCATTCTAATTTTATGAAAAACCAAATTATTGCATTTTGTAAGTTTAACTATGGAATTTTTATTATGCATTCTTAGTATTTTGGATTTATGGAATGCTCCGTGGACAAATCCTTAAATTTAGTTGCACTAATATTATTTATATAGAAATGAAACCTCATGTAAAATAATACAATAAAAAACCTTAATTTAATTCGCTATATAATCACAATATTGTTGATCAATTAATTAAAATATTAATAATTTTCAGTATCAATAAATATCAAATAATTATTTGATATTTATTGATACATTTTTGATCTTCTTAATATTATAATGATTATTGAAGATTAAATGATTAATCTTCAATAATTTTCGAAATAAAAAATAATATTTTTATATTGAGGAATTGCAAATTCCTTGATAGAAGTAAATTAAATTTAATTAATAGTCAAACTACTTAAATTTTAAATTGAATTCTTCAATCTAACAGAGAATCTATGCTTGAAAATTATGATGCTGTTTTTATAGAACAGGATGCCCAAAATAGTTGGGAACATTTCCATTTATACCAGGCGCATGAAAATTTTGACAAAAAAATAACAAAGAAAGACAAAAATTCTATGTTTGCTCAATGTTACCTTATCCAAGTGGAAAATTACATATGGGACATGTAAGAAATTACACTATTAATGATGTAATGGTTCGACAAATGCGCATGCGTGGATACAATACATTAATGCCTATGGGATGGGATGCATTTGGAATGCCAGCTGAAAATGCCGCTATTATATCTAAAATTTCTCCTGCTAAGTGGACAAAAGATAACATTGCATACATGAAAAAACAAATGATATCTCTGGGGTTATCAATTGATTGGTCTAGAGAAATATGTACTTGTGATCCACAATATTATAAATGGAATCAATGGATGTTCTTAAAAATGTTAGAAAAGGGCATTGCATACCGAAAAAAACAAGTTGTAAATTGGGATCCGATTGATCAAACTGTTTTAGCTAATGAACAAGTTATAGATGGAAGAGGATGGCGTTCTGGATCATTTGTAGAGAAACGTGAGATTCCTGGATACTATCTTCGCATAACTAATTATGCAAATGAATTATTAGATTCAATTAAGGAGTTATCTGATTGGCCTGATCGTGTCATTTCTATGCAGAAAAATTGGATTGGGAAATCTGAAGGATTTCGTTTTTTCTTTCGTCACAACATCTTAGATTCTAATAATTATCCAATACAAAATGGACAATTATATGTGTTTACAACTCGCCCAGATACTATCATGGGAGTTACGTTCTGTGCTATTTCAACAGAGCATCAATTAGCTTCGCATGCAGCATCCAAATCCTTGGAAATTAAATCATTTATTAACAAATATAAAATAGATAACAATATTGAATCCGAGTTAACTGAAAAAGCTGGAATTCCTACAGGATTTAAAGTTATTCATCCTATTACAGGAAAATCTATAGACGTTTGGATTTGTAATTATGTAAAGAATAATTATGGAGAAGGCGCTATTATGGGTGTACCAGGTCATGACGAAGCTGATTTCAAATTTGCAAAAAAATATCACTTGCCCATTGTACAAGTCGTTCATTTTACAGGATTAGTTTATGATTGCAATTTTTGGCAAAAATGGTATAAAAATACAAATTACTCCTATACTGTCAATTCTGGTAAATTTAATAATTTAGAATTTAAATCAGCCTTTAATGAAATTACTAACGTTCTTAAAGAAAAACAAATAGGAGATATTCATACTACATGGCGTCTCCATGATTGGAGCATTTCTCGACAAAGATATTGGGGAACTCCAATTCCCATCATTCATTGTAAAGATTGTGGGATAGTTCCAGTACCAGAAAAAGACCTTCCTGTCATTTTACCAAATCACTTAATCCCTGATGGTAATGGAAATCCTCTTACCAAACACGAAGACTTTTTAAATTGTTTTTGTCCAAAATGTAAAAAATCAGCTCGTCGTGAAACAGATACTATGGATACTTTTTTTGATTCTTCATGGTATTTTATGCGTTATAGTTCTCCTAAAAATGATCAGGCTATGATTGACTATTTAAAAAATGATTACTGGATGCCGATAGATCATTATATTGGTGGAATTGAACATGCTGTTTTACATTTGCTCTATGCTCGGTTCTGGACTAAGGTTATGCGAGATTTAGGATTAGTAAATATCAATGAACCTTTTAAAAAATTGCTTTGTCAAGGAATGGTCCTTAATCACACTTATTCTAAAAAAACAATCCAAGGGGGATTAAAATATTTCAATGCAAATCAGGTTGATAATATCTATAACAATAAGAGAGAAATCACAGGCGCTTATTTAAAATCGGATAAATCTATTGTTCGTTACAATGGAATAACGACCATGTCAAAATCCAAATCTAATGGAGTAGATCCACAATTTTTTATAGATACTTTTGGTGCAGATACAGTTAGATTATTTATCATGTTTGCTAATTCACCTGAAAAAAATATTGAATGGTCTGAATCAGGAATTAATGGTGCAAACCGGTTTTTACACCGTGTTTGGTCCCTATGCTATAAGAATCGTGATTCTGTTTATCAAGGAATTAATACTAAAATTGACTGGTCCCTCGCTCCAATCAATATTAAAGAGTTTCGAAGAAATGTTTATTTATTACTAAAACAAGCAAATTATGATTATCAACGTGTTCAATACAACACAATCATTTCAACTTCAATGAAATTAACAAATATAATTGAAGAAATTGAAGAAAATATTTCTTCAGAGAATTTTTATTCTTGTGCGGTTAAAACTGAGAGTATTGGAATATTATTGCGAATATTATACCCAATTACTCCTCATATTACTTGGAAATTATGGAATGATATGAAATATTGCTCAGTTTTTGGCGATTTAATCAATGCTCCTTGGCCAGAGGTTAATGAATTTGCACTTGTTAATGATAAAAGTAAATTAATAATTCAAATTAATGGTAAATTTCGAGATTACTTATTAATTTCAAATGATACATCTAAAGAAGAAATTGAAATTTTAGTTATCAAAAATGTAAAAATTCAGAGATTTTTATCAGGACGTTTGCCAAAACGCATAATTATAGTTCCTAATAAACTTGTTAATATTGTGGTGTAGATTAAAAATTACAATAAAAGAATCCAATTTCATGTCTCTAAAAAGCTTATGTAAATATGTTGTAATCATTGCATCGGTATTTATCATTGAAGCTTGCGGTTTTACATTTTCAAATGGTAATCCAATACCATTAAAAACATTATATGTTGAATTTTTATCTAATCAAAGTTATTCGTTTTTAAGAAATCTTCAATCTTCTTTGAAATATTATTCACCAAATACAAAATTAGTTAATAATTCAAAGGAGTCTAAAGCATGTTTAAAACATATTAAAGAAAAAAGAATTATCAGAAAAATATCTTCAGATAATCAAGATAAAGTTTTTGAATATGAATTAATTTTAATGTTAGCATTTGAACTTGTGGATTCAAATAATAGAATTTTAATTCCTGAAACTATATTATCCGATTCACAATTTATATTTTGTGAAAAAAATTCAATGCATAATAAAAAAGAGCAAATAGAAATTGTTTATCAAGACATGCAAAGAAATATTATTGACCTTTTAATTCACAGACTGAGAGCATTAGAAATTCAGCATAACACTAAAAATTATTGAAAAGTTTGCATTTTAATTGACAGATTCTCACCAATTAAATATAAAACTGTAAAAAAAAATGATTCAAAAGTTTAATCATGAATCTTTCATTAAAGAATTACAAAATTCTAGTCAAGATTTATCACCATTTTACATTATTTGTGGTAATGAGTTTTTTCTAATTCAAGAAACAGTAGATTCCTTAAAATCAATATCTAGAAAAAAAGGGTATTCTGGTTACAAGAAATTTTTAATTGATCAAAAAAATAGTAATTGGGTAGAAATATTTTCTTCTATACAATCAATATCATTGTTTGATAAACGTCGAATTATTGAATTAAATATTCCAACAGGAAAACCTGGGAAATATGGTTCTGAAAATTTAATTAGAATAGCTGAGAAAATTAAAAAAGGACTTGGATCTGATATTTGCATCGTTTTGATTATATCTAAAATTGATAATAGTATCAAAAATAGTCAATGGTTAAAGGAACTATTTAAAGTTGGAATTGTTATAAACATTCCTACAATTGATTCTGTAAAATTACCAATTTGGATAAAAAATCGTTTATATCAGCAAGGACAATTTGCTGATTCTAATCTTCTTAATTGGATAGCAGATAAAGTTGAAGGCAATTTGCTTGCCGCACATCATGAAATTCTCAAACTTGAATTACTCTGTCCAAAAGGAAAGTTAAATAATGCTGATGCTCAAGAAGCTATATTTGATGTTTCACATCATAATGTATTTGATTTGAGGGAGTCAATTCTATTAGGAAAAGTTCACCGAACCATTCGGATTTTAAACCAATTGCGAGAAGAAGATCAACCATTACCAATGATAATCTGGATTATTGGAGAAGGAATTTTAGATTTATGTTCTTTAATCAATAGAAAAGATAAATTTTCGATTAGTTCAATAAAAGAATTAAAAATTTTTAAAAAACCAAGCAAATATTGTTGCATTTCAATTATTAAAAAAATTAGATCCAAATATTTGGTCAAAAGCAATTCAGCATTTACATGAAATTGATCTCCTAATTAAAGGTGTTAAAGTAGATAACAAATTAAACAATCCTTGGGAAGAAATAATTCAATTATCTATTTTATTTTCAAAATTTATCATTGGACAAACATCTTATTAATTTTCCTTGATTTTTATTGATGCCGTGTGTAGACTCAATTCGCTTATGCTATCTTAGTTTATGATGCAATTTTTTCATTACTGAATACAAGGATTTTCAACTTTTATGTCCTCCTCATATTCTTCTGAAGAATTTATATTATCTATTGGTAAAAACGCTAAACTTGCAGCCAGAATGATGATAAATATGCAAAGCTGGAGAAAAAATCAAGCATTGTTAGCTATATCAAAAATTTTAGATTCTCAGCGCAGTCAACTCAAAAATGAGAATAAAAAAGATTTATATAATGCCCACAAAAATAATTTTCCTTCTTCATTAATTGATAGATTAACTTTATCTGATAAATCATTAGATACAATGATTTATGGTTTAAAACAAGTGGCTGAAATGCCAGAACCTATAGGTACATTAAAAGAAACTTCTATTCGACCAAATGGTATTCGTGTAAGTCAGATGCGAGTTCCTATAGGTGTTATAGGGATGATTTATGAATCTCGGCCAAATGTTACTATAGATGCTGCTGCATTATGTATAAAATCAAGCAATTCTTGCATCTTACGTGGAGGTAGTGAAGCTATATATTCAAATATAGCTTTAGGATCAGTGATTAAAGAAGGATTACATGAGGCAGGTTTGCCAGTAGATGTGATTCAAGTATTAAATAATAGCGATCGTTCTGTTGTAAAAAAGTTCATTAAAATGCAAGAGTATATTGATGTTCTTATTCCAAGAGGAGGAAGAGAATTAATCTCCTATTTAAAACAGGAAGCTAAAATTCCGCTAATTAAACATTTAGATGGAAATTGTCATGTTTATATTGATTCCTTTGCAGATATAAATATAGCAATAGATATTGCTTTAAATGCCAAAACATATCGCTATGGTATATGTGGAGCCATGGAAACGCTCCTTATTCATAGCCATATTGCACAAGAAATTTTACCTAAACTCGAAAGTAAGTTTAGAGATTACAATGTAGAACTTCGTGGATGTGAAAAAACAAAATCTATACTTAAAAGTATTATACCAGCAAATGAATTTGATTGGCGCATGGAATATTTAGCTCCAATATTGGCAATACGAATTGTAGACTCTTTGGATGAAGCGATTGATCATATTGCAAAATGGGGTTCTGGTCATACAGATTCTATAGTTACAGAAGATATAAAATCGGCACAAAAATTCCAAAATTATGTTGATTCGAGCTCGGTTTATGTGAATTTACCAACATGTTTTGCTGATGGATTTGAATATGGATTAGGTACAGAAATTGGCATTTCTACAGATCGTCTTCATGCTCGGGGGCCAGTTGGTTTAGAAGGCTTAACAACTTTTAAATGGATATTGACAGGAAACGGACAAATTCGCTAACAAGATTAGTATTTGTAATAATCTTCAAAATCAAGATTTTTATATAGTAAAACTAAAATTCTCTATTTATTGCAAAACTACATAAATTTATTAAAGAATTCTTATAAATAGATTCAGGATAAGAATCTATAGCTTGACATGCAATTTCAATTTCAGACTTTGCAATTTTCATTGTATATTCCAATGCATCGGTTTCTCTTATAGCTTTATCTATAGCTGTAAAATCAGCTTTTCCTGTCTTAATTGCTTGACGTATTAATTTTTTATGATTGATTGATCCTATATCCATGACCCTAATTAATGGTAATGTAGGTTTTCCTTCTCGTAAATCGTTTCCCAAATTCTTGCCTAAAGTATTTGCATTGCCTTTGTAATCTAAAACATCATCAACTAGTTGAAATGCCGTTCCAATATGTCTTCCATAGATAGAAGCAGAATTCTCTTGTTCTGGAGAAGCCGATGATAAAATTGCACCAATTTGTGCTGCTGCTTCAAATAATTTAGCAGTTTTATATCGAACTACTTTTAAATAGCGTTCATAAGATACTTCTGGATCATGTATATTTAATAATTGTAAAATCTCACCTTCAGAAATCGTAGTTGTAGCCGTTGATAATACATCCATAATACGCATGGAGTTAACTTCAACCATCATTCCAAAAGAAAGTGAGTATAAATAATCTCCAACAAGAACACTAGGAGCATTACCAAAAACATTGTTAGCCGTATTTCTACCTCGTCTCAGATCGGAATTATCTACAACATCATCGTGTAATAATGTAGCAGTATGAATCAATTCTATCACAGCCGCTATTAGATGATGATTAGTTCCTTCATAATTTAGTGAACGAGCAATCATTAACATGATTGCTGGTCGCATTCGTTTACCACCAACTTGGATTATGTATTTCACAATTTTTTGTATTAAGACAATTTTGGAATTTATCCGATTGTGTATAATTGAATCAACAGCTTTTATATCTTCGTTAATAGGAGAAATTAATTTAGAAAGTTTCAAAACATGTCCAATATAAAAAATATTTATAAAATTTGCTATTTTATTATTGTTATCTAATAAGTAGAAAAAGAATTCCTAATATTTATTAATTAATAAAATCAAAAATCGAATTAAATTTCATTTATGTCAAGACTTTATCGCAAGTTTTGACATTATATGAACAGCAAGATACAATGCAGCTTGTCGATATGCTTTATTTTTCTACAAAGAATTAAAATTTTTCAAATAAAATCCTCGATAATATAAGAGCGTATTTTAGAATAAAAATAAAATCATATCGCTTATTAAATATTTTCTTTATTGTTAAAACCTAAAATTAATTAGGTATTTTGAGACAAATAATTGATTTATTTATAAATTTTTGTTTTTTTATTAATATTTTCAATTATGGACGATTTTATTGTTATTCGAAGGAATCCTTTATGCATGCAATTATAAAAACTGGTGGAAAGCAATATCGCGTCTCCAATGGAAAAAAATTAAAAATAGAACGCATATCTGCGAATATTGGAGAAAAAATTAGCTTTAAAGAAGTTTTATCAGTTGGTAATGATTGTGATATCAAAATTGGTTCACCGATAGTGAAAGATTCATGTGTTGAAGCCACTGTTCTTCATCATGGTAGATTTAAAAAAATTAAAATATTTAAAATGCGTCGAAGAAAACATAATCAACTTCATATGGGTCATCGTCAAAATTATACAGAAATTCGTATTGATTATATTTTGTAAGGAATTAAAAATGGCACATAAAAAAGGTGGAGGATCTACAAGGAATGGTCGAGATTCAGAAGGCAAACGACTGGGAGTAAAAGTCTTTGGTGGGCAATATATTTCAGCTGGTTCTATTATTATTCGTCAACGTGGAACTGCTTTTCATCCTGGAATAAATGTTGGTATTGGAAAAGATCATACTCTATTTGCTTTATCTAAAGGATATGTTTTATTTCATTATAAAGGTTTTCTAAAAAAACGTACTGTTTCAGTCATTACTTCTAAAAATTAACTTCAAGTTTTATTTGAAAATAAATATTTAACAAATTCAATTTTTAAAAAACAAAATCCAAAATTTTTTTATCTTGACAAGAATATTTCTATTTAAAAGAAATTTTTTACTTCAATAAACCAACATTTTGATCCTGAAAAAAGATACTATGAAATTTGTCGATGAGGTTTTTATTGAAGTTATAGGTGGAAAGGGTGGAAACGGAATTGTTAGTTTTCGTCGTGAGAAATTCATTCCAAAAGGTGGGCCTGACGGAGGAAACGGAGGAAATGGAGGAAGCATATTCGCTGCTTCTGACCGAAATTTAAATACATTAATTAATTTCCGTTACTCAAGATTATATCAAGCAAAAAATGGAAAAAATGGTGGAAGTTCTAACAAAAAAGGAGCTAATGCTAAAGATATTATTCTTCATGTGCCAATTGGAACTGTTATTTATGATATTGATCATCAGCAAATAATTTCTGACTTATCTAAAGAAAATCAAACAGCTATTCTAGCTTTAGGAGGTGAAGGAGGCTATGGAAATTCTCATTTTAAATCAAGCATAAGGCGAACACCTAGATTATCTACATTAGGCAAAGAAGGACAACATCGTAGACTCCGATTAGAATTAAAAATTCTAGCTGATATAGGATTATTAGGTTTACCAAATGCAGGAAAATCTTCTCTTATTAGCATGCTTTCTAATGCTAAATGCAAAGTGGCAAATTATCCATTTACTACACTTCATCCAGAACTTGGTGTGGTCAATCCTTCTTCATCAGATAGTTTTACTATAGCTGATATTCCAGGTTTAATTGAAGGAGCAAGTAAAGGAGTAGGATTAGGACATTTATTTTTGCGTCATTTAAGTCGAACTCGGATATTATTACATATAGTAGATATTTCATTTGAAAATTCCAAAAGTAATTCTATTGGAGAAATAGTGCATGGAGCTCAAACTATTATTCATGAATTAAATCAATATGATCCAAAATTGGCTATTAAACCAAGATGGCTTGTTTTAAATAAGATTGATGCAGTATCTAATGCAGAGAAAATAAAAAATCTATTTTGTAAGTATCTTGATTGGAATGGACCTGTTTTCTTAATTTCTAGTCTTAGTGGAGAAGGATTGGACGGTTTGACTTTAGCTTTGACAAATCATTTAAAATTTGAAAAACATTTAATGAAAACAGATAATTTATCTTAATAAGGAACTATGGTATCTGTTTTTGCTTTCCATTTGATCAATTTCTTTCTAACTAATTTACATGAATTCTAAAATTTCTGCTATTGCTTCTGCTAATAGGCTAGTAATTAAAGTAGGATCTTCATTAGTTACTAATGAAGGTAGGGGTATCGATAGAACTGTTTTTGATAATTGGGCTCATCAAATTGCGTTTTTACACAATCAAAATAAGCAAATTATCTTAATATCAAGTGGAGCAATTGCTGAAGGTATAGTTCGACTTGGTTGGTCCACTCGTCCTAAAACTATGCATGAACTTCAAGCAGCTGCCTCTGTTGGACAAATGGGTCTTTGCGAAGCTTATGAAGCAGCTTTTTCTAAATATAATTTAAGAACAGCTCAAATATTATTAACTCATGAAGATTTGACTAATAAATTCCGATATTTAAACGCTCGTAATACTTTATTTTCTTTGCTACGTTTAGGTGTTATTCCAATAATTAACGAAAACGATACAGTTGTAACTGATGAAATCCGTCTCGGAGATAATGATACTCTTGGTGCTTTAGTCACAAATTTAATCGAAGCTAATGCATTTATAATTTTAACTGATCAACAGGGATTATATGATTCAGATCCACGAAAAAATCCCTCAGCTAAATTAATTTTACATGCAAAAGCAAATGATCCAGCATTAGAAGTTATGGCTGGGTCTTCAGGAACCAATATAGGTACGGGTGGAATGCTAACCAAGATTCTTGCGGCTAGACAGGCAATTTCCGGTGGAGCAATTACTATTATTGCTTCAGGTCGTGAAGATCGTATTCTAATACGATTATCTCAAGGTGAACTTATAGGTACTGAATTACGTTCGGCAGGGGAACTTGTGTTTGTAGAACATAAGAAATGGTTAATAGATCATTTTCAGTTACAAGGATAAATATTTGTAAATTCAAATTCTATTGATCTATTTTAATTTTGAAAAAAAGAGATATTGACATGCATTATAATATGTATTCAATCAGATATCGTAAAATTTCCATTTTACAAAAAATTTTTAATATTTATAGCTTATATCTACAAATATTGCATTTCGGATCCCGTTGAATTTTTATACTTTTCCATTCCATTATTCTTGCATCTAAATATAAAAGACGTCCCGATAAACTTTTTCCCACGCCTGACAACAGCTTTATTGCTTCAGCAGCTTGCATACTACCTATGATTCCAACCAATGGAGAAAATATACCCATTGTCGCACAATTCGCAAGTTCATCAATTTCCTCTTCTTGTATATTAGGAAAACAACAGTTGTAGCATGGAGATTCTAAGAATGGAAGATTATAAACACTTATTTGACCATTAAATTGTATTGCAGCTCCTGATACCAAAGGCTTTCTTTTATCCACACAAATTTTATTTAGCAAGTACCGAGTCGGAAAATTATCAGTGCAATCTATTACAATATCAACATTTTCTATTAAATTAGAAAGAGATAATTTAGAAATTGATTCTACTTTTGCTTCAATTTGAATATCTGGATTAAATTTGAATAAGTGTTTTTTCCCTGACTCTGCTTTAGGATAACCTAAGCTTTTCATTGTATGTAATATCTGACGTTGCAAGTTGCTCAGTTCGACAATATCATGATCAACCAAAGTTAATTTTCCAACCCCAGATATTGCTAGATATAATGCAGCTGGAGATCCAAGTCCACCTATTCCAACTATCAATGCATGAGAAGAAAGTAATTTTTTTTGACCTTGTATTCCTAAGTCATCAAGTAAAATATGTCGAGCATACCTTAACAGTTGCTGATCCTTCATAAATTTCCCTCTTAAATATTTAAATATTACTAGCCAAAACTTCTATTCAATTGATGACAGTATGAAAAATTTTTCAGTGAAAATCATCACTCATAGTATCTCCAGTTGAAATATTATCTTCAATTGGGAAACCAAATAATAAATAATTAATAGATTTTCCAAGCTGAAAATCATTCATTCCTCTGAATTTAAAAATTTTAGAATTTTCGCTATCCATATTATCAGAATCAACATTTAATAGATTATTAGAATTATTCGAATCTTGACCATCTATAGGAAATGAATTTCCGATTTCTTTATCATGATTCACAATATAATCTAGTTCAATACCAGTTGTTTGTATCGAACGACTACTAGGCATAAAGTAGTGCAAAGTATTAAGTTTGACAGCTGAAGAATTCCCAATCGGAATAATCATTTGTACTGATCCTGTTCCAAAACTGCGCGTACCTAGTATGTTTGCTCGTTTATAATCTTGTAAAGCTCCTGCTACAATCTCAGAAGCAAAAGCAGAACCAGAATTAATTAATACAATCATTGGAACAATTTTAATCCAACCAGGCAAATTCGTTAAATAGTCAGGTTCATCAAAAGTGTATTCAGAAGGAGTGGCTAAATATTTATGACAGGCTTCCAGAGTCCGACCATATGTGGAAACAATAAGCATATTAGGTTGCAAAAAGGCCCCTGATACACCAATCGCACTACTTAGCAATCCTCCAGGATCACCACGCAAATCTAGAATTAAAACTTTAGGTGGAGTATGGATTCCTAAATTAATAAATTGATTTACTAATTCTAAACTTGTTTTTCTTGAAAGTGTATAATTCTTATATAAGCAATTTTATTACTTAACATTTTACTTAAAACACTATTTACTTTAATTAATTTCCGAATGATTTTAATAGAAATAGGTTGAATTTGATTTTCATATAATATAGTTTAGTTAATAGAACTGAAGAATTAGGCAATCCTCGTAGCAACTTTACAGAATCATTAAGATGCATATTTTTAGTAGAGATGTTGTTAATTTTAGTTATTGTATCCCCGATTATAATTCCTGCATGACAAGCAGGTGTATCATCAATTAATTAAATAACTTTGATTAGGTGTTTATATAGAACTATTTCAATACCAAGACCACCAAATTAATCAATATTTTATTATCTATATCTTTAACATAATTATTTTTAATAATTGAGATAACTTTACTTCATTCTTTAAATTCATTTAAAAATATATAAGATCTATGTTGTATTATCGATCTTACAATACAAATGCTTATTGCGATTCCTAAAATTGAACCAAAAATTATTAAAGTTAGATTCAATATGTTTCTTTTTCGACTATTCATGATATTCGATTATCTGTATATCATTAGAAACCCAATGAAGTTTGAGTAAAATATTTTAATAAATAATATTAATGAGATATTTACGCTATTCAAATTTGTTTAATGGTGTATTTTTATGCATCAATACTTTTTCAAAATAGTATTAGTCAATAACTTGTAGACATTAACTAAATATAGTACCAACATATTGGAAATAGTCTTTCGTTTAACTCATACACAAATGGTTGACCTGTAGGAATATTCAGATCCACAATATCATTATCCGATATATTAGCCAAGTATTTTATTAGAGCCCTTAAGCTATTTCCATGTGCTGATATTAGGACTCTACGTCCAGATTTTATTGCAAGAGAAATGGAATCCTTCCAAATTGGAACGACCCTATCCACTGTATCTTTAAGAGATTCTGCAATAGGTAACAAATTTTTTGGAAGGTTACAATAACAAGTATCAAAACGAGGGTGACGTTTATCATTAATATCTAAAGGTTCAGGTTTAACTATATAAGATCTTCGCCAATTTAAAACTTGACTGATACCATACTTTTTGATCATATCTTCTTTATTTAAACCTTGTAATTGACCATAATGTCGTTCATTTAACCTCCATGTTTTGTATACTGGTACATACATGGTATTCATAGAATCTAAAATAATCCACAAAGTTCGAATAGCTCTCTTAAGAAAAGATGTGTATGCAATATCAAAAATAAAACCTTTTGATTTCAATAATTCCCCAGATTTTTTAGCTTGCTCACAACCTATTTTTGTTAAATCAATATCAGTCCAGCCAGTAAATCGGTTTTCCAAATTCCATTGACTTTGTCCATGACGTATTAATACAAGTTTATACATATCAAATAAATATTAGATGTTCCTAAAATAAACTTATAGAACGCTTTTGCTTTATAATTTACAAACGTTTATAAATTTATAACTTGAAAATATTGTTATATTCTGAATAATACTCAAACTTAATAATTATTTTCCAGTTAATTAACAATTCTTCGAGATAATTTCGTGAATATTTTGTCGTTTTTATTCCAAAGTAACAATATTATTTTTACTTTTATTGCTATATTATCAGGTATAGTACTTTTCATTTTGAATTTTCCAAAGAAGGATATTTGGATAAATAGTACACAAGCTATAAACATAGCTAACAAAGAAGGAGCTACTTGGCTTGACATAAGATCTTCAAAACTTTTTAAACAAGGTCATATTGCTCAAGCGAAAAATATCCCATTAGATCAATTAAAAACAAAGATTTTATCTTTATCCAAAAAAAAACCATTAATTCTAATTTCTGCATCAGATCATGATATAAATCCTACAGCAAAATTATTATATTCCGAAGGATTTTTAAAAGTTTTTGCAATAGCAGGAGGGATGAATTCTTGGATAGATACAAATCTACCTATTATTACGGAATAATAATCCTTAAAAAGTTTTAATACAGGAAATTTTATGAATAAAGTCTATATGTATTGTAAAGATAGCTGTCCCTTTTGTACCCGAGCTGAAATTCTGTTAAAAGATTATGGATTTCAAATTACAAAAATCCAAATTGATCAAAATCCTGAAGAAAAAACTAGAATGATAGAAAAAACAAATCTTTATACAGTACCTCAAATTTTTATTAATGATATTCATATTGGAGGCTATGATGATCTAAAATCATTAAGCGATTCAGGAAAACTCTTTTCATTGTTGCATGATAATGATTCTTAATCATTATATAAATCTTGTGTTTTTTAATTTATTTAAAAGCTAATATGGTAAAAACTTTAAATCAAAATAGCCAAAAAGATCATAAACCATTATTTCATCTTCAACGCATCTATTTGAAAGATTTATCATTAGAAATGCCAAATGTGCCAGGAATTTTTTTTGACAAGAATTATGATCCTGATATCAAAATTAATGTTAATGTAAACAGTCAAAATTTTTATGAAGACTGTTTTGAATCTAGAATTACTATTACTATTACTTCTCAAATAAGAGATAAGGTTGTATATTTAATCGAAGCAACTCAAGCAGGTATATTTGATTTTACAGAAATTCCAAAAGAACAAATAGAAACATTGCTAGGAATAACTTGTCCGACTATTCTTTATCCATATTTACGAGCTAATATTTCTGATCTCATTAATAGAACTTCATTGCCTTCTTTTCATTTAACTGATATTAATTTTCAATTCTTATATAATAAAAAATTAAATAAAAATCAAAAAATAGAATCAGAATAATTGATAGGTAATAATATAATGTTTTTTCCATCTGAATTTAAGCTAATGCATGTTGTTATATTAGGAGCTGGCAGTTGGGGTACAGCTTTAGCTATAGAATTCAGTCGACTAAAGCATTATACGTATCTATGGGCTAGGGATTCAATGCAAGTAAATAGCATGAATCAAAATCGTGAAAATATACGCTATTTACCTAATATTTCTTTACCTTCTAATTTAAAAATTACTAATGACCTTAATTTAGCGCTTTCAACAATTACATTTAACAAGAAAAATTCTTTAATTATTCTTGGAGTACCCACATCAGGACTTTCAAACATATTTCACGAAATTACATCACATATTTCAATTCAACGATTATCGAATGCGAATATTATTTGGACTTGCAAAGGATTTGAAAAAGAAAGTTCTCTTTTACCTTTTGAAATATCAAGAAAATTTTTTAGTAAAATAGATATAAATACTGGTGTCTTATCTGGACCTTCTTTTGCTAAAGAAGTAGCTAAAGGTTTACCAGTTGCTCTGACTGTAGCTAGTGATAATATTGAACTTTGTTCTGTTGTTGCTCATGCGATTCGTGGAAAATGCATTAGACCTTATATAACTCAAGATATGATTGGAGTTGAAATAGGTGGAGCATTGAAAAATATCATTGCAATAGCATGCGGTATATCAGATGGATTAAATCTTGGTTCTAATGCACGTGCAGCAATAATTACAAGGGGTTTAGCTGAAATGCGTCGTTTTGGAATAGCTTTAGGTGCTAAATCTGAAACTTTTTCTGGCTTAACAGGTTTAGGAGACCTTACTCTTACTGCTACAGGAGATTTATCACGCAATAGAAAAATAGGGATTGAAATTGGTAATGGAAAAAAACTTTCTGAGATTTTATCCTCTGGAATAACGGTAGAAGGGGTATATTCAATTCGTTCAGCTCTTAAACGTTCAAAAGAATTAGGTATTGAACTACCAATTATAGAGGTTGTATATTCTATACTTTTTGAAAATTTAGATCCAATATCAGCTGTTTCTGTATTGCTTTCTAGATCAGGTCCGTTATATGAATAAAAATTTCAAATATTCCGGATATCTGAGAATTTTGAATTAGTTTGAATATTAGAATAATAAAAAAACAAGTTTGTCACGGTTTTATTAAATGTCTACAATTTTACCAATTAATACATCTCATGTTAAAAAACAATTTAATCATCGTGGTGATTTATCTTCTGCACAATTTCTTTATGGTGAAATTGCAAGACGTATGATTGATTATTTGAAATACATTTGCATTAAACCTGAAATATTAGTTGATGCTGGTTGTGGATCAGGAAATAATATCCAATTATTGCTTAAACGCTATCCTAAATCTAAATATATAGGTATCGATCATTGTTCAAATTTACTAAAAAAAGCATATCAAAATTTCAATTCATGTTTTTTAGAAAAATTTATAAATAAATTTATTTCTTCAAAGTTTGAATTTTTAGAAAAGGATTTAGCAAATACTCAATTGCCTGAAAAAAGTATAGACCTTATTTGGTCAAATCTTGCTTTGCATTGGCATTCAAATCCAAGCCAAGTTTTTTCTGAATGGAAACGAATTTTAAGAGCAAATGGCTTGATTATATTTTCAGTTTTTGGACCTGAAACATTGCGCGAAATTCGAAAAGCTATAGATTATGGAAATTTGGAAACCAACACAAACTTTTTTATAGATATGCACAATTTTGGAGATCTTTTAACAAGAGTAGGTTTGTTTAATCCTGTACTGAGTCAAGAAACTCTTACTTTAACATACAAATATCCTGAACAGTTAGTCAAAGATATTTATTTATTAGGAGGAAATTCTATTCAAAATCGCAGAAAAAATTTAGTAGGCCGTTCTTGGTTGAAACGTTTATATAGTTCGTTGGAATCTCAAAGAAATACATCTGATGTAATACCTTTAACAATAGAAGTTACTTATGGACATGCTTGGGGATCTTCATTATCCAAAAAATCAAACTCCAAAAAATCAAACAAAGATATACATATACCAATTAGTCATATTAAAAAAATGCATTTTTGAAAAATCAAATTATATTTTTATGTATTTCTTTTTCGAAGAGATTCAATACCTAATTGTTTCAATTTTCGATAGAGATGTGTTCGCTCAAGACCAGTTCTCTCAGAAACACGTGTCATGCTGTGACCCTCACGAACCAAATGATATTCAAAATAGACACGTTCAAATGCATCTCGTGCTTCCCTTAATGGTTGATCAAGAGAAATATTACCAGAGTGATTATGAGGCACTACAATTTTAGGAGAAAATCTTTGATTTGAAGATTCATCTGTTTCAGTCGAAAATTTGTTTTTTTTAGAAAAAGAATTATTAAATTCATCTGAATTGGATGTTCTTATGTTTATTTGTTGACTGCGTGACAGCGAATTTTCTACGGTCTTTAACAATCTTTGTAGAGTAATTGGTTTTTCAAGAAAATCCATAGCTCCAATTCGGGTCGCTTCAACAGCAGTATCTATTGTAGCATGCCCGCTCATCATAATGACTGGCATGTTTAATAAACCTTGAGAACTCCATTCTTTAAGCAAGCTGACTCCATCCGTATCAGGCATCCAAATATCTAAAAGCACAAGATCAGGTTTCTCACGCAATCTAGATTTGCGAGCTTGCAAAGCATTCTCGGCTTGTTCTACTGTATATCCTTCATTATAAAGAATCTCTGATAAAAGCTCGCGAATGCCAACTTCATCGTCAACTACGAGAATTCTGGGCATAAAACTTCCACCTATTGTTGCACACTTATATTATTCTCTCTTTTCGCTAGAATTAATCTATTAATTTCTTTTGAAAAAATAATTCAACCGAATAGAAATTCATATTTTACTTTCCTTATATTTAATAAGTTTATTTTATTTATTAAAATTTTATAAAAAATTACAATTAAATGATAAAAAATTCTAATTATTAAATAATCATTTTTTACATTTTTAAAAAAAATTGTCTATTTTATTGTTTCTGAAAGAATTCAATTCGATACAAATTGTTTATTTGAATCTTTCAATTAAATTAACTTTAATATTCATGTCAATTTTAAATGGTAAGAATATTTTTTATTCAAATGAAATTCTTTTTCAGTATTTAAATACACAAAATAATGTTTTTTATTTCATCAAAGAATGATTGAAAATTAAAGATCTGTTAACTGTTTTTAACATTAATTTAATAATTAATAAATAAATTTAGAATAAACATTTGTTGGCATTTACCATTCTCCACATAAAAAGTTAAATTTCAGCATATTTTTTTATACAATAATGCATAAAAGAATCCATCGCTAAATAAATTATTTCTAATAGGTAGAATTTGACCTGGAGAATCAAGGCAAATTACATCTTTATGGTTTCTTAAAAAATTTAAGATTTGATATTCGCCTTCCTCAGGGAAGATAGAACAAGTCACATAGAGGAGATTGCCTCCTGGGGCAACAACCTTCCATAAATTGTTTAGTATAAGCTCTTGCTGAATAGCAATGCGTTTAAGATCATCTGCAGAACGTAACCATCGAATATCAGGATGACGACGCACTATACCTGAACCAGTGCAAGGTACATCCGCTAATACAGCATCAAAAAATTTTCCATCCCACCAACTATTTAATTTCGAAACATCAGCAGTTTTCAAAAAAACTGTTTTGGAATTTAATTCCAATCGATCTACATTTTTCTTTATGTATTCTAAACGATTCTCCTCTATATCAACACAAAAAAGATCTACATCAGCTAACTCAAGCAAATGTGTAGCTTTTCCACCGGGAGCCGCACATGCGTCTAATACTCGCATACCATTTTTTATATTTAATAAAGGAGCTGCAATTTGTGCTCCAATATCTTGCACAGACCACCAACCAAAATCAAATCCGGGTAATTCCCTAACAGGTTTAGGTTTCTTTACTATTATTCCTGCTTTTCCAATTGACATACACTCAATATTTTCTTGTGAAAATTTTTTCAGAACTTTATCACGACTAATTTGTCTTTCGTTAACACGGAGTGTTAACGGTGGAAAATCATTAGCAGAAATTAATATATCTTTCCAATACATTGGATAAACTGTTTTTAAAAGTTCAATCCACCAAATTTGATGATTCCATAAAGCCTTCAAATTAGTTTTATATGCTAAAAAAATATTATGATTATTCAAAAATTTTCGAAGATTTGCATTCAGTAAACTTTTATAAGCTTTTAGCATAAAGTGGTATTGAGTTGCTTTAACAGATTCATTTACTATCGTATGAATATCATACATAGGTCTTATCAATGAATAAGTATTAATTTCAGTTTTTTCTTTCTTGAGAAGGGTGAGACTCATTAAAAGTAAACATTTAAATAAATTATTTGGATAACGTGATACAAGCTGATTAGCAACAAAATCAGCCCATCCAAGATGACGCATTGCATGAAAAGTTAAAGCTTGGATATTTGGACGAATTGTTTTATCAAGTTTAGATAAAATTTTTGTTAAGGAACGCCCATCAAGAACTTTCTTGATAATTTTAGCCGAAATATATAATGAAAAAGAAAGAGGATAAGACAATAGTAAAATTCTTAAAAAATTGATAAAGATGAATTAATTTGACATATTCAATTACATCTCAAGGTTGGAAAATCACATTTTCCAACCTTGAATAAAGTCACAGACTTTTTGTCGTTTACCGCCTGGTTTTTGTATTTCTAATAAACGAAGAATTCCCTTACCTGTCGCAATATCAATTCCAAATTTTCCAATTTTTTGAATTCTTCCAGGTAAAACATTTGTTTGTTCATTCAAAACTTGAGCACGCCATATTTTTAATGGATTGGAAATATTTTCTAAATAAATCACAGTTCCAGGGCTTGGATAAAAAGCACGGATTCGTCTGGCAAGGATTTCTGCATCCATTGAACAATCCAATAAAGATTCTGATTTCTTTATTTTTTTAGCGTATGTGATGCCAGAAATAGATTGTGGTTTTGGTTTTAAATCTCCTGTTAATAATCTTTGTAAAACATTACAAATAGCATATCCTCCCTCCAAAGCAAGAATATCATGTAATTCCTTTAAATTTTGATCCTTAAAAATAGGAACAAAACTTTGAAACAAAATATCTCCAGTATCCATTCCAGTATCCATTTGTATTATTGTTATTCCAGTTATTTTATCTCCAGATTCAATAGCTCGATGTATAGGAGCAGCCCCACGCCAACGTGGTAATAAACTAGCATGAACATTAATACATCCATATCTTGGAAAATTTAAAATCCACTTTGGTAAAATTAAACCATAAGCAGCAACAATAATAGCATCAGGTTTGATGAGCATTAAATGTTCATATACATTTTTTAGTTCTGAATTAAAAGATGTATTAACATCTAATGTTTTCGGTTGAAGAATTTTAATTCCATATTTTAACCCCAATTTTTTAACAGGATTAAAAATCAATTTCATACCTCGTCCCACCTTTTGATCTTCTCTAGTTAATATTAAAGAAATATCATGTTTGGCTTTAAGAAGGTTTTTTAGGGACACACAAGCAAAATCTGATGTACCTGCAAAAACTAAACGCACAAGAATTTTTCCTAATTAAGATAACGAAGAATGAGTAGCAATTTTTTTAAGCTTATTTTCTATGCGATTTCTTTTTAATTTAGATAAATGATCCAAAAAAACTGTTCCTTCCAAATGATCAATTTCATGCTGCACACATACAGATAAAATACCTTCAGCATTGAATTCATATTCATGACCATTATTATCAAGTGCTTTGCAGAAAATGCTTTCAGGTCTGGTAACTTTTTCATAAATTCCAGGTATTGATAAACAGCCTTCTTGAAAGGTTTTACTTTTATTGCTATTCCAAATAATTTTTGGATTAATCAGAACTAATAAGTTATTTTTCGCCTCAGAAATATCAATTACAACAATGCGTTTCTGTATATTAACTTGTGTTGCTGCTAATCCTATACCTGCTGATTTATACATAGTTTCGGCCATATGAAGGACAATTTCTCGAACCTGATTGGTTACCTCCAAAACAGTTTCAGCTTTTCTAAAAAGACGCGGATCAGGATATTGAAGAATAGATAACATAATTATTAAAAAAGAGAAAACACAAAAAAATGTTTCCTAAAAAAATTTCACTATAGAATTTTATCATATCAATAAATTGACACAGATACTATTCATATTGAATGATAGAGATGGATAAATGAATTCATACAGTTCATATAAAAAATTTAAATTTAAAGAGTCAACGAACCGGAATAGCATACATCAAACCTCCATCTTTCCATTGAGCATTTAATCCTCTTGGGATTTTTAATGAGCTAGCTTGTCCTATATTTCGTTCAAAACTCTCGCCATAATTTCCGACTTGTTTAATAATATTGTAAGCCCATTTATCATCTAGTCCAATACTATTACCTAATCCAGGAAGAATTCCTAATAATCGCCTTATGTTTGGATTTTTATTATCCAACTGAAAATCTACATTTTTAGAATTAATTCCAAACTCTTCTGCTTCTATCATAGAAAATAAAACCCACCGTGCTATATTAAGCCATGATTCATCTCCTTGACGAACAAAAGGACCTAATGGTTCTTTTGAAATTATTTCTGGCAATATTATATATTGCTCTGGTTTATTTAATTTAGAAGCATGAATTGATGCTAATCCAGAAATATCAGTACTAAAAGCATCACAACGACCTGATATAAAAGCATTTACAACCTCATTAAAATTTTCAATCACAATTGGTTTATAATTCACATTATTTGTTCGAGCCCAATCATTTAAAGTGCTTTCATTAGATGTACCAGATTGCAGGCATATAGTTGCCTCGTTTAAATCTTTTGCACTTTTTATACCTAAAGATTTTGGAACCATAAATCCTCTGCCATCATAAAAATTAATACCTACATGAGTAATACCTAAAACACTATCACGTTGTAAAGTAATTGAAGTGTTATGTGCTAACACATCAACTTCCCCTGATTGAAGTGCTGTAAAACGCTGCTGAGAATTTAATGGAACAATTTTTACTTTATTAGAATCTCCAAAGACTGCTGCAGAAAGAGCTCTGCAAAAATCTATATCTAACCCTTGCCAAATACCCTTAGAATCTAATGATGAAAAACCAAAAAAACCAGTCGTTGCTCCGCATAAAATCATGTTACGTTGACGCACTAAATTTAGTGTATTAGCTGATAAACAATTCTCTAAAATTAAATATGTTATAACAATAAAAGAAAATTTTTTTAAAAATTTCATATATTCAATCCTGTTTACATTTACATTAATTTCAAAACATGGTTAAAAAATCATAGATTTAATTAAACAAATTACATTTGTTAAAAAAAATTATTTAACTCTTTAATTTTCTTTTCTATATTTTTCCTAATTGGTATATATCTAATTAATTAAAAACTAAATGATCTTATCAATTAATAATAAAAAAGTTTCATTTAATAGATTTTTTAAAAATTCAAAAAAATTAAAAATTTAAATCTTGAGAAAAAAATTATGAATAATTTAATAATATCAACAATATTTAATCGAATTGAGCACATCCAAAACCGCATTAAATCAGCTTGTTTTCGTTCTGGTAGAAAAAATGAAAACATTACACTTTTACCTATTAGCAAAAATTTTGAATTGCAGACAATTCATTTTCTTCAAAAACTTGGATTTTATCGTTTTGGAGAATCTAAAGTTAAAACAATTATTCAGAAATCGAACTATTTACCAGATCTACATTTGGAATGGATAGTAATCGGACATCTTCAAACTAATAAAGTGAAATATCTTTCAAAAAATATAAAAGAAATTCATTCATTAGATAGAATCAGTTTAGCTTTAGCTTTAGATAATTATTTAAAAAAGCAGAATCGTACCATGAAGATTTTAGTACAAGTAAAAACTTCTGAAGAATATAATAAACATGGATTATCTCCTGATCAATTAATTCCATTTTTAATATTTTTATCAAAAATACCTTCCTTAAAAGTCGAAGGGTTAATGACTATTGCAGAAAATACATCAGATTTAAAAAAAATTAGATCCTGTTTTCGAAAACTTAGAAAATTAAATGAATATGCAAAGAATGAATCCATTCCTGGAATAAAATTAGAACGATTATCTATGGGTATGAGCAATGACTTTGAAATTGCTATAGAGGAAGGATCTACTGAAGTAAGAATAGGCAGTGCAATTTCAAAATCATGAATTTTAAAATGTGTTAGAAATAAGAAATTTTATATTATTAAAATTCTTATTACAATAATATAAATTGTTATACTTATTGAAAGATATAAGACAATTTAATACACAATCAAAAGATTTCACACTTATTATGTTACTCTTTTAATAAATTATTTTTATTACCTACGACTACTGCTATTAATAATGAATGATGTCTATCAACTATATTAAACGAATTCTGACCTCTAAAGTATACGATGTTGCTATCGAAACAGCATTAGAAATTGCCCCATTACTTAGCCGGAGATTATCAAATACTTTGCTTTTGAAGCGTGAAGATACACAGCCAGTATTTAGTTTTAAGCTGCGTGGTGCTTATAATAAAATGGCTAATTTAGACTATGAGACCATAAAATCAGGCGTTATAGCAGCTTCAGCGGGGAATCATGCGCAGGGAGTTGCATTGTCTGCCAAAAAACTTAAATGTGATGCAACTATAGTCATGCCAACTACCACACCAAAAGTAAAAATTGATGCTGTCAATCGGCTTGGAGGAAAAGTTGTTTTAATGGGTGAAAGTTTCACAGATGCATACAATTATGCTCAAATTTTGGAAAAAAAGGAAAATTTAACCTTTATTCATCCATTTGATGATCCAGATGTAATTGCTGGGCAAGGAACAATTGGTATGGAAATACTTCGTCAACATCCAGGTCCAATTGAAGCAATTTTTATTGCTGTAGGTGGAGGTGGATTAAGTGCAGGTATTGCTACTTATATTAAACAACTGCGTCCTAATATAAAAATTATTGGAGTTCAAACAAAAGATTCTAATGCTATGATGTTAAGCATTCAAGCAGGAAAGAGAATACATTTGAATGATGTTGGGTTATTTCCTGATGGAACAGCAGTAAAGCTAGTGGGAAATGAGACTTTCAGATTAGTACAAAAATATGTTGATGAATTTTTGGTGGTAAATACAGATTCAATCTGTTCAGCTATTAAAGATGTATTTCAAGACACTCGCACTATTCTTGAACCTGCTGGTGCTATGGCGATTGCTGCTGCTAAGCAGTATGTTATACAGCGAAAAATCACTAATAAAACATTAATTGCAATTGCCTGTGGAGCAAACATAAACTTTGATAGGTTAAGATTTATTTCAGATCGCGCTGATATTGGAGAAATGCGAGAAGCTATTTTTGCTGTTTCTATGCCAGAAAAACTGGGCAGCTTTCGGAAATTCTGTAAATTAATCGGAAAAAGAAATGTTACGGAATTTAATTACCGTATTTCAGATTCCTCTCATGCACATGTATTTGTTGGATTGCAAATCTCCTCTTTTTCTGAATCTTCAGAAATATCAACCATATTCCAAAATCATGGATTTAATACTCTTAACTTAACAGATGATGAAACGACAAAAACGCATTTACGTCATATGATAGGTGGGCGTTCTACTCTTAGTTACAATGAAGCCTTATATCGTTTTGAGTTTCCAGAAAGACCTGGAGCATTAATGAATTTTTTAGATAAAATGAATCAAAATTGGAATATTAGCTTATTTCATTATCGAAACCAAGGTGCAGATTATGGAAGAATACTTGTCGGCATTCAAATTCCAAAAAATGATGAAAAAAATTTGAAGAATTTCTTATGAAATTAGCTTACCCATATTGGAATGAGACGAATAATCCAGCCTACAAATTATTTTTATAACAATTGAAGATTCCGATTTTCCAATTGATAGATTCTATCTACAGTACCTTTAGGTATATTAGTAGAATGGGTTATTAATATAACAGTGCGTTTTCCAGCTATATTTGGAAGATCATTAAAAAAACCAATCTCTGATGTTCTATCCAAAGAGGATGTAGGTTCGTCAAGTAATAAAATAGAAGCTTTAGATAAAATAGCCCGAGCTAAACAAAATCGTCGTATTTGTCCCATTGAAAAATTAGAACCCATTTCATTAAACCATGAATCCAAATTTTTTGGTAAAGATCGTATAAAATCAGCTAATTTGACAGTTTCAAGGGCATTCCATAATAATCGATCATC
Source organism: Bordetella sp. (assembly GCA_022818765.1). Lineage (GTDB taxonomy): Bacteria > Pseudomonadota > Gammaproteobacteria > Burkholderiales > Burkholderiaceae_B > CAZTUH01. The sequence continues at coordinate 721,927 of CP063810.1, read as the reverse complement.
AGCTTCCGGATTTCCAATTAATAAATTGTTTCGCAATGTTCCCAAAAATATGGGTGCATTCTGATGAAGAAATGCAAATTTTTTATAAAATTCTTCTTGCGAAAAATTTTTTATGTTATATTCCCCAAAATTAATATTTCCTGAGATTGGATCTTCAAGCTTCAATAATAAATTCAACAGTGTTGTTTTTCCTGATCCACTGGGTCCAGTTATAGCAATTCTTTCACCAAATTCAATATCTAAATTAATAGATTCCAATAATTTTCTATTATTAGGATCAAGAGAATCTTGTGTATATGAAAAATTAACATTATCAAAAATAATGGCCCCTTCTTCAGGCACTGATAATGGAAACATAGGATCAGAAATATCTGGTAGAGTATTCAATATATTTTGAACGCGAATTCCTCCTTGTTTGGCATTACCTACACATGCAATTCCTTTCGATATATTTCCTGAAATTTCAAATAAACCTAATATAGCTAAAAATAGCCCAACCAACGAAGGGGCATCTACAATATCCCGATATAGGTCTTCTATACCAACCCATAAAATACATACTATACCTATTCCAGAAAGTAATGTTAAGATACACTGTACTCTAGCAATCACCATTCCCTGTTTTTTCTTTTCTGTGGCGAGCTCTTTACATTTAACATTGAAATCCTTTCTTAATTTATAGAGACCTTTTGTCAAGACTAAATCTGTGTAACCTTCTATTATTTCTAATATAGAAATACGAAGATTGGCAATACGTTTCTCAATATTACAATCAGAAATATACGGAATTTGAATCAACAAAAATAAAATTACTGAATAATATATAAGAAAAACTAATATAATAACAAATGAAATATTCAAAGAAGTTAGAGGAACAAGTGCAATTATATACATCATACTAGTTAATATGGCTGAACAAATAGGTAATATTATTGATAAAAATACAGTATCTAAAATAGATATATCGTTACACATCCGAGTGACTAAATCTCCATTTCGGTAGTTAGCTAATTGTTTTGGACTAAGACGTATTAAGGATTTAAAAACCATACATCTCAAAGATGATAATAATCTTAGAATAAAATCATGTCCTGTTACACGTTCTGCATAACGTGATACAATTCGAATTATAGAGAGACCTCGAACTAAAGAAGAAGGAACAAATATATTAAAAGTTCTTCCTGATATTGTCAAAGCAGCGCTTATTAAAAACCATCCAGATATACAAAGTAATCCTATCCCTGCAACTAAAGTTAATACTGATAGAAACAAAGTTATAAAAAAACCAGATTTTTGTTTTTTATATAAAGGGAACAGTAAAAAAAATAGTAACTTCATAAAGTTATTATTTTTCCTTTTGACAAGTTCCAAACTATAGGTAATTGACTAGCTACTTTAAAAGAGTGAGTAACTAAAAGTAAAGTACGATCTTTTGAGAATTCAAGAATTTCTTTCAAAACAGAATCTTGCATTTTTTCATCTAGATGAGCTGTTGGTTCATCTAGAAGAATTAATTTCGGATTTCTTAAAAATAATCTAGCTATTCCAATTCTTTGAGCTTGTCCCATAGAAATTCCATAACCATTTTTACCTAAAACAGTATCTAACCCATTGGGAAAATTTTTAGCAAATTCCAAAACATAAGAAAATTTTGCTGCATTTTTTAAATCTTCATTTGAAGAATCAGATTTTCCTAAACAAATATTTTCAGCAATACTTCCAGAAAACAAATAAGGTTGTTGAGTGACAAAATATATATTCATAAAGAATATCTTTATTCCAAAGATCTAGAGAAACTCCATTTAAATTAATTTGTCCTGAAATATCTTTCAAACCTGATAACGCTTTAAGTAAAGTTGTTTTTCCAATTCCACTTGAACCCATTAAAGCAATATGTTGTGCTGGTTCTATCCTAAAATTTAATTTAGTTAATATATTACTTGATCTTTCATTCAAAAATATACTTAAATTAGAGACTTTAACATCGATAGCCTTATATCTTTGATATCTATTTTCAACAAATTTTTCTTCTTTATAAAATTCTTGAGATCTTAATTCAGGTAATCCATTAAATAAAATTTCCAATTGTTTAGCTGCAGCTACAGCTGCAGCTCTATCATGATAACATGCTGCGAACTTTCTTAAAGGTGAATATATTTCAGGGACGATTAATAAGCAAAATAATCCAGAATATAAATTAAAATAATGCTTGTTTATATTTAAGAATCCTAAGTAATTTAATCCTATATATAAAGCTACCCCAGCAATACTTAAAGCAGAAAAAAATTCTAAAATTGCAGATGAAAGAAAGGCTATTTTCAATACAGACATAGTACATTTTCTAAGATTCTCACTTGCATTAACAACTGATTGAATTTCATGATTTGCTCTTCCATACATTTTTAATGTATCTAATCCTCGCAACCTGTCTGTAAACATTCCAGATAAACGAGAAAATATTTGGAAATATTTCTGATTTTTAGATTCTGTATTTTTCCCTATAATAAACATAAATATTGGAATAAATGGTACTGTGATAAACAATAATAAACTAATTACCCAACTTATTGGAAATAGCAAAATTAAAAAAGATAAAGGAAGGACAACAGCATTGATAGCAGTTGGAAGATATTTGGAAAAAAAACCTTCCATAGCATTAACTTGCTCGATAATACTGCTAATTAATTCTCCAGAAGATTTTTGAAATATCCATTCTCTATTTTGTTCTAAAATTCGATTTAATAAAGCTTTTCGTATTGTATATTTGATATATTCAGCTGCATGTATACCATTTATTTCACTAACATAATCAAGAATAGCACGCAGAGAAATTAATATTAAAAATAAAATTATATAATTTAACAAATCATATCTCGGTACTTGATAAGTAATTGAAAAATCTAAAATCGTGACCAAGACGGAGACTTGGATAATTAATAATAATCCACTTATTACAGCACTTAAGCTTGAAATTGCAATCTTAAACTTTGAGTGAATTATTAACTTCTTGAACCACTGATTCAGAAAGTTAATTGATTTTCTATCATTTTTTAAAATTTTCACTTTCCTGTAAGTATTTCTTCATTTCAAAAAATTGTTATCTTTTTCTCGAAGTTCGAACCAAATAGCATTTAAAATGCTAAAAGAACAAGCTAAGCCTAAACCTAAAATCCAGGAAAAATACCACATAAGTAGATTTAAAATATAGTTTTTAATATGAATTAGGAGTTTCGTTTAAGGATTCTTTTGTCACAGTCCCTTTCATAACATGATATACCCAAATGGTATATGATACGACTATCGGTAAAAAAACATACTGCTAATAACATGATCCATAAAGTTAAATGACTTGAAGAAGCATCCCAAATAGTTAAACTACTATTTAATTTGGGTAAAGAAGATGGAAGTAAGAAAGGAAATAAAGATATATTTATTGTCAAAATTGCAGATGCAATTGATATAGATGAACTCAAAAATGCTAGCATGAAAAATCTTTTCCAAAGTGATATAAAAATAAGCATGGTAGAAATTATGAATAAACTTGGAATTATCCAAGCTAAAGGATATTTTCTATAGTTTAATATCCATGCCCCTTTCATTAATTCCACTGTTTTATTACATGGATTAGATGAAGCATTATAATCGATTAAGCTTGTTATAACATAACCATCCATATTTATGGCAAACCAACCACCAATTAAAAATAATATGATTGTAAAAATTGGTAATAATAAGCTAAGATTGCGAGCTTTATCTGATATATATCCCTTTGTTCGCCATGCTAATAAAATTCCACCATGCATTGTAAAAATAACTACGCTAAATAATCCAGTCAAAATCGGAAAAGGTCTAAAAATTTGATAAAACTTTCCATAATAAAAGATCCTCAGAGATTGATCATCAAAACCAAAAGGTATTCCTAACATTAAATTCCCAACAATTAGACCTAAAAAAAATAATATAATAAAGCTTGAAAAACAAAGTAATCTATCCCATTTTGAACGCCAGGTAATAGATTTCATTTTACTTCTATATTTAAAACCAACCGGTCTAATAATAAGAGCTAAAAGCAAAAAGAGCATTCCAAAATAAAAAGCTGAAAATGAAACTGCATATAAAAATGGCCATGCAGCAAATGATGCCCCACCTGCTGTGATTAACCAAACTTGATTTCCTTCCCAAAATGGGCCTATCACATTAATAGCAATTCGTCGTTCTTCATCTTTTTTTGAAACTAGAAGTAATAACGCTGCTATACCTAAATCAAAACCATCTGTGATTGCAAAACCTATGAACAAAGCAATTAATATAAACCACCATATTAATCGCAATGTTCCATAATCAAAAAATATTAATGATTCCATTTTTTTTCGTCATTTTTCTTAATTTAAAAATCTCTTGAATTAAAGATTAGATAGCTTTTCAAAATTATAATCAGGTCCTTTCCTAATAGTAGAAATCATAACTTTTATTCCAACTATAAATAAAATTGTATACAAAATAAGAAAAGTACTTAGACTTATAATTAAACTGAAAAAAGATAAATCAGATGCTGCATAATAAGTAGGTAAAATCCCTTCAATTACCCAAGGTTGTCGTCCATATTCAGAAATAAACCATCCACTCTGAATTGCTATCCATGGTAAAGGGAGATTAAATAATGAAACTTTTAAGAATATTGGATATTTATGTAAATTTCTGCGTGTACTTAGCCAAAAGGCTATAACAAAAAAAATAATCAAATAAAAACCTATAGCAACCATAATTCGAAATATAAAAAACAAAGGTGCTACTTTTGGTATTGTATCTAATGCAGCTTTCTGTATGTTTTCGTTAGTTATATTTTCTAAGTTAGTTATATTTTCTAAATCAGAATGATAACGTTTTAATAAAAATACATATCCTAAATCTTTCCAATTTTTTGAAAAAAAATCCCGAGCTTGAATATTTTTTGGATCTGAACGAATGTCAAGGAGAGATTTGTAAACATTTATTCCATCACGAATGCGTTCTTCATTCTTTTTTACCAAATCATTAATTCCTAACATTTCCGTAGTTAATGAACGAGTTCCAATAATTCCCATCATATACGGAATTTCAATTGCAAAATCATTGCAACGATCTTTTTGATTTGGAATTGCAAATATATTGAAACCTGCTGGTGCGGATTCTGTTTCCCACATGGATTCCATAGCTGCAATTTTCATTTTTTGATGTGCAGTTGTTAAATATCCGCTTTCATCACCTAATACTACTACAGATAAAGAAGCAGCTAATCCAAAACTAGCTGCTACAGTCATAGAACGCTTCGCTAACTCAACATACTTATTTTTTAGCAAATACCAAGCACTTATGGACATCACAAACATTGCACCTGTAACGTATCCAGCACTTACTGTATGTACAAATTTAGCTTGAGCAACAGGATTGAAAAGAATAGCTGAAAAATCAGTCATTTCCATTCTCATAGAATCAGGATTAAAAATTGCTCCTACTGGATTTTGCATCCATGCATTAGCAATTAAGATCCATAGAGCAGAAAAATTTGTTCCTATAGCAACTAACCAAGTAATAATTAGATGCCCTAATTTAGAGAGACGATTCCAACCAAAAAAGAATAGACCAATAAATGTTGCTTCTAAAAAAAATGCCATTAGACCTTCAATGGCTAAAGGAGCTCCAAAGACATCACCTACATAATGACTATAATAGGACCAATTCATGCCAAACTGAAATTCCATAACTATTCCAGTGGCAGCTCCTAATGCAAAATTAATACCAAATAGCATTCCCCAAAAAATTGTTATTTGCTTCCAAATGACACGTCCAGTCATTACATATACACTTTCCATAATAGCTAGCAACATTGCTAGGCCAAGTGTTAAAGGAACAAATAAAAAATGGTAGAGTGCTGTGACCGCAAATTGCAATCGAGATAATTCAATTAAACTATAGTCAATCATAACAATCCAATTTGTTTTTTCTTTAAAAATTTCAAAATTTAGGCAGAAAATTAAAAAATATTAGGGAGATAAAAAACTCGATTTTAAATTTAAAAAATTCTTTAGGATCTGTTTTTGAAGTGCAAGTGATTAAATAATCTCTCATTCTGGAGTCTAACAGAAATAAATTCTAGATAAAGACATTTGATATTTATATATGAAAAATTTTCACCATTAAAAAATATAATTTATAGAATCTTGTAATTGGTACGATCATATGAGATATGAACAAATTTTTCTAAAAAAATTTCATAAAAATAATAAATATTCTATTAAATTTCAACGTATGAATTATTAGGAATCGCTTATATTAACAGAGAAATATTTATGATCTTGTTCTCTTTGGAAAAGCTATTTCTACAGATATTTCAGAAATAATGCATAGTGATAAAATTCATATAAAGTATAATACTTTCTTTGATAGTTAATATTTTAAAGATCTATGTAATGTGAAAAATTCTTTATATCCTATCATCTCCTTCTTTTTTATAATTTTATTGTGTTTTTCTCTTTATATTTTAAACTTTAACTATCAATATTTTTTACAAGAAAATATTGATAACACCAATACTAAAAAATTAGATGAATCGGGAGAAAATTTTAAAATTTTAATAATAAATTTCCATGGAAATTTATCTCATTATTTAAGCGGGACTTTTTTCAAACATGAGTTGATGAATGATATCTATCATATAAAGAACCCAATAATTATTAATACTAAAATGAATGAATGGTTAATGATCACAAGTGCATGTGATGGAATTATAGAAGAAAATTGGAAGAAGATTATTCTGAAAAATGATGTACAAATTTTTCGAAAAAAATCTCAAGATGATAATCCAGTAAAAATACAAGGAGAAGAATTTCATATCTATCCTGAAAAAGATATGGTATACACAGATATGAGAGTTAATATCTTTAAAGAAAATCTAAAAATTTCTGGAAAAGGAATGACTTTTGACGGACAAAAAAATCAATTTAGAATTCTAAATTCTAGTCAAGCTGAAATTCAAAAAAATAATAAAAGTTATAAGATCTATAAAGCAAATACAGGTTCATGAACTATTTCATTTCTTTTATATTTATATATTTATTCATCAACTCACAATTCTGTTGTGCTCAATCTAACACATCGGAAATGCCCGCTGTTCACATTTATTCTGATAGTTTGCTTTTTGATAATTCTAAAAAAGAAAAATTCTTCATTGGTAATGTGATTTGTTTCTATGAATCAATATCTCTATATGCTGATAAAATGAATATTTATGAACATATAAATGGCAATCAATTAGCTACAGCAGAAGCTAAAAATAAAAATAAATCTGTTATTTTCTATATTAACAATTTAAAAAAATCAGAATTAATTAAAGGAAATAGTTCTAAACTTGAATTAGATTTTCAAACAGGTAAGCTTTCATTAATTGGAAACGCAATAATAACAAGATATTTTCAAGATAGAATCATTGAATACATTGAAGGAAATATAATCATTTATTTTCAATCTATTGATAAATATCATACACAGCATGATTTTCGAAAAATGGTTCAAGAACCATAACAACATGGGTAAAAATTTATTTTTCCTTACTTTGATTTATGAATTCGATAAAACAAATTCCATCATTAACAAGAATTAATTCTTATAGTTCACTTTGCGCAAAAAATTTAAGAAAAGTCTATGAAAAACGGGTAATTGTTGAAAATATTTCCATATCTGTAAATACAGGGGAAATTATAGGTCTCTTAGGTCCTAATGGTGCAGGGAAAACTACTAGCTTTTATATGATCATGGGATTAATCTCTGTAGATTCTGGAAATATAGAGATTGATGGCAAAATAATCACGAAAACCCCTATTTATAAAAGAGCAGAAATAGGTTTATCTTATCTACCTCAGGATGTTTCTATATTTCGCCGTTTAACTGTTAAACAAAATATTCAAGCAATTTTAGAATTACAATTCGATAATTATGGTAAACGTTTTACTCAGTCAGAAATTGATAAACAAGTGGATATTTTATTAAGTGATTTACAAATTCAACATATTTGCAAAAGTATGGGTTCTTCTTTATCTGGTGGAGAACGTCGTCGAGTTGAAATAGCTCGAACTTTAGCTACAAATCCTCGATTTATACTTCTTGATGAACCTTTTTATGGTGTAGATCCTATTTCTATTATTGATATTCAACGAATTATTTCTTTTTTAAAGAATCGTGGAATAGGAATTTTAATCACAGATCATAATGTTCGTGAAACTTTAAAAATATGTGATCGCGCTTATATAATTAACGAAGGCAAAGTCCTTATTAATGGAACTCCTAATGAAATTGTTCATAACAAACTTGTTCAAAATATTTATTTAGGAAATAATTTCTACATGTAAGCATCTTTTATTAATCAATGGATTTTTCTTTTTTATATGAATTATTTTAATACCATTATATTATACCATAAACATTAAATGTATGAATTTTTATCACGAATTATGCCTGTAAAAAATGTTATTCTCGATTTATCTGTTACGAGCAAAAAACGGGCTTTTGAACAAGCGGGCTTGTTCTTTGAGAATCATCATGGGTTAGCAAGATCTGTAGTCTTTGATAGTCTTATTTCTCGTGAACGGTTAGGATCCACAGCATTGGGAGAGCATGTTGCTATTCCGCATGGACGAATTAAAAATTTAAACTATGCATTGGCTATATTTATCAGATTTAAAAATTCAATTAACTTCGATTCTGCTGATAAAAAACCTGTTAAATTAGTTTTAGCTCTTTTAATTCCAGAAAAAGCAACAGCATATCATTTAGATATTCTAGCAACATTTGCTCAGATTTTATCAAGTAAAATACTGAGAAAAGCATTAATAATAGAAAAAGAGCAATTCATAGTTCATCGAATGCTTACAACAGGGAAATTAGTTTAGCATTTTATAATAATAGATTGCCCATTTTATTTATAATCCCGATCACTAAATTTAATGTATTCTCCTATTATAAAATATGAGCAATTTATCAAAGATAAAATATACATTTTTAGAATTTAATATTCCATTGTTTTGCTAACGCTTGAAATCAAAAACAGAAATTATAAATTAAGTCTCTTTATAATTTCTTATATTATTATGATTTTTGCACATAAGTGCCTGTGCATATAAATCTTTATGTGATAAGCCTGTTAACTTAATTGCTATTTTTACAGCATTCGGAATAGACATTTCTTCCAAAAGAATATTTAAAAGGGAATCAATTTTAAAATCAAATTTCTCCGGGTATTTTTGCTGTATATTATGCTCTATTGGGTGTAAAATTAAAACAAATTCCCCTCTCTGCTGATTTTTCTCTTTGTGTACCCATTCTTGAATATCACCCAATTTTAAACTACTAATATGTTCAAAACATTTAGTTAATTCTCGTGCTATAGTTAATAATCGAGATTGTCCACAAATGAGTAATAAATCTTCCAAACTATGTATCAATCTTTTTGGAGTTTCAAACATAACTATAGGTATTGAAAAATTACACCAAAAACGCAACCAACTAATTTTTTCTGAATATCTTTTTGGTATAAATCCAGCAAAAGCATAAGATGGATTTTTATCTGTAGTAATACCACTGCCCATTAAAGCTGTAACAACAGAATTCGCTCCTGGAATAGGTATAACTCTATATCCAAATTTTCTTACTAAAGAAACAATACGTCCTCCTGGATCACTAATACCAGGAGCTCCTGCATCGGAAATTAATGCTAACCTATTTCTCTTTTGCAGATAATTACAAATAAGTTCTGCAACAGTTGCTTCATTATGTTTATTAGCAATAATTAATGGAGTTTTTATCCCCCAAAAATCCAGTAAAATTCGACTAACACGCATATTTTCAACCGCAATAAAATCAGCACGCATTAATGCTTCCCAAGCTCTTAGATTCATGTCTGCTAGATTTCCAATTGGAGTAGCTACTACATAAAGAGAAGAATCTGGCCAGGATTGATTTTCTAATCGATCAAAAATTTTAAAAAGAATTTCATTTTTTTTTGAAAAAGTATTCATAATTAAAAATTAGTTCAGTATTTATTGTCAATTTTGGAATAGAAAATGAAATTCTTTATTATTCAAAATACTTAATTACATCATTAATTGATATTTATATTTTTAAAAATTAAAGTAAACATGTTTACTGATTTTTGATCAATTCTTTTACCACATTTATTATAGTTAAACTAAATACAATTTAACTGTATTTTACAATTTAAAAATATCATTAATAGGAAATTAATCGCTATTTAATTTTCTATTAACAGCAATAAGATAACTATTAATCATGGAACTCGAATGATGTTTATATTACCTAAAAACATTACAAAATTTATATTTCTTAATATTTTCTATATTTCTAACTTTCTTGCTATAGGAGCATGTACTCCAGTTATTATTGGAAGCGCAGCAGTGACTGCTGCTATTGTAGTTTCTGACCGTCGAACAGCTGGAACCCAGCTTGAAGATAAAAATATTGAGTTAAAAATAGGAAAAAGAGTTATGAAAAAATTAAATCATAATACAAATCGTATTATTGCTAATTCTTATAATCGCAGATTATTATTAACTGGGGATGTAGACAGTGAACAGTCTAAAAAGATTGCAACTACACTAGCTCAGTCAGTTGAAAATGTTATCTCTGTCAATAATCAGATGAAAATTAGACCTATTGCTAGTATAGCTCAAAGATCCAGTGAGACTTGGATAGAATCTAAAATTAAATCCATTTTAAGTGCTAAAATGCAATATAGAATAATAAATGCTGTTATTGATCGAGATACTGTTTATTTAATGGGATTAGTAACTCATGAAGAAGGAAAGAAAGCAGCATTAATAGTTTCTAACATAAATGGGGTAAATCAAGTTGTTAAATTTTTCGAATATATTAGTCAAGAAGAAGCTAATCGATTAGGTTTATCTAATTTCTCTAAAGTTAAATCTCATAAAATTCATTAACTCTGTTTTTATTTTTTTTAAGAAAAGAAAAACAAATTACTAAATTGATATGATAGAAATCATAATATTGAATTTTTTGAAATCTTATATCAAGAAATATGCTTAAAACAAAATTAGAATTCTAGAAAAATGTATCATTTTACTGCTTTCTAAATTAGTATCAAAAATCTTTTTCTATTTTTTGAATTTTTATTTAAAAAATTAGCTTTTAAAATTTTAGAATTACATTAGAATACTGAATTTTCTCATTATTAAAATTATAACTATTCAATTTTTACTTACAATTTTATGATTAGCGATTCAAATACAAAACTTATGTCTTCTCTTGAAAAAGTTTCAATTCTTTCTGAAATCTTTCCTTCCATAAGGAAACTTCATGGAAAGACAATTGTTATTAAATATGGGGGAATGCAATGATGAATTCATCTTTACAAAATAGTTTTGCTCATGATATTGCTTTCCTAAAATTTCTAGGTTTAAATCCAATTGTAGTTCATGGAGGGGCTCCTCAAATTGAAAAAGCTCTTAATCGAATTGGAAAGAAAGTAAAATTTGTTAATGGAATTAGAATCACAGATGCTGAAACAATAGAGGTAGTAGAATGGGTTCTAGGGGTCAAGTACAACAAGATATCGTAATGAATATTAATCAATTTGGTGCACAAGCTATTGGATTAACAGGTAAAGATGGCAATTTAATTCAGGCAAAAAAATTAATAAAAAATGAAGAACCACTATCAAAAATCGACATAGGATTTGTTGGAGAAATAACTTTTATTAATGAATCATTTATTAAAACTTTGCAAAATAACCAATTGATTCCTGTTATTTCACCTATTGGATATTGTGAATCGGGAACTGCATATAATATTAATGCGGATATAGTTGCTGCAAAAATTGCAGAGGTTCTCAAGGCTGAAATTTTATTAATAATGACAAATACAGTAGGTGTTGTAGATAAAAATGGGTCCTTGTTAACTCATTTATCATTAACAAGCATCGATAAACTTATTGAAAATGGTACCATTTCTGATGGAATGATACCAAAGATACAATCTTCCTTAAATGCAGCAAAGAATGGTGTTGGATCAGTTCACATAGTAGATGGTCGAGTAAAACATTGTTTACTTTCTGAAGTATTATTTAATAAAAACTCAACGGGGACAAAAATAATATGGAAATAAAGATTTTACCCAATTTTAGAAAAAATGAATTTTGAAATATGTTGGTTAATCTTTATTCTTCAAAAAAATTTATTAAAAATGATTTTTTACTTCCTTTTTATAAAATAAATCTATTAAAAAGTTCGAAATTTTATTCGTCGAATACAATCGCAATTGTAAAAAATTATAACTCTGTTACTGATTGAATAATTGAATTAAAGGATATATATGACAGGATCAATTTCGATTGCTATGCGGATAATTAAAGAAAGATCTCTTCCAATTGGATTGATTTTAGGAATTTTTACACTTATTGGAATTCTTTATCTTCCATTATCCAGCACTCTACCAATTGCCGGTCATCGAATGCTGGCTATATTAGCTTTTTCGATAATCATTTGGATATCTGAAGCAGTTTCTTACGAAGTAAGTGCAATCATAATAACAACATTAATTGCTTTTTTATTAGGAACTTCTCCAACTTTGGAAAATTCAAATGAGATATATGGAACATCTTGTGCAATGACAATTGCACTTGCTGGATTTTCTAATTCTGCCTTAGCTTTAGTAGCTGGAGCATTATTTATTGCATCAGCTATGAATTTTACTGGGTTAGATAAAAGAATTGCAATTATTACATTGACAAAGATTGGAATTAGTACAAAGCGAATAATGATTGGAAGCATTATAGTAACAATTGTTCTGAGTTTACTTGTTCCTAGCTCTACTGCGCGTAGTGCAGCAATAGTTCCAATTATGATGGGAGTCATTACAGCTTTAAATATAAATAAAAATTCAAATATTTCTGCTGGTATCATGATTATTGTTGCCCACGCTACAGGTATTTGGAATATCGGAATTAAAACTGCTGCTGCTCAAAATTTACTTACTGTAGGATTTATGGAAAAAATTTTAGGAAAAACAGTTACCTGGTCCGATTGGTTCATTGCAGGAGCTCCTTGGTCTCTAATGATGTCAGTCATTTTAGTTATGATTGTTATCAAAATATTACCGCCAGAAAAAAATAATTCTTTTCTCAATAAAGATATACAGAATCATTCTTTGGAAAATTTAGGACCAATAACCTCATCACAAAAAAGGTTACTATTTGTTTCGTTTTTATTGCTTTGTCTTTGGTTTACAGAAGGAAAACTCCATAAATTTGATACAACATCTACAACATATTTAGGCTTAATATTTTTAATTTTACCTAAATTTGGTGTAATGTCTTGGAGAGATATTCAAGCTCGTGTTCCATGGGGAACCCTCATGGTATTTGGAGTTGGAATAAGTCTTGGATCAGCTTTATTGAGTACTCAAGCTGCTCAATGGTTAGGAGAACAAGTAATATTAATCATTGGATTAGATCAACTTGAATCCTGGAAAATTTTTTCTATTTTAAGTGCCTTTTTAATTATTATCCATCTAGGATTTGCTAGCGCAACTGCACTCGCTTCTTCAATATTACCAATTATGATTGCAGTACTAACAGCTATTCCTTACGACTTTGACTGGACTGGTTTGATAATGCTGCTTGGTTTTTCAACAAGTTATGGATTTATACTTCCAATTAATGCTCCTCAAAATATGATTTGCATGAGCACAGGAACCTTTAACGCAAAAAAATTTGCGACAATTGGAATTTTAATTACTGTAATAGGATACCTTGTTATGGTATTATTCAGCATAACTTATTGGAAATGGCTAGGTTGGATATAAAAAACAATCGAATTTTTATATCTAATATATTAATCGCTTATGCTTACTAACATTCATCATTATTCCACAAGAAATTCCCATTGTAAGCAATGCTGTTCCTCCATAACTTACAAATGGAAGAGGAATTCCAACTATTGGTAAAATTCCTGTAACCATGCCTAAATTTACAAATACATAAGTAAAAATCATCATAGTTAATGCAGCTACCAATAATCGACCAAATTCTGATTTAGCATGAATTGCAATGAAAAATCCACGAATAATGAGAAGTCCATACAAAAAAATTAAAGAAATACTACCATACAAACCAAATTCTTCTGCAAATACAGAAAATACAAAATCTGTAGCTCTTTCTGGAATAAAATTTAACTGAGTTTGGGTTCCTTTTTTATATCCTTTGCCATATAATCCACCTGATCCAACAGCAATAACCGATTGAGCGGTATGGAAACCTTTTCCCAAAGGATCTGAATTAGGATCCAATAATGTACAAATTCTATTTTTCTGATATTTATGTAATAAAAACCAATTTACTTCAGGTTTGCATAATTGATCTTGATATGCATAAACCATTAAGAAAATTAATATCCCTATACTAATAGGTATAAATAAAAATTTAAAAGATAAGCCTGAAAAATAAATTACATAAACCCCAGCAATAAAAACAAGTAAAGCGGTTCCTAAATCTGGTTGCAAGACAATTAGGAAACATGGTATAATAAGAAGGGTAATTGCAATAAAAAAATCTAATTTGGAGATTCCTCTTTGACAATGATGAAAGTACCACGCTAAAAACATGGGAGCGGATATTTTTAGAATTTCCGATGGTTGAATACGAGCAATGCCTATATTTAACCAACGAGTTGCTCCTTTGCTAGTCTCCCCAAAAAACTCAACACATAACAGTAAAAATAATCCTACCATATAAAATATAGGGGATAATTTAATTAATGTTTCATGATCAATAATAGCTACAAATAATATAGCAGAAAAAGCAATTAAAAAATTTCTAAATTGTTCTTCTATACGCCAATCTGTACTACCTACTGCAGATGAAATTATAACTAAACTTAACGGAATAAAAAGAATTACGATGAATAACAAAGGCCAATCAAGTTTATTTATTAATTTTGTAAAAATCTTTTTGTAATTGTTAGCTTTAAAAGTTTCCATAATTTTTTGTTGTTATCAACCAATGATCAAAGACTTTTCGAGCAATTGGGGCAGCTACATTTGCTCCCCATCCAGCATTTTCAGCAATCACTGCAATTGCAATTTTTGGATTATATATTGGAGCAAAACCTATAAACAGAGAATGATCACGAAGACGTTCATCTATTGCTCTATAATATCCATCACGCAAACTATATAATTGGGCTGTACCTGTTTTTCCAGCTGCTAAATAAGCTGCTCCTGAAAATGCTCGTCGTGCTGTTCCATAACGTATTACATCTCTCATAGCCATTTTAATGGCATCAACATTTCCTGGTTTCAAAGGTATTTGATAATTAGTAATAGGAATAACTTCTTCAATTTCATTAGATCCACATTTTTTAATTGCAGAAATCAAATGAGGCTTTTTATATAAACCTCCATTAGCTAATATAGCTGTTCCTTGAGCTAATTGTAACAATGTAAATGAATTATAACCTTGTCCAACTGTAAGCGAGATAGTTTCTCCTATATACCAACGTTGGTCATTTTTATCTTTATAAGCTTTTTTTTTCCATTCGGTAGAAGGTAAAATTCCTGATCTTTCTCCATCTAAATCAATTCCAATGATTTGACCAAATCCAAATTGCTTTAGAAAATCATGCAAAGCATCTACTCCAATTTCTGGTCCAAGTGAATAAAAATAGGTATCAGACGATAAAACAATAGCACGATGCATATCTGTCATACCGTAAGCAGTTCCACCAGAATTCCGAAATTTTCTTCCTCCAAATTCGAAATATCCAGGATCAGGAATTTGGTCTATTGCGTTTCGTTTACCTAATTCAAGGGCAGCTAATGCAACAAAAGGTTTATAAGTAGAACCAATAGGATATGTTCCATACAAAGCTCTATTTACCAATGGATAATCAGGAGAGGAGTTAATCTTTTTCCAATCCTCTAAACTGATACCATTAACAAATAAATTTGGATCAAATGATGGTTTAGAAACAAAAGCTAATATTTCTCCAGTATTAGGACAAATAGCAACTAATGCACCACGTTGGTTACCAAAAGCTTGATCTGCTATACGCTGTAATTCAATATCAATTGATAAAATAATATCTTTTCCTGGCTCAGGGTTCACATATCTTAATGTCCTTATTGGCTTACCTGATGAATTGACTTCAATTTCTTCTATGCCTATTTTTCCATGTAGTGTAGTTTCACAGATTTTTTCTATTCCTCTCTTTCCAATAAAATCTGTAACCCTATAGTTATTTAACATACCTTCTAATTCTATTTTTTTAAGCTCAGAATCTGTAATGCGACCAACATAACCAACCACATGCGCTCCAATTGACTTTTGAGGATAGTCCCTAGACCAATAGGCTCTTAATTCTATTCCAGGAAATTCAAATGAATGAGCTGCAAACCAAGAAGCTTCAGTTTCACTAAGATTATTACGCAGTGAAAGTTTCATATAACGATTAGACTCTCCAATTTGACGTTTTAACCGTTTCTGGTCTGATATACTGATGTGTATCATAGGATTTAATCGTTCCATAAAATTATCAGATTTATCAATCAATCTTGGAATAATATCCAATCCATAAGCAGGATAATTACAAGCTAAAATTTTTCCATTCCTATCTAGGATTTGTCCTCTAGGAGGTTGAATTTTCCGTATGTTAACACGATTAAAATTAGCTTTTTCAGTTAAATCGTCATGGAGAACGACTTGGAGGTACCAAAATCTTGTAATAAGTATTACAAAGCATAAAATAATAATAAATATGCTGATGAATATGCGTAAATGAAAACTTTTCTTTATCTGAAAATTATTTTCTAAATATAAATAAGAAAACATAAATAATTAAAAATTAGAAAAGAGAATTATAATTCTGTCAAAGAAATTTTCTTATGATGTATATATCTTAGTAATGACCATAAAATAATTGTTGGTAAAAAAATCCCATAAAACCATTGAAAATTCCTTTCATAACTATATAAACAAATCGCCAAAATCCAACTGATTAATTTTGAAAAAGAAAGGATTGAGAATAAATATAAAATTTGAATTAAAAGTCCAAATCGTAAGAAACGAATTCGAAATAATTCAACTAAATATAAATTTAATATATAAAAAAAAGCCTTCTCTCCTAATAAATTTACTTTGTATATATCTTCTAATATACCAAATAAGAAAGCAGTAACTAAACCTATTCGAGATGGATCATAAATATACCAAAATATCATAACTATAAGTAATGAATCAGAAAAACTAAATAAAAATATTCCAGGTAATAAAGAGCATATCCAACCTACTATAACCGAACACCAAAAAAAGTTAATATATGATATTTCTGCTGTAAACTCGTTAAATTTATTAGTTTTAGATATTTTTGATAATTTATTATTCATATCACTCATGTATTATTTAATCCTGATTTTTGCTTTCAATATTTAAGAATTTTCGGAATTGTCATTTTCGAAAACAGTTTTTAGTGCTAAAAAATATCGATGATTTTCAGGAAAAGAAAAACCTTCTAATACAGCTAGTTTAAATCCAGATATCTTATCAATTTGAATTTCAGTGACTTTTGCAACAGGTAAACCTGGAGGAAAAATTCCACCTATACCGCTTGTAACAAAAACATCTCCTATTTTAATATCAGAATTTTCTGATAAATAACGTATCTCTAATTTCCTTAAACTTCCACTTCCAAAAGCTATTAATCTCAATCCATTACGTGAATTTTTAACTGGTATTGATGTGTTACTCTCACCTATTAGAGCAATTTCTGATGTCATTGAGGAAATTCGAACAATCTGACCTACTAAACCATATTCATCAATTATAGGTATACCTATATCTAAACCAGATTTACTACCTTGATTAATTATCAATCGATGATTAAAAAATTTATTTGGTTCATAGAAAACCTCTACAGCTATAGGAATCTGTTTTGAAAGTTTTTTAATTCCAAGCAATCGTTTTAGCTCATTGTTTTCTTCTGTAATTTGTAATTTATGAACCATAAGTTCTATTAGTTTAATTTTTTGTTGTTGTAAAATTTCACTTTTATAATCTATAGAATTTGCAATTTCTATCCAATCATTAATTTTTTTAAATGCATGTTTAGGTATAAGCACAATTCTTTGAAATGGATAGATGATTGAAGAAATAGTTTTTCTAAGAGGATCAAAAAAAGAGTATTTACTATCAATTAAAAGTAACAACACAGATACTGTTGCTAACAATAGAAATTTAGCAAAAACAGATATACCATGGTGAAATAAATTAGGAATATATTTTTTCTGCATGAATGTTCCAAGTGAACATTCCAATATTTTGGTAATGAAATAATACCTATAAAATCTATATCTAAAAAAATAAGTCTCTATGAATTTTTTATTCGTTAATAAATATAGAATCTAATTTTTCTAAATATCCTAAAGCTTCTCCACAACCTCTAACTACACATTTTAATGGATCATCAGCAACAATTACTGGTAACCCAGTTTCTTCTTGTAATAAACGGTCTAAATCTCGCAACAAAGCTCCTCCTCCTGTAAGAGCAATACCTTTATAGGTAATATCAGCTCCTAATTCTGGAGGAGTTTTTTCTAAGGCTATCTTAACAGCTGAAATAATTTGATTAATGGGATCGGTAAGTGATTCTAAAATTTCATTAGAAGAAATAGAAAGACTTCTGGGAACTCCTTCAGCTAAATTTCTTCCTTTTATTTCAATTGTTCGTGATTCAGATCCCGGAAATGCTGAACCAATTTCTTTCTTAATTAACTCAGCTGTAGGTTCTCCAATTAACATTCCATAGTTTCGACGAATATAATTTACAATAGCTTCATCAAATTTATCACCCCCAACTCTTACTGAACCTTTATAAACCATTCCACCAAGAGAAATTACAGCAACTTCGGTTGTTCCTCCTCCAATATCAACTACCATAGAACCATTGGCATCAGAAACACCAAGGCCTGCTCCAATGGCAGCTGCCATTGGCTCCTCAATTAAATATACATGAGAAGCTCCAGCTCCAAGTGCAGATTCCCGTATTGCGCGTCTTTCCACTTGTGTGGATCCACAAGGCACGCAAATGACAATGCGTGGACTTGGAGCTAGCATACCTCTGGGTTGCACCATTTTTATAAATCGTTTAAGCATTTGTTCAGTTACAGTAAAATCTGCAATTACACCATCTTTCATTGGACGAATAGCTTCAATATTTACTGGTACTCTGCCAAGCATTTGTTTTGCTGTTTGACCAACAGCTTGAATTATTCTCTTGTTACCATGATGTCCTTCATGACGAATAGCAACAACTGATGGTTCATTTAAAACAATACCTTTGTTTTTAACAAAAATTAGCGTATTAGCAGTTCCAAGATCAATTGCCATATCATTAGAAAAATACCTGCGCAGAAAATTGAACATACAAATTTATTGTTAACACATTATTAGCAGTTAAAAAATATCTAGATCACTATAACCTATAATTGAATCGATTGTATACTATAATAAAAATGTAAATTATCATTATATAAAATAATATTTTTGATAAGATAAGCAATCTTAATTTCAGTAATTAATCAAAACAGATCAATTTTTTAAATTTATTTAACAAAGATATTCGGTAATTGATTCTAAAAAAATTATGAATACCATTAATGATCATATTTTAAAGCAAATTGCTAATTTGGCAAAAATTGACCTATTGCCTAGTGAAGAAGCTTTTTTTCAAAAAGATTTAAATGCTATTATCAAATTGATTAACCTAATTCAATCAATTGAAATTAAGGAAATAGATCATCCAATACTTTCAAATTTTACTTGTTCATCAAACAATAATCAGAATCTACGTTTTAGAGATGATATTCCTAATAATATGAATTCTAAAAAAGTTTTCCAAGAAATATTTAAAAATGCACCTGAAATACAAGAGAATTTATTCTTAGTGCCTAAAGTTATAAAAAATTCATGAAAGAAATTTTCAACCTAGATCAACAGCTTTTACAAATAAGTAGTTTAAAGAAAGCGCTTTTAGAAGGTCATATCAGTGCTGTGGAAATTGCAAAAGATACCCTTTCTAAAATTGATAAATCAGCTGAGCTTAATTGCTTCATTAATATTGATGAGGAGCTAACTCTTGATCAGGCAAAAAAAGCAGATTTATCCATTTCTAATGGTACAGCAAGCTCTTTAACAGGAATACCTATTGCACATAAAGATATTTTTGTTACAAAAGGTTGGAAAACAACAGCAGCAAGCAAAATGCTGAAAAACTATATTAGTCCTTTTAATGCAACGATTGTGGAAAAATTGATGCAAGCTGGTGCTATATCTTTTGGAAAACTTAATTGTGATGAATTTGGTATGGGATCAAATAATAAAAATTCTTATTTTGGTCCAGTAAAAAATCCATGGGATAGTAATGCTACTCCAGGAGGTTCTTCTGGTGGTAGCGCTGCAGCTGTAGCTGCTCGTTTAGTATATGCTGCAACAGCTACTGATACAGGAGGTTCTATAAGATTACCAGCGGCAATGTGTGGTGTTAGTGGAATTAGACCTACATATGGAACAATCTCACGGTTTGGTATGATTGCTTTTGGATCTAGTTTAGATCAGGCTGGTCCAATTGCTTTAAGTAGTCAAGATTTGCTTGAAATACTTGATTCAATGAGTGGATTTGATCCAAAAGATCCTACTAGTCTCCAATATTGCAATGATAAATTAAATCAACCTGGCAGAATACGCAATGATTTTTATCAATCAGAAAAAGATTTTAATGCTTTCTCTAAAAGTAAACCTCTTGATGGTTTGCGAATTGGTATTCCTTCTGAATATTTCTGTGAAGACCTTTCTACTGAGATTTTCAATGCTATTGAATCCGCACTTATTCAATTTGAAAAATTAGGAGCAAAGAGAGTAAACATCTCATTACCCCATACAAAATTTTCTATTCCAGCTTATTACATTATTTCTTCGGCTGAAGCATCAAGTAATCTTGCTCGATATGATGGAGTTAGATATGGTCATCGGTGTAAGAACTACAATAATTTAGAAAAAATGATATCAAGGTCACGAGCTGAGGGTTTTGGAAATGAAGTTAAGCGTCGCATACTTACAGGAACATTTGTTCTATCTCAAAATTATTTTAATGATTATTACTTACAAGCTAATAAACTTCGAAAAATGATAACAAAAGATTTTCAAGATGCCTTTTCATATCAATGTGATATTATCATTGGACCTGTTACTCCAAATATTTCAAAAAATATTCATGAAGATATTAATGATTCAATATCAGATTGGTTAACTGATATTTATACGCTTGGAGCAAGTCTTGCAGGTCTCCCTGCAATGTCTATACCTTGTGGTTTTGGTGGAATTAATTCAATTAGACCTATAGGTTTGCAACTTATAGGAAATTATTTTAAAGAGGGTTTTTTATTAACAATATCTAATTGGTATCAAAATATAACAGATTGGCACCAAAAATTTCCAAAAAAAGGTGTTATCTAACATTATGAAATGGGAAGTTATTATTGGTCTTGAAATTCACGTTCAATTAGCTACAAAATCTAAAATATTCTCAGATAGTATTACATTATTCGGTTCTGATCCAAATACACAGATTGCTTTTGTTGATTTAGCTTTACCTGGGAGCTTGCCAACAGTAAATAAATATGCAATCGAATTAGCTATTCGATTTGGCTTAGCTATTGGCGCGACCATACAGAAGAATTCTGTTTTTGAACGCAAACATTATTTTTATCCTGATTTACCAAAAGGTTATCAGATTAGCCAATTTCAGAATCCAATTCTTCAAAATGGAACAATCTCTTTTATATGTGATGAACAAGTAAAAACTGTGAAACTAGAAAGAGCTCATTTAGAAGAAGATGCAGGTAAATCTATACATAATGAATATTTTTTAAAAAGCAATAATAATCTTCCTGGAACAGGAATCGATTTAAATAGAGCAGGATTACCTCTTTTAGAGATTGTTACTAAACCAGATATTCGTTCAGCTTCAGAAGCAGTATCTTTTGCCAAAGCTTTGCATAATTTAGTTATGTGGCTAAATATATGTGATGGCAATATGGAAAAGGGTTCATTCCGTTTTGATCTGAACATATCAGTCCGATTAAAAGGAACTAAAAAACTAGGAGTACGTACAGAAATAAAAAATCTTAATTCTTTTCGTTTTTTAGAACGAGCGATTGTATTTGAAACCAATCGACAAATAAAATCTATTACTAGTGGCAATCAACTTATACAAGAAACTCGTTTATATAATCCGGAACGCAATCAAACTTATAGCATGAGGAATAAGGAAAATGCATATGATTATCTTTATTTTCCAGATCCTGATTTGCCTAAAATAAATATTCCAGAAAAATGGATTGATCAAGTTAAACTAACTATACCTGAATTACCAATCTCAAAATTCCTTCTTTTTGAATCAAATTATGCTTTATCTCGATATGAAGCTTCACAACTTACTTCAAATTATTTAATTACGAATTATTTTGAATCAACTATAAAATTACTTCCAAAAGGTAATGAGAATCTTTGCGCTAAATGGATTCTTAATGAAATTCCTACAATTCTTAATTCAGATAAGTATGATTTGTTAAATTCATGTATTTCTAGTCAAAATTTAGCTAATTTAATTCTGAAAATTATTGATGGTACTATCTCAAATCAAATTGCTCGAAAAATATTCAAAATTATGTGGACAGGAGAATATAATTGCAATGTGGACTTAATTATTAAAGCTTACAATTTACAACAAATTAATAATCTTGAAATAATTAACCCGATTTTAGATAAAGTTTTATCAAATAACGCTTCTATTGTTGAGGACTATATTTTAGGTAAGAAAAAAGTTTTTAACTCATTAGTTGGAAAAGCTATGAAAGAAACAAAAGGAAAGGTCAATCCTCAAACAATTCAAAAGTCCATTAAAGAAAAATTAGAAAGTTTAATAAACAATAAAAAGATTCTATAAACGTAGAATGGGGGGAAATTTTTATTTTTGATGAACAATCCCGTATTTTAGTAAATAAGCAATAATGGAATTATAGTGTTTCATAAGAATTTTATCATTTTTTATAATCTGTAAAATATCTAAAATAGAAGCAATGGATAGAACAGGTATACCATATATTTTTGTTATTTCTTCAGAAGCAGAGTTTTTTGATAAAATATTGTTTATCTTATAACGTTCCATTCGGTCAATGGCAATTAAAACTGCAACAGGCTCAGCTCCATAAGAACGGATCATTTCTATTGATTTAGCTACTGAATTTCCGGCTGTAATTACATCGTCAACAATAACAACCTTTCCTTTTAACGGATGACCTATGATTAATCCTTTTTCTCCATAATTTTTTTCCTCTTTTCGATTAAATGCAAATCCTATGGAATAATTGCTTTTTGATATCTTATTAAAATTTCCTAACATCATTGCTGTTGCAGTTACCAATGGAATGCCTTTGTAAGCAGGACCAAATAATACATCGAATTTAATATTTGAATGCAGTAAGGTTTTTGCATAAAAATTGGCTAAACTAGATATTGAAATTCCATTATTAAATAGACCTGAATTAAAAAAATAAGGACTATATCGACCAGATTTAACTTTAAATGAACCAAATTTCAAAATATTTTCTTTTATTACAAAATGAATAAAATCAAGAGAATTATTAGAACTCATATTATATTTTTAAAAAATTAATTAAATTCAATTAATAAAAAATCTGTTATTTTTTAAGATTCGTATTTACAAATATTTTTGTATTGAACTTATTATGTCAACCAATTAAAAAATTAAATCAATCAAATACATCAAAAATTATTTTTTGATCAATATTCTAAGTATTTTTAATTAATATTGTGCATTATATAACTTTATTTTTATTCAAGATATCAAATCCAAATTAAAATTGATTAATTTTTAATCAATTCCAAGCTATATAATTTAAATATCCAACAATTAAAATCTTGATGCTTAGGATATTTTAAAAACTTTATACTTAAATTCAATATCTTATGAAAGTTCGCAGATTTTTATCCAAACTGTTAAAGTTTAAAAATATTAAGCTCATACAATTTTTGAAGGGAAGATAATATCAATGGATAAATTACATAATCCTTTAACTTCTTTTGACCGAAATATTTCTAAATTAAATTCTGATTCTAATTTAGGGGCATTAGGGACAATTGAAGCTTATATCTCATCAATAAATCGCATACCTATTATAACGTATGAACAAGAAATTGAACTTTTTAAAAAGTTTCATGATGATGGAATATAGACGCAGCAAAAAAATTAGTACTTTCTCATTTAAGATTAGTTGTTTCAGTAGCTAGGCAATATTTAGGATATGGTCTTCCTCATGCTGATTTGATTCAAGAAGGAAATATAGGACTTATGAAAGCAGTTAAACGTTTTAATCCTGAAAGGGGTGTTCGACTTGTATCTTTTGCGATCCATTGGATAAAAGCAGAAATACATGAATTTATTGTTAGAAATTGGCGTCTAGTAAAAATTGCTTCAACTAAATCACAAAGAAAACTTTTTTTTAATCTTCGAAAAATGCGTCCTGATGGACAAACCTTAAATTCCGAGCAAGTTAATTATATAGCTCAAAAATTAAATGTTCGGCCTCATGAAGTTAGCGAAATGGAAGTTCGACTCTCAGGAAGAGATCTTTCAATTGAAAATCAACCTGATGATAAATACTCTGCAGATTATTGCTTATCTGATAATAGAAGAGAAGAACCTATATATGTTCTAGGTCGTCGCAATCAAGATACATTACAAAATGAGGGAATAAATCAAGCATTAGAATCATTAGATTTGCGATCTCGTCACATTATTGAATCTCGTTGGTTGCAAGATGATAATGCTCCTACATTGCATGATTTAGCTTTAACATTCGGAGTTTCAGCAGAAAGAATCCGTCAAATAGAAGTAGCAGCTATGAAAAAAATGAAAAAGATTTTATCTGCTAATAACTAAAATTTTACAATTTTCTTTTAAATTTGTATTTTTTAAGAACAAAGCACTTCAATCTTAAAAAGATTTTGTGTGAATTTATTCGAATGAGTAATTTTTATTAAGTAAGAAATATATTTTGATTGGATATATCTATAAAATATTAATAGCGCTATAATGAAAGGATTTAGCAATGAGTTTAGGTTTCTTTTAATTAATTTTACACTTTATATACATGATTCTAGTTTATAAAGCAAAAATAAAAATTTTATTTTACGAAATAAGGATTATAAAAGATGTTAAAAGGGATATTCGGTATTTTAATAGCCGTGATAACTCTTAATTTAGCAAATGCAGAAATTCTGGACATGCCTGGTGGACCAAAGGTCAATCAGCTCAACTTACATCGAGGGGTAACAAAAATCTCTCAAGAAATTGCTAATTTGCATTGGATATTACTTAGTATTTGTGCTGTAATTTTTATTATTGTTTTCAGTGTAATGTTTTATTCTATTTGGGCACATAGAAAATCAAAAGGTTATAAAGCATCAACTTTTCATGAAAATATCGGCGTTGAAATAGCGTGGACAATTATCCCATTTTTTATAGTTATTGGCATGGCAATACCAGCTACAAAAACAGTTTTAGCAATGAAAGATACTACTGGCGCGGATCTCACGATAAAAGTGACAGGGTTTCAATGGAAATGGGGTTATGAATATCTAGATGGGACAGCTACTGGTATTAAATTTTTGTCAAATTTGTCAACACCTCGCTCTCAAATTGAAAATCGTGAACAAAAAGGTCAATATTATTTAATGGAAGTAGATAATAATATTGTTGTTCCTATAAATAAGAAAGTCCGACTCATGATAACATCTGCTGATGTCATTCATTCTTGGATGGTACCTGACTTTGGCGTCAAACAAGATGCAATTCCTGGATTTTTGCGTGATACTTGGTTTAGAGCTGAAAAACCAGGGCTTTATCGTGGCCAGTGTGCGGAGCTTTGTGGAAAGGATCATGCTTTTATGCCTATCGTTGTAGAAGCAATATCTGAATCTGATTATGAAAAATGGGTTCTTTTTCAAAAGAAAAAATTGTTAGATTTAGCTGATGATCCAAATAAAAATTGGACAAAAGAAGAGCTAATTTCTCGAGGAAAAACAGTATATGAGAGCAATTGTATTGCTTGTCATCAATCAACTGGTAGAGGATTATCAGGTGTATTTCCATCATTAGATGGAACAAAAATTGTTCTTGGAAAAAAAGAAAATCAAATTGATGTTGTTTTAAAGGGAAAACCTGGTACTGCTATGGCAGCATTTGAAAATCAACTTAATGATGTGGAAATTTCCGCTGTAATTACTTTTATACGTCATGCTTGGACAAACCAAGGAAAGGGCTTAGATCCTATCGTTTTACCAAAAGAAATTGAGAAAGCACATTAATTATTTTTTGTTTTTAATTGAATTGGCTTTCAACAGAAAGGAGCTCTCATGAGCATATCCAATGAAAATTTTACATATAAACATAATAGATTCGAGATGCATCATCATGAGATGCCTATTGGATGGAAAAGATGGTTATTAGCAACAAATCATAAAGATATTGGCACAATGTATCTTATATTTTCATTTTTTATGCTTTTGTTAGGTGGATCATTAGCATTGTTATTACGAGCAGAATTATTTGAACCCGGATTACAATTTTTTCAACCCGAATTATTTAATCAATTTACAACTATGCATGGCTTAATTATGGTTTTTGGAGCAATTATGCCAGCTTTTGTAGGATTTGCTAATTGGATGATTCCAATGCATATTGGAGCTTCGGATATGGCATTTGCCAGAATGAATAATTTTAGTTTCTGGCTGCTCCCTGTTGCTGGATTTATGCTTATAAGTTCATTTTTAGTTCCAGGTGGAGCTCCTGCTGCTGGATGGACATTGTATGCTCCTTTATCTATACAAATGGGGCCTGGAATGGATTTAGGAATTTTTGCGATGCATATAATGGGAGCATCATCAATTATGGGGGCGATCAATATAATTGTTACCATCTTAAATATGAGAGCACCAGGAATGACTTTAATGAAAATGCCATTATTTTGTTGGACCTGGTTAATTACAGCTTTTTTGTTAATTGCTGTTTTGCCCGTTTTAGCTGCTGCTATTACGATGATACTTACTGATCGTCATTTTGGAACAACCTTTTTTAATGCATCGGCTGGTGGTGATCCTGTCTTATATCAGCATTTATTTTGGTTTTTTGGACATCCAGAAGTGTATATTATGATACTTCCTGCATTTGGAATTATATCGACCATTGTACCTGCTTTTTCAAGAAAAAAACTATTTGGTTACTCATCAATGGTCTATGCAACTGCATCAATTGCTGTCTTATCCTTTATTGTATGGGCTCATCATATGTTTACAACTGGAATGCCTGTCATTGGTGAGCTTTATTTTATGTATGCCACAATGCTAATTTCGATACCAACAGGTGTTAAAGTATTCAATTGGGTTGCAACAATGTGGCGTGGATCAATGAGTTTTGAAACACCTATGCTTTTTTCTATAGGTTTCATTTTTGTTTTTTCTATAGGTGGATTTACTGGATTGATTTTATCTGCAGCTCCTATCGATATTCAAGTTCATGATACATATTATGTTGTAGCACATTTCCACTATGTCCTTGTTGCCGGGTCTTTATTTGCTCTATTTGCAGGAACCTACTATTGGTTACCTAAATGGACTGGCCGAATGTATAAAGAGAGTCTTGGAAAATTTCATTTTTGGTCTTCTTTAATTTCTTTCAATTTAACCTTCTTTCCTATGCATTTTTTAGGTTTAGCAGGCATGCCAAGGCGATATGTAGATTATGCAGCACAGTTTACTACTTTTCATCAAATATCTACTATTGGAGCCTTTTTATTTGGATTCTCACAGCTTATATTTTTGTACACTGTACTACGTTGTTATAGACAAATAGGAGATATTGCTTCAGAGAAGCCTTGGGATGGTGCAGATGGTTTAGAATGGACAGTTCCCTCCCCAGCTCCTTTTCATACTTTTGAAAATCCTCCTTTTGTTAAATAATTTTTGCAAAGTAAATTTCTATGAATTTCAGAAAAATTAGTAATCGAATTCTAGGATTAAGTCTATTTGTTTTTGTTCTTTTTGTATTTTTTTGGACGTTTTTTCGTGGATCTTCAATATTTTTTATGCCAGAAATTTATGCTTAATTAAATAATTTTTAACAGATTCAAATATGATAATTAAACAATTTTTAGGAACATTAAAAATAGTTCTATGGGGATTCTTAGGTATTAGAAAAAAATTTGATTGTCAAAAAGATGCCACTAAAACAAGCTATTCTTACATTATTTTAATAGGTATAATTTGCTGTATTTGTTTAGTGTTATTGTTAGTAACACTTGCCAATTTAGCGACATATAATTATTGCAACAGGATTGCATAAACTTACTGATTAAAAATCATTATGAATGAAATTCATTCTATCAAAAATATAGAACCACCATATTATTTTGTACCAAACAGCTCAGCTCAACCAATCAGAATGTCTGTATCTATTCTGGGAATAGGTCTGGGTGCATCTGGATGGGTCAATAATTTTGTCCTGGGAAAATGGATAACTATATTCAGTTTTATATGTTTATTGATCGTTCTTTATCTTTGGTTTCATGAATCTATCTTAGAATCTCAAAAAGGATTATATGGATCTCGGATAGATATGTCTTACCGATGGGGTATGGGATGGTTTATTTTCTCTGAAATAATGTTCTTTTTCGGATTTTTTGGAGCCTTGTGGTATATAAGAAATATTACAATTCCTTGGTTAGGAGATTTGGATCATAAAATTATTCTCTGGCCAAATTTTCAAGCTGTATGGCCTAATTCAGGACCAGGAAATATCGTAGATCAATTTGAAATTGTTAATGCTTTTTGGTTACCTACGATTAATACAGCTTTACTTTTAACTTCAGGTTTAACTATAACAATTTCTCATAATTTTTTAAGAAAAAACAATTGTAAACAATCTTCTTTTTGGTTAGCTATAACAATAATATTTGGAATTTCTTTCATTATATTCCAAATATTGGAATATATGCATGCATATTCAGAATTAAATCTAAAATTTAATTCTGGAATTTATGGATCTCTATTTTACATGCTGACAGGTTTTCATGGATTCCATGTGATTATTGGGACAATAATGCTTACAGTAGTCTTCATTCGATTAATGAAAGAACATTTAACACAGAATAAACACTTTGTTTTTGAGGCTGTTGCTTGGTATTGGCATTTTGTTGATGTAATCTGGTTAGGCTTATATCTTTTTGTTTATTGGTTTTAATAACTAAAAAATATTAATCATTTAAAAATTTAAATTACGTAAACTTATTTTAAATTTTTAAATAAAACCTATTTTATGCATTAAAAGCAAGAAAATAAAAAGACTTAAAGAAAGACTTATTCTAATTATTAATGCAATAAGAGACCGATCTAGTAAACCCTTATCTTTTATAATAAATATTAAAGCAAATACTAAACTTATTAAAATACAAACAAAAATTAAAAATATCAAAATGCGCATTAAATTCCTTTTCAATATAAGGATATTTACATGAGTAAAATTTTTTTATCAAAGTCAGATTTTCTGGCATTAATATTCTTATTTCTCATAACTCTAGGAATGATTTTTCTTGGATTTTGGCAATTAGATAGAGCAAACGAACGTCGATCCATTCTTGAAAAAATTGACATAGCTAATAATCTCAATACTATTATTCTATCTGAATATACTCCTTATGAGCAATTAAATCCATGGAGAAATGCAAAAGCAACAGGGCGATGGTTGCTTAATAAAAGTATCTTAATTGAAAATCGGAATTATAAAGGAATACCTGGATATTGGCTTGGTACACCATTATTAATTGATGAAAAATATTCTATATTTGTATTACGTGGATGGTTTCCAAGAACAATTCCTGATAAAACAGAATCATTTTTGCCTACTAACAATTTAGATGTAGAGATTACTATTAAAGGAAAGATAGTATTAAATGTACCACGCCTGTTTGAGCTACCATTCAATAAGTCAAAAGAAGAATCTAAGTCTTTTGTTTCAGAAAAAAACAAAATTTTCCCTATTTTACAAAACTTTGAGATTAAAGATTACTCTGAATTTTTAGGAATGCCGTTTCTGCCTGTTATTTTACAACAAACAAGTGAGGATAAAGATTTACTGATCAGAGATTGGAATTTACCATCAACTAATTTTCACAAAAATATTGGCTATGCAATACAATGGTTCTCATTAGCGTTTGTATCTTTTATTTTTTTCATAATTTTTATGAAAAAAATAAAAGATACTAGATATAAATCTTTCTTTCCAAAATAAATTAGGAAACTTTATTATGTTAATAAGAACATCCTCATTATCATTTTTTTCAATTTTGAGAAAGAATTGCTTAAACCCAGTGTCTTTGACACTGTTGATAACTATTGCTCCAATTTTTTGTGCTTATATACTATATAAAAATCCAGCTTATTGGCCTAAAAAAACTAGCAATTATGGAACAATAATTAAATCTCGTAGTTCTATTTACGAATATAAAAATTTAGATTTTAAGACTTTGAATGGAGATCTATTTAATTTTGAAATATTTAAGGGGAAATGGTTGATTCTTAGTATAGATTCAGCTTCTTGTAAAGAATTATGTGCAGAAAAACTTTTTATATCTAGAAATTGTCATGCTAGCCAAGGAAAGAATGTTAGTCGATTGATTCGTGTATGGTTAATTGTAGATGATGGTACAGTACCAGAAGATATAATTTATTCCTTCAAAGGCACTATCATGCTTAGAGCTCAGATAGAACAATTACAAAAATTAATTCTTTGGAATTCTGAATTAAAAGATATATCCTTATTAACTGAATCTATTTGGATAATTGATCCACTTGGAAATTTAACTTTACGATCTCCTAAAAATCCAGATGGGACTAAACTTTGTAAGGATATTAGAACATTAATTTATAATTCACATATTGGTTAATTCTAATGTCTTGTATTACTAATATATACCGAAGATTAATTTTTTTTACATTTTTTTTAACTATTGAATTAATTGTATTTGGAGCTTTTGTTCGTTTAACAAACTCTGGATTAGGTTGCCCAGATTGGCCGGGTTGTTATGGACAATTCTCACCTTATTCTGCATTACAAAACATTAAAAAAGAGTCCGAGAATATGCCTTTTGGACCGGTGAATATTTTCAAAGCTTGGATTGAAATGATTCATCGTTATATTGCATCGATACTTGGTTTGTTAATTTTTAGCATTTTTATTATTGGTTATTTTTATCAGACAGAATTAAATCAATCTCCATTGTTAGCTTTAATTACTTTTATAACTGTATGTATTCAAGGAGCATTTGGAGCATGGACAGTTACTCATTTGCTTATGCCTATTATTGTAACTGCTCATTTATTATTTGGAATATTAACGTTGGGGCTTATTACTATTTTAAAAGAAAAATTATTTTCTATTAAAAAAATAGATTCAGATAACAGAAAATTGATGATTTTATCAATTATAGGTTTAGTTTTAATCTGTATTCAAATTGGTTTAGGTGGATGGGTTAGTTCAAATTATGCAACACTTGCATGCACAGATTTTCCTAAATGTCAAGGGAAATGGTTTCCAGATATGAACTTTAATGAAGGTTTTTATATAATGCGAGAACTTGGAATATCGAATAATGGAGAATTAATTTCTCAAAATGCATTAACAGCCATTCATTGGGTACACAGAAATTTTGCTTTTATTATCATCTCCTATTTTGGTTTTTTATGTTATTTTTTGATAAAAAGAACTATTTTAAATAAGATGTCAATGCTGATTTTAAGCTGCCTGATAATTCAATTACTTACAGGATTAAGTATTGTTTTTTTGGAATCTCCTCTTTTGTTTGGAATATTACATCATGCAGGTTCTATAGGATTATTTTTATCTAACATAATAATGATTTTCCGCATATCTAAATTGAAATAACATTTCATTAAAATATGGTTATTAGTTCGAAATGAAAAATCATCATGATATCTTTTTTTATACAACAACAATATAAAATTCTAAATCAATATATTAAGCTAACTAAACCAAAAGTTACACAGTTAGCTATTTATTGTTCAATAATAGGAATGTTTTTATCTGTTCCTGGTTTTCCAAATGCAGTTAGATTTTTTGCTGGGATTATTGGCATTTGGTTATTAGCGTCATCTGCATTTGCAATCAACTGTCTAATTGAAAAAAAAATTGATATCCAGATGCATAGAACTGCATATCGATCTTTTATTTTTAATAACATTTCAAATATGAAAGTTATAGTTTTATCATGTGCATTCAGTGGATTGGGAATTTGCATTCTGTATAATTTTGTAAATGTTCTTACAATGTGGTTAACATTGGCAACTTTTTTTGGTTATGTGTTCATATACACTCTAATTTTAAAACCAATAACACCACAAAATATTGTAATCGGTGGTTTATCAGGAGCAATGCCACCAGCTTTAGGTTGGACTAGCATTTCAGGTTCATTATCAGCAGAAGCATGGATTTTAGTTTTAATTATATTTGTATGGACTCCTCCTCATTTTTGGTCTCTAGCTTTATATCGAAATCATGATTATATAAAAACAGGATTGCCTATGCTACCGGTAACTCATGGAATTAATTTTACCAGCTTGCATATTTTTTTATATAGCATCATTTTATTAATTTCAAGTAGTTTATTACCGTATATTGTTGGAATGAGCGGTATTTTCTATTTATTGATTTCCATAAGTCTTGGAACCATTTTTGTTTTTTATGCATGGAAATTATACAAATTTCATAGTATTGCGCTTGCTAAAAAACTGTTTCACTTTTCAATTTTATATTTATCTTTACTATTTTCAACATTATTATTAGATCATTGGATTCATATAATATGATGATTTATAAATTGGGGTTTTTATGTTAGATTTCAGATATTATCGAAAATTTATAACTCTTCAAAACTTTTATATAATCTTTATTTGTATTTTACTCATATCTTGTTCAGAAAAAATATCAATATTTCAAGGAAGTGATATTACAGGAACTCATATAGGAGAAGGATTGTCTCTTAAAGATCACAATGGAAGATACTGTCAATTAAAAGATTTTTCTGGAAAAGTAGTAATTGTTTTCTTTGGTTTTACAAAATGCCCAGATGTTTGCCCAGCTGCTTTATCAAAATTGAGTTTTGCTTTAAATAGTTTAGATAAAAATCTAGCTCAAGAAGTACAAGTTTTATTTGTCAGTATAGATTCAAAACGTGATAATCCAAAATTATTAAAAGAATATGTTACATTTTTTCATCCAAATTTTCTTGGTTTATTAGGTACAGAAGAGGAAATACAGGAAACAGCTCTTTTATTTAAGGCATATTATTCCAAAATTCCAGCTCAAGATCAGGTAGAAAATTATAATATTGATCATACTTCTATGTTCTATTTATTTGATCGAAAAAACCAAGCTCGTGTTTTAATAAACAGCAATGAAAATACAGAAAATTTGATACATGATATTAATATTCTTTTGAAAAAATAAAGGGAGAAGTAATTTTATTGATACTCTCTTTGAGAATCTGAATTTTTTTAAAAATTAGAAATCGTATATTGAGATATAATTCTCAATATACGATTTCTAATTATTTCTTATTGATGGATTTCAATCATATAAATGTTAAATATCATTATCATTGCAGCAGGAATTGGAAAAAGAATGAATTCCAATATCCCTAAGTCATTGCATAAATTAGCAGGCCGTTATTTCTTAGATCATATATTAGAAAGCGCGGAGGCATTAAAACCTTCATCCATAAACATTGTAGTTGGATATGGAGCAGAACAGATAAAATCTATTTATAAACATAAAACATATATAAATTTCATTATCCAAAAAAATCAAATGGGTACTGGTCACGCTGTACAACAAGCAATTCAATACCTTTCAGAAAAAGAATCCAAAGAAAATTTAACATTGATTTTATATGGAGATGTACCGTTAATTAAAATAGAAACATTAAAAATTCTAATAAATAATTGTTCAGAGGGAATAGCGATATTAACAAATATGATCAATGATTCTAGAGGTTATGGCCATATTATTCGTGATAAAGATGATCGTGTCTTAGATATAATTGAAGATGAAGATTCATCAGAAATTCAACATAAAATTCAGGAAATAAATACTGGGATTTTGGTTGCGTCGACACCTAAATTAAAATATTGGTTAAGTCAACTTAATAATAATAATAAAAAAAGAGAGTACTATTTGACTGATATTATTCCATTAGCTATTAAAGATGATGTATTTATTAATACATATAAATTAAATTCGAATTGGGAAGGTTTGGGTGTAAATACAAAGATTCAGCAAGTTCAACTTGAAAGACTCTGGCAAAAACAACAAGCATATAATCAAATTAAAAAAGGCGTCACTATTATAGATCCAGAACGCTTTGATTTGCGAGGAAAATTATATTGTGGTCAGGAAGTTTTTATTGATATAAATTGCATTTTTGAAGGGGATGTGCATTTAGGGGATAATACTTATATAGGACCAAATTGTATATTAAAAAATGTTCATGTTGAATCTGGATCTATAGTGGATGCTTATAGTCATTTACAAGAAGCTTATTTATGTAAAGATGTTCGTGTTGGACCATTTTCTCGGCTTCGTCCAAAAGTTGAATTAGGACAGAAATCTTGTATAGGAAGTTTTGTGGAAATTAAAAATAGCAAAATTGGAGATCGCACTAAAACAAATCATCTTTCCTATATAGGAGATGCTTATATAGGAAATGATGTTAATATAGGAGCCGGGACAATTACTTGTAATTATGATGGTATTAATAAATCAAATACAATAATTGAAGATAAAGCTTTCATTGGTTCAAACTCGCAACTTATTGCTCCTATCCGAGTAGGACAAAATGCTACTATTGCTGCTGGGACTGTATTAACGAAAGATGCTCCGAGAGAACAACTTACTATTGCAAGAACTAAACAAATCTCAATAAAAAATTGGAATAAATTAAGAAAAAAACATACTAATTAGGATATAAATATCATCGTTTCTGGTTTTAGAAATGGATAAAATGATGAAAATCATATTCATGATATCATCTTAATTGAAATTAAGAGATTTAAAAAAATCTTTTCATAGAAAAATAATTTAATTATCTTCATTTAAATTTTTTTAGATATTTCTTGAAACCATAAATATGAAAATAACAAGAAAATATCCACTCACAATAGTTTTATAATCAACTTTTAAAGTTTAATATGTGTGGAATTGTTGGTGCTGTTTCTTTACGTGATGTGACTCCAATGTTAACAGAAAGTTTATATCATCTAGAATATCGTGGTTATGATTCTTGTGGTATAGCTATTATCAAAAATGGTGAATTGCATCGTATAAGAGGCACAAAGAGAATTTCTGAATTACAAAAAAAGATTCAGAAAAATAATTTGCATGGTATTTCAGGTATAGCGCACACTCGTTGGGCAACTCATGGGTCACCTAATATTAATAATGCACATCCACATTTTTCAGGTTTTTCTTCGAAAAACGCTTCCATTGCTATAGTTCATAATGGAATAATAGAAAATCATGAAGTTCTTCGAAAGAACTTATCAAAAATAGGATATAGATTTAAGAGTCAAACAGATACAGAAGTACTAGCTCATTTGATAAATTATTTTTATAATGGAGATATTCTCAAAGCTGTTCAACAAACCATCCAACACATAAAAGGGAAATATGCTATTGCAGTATTCTGCAAAAAAGAACCTAATCGAATTGTTGGTGCAAGAAATGGTTCACCTTTAGTAATTGGAATTGGGAAAAATGAAAATTTCTTAGCTTCGGACAATGTAGCTTTAATACCTTTTACTAAAAAATTTATTTACTTAGAAGATACTGAAATAGTAGATCTTACACCTAACAATATTTCTATATTTAATACAAACGGTATTAAAATTAATAAAAAAATTCAAATTGAAGCTATAAATTCAGATGTCAATGAATTAGGAATTCATCAACATTACATGGAAAAGGAAATATTTGAACAACCTAAAATTATCAGAAGATTATTAAAAAATATAAAATCAATTCATCCCGAACTATTTGGCTATCAAGCCCCTAATATTTTTGAAAAAATTGATTCTGTTTTAATATTAGGATGTGGGACAAGTTATTATTCAGGAATGATTGCAAAATACTGGATTGAATCCATTGCTAAAATAGTTACTTCAGTAGAAATTGCTAGTGAGTATCGATACCGTGATACCATTCCTAATCCTAATACTCTAATTGTTATAATTTCTCAATCTGGTGAAACTGCTGATACATTATCAGCATTGAAACATGCGAAAGATTTAGGTATGAAAAATATACTCTCTATATGTAATGTAGCAACAAGTAGCATTGTTAACGCTAGTATGCTTTCATACATTACTCAAGCTGGTTTAGAAGTTAGTGTAGCATCGACTAAATCTTTTACATCTCAACTTTTTTCTCTTTTTTTATTAACTTTAGTTCTTGCAAAATTAAAGAATCGTTTAACAAAAAATCAAGAGAACTTATTTCTTACAGATCTTAAATGTCTCCCTAAATCCATTGAATCAATTTTTTCTATGAGAAAAGATATAGAAAAATGGGGAAGATATTTTGCTTGCAAGAAAAATATCTTCCTTCTTGGAAGGGGGGTTCATTATCCAATTGCATTAGAAGGAGCTTTAAAATTTAAAGAAATTTGTTACATTCATGCAGAAGCATTTCAATCAAGTGAGATGAAACATGGTCCTCTAGCATTAATCACGAAGAATACACCTATCATAATCATAGCTCCAAAAGATAAATTAATTGAAAAATTAAAATCCAATATTCAAGAAATTAAGGTTCGAGCAGGAGAATTGCATATAATAACTGATTCAAATAATTTTAATATACAAAAAAATATTAATTTTTTAAAAATTTCAGAAACATGTAATTCTCTTTCTCCTATTTTATATGGAATAACTTTTCAATTACTAGCTTATCAAGCAGCTGTATTCCGAGGAACACATATAGATAAACCTAGAAATTTAGCAAAAAGTGTAACTGTTGAATAAAAATTCATTATATTGAATTAATTAAATATAATTATTTTTAATTGGTAATTATTAGGCCTGTGGATAACTGAATTATTGAAAGTTTTTCTTTTATTTTTAGGGCTTTTTAAGCATAGTTTTAGATTTTTTGAAAGGTAAAACTAGTGAATAACATCTATTCATGTTGCATGAATAGATGTTATTCACAAAATTGTACACAGGATATGCACATAATACATTTCATATAATTTGAAAAATCATGCTTGTTCAAATATTTGTGTTATTTTGTAAAAATGCTTAAAATTCATCAGTAAAATTTTTAATAAAAAACAAAAAATAATGAAAAATATCTAAATACATAAAAATGCACTATCCTCACATATTTGATGTCATTGTGATTGGAGGGGGTCATGCCGGAACTGAAGCTGCTTTAGCTGCTTCTCGTGTTGGGGCAAAGACACTTCTCTTAACACAAAATATAGAAAATCTGGGACAAATGTCTTGCAATCCATCTATTGGAGGAATTGGAAAAGGTCATTTAGTTAAAGAAATTGATGCCCTAGGTGGTTCAATGGCTTTAGCTGCTGATGATTCTGTAATTCATTTTAAAATATTAAATTCATCGAAAGGATCAGCTGTTAGAGCATCACGAGCTCAAGTAGATAGAACTTTATATCGTCAATCCATTCGATCCAGAATAGAAAAACAAAAAAATTTATGGGTTTTTCAGCAAGAAGTCCAAGATTTGTTAATAAAAAACAATCAAGTATTAGGAGTAATAACTCAACTGGGAATAATTTTTAAATCTCATACATTAATTTTGACAGCAGGAACTTTTTTAAATGGTGTAATTCATACCGGATCTAAAAATTATACTGGTGGCCGTGCAGGAGATCCTTCATCTTCTATCCTAGCTAAACGTTTAGAAGAATTAAAATTACCCACAGGACGTTTAAAAACAGGGACACCACCTCGATTAGATGGTAATACCATTAATTATGATTCTTTAGAAGCTCAATTGGGCGATTTATACCCTACACCTGTTTTTTCTTTCATAGGAACAGAAAGTATGCATCCTAAACAGGTTAATTGCCGAATTACGCATACACAAAAAAGTACAATTGAAATTGTAAGATCTAATTTAAATCTATCTCCAATGTACAATGGTTCAATCAAATCGGTTGGACCTCGTTATTGTCCTTCCATTGAAGATAAAGTTTTCCGTTTTCCTGAAAAAAATTCTCATTTAATTTTTTTAGAACCTGAGGGTTTAAATACAAGTGAAATTTATCCAAATGGTTTATCAACAAGCTTACCTTTTAATGTTCAATTAGATTTAATTCATTCTATTCCTGGTTTAGAAAAAGCTCATATTGTTAGACCTGGTTATGCTATTGAATATGATTTTTTTGATCCTAAAGAGCTAAATATTAATTTAGAAACAAAATTTATTTCAAATTTATTTTTTGCCGGTCAAATAAATGGAACAACAGGTTATGAAGAAGCTGCTGCTCAAGGGATTTTAGCCGGATTAAATGCTGCTAAAAAAGCTCTTGGACAAGAATCTTGGATTCCAAATAGAAGTGAAGCTTATTTAGGTGTTTTGGTTGATGATTTGGTGACAAAAGGTGTAACTGAACCTTATCGAATGTTTACTGCAAGATCTGAATATCGTCTTAGTCTTAGAGAAGATAACGCAGATTTTAGATTAACTGAGATTGGCAGAAATCTAGGTCTAGTTGATGATTTTCGCTGGGATATTTTTAACCGAAAACGTGATATTATTGCAACTGAAATGGAACGTTTGAAAAATACATACGTAAATCCATTGGTATTAAAAAAATTAGGATATCTCAATTATAAAGAGTCTGCTCGTGAATATTCATTGTATCATTGTTTGAAACGACCTGATTTTTCGTATAAAGATTTTATTCAAGAGGGAGAAATTAATAATTTATTAAAAGATACATCAGGTTTGTTAAATAAGAAGCTGATTATCGAACAAATAGAAACTCAAATTAAATATGAAGGTTATGTTATAAAACAAAAGGAAGAAATAAAAAAACAGTTAGATCATGAAAATCAAATTATACCTAATAATATAGATTATGATTGTATCAAGGGTTTATCTTTCGAAGCTTATCAAAAGTTAAAAAGCTTAGAACCAAAAACAATAGGGCAAGCTAGTCGAATTCCTGGGATAACTCCAGCTACAATTTCTATATTGCTTATTTATTTAAAACGAGTACAATATAGTGTCTTCAAGCAAAACAATACTGGATGTAAAATTTGAACATTATTTAGAGATAGGATCTAGCAAGCTTTCCTTATTTTTATCGCAAACACAGAAAAAAAATCTTTCAAAGTATTTCTTGGAGATTCAAAAATGGAACAAAGTTTTTAGACTGATTTCGGATTATGATGAGAAACGAATTCTTGTTCGACATTTCTTTGATAGTTTATCAATAATCCATCCTATAGATAATAGATTGAAAAGTATCCAGGGAAAGGGTATTTTTTGCGATGTGGGTTCTGGAAATGGTTTTCCTGGAATAGTGCTAGCAATAATGAGGCCATATTATCAAATAACATGCGTTGACAGCAAAGAAAAAAAAACAGCATTTTTGACTCATTTAAAAAGTTTACTAAATCTTAAAAATCTTGTTGTTAAAAATGAAAGAATAGAAACATTAAAATGTTTAGAATGCGATATTGTTATTTCAAGAGCATTTTCATCACTAAGTAACTTTGTGAATATGGCAGGAAGGCATATTCATAAAAGAGGTCTTCTTGTAGCAATGAAAGGTAAATTCCCTAAATTTGAAATAAGAGATTTATATAATTCAAAATGGAAAGTTGAATGCTCAGAACCTTTAGTAGTTCCAGATTTAAATGCAAGTCGTTTTTTACTTTGGATTAAACCAATTCATTGTGAAAAAAAATTTTTTTAGGAAATTTAATTAAATTTGAAGAAACGCATGTACAATAAAACAACAGGATATGATAAGAAATATCCTTTATTCAATGTATCTATCTAGTCTGTCTAGATAAGTATTTGACTTTTTATTGAAAGATACTGAAAATATGCGATTCTGTATAGGAGGAGTGCCCGAGTGGTTAAAGGGGGCAGACTGTAAATCTGTTGGCTTATCGCCTACGTTGGTTCAAATCCAACCTCCTCCACCATACATGGATTTTTCAATTTTTGATTTATATATTTATTAAATAATATACTTTAAACATTTTTTAAACATTTAAAAATAAATGTGAAAGGAACATACAAAACAGTTGCGGGCGTAGCTCAATGGTAGAGTAGAAGCCTTCCAAGCTTATGATGAGGGTTCGATTCCCTTCGCCCGCTCCAGAACGATGCCCATGTGGCTCAGTGGTAGAGCACTCCCTTGGTAAGGGAGCGGCCGTGCGTTCGATTCGCGCCATGGGCGCCATCTGGTTTTATCGTTTCTTTCTATAAAATACTTCAATCCAAGTTAATTGAGGAGTTCACCATGGCAAAAAGCAAATTTGAGCGTACTAAACCACATATCAATGTGGGTACGATCGGACATGTTGATCACGGTAAAACAACATTAACAGCAGCAATTACTACAGTTCTGTCCACAAAATTTGGTGGAGAAGCAAGGGGTTATGCTCAGATTGATGCAGCTCCTGAAGAAAAAGCTCGCGGGATCACAATAAACACATCTCATGTTGAGTATGAAACTGAAAATCGGCATTACGCCCATGTAGATTGTCCTGGTCATGCTGATTATGTAAAAAATATGATCACAGGGGCAGCTCAAATGGATGGTGCTATTTTAGTAGTCTCTGCTGCAGATGGACCTATGCCTCAAACTCGTGAACATATTTTGTTATCACGTCAGGTTGGAGTACCCTATATTATAGTATTCATGAATAAAGTGGATATGGTAGACGATTCGGAGCTTCTTGAATTAGTAGAAATGGAAGTTAGAGAATTGTTATCTAAATATAATTTCCCAGGAGATACTGTTCCAATTATAAAAGGTTCAGCGAAATTAGCTTTGGAAGGAGATAAAAGTGAATTGGGAGAAAAGGCTATTTTTGAATTAGCTGATGCTCTGGACCAATATATTCCAACTCCTGAAAGAGTAATCGATGGTACTTTCCTTATGCCTGTAGAAGATGTGTTTTCTATTTCAGGTCGAGGTACTGTAGTAACGGGTCGTGTTGAACGTGGTGTGATAAAAGTAGGTGAAGAAGTTGAGATTATTGGAATCAAAGACACAATAAAAACAATATGTACAGGTGTTGAGATGTTCCGCCGACTTTTAGATCAAGGTCAAGCAGGGGATAATGTAGGTGTTTTATTAAGAGGTATTAAACGAGAAGATGTTGAACGTGGACAGGTTTTAGCTAAGCCTGGGTCTATTACACCACATACAGAGTTTACATGCGAAGTTTATATTCTTTCTAAAGAAGAAGGAGGTAGACATACTCCATTTTTTGACGGATATCGTCCCCAGTTCTATTTTAGAACTACTGATGTAACCGGAATTATTACTTTACCGAAAGATAAAGAAATGATTCTTCCAGGTGATAATGTTAGTATGACAGTTAAGTTATTAGCTCCTATTGCTATGGAAGAAGGTTTACGATTTGCTGTTCGAGAAGGTGGTCGTACTGTTGGAGCTGGAATAGTTTCTAAAATTGTTGCTTAACGATTATAGCTAGAAAAAGCTCATATTTTTATGATTCATTTATCTCATTTTGTATATTTTATAAAGGGGCATAGCTCAATTGGCAGAGCGTCGGTCTCCAAAACCGAAGGTTGTAGGTTCAATTCCTACTGTCCCTGCCGCTGAAAATTATTTTTGGAAAATTGTATTTTAAAATGTCGAATAGAAATATAGAAAATTTAGTTAAAAATAATTGTAAAATAACTTTCTTTTTAGCAATTTTGGTTGCTATGATTGGAATATTTTGTTTTTCTATATTTCATGATAAATCAATTATTGTTCGATTAATTATAATTTTTAGCAGTATCTGTTCTTCTGTTATATTCTTATATTTTAGTGAGCCTGGGAAACATATTATTGGTTTTTCAAAGGATTCTTTTAATGAATTAAAGCGAGTTACTTGGGCAACACGTAGAGAAACAATACAAATGACTGGTATTGTTTTTGTTTTTGTTATTGTTATGGGTGTATTTATGGGATTGCTTGATAAAGTAATTGAATTTACTCTCTATCATTTTCTTCTTGGATGGAAATAAAGGTTTTCCATGGATAAACGTTGGTATATTGTTCATGTTTACTCAGGCATGGAAAAAAATGTTCTAAGATCATTAAATGATCGTATTAAAAATGCTAATTTGCAAAATTCATTTGGTAAAATTTTAATTCCTTCAGAAGAAGTTTTAGAAGTTAAAAACGGACAAAAATCAATTACGGAAAGACGAATATTTCCTGGATATATGTTGATGGAAATGAATTTAACAGACGAGACATGGCATCTTGTTAAAAACACTAATCGTGTTACAGGTTTTTTAGGTGGATCAGGTAATCGTCCCAAGCCAATTTCGGAAAAAGAATTAGAAAAAATCCTTTCTAAAATAGAGGAAGGCATAGACAAACCGAAACATAAAGTGATGTTTATGGCTGGAGAAATGGTTCGTGTCAAAGAAGGTCCCTTTGCTGATTTTAATGGAAATGTTGAAGAAGTAAATTATGAAAAAAGCAAAGTCCGTGTTTCTGTTACAATTTTTGGCCGAGCGACACCTGTTGAGCTTGATTTTGGATGTGTCGAGAAGACCTGATAATGGAGTAAAAAATGGCAAAAAAAATTGCTGGAATTATTAAATTACAAGTTCCTGCTGGAAAAGCTAATCCAGCTCCTCCTATTGGACCTGCGTTGGGTCAGAGAGGATTGAATATCATGGAATTTTGTAAGAATTTTAATGCTAAAACACAAAATATGGAATCTGGAATGCCAGTCCCAGTTGTTATAACAGCTTATTCTGATAAGAGTTTTACATTTGTTTTGAAAACACCGCCAGCAAGTTTTTTAATCAAAAAAGCTGCTGGAATTCAAAAGGGTTCATCTAAACCTAACACAGATAAAGTTGGAGAATTAACTTATTCTCAAATTGAAGAAATAGCTAAAATAAAGAGTTCAGATTTAACGGGATCTAGTTTAGAATCAGAAATGCGAACTATAGCTGGTAGTGCTAGAAGCATGGGTATAAATGTTCAGGATAATTAAAGGATTTAACATGGTTAGCTTGAATAAGCGAATTTCTTCGATTGACAAAAAAATTGAGCATAAAAAGCTTTACTCACTTTCCGAAGCTTTATCTTTAATTAAAGAAACAGCAATAGCAAAATTTAATGAATCTATAGATACAGCTGTACAATTAGGTATTGATCCAAAGAAATCTGATCAGTTAGTTCGGGGTTCGGTTGTGTTACCTTCTGGTACTGGTAAAATTGTTCGCATAGCAGTTTTTGCGCAAGGTGAAAAAGCCATTTTAGCTAAAGAAGCTGGTGCTGACATAGTTGGTTTTGATGATTTAGCTGAAATTATAAAATCAGGAAAAATAGAATTTGATGCTGTTATTGCATCACCAGACGCAATGAGAATTGTAGGAGGTTTGGGACAAATTCTTGGTCCTCGAGGATTAATGCCGAATCCAAAAGTTGGTACCCTTACACAAGATGTTGTTCTTGCTATTAAGAATTTGAAGATGGGACAAATTCAATATCGAACCGATAAAGCAGGTATTATTCATGCTTCTATAGGCCGTTCCTCTTTTACTG
The DNA here is from genome assembly GCA_022818765.1 of Bordetella sp. Lineage (GTDB taxonomy): Bacteria > Pseudomonadota > Gammaproteobacteria > Burkholderiales > Burkholderiaceae_B > CAZTUH01. Next base: position 677,869 of record CP063810.1, on the reverse strand, counting down.
AAGAACAGTTAAAATCTAATTTGATGACTTTAATTGATGCTTTACAAAAATCTCGTCCCTTATCATCCAAGGGTCTTTATCTAAAGAAAATTAATATATCATCGACAATGGGCAGGGGTATTCGAGTAAACATTTCTTCGTTGGCGTTTTCTTAATTGAAATTAAAATTTAGAAAAATCAATTAATTTTTTAAAAATTTTTATGAAGTACTTTTTCATAATAAATTAAATTGAATTATTTTTATATGTTCTATATTTAATCTGTAAAATGCAAAATTGTTACTAATTGATATAGTAAATTCTAAAGGTTTCATAATTTTTTTATGGAGTGTTTAACGTGAGCCTCGACCATAAAAGTAAAGTCGAAATAGTTAATAAAGTTTCATCCAAAATTAATGAAGCTGGTTCTGTCATCATTGCAGAATATCGTGGTTTAGATGTTGCTTCTTTCACTTTACTTCGAAAACTTGCACGTGATTCAAATATTTATTTGCGGGTAATTAAAAATTCACTAGCACAACGTGCTTTTTCAGGAACAAATTTTCAATCTTTATCGAATCAATTTGTTGGTCCTCTTGTATATGGAATCAGCATAGATCCTGTTTCTGCAGCTAAAGTTTTTGTTAATTTTTCGAAACAGGATGAAAGATTAGTTATCAAAGCTGGCGCTTTATTCAATTGTATACTCGATGTAAGTAGCATAAAAGATTTGGCAACAATGCCTTGTCGTGAGGAATTGTTGTCGAAAATGTTGTTAACGATGCAAGCGCCAATCGCGCAATTTATGCGCACGCTTAACGCAGTTCCAACAAAATTTGTTCGTGGTCTTTCCCTAATTTGTGATAAAAAATCCATAACTTAAATTATAGATTTATAAAAACATTAACAATTAGGTAAATTAATTTACTTGGAATCATCCAAATTTGGAGTTTTTAAAATGGTATTAAATAAAGCTGAAATCCTTGACGCTATTTCTAGCATGACTGTTCTTGAATTATCTCAATTAATTAAAGATATGGAGGAAAAATTCGATGTATCAGCTAATGCTGCTATAGCTATGGCACCAACATCTTCTAATAATGCAACTTCTGAGAAAGTAGAAGAAAAAACTGAATTTAATGTAATTCTATCTGAAATTGGTGCTAATAAAGTTAGCGTAATTAAATCTGTTAGAGAAATAACAGGTTTAGGTTTAAAAGAAGCTAAAGACTTAGTAGACAGCGCACCAAAATCAGTAAAAGAGGGAATTTCGAAAGAAGATGCCGAAGCTATTAAGAAAAAACTTGAAGCAGCAGGAGCAAAAGTTGAAATTAAATAAATATAAAATGCTTTGTTTTTATTTAAAAAATGATCTAAGTTAAAAAAATCTTTTATAGATTATTGTTTTATTTCTCCATTTCTGGAGAAAGTATCTAAGTTGTATAGGACTTTTAAAAATCTATTCAACCTTGATCTGGAGTATTCATGCCTTATTCGCATATTGAAAGAAAGCGCATTCGAAAAAGTTTTGCTAAGCGTGGAGATGTTCAAAAGGTTCCATACCTGTTAGAAACTCAAATTCGTTCTTATTCGGCTTTTTTACAGGCAGATACAGCCCCTTCAAAACGGTCTCCTGATGGATTGCAAGCAGCTTTTATATCTGTTTTTCCCATTGTTAGTCATAATAATTTAGCTCGCTTAGAGTTTGTTAATTATGTACTGAGTGAACCTATATTTGATGTCAAAGAGTGTCAGCAACGTGGTCTTACATATGCATCACCATTGCGAGCAAAAGTTCGTCTGATCTTGTTTGATAGAGAAATTAATAAACCAACAATAAAAGAAATAAAAGAACAAGAAGTTTATATGGGAGAGATCCCTCGCATGACAAATAATGGTTCTTTTGTTATTAATGGTACAGAACGTGTCGTTGTTTCTCAGTTACATCGTTCTCCTGGGGTATTCTTTGAACATGATAAAGGAAAAACTCATAGTTCTGGAAAATTATTGTTTTCAGCTCGAATTATTCCTTATCGAGGTTCTTGGTTAGATTTTGAATTTGATCCAAAGGATATTTTATTTTTCCGGATAGATCGTCGTCGTAAAATGCCCGTGACAATTTTAGCTAAATCTATTGGAATGACACCAGAATCAATTTTGAAGTATTTCTTTGATTTTGATAACTTTAAATTAAAAAGTGAAGGTGCAATGATGGAGTTTATACCCGATCATTGGAAAGGTGAAATTGCACGTTTTGATATTAAAGGAATTGATGGAAAAGTTTTAGTTAAAAAAGACAAGCGAATTAATGCAAAAAATTTACTTGAAATTTCAAAATCTGAAATTAAATATATCTCGGTTCCTGAAGATTTTTTGATTGGAAGAATTTTAGCAAAGAAAATAATAGTTCCTAGTACAGGTGAAATTCTTTCAAATGCAAACGACGAAATCACTGAAGATTTGCTTTCTATTTTACGAGCAGAAAATATATCTGAGATACAAACTTTATATACAAATGATTTAGATCATGGTTCTTATATTTCCCAAACATTGCGTATTGATGAGACTACTGACCAGTTAGCAGCGCGAATAGCTATTTATAGAATGATGCGGCCAGGTGAACCACCAACCGAGGAAGCTGTTGAACTTCTTTTCAATAGGCTTTTTTATAATGAAGAAATGTACGATTTGTCAAGAGTAGGACGAATGAAAGTTGATAGCAGATTAGGGAGAGTAGAAAACACTTCCGGTCCATCAACATTAACGAAGAATGATATTCTTGACACAATTAAAGTTTTAGTTGAATTGCGTAATGGTCGCGGGAACATTGATGATATAGATCATCTAGGAAATCGTCGAGTTCGTTGTGTTGGGGAGTTAGCAGAGAATCAATTTCGATCTGGATTAATAAGGGTTGAACGGGCAGTTAAAGAACGTTTAGGGCAAGCTGAAACTGAAAATTTAATGCCTCATGATTTAATTAATTCAAAGCCTATTTCAGCTGCTATTAAAGAATTTTTTGCTTCTAGTCAACTATCGCAATTCATGGATCAAACCAATCCTTTATCAGAAATTACACATAAAAGGCGTGTTTCAGCTTTAGGTCCTGGTGGATTAACAAGAGAACGAGCAGGTTTTGAGGTTCGCGATGTACATCCTACTCATTATGGTCGTGTATGTCCTATTGAAACACCTGAAGGACCCAATATTGGTTTAATTAACTCAATGGCATTATATGCTCGTCTAAATGACTATGGTTTCTTAGAAACCCCATATCGAAAAGTTATTGATGGAAAAGTATGTAATCAAATTGATTATTTATCAGCTATCGAGGAAAGCCGATATGTCATAGCACAAGCTAATTCTCAATTGAATACAGATGGATATTTTCTTGATGATTTAGTAGCTTGTCGAGATGCAGGAGAGGCAATATTAACTAGTGCAGTAAATATTCATTATATGGATGTTGCTCCTTCACAAATTGTTTCTGTTGCCGCTTCTTTAATTCCTTTTCTTGAGCATGATGATGCAAATAGGGCATTAATGGGAGCTAATATGCAGAGACAAGCTGTTCCTTGCTTGAGACCAGAAAAACCTATTGTTGGAACTGGTGTTGAACGCACTGTTGCTATTGATTCAGGAACTATTGTTCAAGCATCGCGGGGTGGGATTGTTGATTATGTTGATGCTGGGCGTGTTGTTATTCGTGTTAATGATGATGAGAACCTTATAGGTGAGGTTGGAGTTGATATTTATAATTTAACCAAATATATTCGTTCTAATCAGAGTACAAATATTAATCAACGTCCTGTTGTGAAACAGGGCGATCAAGTTGTTAAAGGAGATGTGTTAGCTGATGGAGCATCAACAGATTTTGGCGAATTAGCTTTAGGTCAAAATATGTTGATCGCTTTTATGCCATGGAACGGATACAACTTTGAAGATTCAATTCTTATATCTGAGAAAGTTGTTGCTGATGATCGATATACGTCTATTCATATAGAAGAATTAACAATTGTAGCTCGAGATACTAAATTAGGACCTGAGGAAATTACAAGAGATATCAGTAATTTGCCTGAATCTCAGTTAAATCGGTTGGATGAATCGGGAATTACATATATTGGAGCAGAGGTTAATGCTGATGATGTCTTAGTAGGAAAAGTTACACCTAAAGGTGAAACTCAGTTAACTCCCGAAGAAAAATTGTTAAGGGCAATTTTTGGAGATAAAGCTTCTGATGTAAAAGATACATCTCTTAGAGTTCCTTCTGGAATGAATGGTACTGTCATTGATGTTCAGGTTTTTACTAGAGAAGGAATCGTTCGTGATAGTCGTGCTCAATCAATTATTGATGAAGAACTATCTCGTCAAAGACAAGATTTAAATGATCAATTGCGCATTGTTGAAGATGATATCTTTGACCGTATGAAAAAGGTTTTAATTAATAAGTTTGTCATCACAGGGCCGCAAGAAATAAAATTTGGCGAGATTATTAAGGAAGAATATTTATCAAACTTGGATCGCTGGAATTGGTTTAATATTCATCTACAAGATGAGGATTCGAATTTGTTTCTTAAACAAGCTAGGGAATCTTTAGAATTTAAGCAGTCTCAATTTAATCTTGCTTTTGAAGAAAAAAGAAAAAAATTAACACAAGGGGATGAATTACCTCCTGGTGTTTTAAAAATGATAAAAGTTTATTTGGCTGTTAAACGCCGATTACAACCAGGCGATAAAATGGCGGGTCGGCATGGGAATAAGGGTGTGGTTTCAAGAATTGCTCCTATTGAAGATATGCCACATATGGCTGACGGGACTCCTGTTGATATAGTTCTAAATCCATTAGGAGTACCATCTAGAATGAATGTGGGACAAGTTTTAGAAGCTCATTTAGGTTTAGCTGCTAAGGGTTTAGGAATTCAAATAAAAAATATGTTAGCTGATGAATTAATTGATCAAGCTAAGCATTTACGTTCTTATCTTATTAAAGTATATGATTCGCAAGATATTTCAGAAAACATTGAAAATATGACTGATAACGAAATCATAGAATTGGCAAATAATTTGAAAGATGGAATTCCATTTGCCACTCCTGTTTTTGATGGTGCAACTGAAAATGAAATAAGAAACATGTTGGAACTTGCTTATCCTGAAAAAATTTCTCAACAAATGCAATTGAGTAATTCTCGTTCACAAGCTTGGTTATTTGATGGTTTTACTGGGGATAAGTTTGAAAGACCTGTTACAATTGGATATATTCATTATTTGAAATTGCACCATTTGGTTGATGATAAAATGCATGCACGTTCTACTGGTCCTTATTCTTTGGTTACACAACAACCACTTGGAGGAAAGGCTCAGTTTGGTGGTCAACGTTTTGGTGAAATGGAGGTTTGGGCTCTTGAAGCATATGGTGCAAGTTATACATTACAAGAAATGTTAACTGTTAAATCTGATGATATCACTGGTCGAACTAAGGTTTATGAAAATATAGTCAAAGGTGATCATGTGATCGATGCTGGTATGCCTGAATCTTTTAATGTGTTAGTTAAAGAAATCCGTTCATTAGCCCTTGATACAGATTTGGAGCGTAAATAATGAAAGCTCTGCTTGATCTTTTTAAACAAGTTGCTCAAGACGAAGAATTTGATGCTATGAAAATAGGGATAGCATCACCAGAAAAAATTCGTTCTTGGTCTTATGGTGAAATTAGAAAACCAGAAACGATTAATTATAGAACTTTTAAACCTGAACGTGATGGTTTATTTTGTTCTAAAATTTTTGGTCCAATTAAGGATTATGAATGTTTATGTGGTAAATATAAAAGATTAAAACATCGTGGTGTTATCTGTGAAAAATGTGGAGTGGAAGTTACTGTCTCTAAAGTTCGACGTGAACGAATGGGTCATATTGAATTAGCTAGTCCTGTTGCTCATATATGGTTTTTGAAAAGCCTGCCTTCTAGATTAGGTATGGTTCTTGATATGACTTTACGTGATATTGAGCGTGTTTTATATTTTGAAGCTTGGTGTGTTATTGATCCTGGTATTACACCTTTAAAACGTGGACAAATAATGTCCGATGATGATTTTCTATCTAAAACAGAAGAATATGGGGATGATTTTAAAGCTTTAATGGGAGCAGAAGCCGTTCGAGAATTATTGCGAACTATTGATATAGATCGAGAAGTTGAAATTCGAAGAAATGAATTGCGTGTTACGAATTCAGAAATAAAAATTAAGAAAATTTCTAAACGATTAAAAATTCTTGAAGGATTTCTTAAATCTGGAGTCAAAGCTGAATGGATGATTTTGGAAGCTTTGCCTGTTTTACCTCCAGATTTAAGGCCTTTAGTTCCCTTGGATGGTGGTCGTTTTGCAACATCTGATTTGAATGATTTATATCGTCGGGTAATCAACAGAAATAATCGTCTTAAGAGATTGATTGAATTAAAAGCCCCGGAAATTATTCTGCGAAATGAAAAGCGCATGTTGCAAGAATCAGTTGATTCGTTGCTTGATAATGGCCGTCGTGGAAAAGCTATGACAGGTGCAAATAAGCGACAATTAAAATCCTTAGCTGATATGATTAAAGGTAAAGGAGGTCGGTTTCGTCAGAATTTATTGGGAAAACGAGTCGATTATTCCGGTCGATCTGTTATTGTTGTAGGCCCGCAATTAAAATTGCATCAATGTGGTCTTCCGAAAAGAATGGCTTTGGAACTTTTTAAACCTTTTATTTTTAATCGTTTAGAAATAATGGGTTTAGCTAATACGATTAAATCGGCTAAAAAATTAGTTGAAAACCAAGAATCTGTAGTATGGGATATACTTGAAGAGGTAATTAGAGAGCATCCTGTTATGCTCAATCGAGCGCCAACCTTGCATAGATTAGGTATACAAGCATTTGAACCTGTTTTGATAGAGGGTAAAGCTATTCAGTTGCACCCATTAGTTTGTGCAGCCTTCAATGCTGATTTTGATGGAGATCAAATGGCGGTTCATATACCTTTATCTTTGGAAGCTCAATTAGAAGCAAGAACTTTAATGTTAGCTTCTAATAATATATTATTCCCAGCGAATGGGGAGCCGTCAATTGTACCTTCACAAGATATTGTTCTTGGTTTATATTATTCAACAAGAGAACGCATTAATGGAAAAGGAGAGGGTATATTTTTTTCAGACATAGATGAAATACAACGTGCTTATGATAGTAAGGAAGTTGAATTGCATAGTCGTATTACAGCTCGTTTAGAAGAATATGAATATGATAAAAATGAAAAAAATTGGAAATCAGTAAAGACACGTTATGAAACAACTGTTGGGAGAGCTTTATTATCCAGTATCCTTCCTAAAGGATTATCATTTCTCGAAATAAATAAAACTCTGAAGAAAAAGGAAATTTCTCGATTAATTAATAAATCTTTTCGATGTTGTGGGTTACGTGCAACAGTTATTTTTGCTGATAAACTTATGCAAACAGGTTTCAGACTAGCAACACGTGGTGGTATTTCTATTGCAATGGAAGATATGCTTATTCCAAAAGATAAAAAGGAAATTCTCAACCTAGCTAATCAAGAAGTAAAAGAAATTGATAAGCAGTATTCTTCAGGACTTGTAACTGCTCAAGAACGTTACAATAACGTCGTAGATATTTGGGGAAAGGCTAGTGATAGAGTTGGTAGGGCTATGATGAAACGTTTAGCGGCTGAACCTGTTGTTAATCGGCATAATAAACTTACTCATCAAGAATCATTTAATTCTATATATATGATGGCTGATTCAGGAGCTCGTGGATCAGCAGCACAAATTCGTCAATTAGCAGGTATGAGAGGTTTAATGGCAAAACCTGATGGATCTATTATTGAAACCCCTATCACTGCAAATTTCCGCGAAGGTTTAAATGTGCTTCAATATTTTATTTCTACCCATGGAGCTAGAAAAGGTTTAGCTGATACAGCATTAAAAACAGCTAATTCAGGTTATTTAACTCGGCGTTTAGTGGATGTTACACAAGATTTAGTAATTACTGAAAACGATTGCGGGACATCAAAAGGTTATAATATAAAAGCTTTAGTTGAAGGAGGAGAAGTAATTGAGCCATTGCGTGATCGAATTTTAGGTCGTGTTATAGTTGATGATATTGTTAATCCTGATACTCAGGCAGTAAGTATCGCTTCAGGAACCTTGCTTGATGAAGATCTTGTTGAAAAAATTGATTATCTTGGTATTGATGAGGTTAGAGTTCGTACTCCTTTAATTTGTGAGACACGTCATGGATTATGTGCCCGTTGTTATGGACGAGATTTAGGTCGTGGATCACCAGTTAATTTAGGTGAAGCTGTTGGTGTGATTGCTGCTCAATCTATTGGTGAGCCTGGAACACAATTAACTATGCGAACTTTTCATATAGGAGGTGCAGCATCTCGTTCCATCTTAATTAGTTCTGTTGAAACAAAATCAAATGGAAAAGTTGGATTTGCTAGTAGTATGCGTTATGTTACTAATGATAAAGGTGAGAGAATAGCTATTTCTCGATCAGGGGAATTAGCTGTTCTTGATGATAATGGACGAGAACGTGAAAGACATAAAATCCCCTATGGATCTACTATATTAGTAGGTGATGGAGAATTAGTCAAAGCCGGGTTTCGATTAGCATCTTGGGATCCATTAACACGTCCTATAATTTCAGAATATGCAGGAGAGGTTCGCTTTGAAAATATTGAGGAAGGTGTTACTGTTGCAAAGCAACTTGATGAAGTCACAGGTCTATCAACACTTGTTGTTATTACTCCAAAAACAAGAAGTAGTAATAAAATTAATATGCGACCACAGGTTAAATTAATTAATGATGAAAATAAAGAAGTTAAAATTGCTGGAACAGATCATTCTGTAAATATTACTTTTCCATTAAGTGCGTTAATTACAGTTCGTGATGGTCAAAAAGTTTCAGTAGGTGAAGTTCTAGCGAGAATTCCACAAGAATCTCAAAAGACCCGAGACATTACAGGAGGTCTTCCAAGGGTTGCTGAGCTTTTTGAAGCTAGAGCTCCGAAAGATACTGGCATGCTAGCTGAAGTTACAGGTATTGTATCGTTTGGAAAAGATACAAAGGGGAAACAACGCTTAATTATTACTGATTTTGAAGAAATAAATCATGAATTTTTAATCCCGAAAGAAAAACAAGTTCTAGTTCATGATGGTCAAGTAGTTAATAAAGGAGAAATGATTGTCGACGGCCCTGCTGATCCGCATGATATTTTGCGTTTGCAAGGTGTAGAGAGGCTAGCAGCATATGTTGTCGATGAAGTACAAGATGTATACCGATTGCAAGGCGTTAAAATTAATGACAAGCATATAGAAGTTATTGTGCGCCAAATGTTGAGACGAGTTAATGTCATTAATCCAGGGGATACTAGTTTTATTCCAGGGGAGCAAGTAGAACGTTCAGAACTTTTAAATCAAAATGATTTGGTTCTACAGAAAAATTTAGTTCCTGCTACATACGAAAATATACTATTGGGTATTACAAAAGCATCTTTGTCAACGGATTCATTTATTTCAGCAGCATCTTTCCAAGAAACTACACGAGTATTAACAGAAGCAGCTATTATGGGAAAACGTGATGATTTAAGAGGTTTAAAAGAAAATGTTATTGTTGGAAGACTTATACCAGCTGGTACTGGGTTAGCTTATCATAACGCTAGAAAAGAGAAAAAAATCACTGAAAAATCAGATTCCTTATTAGAAAAATCTAATTCTAATCCATTTAAAGATATGGATGATGTTTCAATCATTGATTCAAATAATTTTTCTTTGGATAAGAAAAATTTAAACATCTAGCATTTTTAAAAAATCAATGGAGATTCAATTTTTTATTAATTTGATTTTATAAAATATTATATGTACAATTACAAACTTTTTCTTTATTAATTATAAATTAACAAAAAAGATATTAGATATTCAGAGTTGTAATATTTTGTATTGGAATTTTTAGTTGAAATATCCATTTTATCGATCGTTTTTGTGATTTTTTATTGAAAAAGTTTTAACACTTAAATCTTGAAAAATAGAATGTAAAAAAGGATTGCAGATTATGCCTACAATCAGTCAACTTGTTCGAAAACCTCGACGAACTAGCAGTCTTAATAGCAAGAGTCCTGCATTAGGAAATTGTCCTCAACGTCGGGAGTATGCACTCGTGTATATGCAACTACTCCTAAGAAACCTAATTCAGCTATGCGAAAAGTTGCAAAAGTTCGTTTAACAAATGGGCATGAAATTATTTCATATATAGGTGGAGAAGGACATAATCTTCAAGAACATTCGGTTGTTTTGGTACGAGGAGGACGTGTTAAGGATTTGCCTGGAGTTCGCTATCATATTGTGAGAGGTTCATTAGATTTACAAGGAGTCAAAGATCGAAAAAAAGCGCGTTCGAAATATGGTGCAAAAAAACAAAAGAACAATAGATAGATTGTAAGTATTAATCAAGATTATATCTTTTAAATCATTAAATTGAAGTTGATGTTTAATTTATTTTACTAGTAATGAAGGAATAAAAATGCCCCGTCGTCGCGAAGTTCCAAAGCGCGAGATTTTGCCTGACCCAAAATTTGGCAGTATTGAGTTAGCTAAATTTATGAATGTTGTTATGTTAGATGGTAAAAAAGCAGTTGCGGAACGCATTATTTATGGAGCTTTTAAATTATTAGAAGCAAAAATCGGAAAAAATCCAATAGAAATTTTTAATTTAGCAATCAACAATATAAAACCTATTGTTGAAGTGAAAAGCAGACGTGTTGGTGGAGCTAATTATCAAGTTCCTGTGGAAGTAAGGCCTGTTCGTCGCTTAGCATTAGCAATGCGTTGGCTTAGGGAAGCAGCTAAAAAACGCGGTGAAAAATCAATGAACATTCGATTAGCAAATGAATTAATCGAAGCTTCTGAAGGACGTGGAGCCGCAATTAAAAAACGTGAAGATACTCATAAAATGGCCGAGGCAAATAAAGCATTTAGTCATTTTCGTTGGTAATATAGGATAAATATGTCTCGTAAAACTCCGATCGAACGATACAGAAATATAGGAATTTCTGCTCATATTGATGCAGGTAAAACAACTACGACTGAACGTATTTTGTTTTATACTGGCGTCAATCATAAAATTGGCGAAACCCATGATGGTACTGCCACGATGGATTGGATGGAGCAGGAACAGGAGAGAGGAATTACTATAACTTCAGCAGCTACAACTGCGTTTTGGAAAGGGATGGCTGGTAATTATCCAGAGCATAGAATAAATATTATTGATACACCTGGGCATGTAGACTTCACTATTGAAGTTGAAAGATCCATGCGTGTTTTAGATGGTGCATGCATGGTTTACTGTGCAGTAGGAGGAGTTCAACCTCAATCAGAAACAGTTTGGCGGCAAGCTAATAAATATAAAGTTCCGCGTCTTGCTTTCGTCAATAAAATGGATAGAGCTGGTGCTGATTTTTTTAAAGTTTATGATCAGATGCGATCAAAATTGAAAGCTAATCCAGTGCCTATTGTTATTCCTATTGGATCTGAAGATACTTTTGTTGGAGTTATAGATTTAATTAAAATGAAATCCATTTTATGGGATGAAAAAAGCCAAGGTACAAAATTTTCTTATTCCGAGATACCGAGTAATTTAAAACAAGTAGCTGAGAAATGGCGAGAAAAATTAATGGAGGAAGCTGCAGAATCATCTGAAGAGTTAATGGAAAAATATCTTGATTCTGGATCATTAAATAATTTGGAAATTCATAATGGAATTCGTCAGAGAACTATAGCTTGTGAAATTCAGCCGATGTTATGTGGAACAGCTTTTAAAAATAAAGGTGTCCAACGTATGTTGGATGCTATTATTGACTATTTACCTTCTCCTGTAGATATTCTTCCAGTTGAAGGGTTGGATAATGATAGCAATATCATTTCTCGAAAAGCTGATGATAATGAAAAATTATCTACTTTAGCATTTAAATTAATGAGTGATCCGTTTGTTGGACAATTAACATTTGTTCGAGTATATTCTGGGATTCTGCGCTCAGGGGATGTAGTTCACAATTCAATCAAGAACAAAAAGGAGAGAATTGGTCGAATTCTTCAAATGCATGCAAATAATAGAGAAGAGATTAAAGAAGTATTTGCTGGAGATATAGCTTCTGTAGTAGGTTTAAAAGATGTTACGACTGGCGATACATTATGCAGTGTAGATTCTCCTATTTTGTTAGAAAAAATGGTATTTCCTGCATCTGTAATTTCTCAAGCAATTGAACCTAAATCAAAAGCAGATCAAGAAAAAATGGGTTTAGCCTTATCCAGATTAGCTCAAGAGGATCCATCATTCCGTGTGCGAACTGATGAAGAATCAGGTCAGACTATTATTTCAGGAATGGGAGAATTGCATCTTGAGGTTTTAGTTGATCGAATGAGGCGTGAATTTGGAGTAGAAGCAAATGTCGGAAAACCTCAAGTAGCATATAGAGAAACTATTCAAGATTCTTGCAAAGAATCTGAGGGTAAATTTATCAAGCAATCCGGAGGACGAGGTCAATATGGTCATGTTGTATTAAAAATTGAACCTTTACCATCAGGATCAGGTTATGAATTTGTAGATGCTATAAAAGGGGGGGTTATTCCAAAAGAATATATCCCAGCTGTAGATAAAGGTATTCAAGAAACTTTATCATCAGGTATACTAGCAGGTTATCCAGTAGTCGGGGTAAAAGTAACATTGTTTTTTGGTTCTTATCATGATGTTGATTCCAATGAAAATGCATTTAAGATTGCAGCTTCAATGGCTTTTAAAGAAGGGATTCGGAAATCTAAACCTGTTTTATTAGAACCTATGATGGCTATTGAAGTGGAAACTCCTGAAGAGTATGCAGGAACTGTTATGGGGGATTTATCTTCTCGTCGTGGAATGATTCAAGGAATGAATGATATTGTTGGTGGAGGGAAAACTGTGAAGGCAGAAGTTCCTCTATCAGAAATGTTTGGTTATGCAACTAATTTAAGATCTTTAACACAGGGTCGTGCTACGTATACGATGGAATTCAAACATTACTCGGAAGCTCCAAAAAGTGTTACGGATATTGTTGTTGCTGCTAGAACTAAATAGTAACTTAACAATCTATTATATTTTCCTTCGGGGGAAAAAATTATGGCAAAAAGCAAATTTGAGCGTACTAAACCACATATCAATGTGGGTACGATCGGACATGTTGATCACGGTAAAACAACATTAACAGCAGCAATTACTACAGTTCTGTCCACAAAATTTGGTGGAGAAGCAAGGGGTTATGCTCAGATTGATGCAGCTCCTGAAGAAAAAGCTCGCGGGATCACAATAAACACATCTCATGTTGAGTATGAAACTGAAAATCGGCATTACGCCCATGTAGATTGTCCTGGTCATGCTGATTATGTAAAAAATATGATCACAGGGGCAGCTCAAATGGATGGTGCTATTTTAGTAGTCTCTGCTGCAGATGGACCTATGCCTCAAACTCGTGAACATATTTTGTTATCACGTCAGGTTGGAGTACCCTATATTATAGTATTCATGAATAAAGTGGATATGGTAGACGATTCGGAGCTTCTTGAATTAGTAGAAATGGAAGTTAGAGAATTGTTATCTAAATATAATTTCCCAGGAGATACTGTTCCAATTATAAAAGGTTCAGCGAAATTAGCTTTGGAAGGAGATAAAAGTGAATTGGGAGAAAAGGCTATTTTTGAATTAGCTGATGCTCTGGACCAATATATTCCAACTCCTGAAAGAGTAATCGATGGTACTTTCCTTATGCCTGTAGAAGATGTGTTTTCTATTTCAGGTCGAGGTACTGTAGTAACGGGTCGTGTTGAACGTGGTGTGATAAAAGTAGGTGAAGAAGTTGAGATTATTGGAATCAAAGACACAATAAAAACAATATGTACAGGTGTTGAGATGTTCCGCCGACTTTTAGATCAAGGTCAAGCAGGGGATAATGTAGGTGTTTTATTAAGAGGTATTAAACGAGAAGATGTTGAACGTGGACAGGTTTTAGCTAAGCCTGGGTCTATTACACCACATACAGAGTTTACATGCGAAGTTTATATTCTTTCTAAAGAAGAAGGAGGTAGACATACTCCATTTTTTGACGGATATCGTCCCCAGTTCTATTTTAGAACTACTGATGTAACCGGAATTATTACTTTACCGAAAGATAAAGAAATGATTCTTCCAGGTGATAATGTTAGTATGACAGTTAAGTTATTAGCTCCTATTGCTATGGAAGAAGGTTTACGATTTGCTGTTCGAGAAGGTGGTCGTACTGTTGGAGCTGGAATAGTTTCTAAAATTGTTGCTTAACGATTATAGCTAGAAAAAGCTCATATTTTCTAGCTATAATCTTTTTAGGAAGAATAATGAAGAACCAAAAGATTCGCATTCGTTTAAAAGCGTTTGATTATAAATTAATAGATCAATCTGCTTTAGAAATAGTTGATACAGCTAAACGTACAGGTGCTGTTGTATGTGGGCCTGTTCCTTTACCGACGCGCATTCGTCGATATGATCTTTTACGTTCTCCTCATGTTAATAAATCATCTCGTGACCAATTTGAAATGCGCACACATCATCGGTTAATGGATATTATTGATCCGACTGATAAAACAGTCGATGCACTGATGAGATTGGATTTGCCAGCTGGTGTTGATGTGGAGATTGCTTTACAGTAAAAAATAAGAAGTTCACGATGTTATCGTGCTAGTCTTATTTTCATTTTTCGTAATCTATATGATACAATCTGCCGGTTTTGCTATTAAAAAATAAAATCGAGCTATAATAGATAAGAATGGAGAGTGTAATGTCAGATTCGGTGTTAAATGTTACATCGAAACGGCCAGGTCTTATAGGTCGTAAGGTTGGAATGACTCGAATTTTTACAGATGATGGTACTTCTATACCTGTAACTGTAATTGATGTTTCAAATAATCGAGTAGCACAAGTGAAATATGTAGATGTTGATGGTTATTCTGCTATTCAAATTGCTTTTGGATCTTGTCGGTCTTCTTGTATTACTCGTCCACAAATGGGACATTTTTCAAAATCGGGAATCCAAGCTACTAAATTTTTAAAAGAATTTCGTATTGATCCTATCTTCCAAAAGGATTTTCATCCTGGAAATGCAATAACTGTTGCTTCTGTTTTTAAAGAAGGACAATATGTTGATGTGACAGGAAAAACAATAGGAAAAGGATTTGCTGGAACTATAAAGCGACATAATTTTAGATCTCAACGTTCTTCTCATGGTAATTCTCGATCACATCGAGTACCTGGATCTATTGGAGGATCTCAAGATCCAGGAAGAGTATTCAAAGGGAAAAAAATGGCGGGGCACCTAGGTTCAGTTACAAGAACCATACAAAATTTGAATATTGTGCGAATAGATTCTATTCGTCATTTAATTTTTATTATGGGAGCTATTCCAGGTCATAAAAATTCCACTATTTTTTTGCGTTTATCTGTTAAGAAAATACAATCTAATATAGGAATTAAATAAAAATGGACCTTAAACTTGTAGGTAATAAAGATTGCTTATCTACTTTTAAAGCTTCGGATGAAGTTTTTGCTCGTGATTTTAATGAAGCTCTTATACATCAAGTAACAAGTGCTTTTAGAGCAAATTTACGCTCTGGCACAAGAGCTCAAAAGGATCGTTCTGCTGTTAAACATAGCACTAAAAAGCCCTGGCGTCAAAAGGGAACTGGTCGTGCACGAGCAGGAATGATTTCGTCTCCTCTTTGGAGAGGAGGGGGGCGCACGTTCCCAAATTCATCTGATGAGAATTTTTCTCAAAAGATTAATAAAAAAATGTATCGTGCGGCTATATGTATTATTTTATCTCAATTGGTACGAGAAGATCGTTTGTTGATTTTGGAAAAATTGTTTCAATTGGAAAACCCAAAAACTAAAGAAGCGTATTCTAAATTGCAGGATTTGAATGTAAATTCTTCAATATTAATCATTAGTGATTTTATTGATACTAATTTATATTTAGGAATTAGAAATATTCCTAATGTTTCTATTGTTGAACCGTGTAACATTAATCCTATTAATTTGATTTTTTATCAAACTATTTTGATTACAAAGCTAGCAGTTTCTAAACTTGAGGAGATTTTTAGATGAAATCTACTGAGAGGTTAATGCAAGTAATTTTATCACCTATTTTTACCGAAAAAGCTTCTTTTATTTCTGAAAAAAAAGGTCAAGTTACTTTTCGTGTTATGCAAAATGCTACTAAGCCTGAAATTAAAGCTGCTATTCAATTATTGTTTAAGGTTGATGTTGATTCAGTTCAATCTCTTAAATCGAAAGGAAAAATCAAACGATTTGGTCGATTTATTGGTCGAAGACGTAATGAAAAAAAAGTTTACGTTTCTCTTAAAGATGGACAGAAGATTGATTTTTCAGAGGGAGTATAAAGATGGTTTTATTAAAAGTTAAACCAACATCTCCTGGTCGACGCTCTATGGTAAAATTGTCAGAACCAGATTTACATAAAGGATCTGCTTATCATAAATTGTTACGCAAGAAGATTCGGGGTTCTGGACGAAATAACAATGGTCATATTACTATTCGTCATAGAGGAGGGGGTAGTAAACGTCATTATCGTTTAATAGATTTCAAACGTGATAAAGATGATATTCCTGCTAAAGTTGAAAGATTGGAATATGATCCAAACAGAACTGCTAATATAGCTTTAGTCTGTTATGCCGATGGAGAAAGACGTTATATCATTGCACCAAAAGGTCTTGGAAAAGGTTCTATTTTGTTATCTGGTACAGAAGCTCCAGTCCGAATCGGTAATACATTACCGATTCGGAATATCCCAGTTGGAACCACTGTACACTGTATTGAAATGAAGCCTGGGAAAGGAGCTCAAATCTTACGTTCAGCGGGAGCTTCTGCTACATTACTAGCGCGTGAGGGTATTTATGCTCAGGTTCGTTTACGTTCAGGTGAAGTACGAAAAATACATGTTGATTGTCGAGCTACTATCGGGAAGTAGGTAATGAAAAGCATAGCCTTCGACAAATAGGTAAAGCTGGAGCAATGCGTTGGAAGGGTATTCGTCCCACAGTTCGAGGTGTGGCAATGAATCCTATTGATCATCCGCATGGTGGAGGAGAAGGCCGAACAGGTGAAGCTAGAGATCCTGTTAGTCCATGGGGTGTGCCAACAAAAGGTTATAAGACACGTCGAAACAAAAGAACAAATAATATGATTGTTCAACGACGTAATCGTAAATAAGGGGTAGTAAAAAATTATGTCACGTTCGATAAAAAAAGGGCCTTTTGTCGATGCTAGTTTAAGCGCAAAAGTGAATTCTGCTCTAGCTCGAAAAGATAGAAAACCTATAAAAACTTGGTCACGTCGATCTACAATCCTTCCAGAGTTCATTGGTTTAACTATTTCAGTTCATAATGGCCGACAACATGTTCCTGTATATATTAATGAAAACATGGTAGGTCATAAACTTGGTGAATTTGCGTTGACTCGTACATTTAAGGGTCACACAGCAGATAAAAAAGCGAAGAGGTAAGAAGAATGGAAACTTCTGCTATCATACGCAGAATTAGCATTTCTGCACAAAAAGCTCGTTTAGTAGCTGATTTAATTCGTGGTAAATCTGTTAGTCAAGCTCTTGATATTTTAAATTTTTCTACAAAAAAAGCTTCTAGCATAATTAAAAAGGCTGTTGAATCTGCTATTTCAAATGCTGAACACAATAATGGCGCTGATATTGATGAGTTGTATGTTAAAACAATTTTTGTTGATAAGGCTCGTTCTATGAAGCGTTTTTCTCCTCGAGCTAAAGGACGAGGTAATCGTATTGAGAAACAGACTTGTCATATTAGTGTCAAGGTTAGTTCTTAAGGAGTTGCAATGGGTCAAAAATACACCCTATAGGTTTCCGTCTTCCAGTTACTCGAAATTGGTCTTCGCGTTGGTTTGCTAAAGATTCTATTTTCAGCACTATTTTGCTTGGAGATATTCGAGTTAGAGAATATTTAAAAAAGAAACTAAAAGGAGCTTCAGTCAGTCGAATTTTGATTGAAAGGCCAGCGAAGAATGCCAGAATTACCATTTGTTCAGCACGTCCTGGTATGGTAATAGGAAAGCGTGGGGAAGATATTGAGAATATTAAACTTGATTTGCAAGCTTTAATGGGTGTTCCTGTTCATGTAAATATAGAGGAAATCAGAAAACCAGAAATTGAAGCTCAGTTAATCGCCGATTCAATTTCTCAACAGCTTGAAAAAAGAATAATGTTTCGTCGTGCTATGAAACGGGCTATGCAAAATGCAATGCGTTTTGGAGCACAAGGAATAAAAATTATGAGCTCAGGCCGTTTAAATGGTATAGAAATTGCTCGAACTGAATGGTATAAAGAAGGAAGAATTCCCTTGCATGTGCTTAAAGCAAATATTGATTATGGAATTTCGGAAGCTAAAACTACTTATGGTGTTATTGGAATTAAGGTTTGGGTTTATAAAAATGATACTCCAAAAAAATTAGAAACTATTCCTGATAATTCTTCTCAACGAGAAGAGCAGCGTCGAAATCGAAGATCTTCTCGAAATGATCGTTCTGGAGAATCTTCTCCTACAAAAAATAGATCATCAGCCCGAATTTCTAATCAAACTTCTAATATGGAATAAATATGCTTCAACCATCTCGTAGAAAATATCGCAAAGAGCAAAAAGGGCGAAATACTGGTTTAGCTTCCCGAGGTACGACTTTGGCATTTGGTGAATTTGGATTGAAGGCAACTAGCAGGGTCGAATAACAGCGCGACAAATTGAATCAGCTCGACGTGCTATTAACCGACATATCAAACGTGGAGGAAGAGTTTGGATTAGAATCTTTCCAGATAAACCTATTTCACAAAAACCTGCCGAAGTACGAATGGGTAATGGAAAGGGTAATCCAGAGTATTGGGTAGCTGAAATTCAACCAGGCAAGGTTCTTTATGAAATGGAAGGAATTACTGAAGAACTTTCACGGGAAGCATTTCGTTTAGCTGCTGCAAAACTTCCTTGTGCAACACAATTTGTATCTAGATGTCATAATTTTTAAGGAGTTTTAAATTGAATGTGAGTGAACTTCGGTTAAAAAATACTTCTGATCTTAAAAAAGAATTAGAAATCTTATTAAAGGCGCAATTTGGACTGCGCATGCGAAAAAATTCACAACAAATTACCAACAACAGTCAATTTAGTATGATTCGGAAAGATATAGCTAGAATACGTACTTTACTCAGTGAAAAAATTGAGAGATAAAATGAAAGAATTAATAACAGATAATATGGAATATAAAAAATCAAAATCTACACTGATAGGAAAGATTATTAGTAACAAGATGGAAAAATCTGTTGTTGTTAAAATAGAAAGAAAAGTTAAGCATCCAATTGTTGGCAAAATAATTACTCTTTCAGCTAAATATAAAGCTCATGATGAGAATAATGAATATTATGAAGGGGATATAGTAAAAATTAAAGAATGTAAGCCTATTTCTCGATCAAAATCATGGAAAGTAGTTCAACTAATCCAGAAACGAGATATTTTATAATTTATGAAAGATTTGAATTAAGTATTGATTTAAAAATTTTTTGTTTATTTTTCAAATAATTTTTTTCACAGATATAACTATGTATGCTAAAATGGACAGCTTAGCTCTCTAAGCTAAAGTGTAATTGGTTGAAAATATCGAAATAGATTAGAGAGTAAAATTTTATTAAAATATTGTATAGGAATGTATACGGCAGATTAAATGCCGTTATCGTTTAGTGTATTTCGGTTGAGTTAGGATAGAAAAATAATGATTCAAGTTCAGACTAGATTGGCTGTAGCTGATAATACTGGAGCACGCCGTGTAATGTGTATTAAAGTACTAGGCGGTTCTAAGCGTCGTTATGCAAGAATTGGAGATGTTATTAAAGTTAGTGTGAAAGATTCAGCCCCAAGGGGGCGTGTTAAAAAGGGTGAAATTTATACAGCACTAGTAGTAAGAACTACTAGTGGTGTTCGCAGAAAAGATGGTTCATTAATTCGTTTTGGAACTAACGCAGCAGTTTTGTTAAATGCTAAATTAGAACCTGTAGGAACTCGTATTTTTGGTCCTGTTACCCGAGAATTGCGCACTGATCGTTTTATGAAGATAGTGTCTTTGGCTCCAGAAGTGTTATAAAAGGTTCTTCTATAATGAATAAAATTAGAAAGAATGATGAAGTAGTTATTTTATCCGGACGAGATAAAAAACGCCGGGGGGTAGTTTTGAGCATCGTGGATGCTGAACATATTTTAGTAGAAATATCAACCTTGTTAAGAAAAATATTAAACCTAATCCTGCAAATAATGTTTCAGGAGGAGTGATTGATAAAACTATGCCTATTCATATTTCAAATATTGCTATTTTTAATCCATTAAGTGGAAAAAAAGATCGTGTAGGTTTCAAAAAAATAGGGAAAGATATGATTCGAATATTTCGTTCAAATAAAAATAGTATTGATATTAAGACATAGGGAGATTGCATGTCTCGTTTGTATGAACACTACAAGGATAAGGTAGTTCCTATTCTTCAGAAAGAATTAAATTGCAAAAATTTAATGGAATTCCTAGAATTCTTAAGATTAGTTTGAATATGGGTGTTTCTGAAGCAGTTTTAGATAAAAGAATTGTAGAAAATGCATTGGATGACTTGATGAAAATTTCTGGTCAAAAACCAGTGGTAACAAAGGCGAAGAAAGCTATTTCTGGATTTAAAATTCGAGAAAAATCCCATTGGATGCATGGTTACATTGCGCGGTGGTCGAATGTATGAATTTTTAGATCGCTTGATTAATATTGCTTTGCCTCGTGTTCGAGATTTTCGAGGTGTTTCAAGTAAATCTTTTGATGGAAAAGGCAACTATAATTTTGGAGTTAAAGAACAAATTATATTTCCAGAAATAGAGTATGAAAAAATTGATGCGTTACGAGGATTAAATATTACTATAGTAACTTCTGCAAAAAGTGATAATCAAGCTAAAGCACTTTTGAAGTCATTAAATTTTCCATTTCGTAATTATTAAGGTTAAGGATTAAAAAATGGCAAAATTATCTATTATTAATCGAAATATTAAACGAATTAAACTCTCTAAAAAATTTTCCGAAAAACGTAAAAAGTTAAAATTGATTATTGATGATAATTCGATTGGTTTTGAAAAACAATTTCAAGCACGTTTAAAACTTCAAAAACTGCCTCGCAATGCTAATCCTGTTCGTCAATTAAATCGTTGTATAATTACTGGTAGATCTCGTGGAGTTTTTCGAAAATTTGGATTAACTCGTCATAAATTGCGAGAAATAGCTATGAAAGGTGAAATTCCTGGCTTTGTTAAAGCTAGTTGGTAGGAGAACTGTTTATGAGTATGAGTGATCCAATTGCTGATATGTTAACCCGAATTCGAAATGCATATCAAATTCGAAAGCACTGCATTTCTATGTATTCTTCGAAATTAAAATTATCTATTGCAAAAGTATTAAAAAGTGAAGGATATATTGATGAATTTGAAATAAAAGATGTTGATACAGCTAAACCTCAGCTTAAAATTTTCTTAAAATATTATGCTAAACGACCTGTTATTGAAGAAATAAGGCGCATTTCTCGTCCTGGATTGCGAATTTATAAGCATTATAAGGCTATTCCTTATGTAATGAATGGGTTAGGAATTGCAATTATTTCAACATCTAAAGGTGTAATGTCTGATAAACAAGCTCGACTTAATCATGTTGGTGGTGAAATTTTATGTTATATAGCTTAGAGTCAGGGGATTCGAATGCCAAGATCAATTAAATATTCTATTCAATTACCTAAATCTGTCCAAGCTGATATAAAAGAAAATTTAGTTTT
The DNA here is from genome assembly GCA_022818765.1 of Bordetella sp. GTDB lineage: Bacteria > Pseudomonadota > Gammaproteobacteria > Burkholderiales > Burkholderiaceae_B > CAZTUH01. Next base: position 655,922 of record CP063810.1, on the reverse strand, counting down.
GATAAAAGGAAACTTAGGTTCTACACAATTTCTTATTGAAAAGAAGAATAATATAGTTTTATGTATGGAGGAAAATAATCTTACAATCAGATCTTGTGAAAAGACAGGCCGTGTTAATCCAATGTTAAGCACAACCTATGCTTTAATAAGCAATATGATTACTGGTGTTACAAGAGGTTTTGAGAAAAAATTGAGTTTAGTTGGTGTTGGTTTTCGTGTTTTAAAAGAAAAAGATGTAATTAAATTCCAACTTGGATTCTCGCATGATATTCAATATAAAATACCTGAAGATATTTCAATAGAATGTCCAAGTCAAACAGATATTATAATTAGAGGTTCTAATAAAGAACTTGTAGGTCAAATTGCTGCTGAAATTCGTTCTTATCGACCTCCAGAACCTTATAAGGGAAAGGGTGTTCGCTATTTAAACGAAAGAATTCTTATCAAGGAAACAAAGAAAAAAAGATAATAAGAAGGAATAATTTTTAAATCATGAATAAAAAGAAATCTCGTTTGCGCAGAGCAGCTCAAACACGAAAAAAAATAGAAAAATTGAATATTTGTCGACTTTCTGTTTTTCGTTCTAATCTGCATATTTATGCTAATGTATTTTCCCCATCAAAAGATCGAATAATCGTTAGTGCATCAACATTAGAACCTGAAATTCGTGTTCAATTAGCGGATAAAATAGGCCGTGGAGGCAATAAAACTGCTGCAGCTATAATTGGTAAACGTGTGGCTGAAAAAGCTATAGCTGCTGGTATTGACTCAGTTGCTTTTGATCGTTCTGGTTTTTCTTATCATGGCCGAATAAAGGAATTGGCTGAATCAGCTCGTCAAGCTGGCTTGAAATTTTAATCTTAGGAATATCAAATGGCTAAAATGCAAAGCAAAAATTTCAATGAAAAAGAGAATGATAATACTTTACGAGAAAAAATGATTTCTGTTAATCGTGTCAGTAAAGTAGTTAAGGGGGGCGAACTATGAGTTTCGCTGCCTTAAGTGTTGTTGGGGATGGAGATGGTCGAATTGGTATGGGAAAGGGTAAAGCTCGTGAAGTTCCTATTTCGGTTCAAAAAGCTATGGATCAAGCTCGAAGAAACATGTTTAAGATTTCTTTAAAAGGCGGCACTTTATATCATACTATTCTTGGAAAGCATGGAGCATCAAAAGTTTTAATCTCACCAGCACCAGAAGGAACGGGAGTTATTGCTGGTGGGCCTATGCGAGCTATTTTTGAAGTTATGGGTGTGCGAAATGTAGTGGCTAAGAGCTTAGGGTCTAGCAATCCATATAACTTAGTTCGAGCTACATTGAAAGGATTAAGATCCTCGTTGACTCCATCAGAAGTAGCAGCTAAACGTGGAAAAGATATTAAAGAAATTTTGGATTGAATTAGGATTATGTTAAAAAAACAGATTAAAGTTACCCTTGTTCGTTCTGTGATTGGGGTTAGGAAATCCCATGTTGAGACCATTCGTGGTTTAGGTCTTCATCGTATGAATAGTGTTAATATACTTTCAGATACACCTTCAATACGAGGTATGATTAGGAAGGTAAATTATTTGCTACTTATATCAGAGGAATAAGAAATTTTATGTTTAAACTTCAGTTAAATACAATTAAACCTGCTTTAGGTAGTAAAAAGGTAAGGAGTCGTGTAGGTCGTGGCATTGGTTCTGGATTAGGAAAAACTTGTGGAAGAGGACACAAAGGCCAAAAATCACGTTCCGGAGGGTTTCATAAAATTGGTTTTGAAGGTGGCCAGATGCCATTACAAAGACGTTTACCAAAACGAGGATTTGTTTCTCGAACCCGTAATCTTCATAAAGAAATATGTCTATCAGACCTTCAATCATTGCCTATTGATAATCAAGAAATTGATGTTCAAACACTAAGGATTAATGGGTTGATTGGAAAAAGAACTATAGCAAAAGTTATAGCTTCGGGGAAATTATCTCGACAGTTGATTGTAAAAGATATCTTAGTTACTGCTGGAGCAAGATCTGCTATAGAAGCTGTTGGTGGTTCAATTATTTAATTAGATTTATCAGGTGGAAAATTTGGTTGGAAAATCCTTAAGATCAAAACATTCAAGTTATGGTGACTTAGGTTACCGTCTTCTATTTTTGTGTCTTGCTCTTGTAGTTTACCGATTAGGAACACATATACCAGTTCCAGGTATTGATCCGTATGCGTTAGAAACTTTATTTCGTCAAAATAAAGATGGGATATTAGGTTTGTTTAATATGTTTTCCGGTGGAGCTCTTTCTAGATTTTCTATATTTTCTTTAGGAATCATGCCTTATATTTCTTCATCTATTGTTATACAATTAATGTCAATGATTATTCCTTCTTTAGAATCAATAAAAAAAGAAGGAGAATCGGGTAGAAGAAAGATTAATCAATATACACGGTATGTAACATTAGTTCTTTCATTGATTCAATCAATAGGTATTGCTTTAGTCTTAGAATCACAGCAGGATTTAGTTTTTAATCCTGGATTCATATTTAGATTGACTACAGTTGTAACACTAGTAACTGGTACTATGTTTTTGATGTGGTTAGGAGAGCAAATTACTGAACGAGGTTTAGGAAATGGTATTTCAATTTTAATATTTTCTGGTATTGTTTCCGGCTTTCCATCTTCTATCGCTTTGCTTCTTGAAATGATTCGCACTGGTGTAATAGCAATGTTTTCAGCGTTATTTATACTGGTTTTAGTTTTTTTCGTTACAGCTCTTGTTGTATTAATAGAACGAAGCCAAAGAAAAATATTGGTTAATTATGCAAAACGTCAAGTTGGAAATAAAATATATGGAGCTCAAAGTTCTCATTTACCGTTAAAATTGAATATGGCAGGAGTCATCCCACCAATTTTTGCATCGTCAATTATATTAATTCCAAGTACTATTGCTAGCTGGTTGTACAAGAATGATTCTATTGCAGCTTTATGGATTAAAAATTTAGCTGCAGCAATGGCTCCTAACCAACCTCTTTATATAACTTTTTATTCAATAGCAATTGTATTTTTCTGTTTTTTTTACACCTCTATTGTATTTAATAGTCGTGAAACAGCAGATAATCTTAAAAAAAGCGGAGCCTTTATATCAGGAATTCGTCCAGGGGAACAAACATCTCGTTATATTGATAAAATTTTGATGCGGTTAACTCTTTTTGGTGCATTGTATATTACTTTGGTTTGTTTAGTTCCAGAATTTTTAATTATAAAATGGAATGTACCTTTTAATTTTGGAGGTACTTCTTTATTGATTGTTGTTGTTGTAACGATGGATTTTATGTCTCAGATTCAAACATATATAATGTCTAATCAATATGATTCATTGCTAAAAAAGGCAAATTTAAAAACTTAAAATTTAGTGAATTGGTAAAAGTATAAAACAATGTCTAAAGATGATGTAATACAAATGGAAGGGGAGATTCTTGAGAATCTCCCAAATACAAGTTTTCGAGTTAAGTTGGAAAATGGACATATAGTATTGGGTCATATTTCTGGAAAAATGCGCATGCACTATATTCGTATTTTACCAGGTGATAAAGTGACTGTTGAATTAACACCTTATGATCTTACAAGAGCTAGAATTATTTTTCGCTCTAAATAAAAGTAGATTCATATTAATAATATTAATTGGAGTTGATATGAAAGTGATGGCATCAGTTAAAAAAATTTGCCGAAGTTGTAAACTTGTTAAGAGGCGTCGTATTGTGCGTGTTATATGCTCTAATCCTCGACATAAACAAAGGCAAGGTTAATATTTTTTATAAACAATTGAGGAATAACGTTTATGGCCCGTATTGCTGGAATTAATATTCCCCCACAGCAGCACTCCGAGATAGGTTTAACTGTCATTTTTGGAATCGGTCGAACACGTGCAAGGAAAATTTGTGAAGCAGCTGAAGTACCATTTCATAAAAAAATTAAAGAATTAACCGATTCAGAGTTAGAAAAAATTCGTGAAAATATTGATACGTTTTTAGTTGAAGGAAATCTTCGTAGGGAAGTTCAGCTTTCAGTTAAGCGTTTAATCGATTTAGGTACTTATCGTGGCATGCGTCACAAACGTGGGTTGCCGGTTCGTGGGCAGCGTACTCGAACAAATGCAAGGACACGAAAAGGTCCTCGTCGAGCAGCTGCATCTCTGAAGAAGTAATAATTGAGGAGTTTAATTTATGGTGAAAACCTCTTCTAGTAGCATTTCTCGTGTGCGAAAGAAAATTAAGAAAAATGTTTTAGATGGTATAGCGCACGTTCATGCATCTTTTAATAATACTATTATCACGATCACTGATCGTCAGGGTAATTCTTTAACTTGGGCTACTTCAGGAGGAGCTGGTTTTAGAGGTTCTCGAAAATCAACGCCATTTGCTGCGCAGGTTGCAGCAGAAAAGGCAGGTCGCGTTGCATTGGAGTTTGGTATTAAAACTCTTGAAGTTCGGATTAAAGGACCTGGTCCTGGTCGGGAATCATCTGTTCGAGCTTTAAACGCATTAGGTATAAAAATATCAAGTATTTCAGATATTACTCCTATTCCTCACAATGGATGTCGCCCATCAAAGCGACGTCGTATTTAAGATAAAAGAGATTTTTATATGGCACGTTATGTTGGACCAAAATGCAAATTATCACGCAGGGAAAATACGGATTTATTTTTAAAAAGTGCTCGTCGTACTCTAGATTCTAAATGTAAATTTGATTCTAAACCAGGACAACATGGACGTGTTTCTGGTAGCAGAAGTTCTGATTTCGGTCTTCAATTACGCGAAAAACAAAAGTTAAAACGCATGTATGGCGTTTTAGAAAAGCAATTTCGAAGATATTTTGAAGAAGCAGAGCGTAGAAGAGGAAATACTGGTGAAACTTTAATTCAATTACTTGAATCACGATTAGATAATGTAGTTTATAGAATGGGATTTGCTTCAACTCGTGCAGAAGCTCGTCAATTAGTTTCTCATCGTGCTGTTGAGTTAAATAATCATACAGCTAATGTTTCTTCTATTACATTAAAATCTGGTGATATTATTTCTATTCGAGAGAAAGCAAAAAATCAAAGTCGTATCAAAGATGCTATAAATCTTGCAAATAGTATTGGTATTCCTCAATGGGTACAGGTTGATGAAAATAAATTAGTTGGTATATTTAAATCTGCTCCAGATCGTTCTGATGTAGTCCGTGATATCAATGAATCGATGATTGTAGAGCTTTATTCTCGTTAATTTAATAGTTGTTGTTATTTAAATTTCCCATTTTTGTTTCTTCTAGAAAGCTTCGGCACAATCATCTTTAATGTTTAATTCGGCGAATGTTGTCAGCTTGCAAAAATTGGTCGTATTGAAAAGGAACATGGTAATATGTCTATTCATAGTTTTTTAAAACCGCGTTCAATTGATGTGGAGTCTATTAAAACTAATCATGCGAAAATTATAATGGAACCCTTTGAAAGGGGTTATGGTCATACATTAGGAAATGCTTTGCGTCGCATACTACTCTCTTCAATGAATGGATATGCTCCTACAGAAGTTCAGATTGATGGAGTATTACATGAATATTCTACTATTCCAGGTATAAAAGAAGATGTAGTTGATATTTTATTAAATTTAAAAGGGGTTGTTTTTAAATTATTTGAACGAAACGAAGTAACTCTTGTATTACGTTGCAATAAGGCAGGTTCTATTTTAGCTGGTGATATTGAATTACCCCATAATGTCGAGATTATGAATCCTGATCATTTGATTTGTAATATGATAGGATCAAATAATTTAAAAATGATAATTAAAGTGGAAGAAGGACGTGGGTATTTGCCAGGAAATATACGTTCCTTAAATGAGGATCGTGATCATCCTAACATAATAGGACAGATTGTTTTAGATGCTTCCTTTAGTCCAGTTCGTCGTGTAAGTTATTCGGTTGAAAACGCTCGTGTAGAACAACGCACTGATTTGGATAAATTGGTTTTAGATGTTGAAACTAATGGGATTATCTCTCCTGAAGAGGCTGTGCGACAAGCTGCTAGAATTTTAATTGATCAAATTTCAGTATTTGCTTCTTTAGAAGGAGCTCATGATTCTTATGAAATTCCAGATAGAGGAGCGCCTCAAGTTGATCCAGCATTGTTGAGGCCTGTTGATGATTTAGAATTAACTGTTCGTTCAGCTAATTGTTTAAAAGGAGAAAATATTCATTATATCGGAGATCTTGTTCAAAAAACTGAAAATGAGTTGTTAAAAACTCCGAATTTAGGTCGAAAATCCTTGAATGAAATTAAAGAAGTATTAGCTTCTCGCGGACTTACATTAGGAATGAAACTAGATAATTGGTCTTCCATAGAATTTGAATGATCATATTAATTTTATAATTTAATTTCTTTCTATTATATTCATTATAATAACTTCAACTTATTATTTTCATAATAACTTTAAAGGAAAATATTATGCGTCATGGTTATGGTTTACGTAAATTTAATCGTACAAGTAGTCATCGTCTTTCTATGTTCCGAAATATAGCTGCTTCCTTAATTGCTTATGAAGGAATAAAAACAACTTTAACAAAAGCAAAAGAATTGCGTCGAATTATAGAACCTTTGATTACATTAGGAAAAACACCAACTCTTGCTAATAAAAGGTTAGCTTTTTCAAAATTGCGCAATCGTTCTGCTGTCATTAAATTATTTGCCGAAATTAGTCCAAGATATGCCAATAGAAATGGTGGTTACACTCGTGTTTTAAAAATGGGTTTTCGTCATGGAGATAAAGCACCAATGGCTTTTATGGAATTAATAGATCGATCAAAGCTTGAAAGTAAAAACATAGTTGAAAGCAAAAAAATGTTAGAAAATAATAAAACTTAATATTTTAAAATTCAAAAGAATCTTTTAGTAATTTTGCTGCTTCTAAAGCAAAATATGTAAATATTCCATTGGCTCCAGCACGTTTAAAGCCTAATAAAGTTTCCATCATAATTTTATCTCCATCCAACCAACCATTTAAAGAAGCTGCTTTTATCATGGAATATTCTCCGCTTACTTGATAAATAAAAGTAGGCATATGAAAAGTGTTTTTAACATAGGAAAGCACATCAAGATAAGGCATTCCAGGTTTGATCATAATCATATCAGACCCTTCTGTTATATCAGCTGCAATTTCTCTAATGGCTTCATTTATATTTCCTGGATTAAGTTGATAAGTTTTTTTATCAGATTTTTTAAGATGAGAAAGTGATTTTACTGCTTCACGAAATGGACTGTAAAATGCACTGGCATATTTAGCTGAGTATGCCATAATCTGAGTGTTTATATATTTCTTATCTTCTAGCTCTTTTCGTATTAATTTTATTCGACCATCCATCATGTCACTGGGAGCAATTATATCAGTTCCAGCCTCAGCTTGAATCAAAGCTTGTTTAACAAGAATTTCTATAGATTCATCATTTAGAACATATCCATTTTTATCTATAATCCCATCCTGTCCATGGATTGTATAAGGATCTAATGCTACATCGGTTAAAATTCCTAATTCCGGAAATGTTCTTTTTAATTTACCTATAGTTTTTGGAATTAATCCATCTGGATTTAAAGATTCAATTCCAGAAGCATCTTTTAAAGATTCATTAATAACCGGGAACAAAGCTAAAATAGGAATTCCAAGGTTTAAACACTCTTCAGCCACTGGTATTAAAGTATCGATAGTATATCGAAATATTCCAGGCATTGAAGGGATAGCTTCTTTTTGGTGTTGTCCTTCCATTACAAATACTGGATAAATTAAATCATTAACAGTTAAAATATTTTCTTGAATTAAACGACGCATATAATTATCTCGCCGCAATCGGCGAAGACGAGTCATTGGAAATTCAGGAGTAATCAGCATAATCAAAACCTATTTTAAAAACCAATCAGTGATACATTGAATAGCTTCCTTTAAGCCAATATGATTTTTGCTGGAAAATGGAATGATTTTTTCAATGTTAATAGTATTACCCAAGCTATTTTTGATGGAAAATATAGCATTAGTTTGTTCATTGTAAGAAACTTTATCTGCTTTTGATAGTAAAATCAATATAGATCTGTTATAAGAAGAAATTAACTTGATTAATTTTTTGTCTAAAACAGTAATGCCACGACGAATATCAATAAGCAATACGATTCCAACTATAAATTTCCTGTAGCAAAGATAATTGTTGATGAGTTTTTCAATTTTATTTTTTTCTTTCCATGAAATTTTTGCATAGCCATACCCAGGTAAATCGACTAAATAACCTTGAAAATTTTTGGAATTTTGAGATTTAATTGTTAAATCAAACAAATTTATGAGCTTTGTGCATCCAGGTGTTTTGCTTGAAAATGCTAAACTATGTTTATTGGTAAGTGAATTAATAGCTGTCGATTTCCCTGAATTTGATTTTCCTATAAAACATATTTCAGGAAATCCTGTCGATGGAAGTTGTTTAAGACAAGCGGCAGATTTTAAAAAAAAGGCTCTATTTAATATGGACATTAGTAGTAGTGTGTGCGGTAGTTTCGATTCACTATTGTATAATGACAAATATGAAAAATTTTTCATATTTGAAATATTTTTCTTTTCTAAGGGTTTTCTAAAAATAAATTAATATTTTTTCTACTCCATAAAATGTTATTTATGCGTTTTTCTTGGATTATTGAGGTTTTCATGAAAGGTATGCCAACAAAATTTATAATTTTGAAAAATTTTTTAACTTTATTTATCTTTTTTATAAATCCTATTTCAGTTTTTTGTTCAATAGAAAAACCTGATCTAAAAAAGGGTAATGAACTATTTGAATTAGGAGATGCTAGCCGAGGGATTATTGCTTGCGCTTCTTGTCATGGATCAGAAGGAAATAGTTCTATACCAATAAATCCAAATTTATCAGGACAATCATATGAATATTTAGTAAAGCAATTAATTGAGTTTCAATCAAAGGGAGAGGAAGGACCTATCCGGTCAGGTATAAACGGAGAACCTACCCAAATGACAATTTTTGTTAAGCTTCTTTCTTTGAAAGATATTCAAGACATTGCTTTTTATTTATCGATGCAGCCTTTATCAAATTCTTCTGTATCAAATTGCAAAGAAACTATTGAATTAGGAGCAAAGATTTGGAGGGCAGGTTTACCTGAAAAAAAAGTTCCAGCTTGTGCTGCTTGTCATTCTGCTGATGGATCTGGTATACCAGGCCAATATCCTCGTTTATCCGGACAATTCTCTAATTATTTAGAAGAGCAACTCAAGTTTTTCCGTTCTGGATATAGAAAAAATATTACTATGCATATAATCAGTGATCGCATGACAGATAAAGATATAAAAGCAGTTTCTGATTATGCTGCAGGGTTACGTTAATTTAAGATGAAAATTATTATACATGAATAAGTTTTTGAAAAAATTATATAACGATTTAGTTTTAATAAATTTTAGAAAATATCATAGATTGTAATGTTTAATTTACGCAAAAATTTTTTTGAATTAATAGGTTCAATGCGCTTTGCTATTAGTTTATTAATATTGATTTCTCTGGTTAGCATCATAGGAACCATTATCTTACAAAATCAAGAAACTAATATTTATATGAATCAATTCGGGCCATTTTGGTTTACTGTATTTGATCAACTATTTGTATACCAGATTTATAGCAGTCCATTATTTCTGTTGATTATAACATTTCTTATCTTGTCTACAACCATTTGTCTATTTCGAAATATCTCAAAAATATTACGAAATTTATTTTTTTTAAAGGAAAAATTAAAAATAAAATCAACACATTCATTTCGATATAAATTGGAAATGAAAAGCAATTTGGAAGAAAAGATAATTAATTTTAAATTAAAAAAATTACTTAAAAAATTAGGATATTCTATCAAAGAAAATGTCGAATCAAATTATATGCAATTGATTGCAACACAGGGTAATTTTTATCAATTGGGTTATATTTTTTCACATTTTTCTATAGTGATGATATGTATATGTGGATTGTTAGATAGTCAAATTCCTATTCGAATACAACTTTTTTTAAGTAAAAAAGAACTTATATTTGAGAATATGCTAATTTCAGAAGTTCCAAAAACAGGAAGATTAAATATCAATAATCCATCTTTTCATTCTACTGTCTTTATTCCTGAAGGTGGATATGTTTCATCGGGGATTATTAAAGTAGGAAATGGAGTTTTAATACAACCTTTAACTTTTGAATTAAGATTGAAGAAATTTATTATTGAATATTATTCAAATGGAATGCCAAGTAATTTTATAAGTCAAGTAGAATTATTGGATTATAAAACGAATGCCATCATCAATTCAAAGATAGAAGTAAATAAACCTCTTTATTTAAATGGTTGTAAGATTTATCAATCTAGTTTCGACGATGGAGGTAGTCAAGTTACTTTAAACGGCTATTATTTAAATTCCTTGAATAAGAAATTCAAAGTTAAAAACGAAATTGGTCAAGATTTTAAACATTTTTATACAGATCTGGATGGTGAATCTAAAGAAATTAATATTAAATTAACTGGATTACATTTAATTAATATGGAAAATATTTTTTTCGATACTCCTATTAATAATGAAAGAAAAAACAACTCTTATTTTNCTTCATTGTTTACAAATATAAATATTAAAAAAAATGACAAAATCAGAAATTTTGGACCCACTATTACTTATAATATAAAAAATGATGACCAAACATATGAATTTCGAAATTACATGGTTCCAACAAATTTAGGAGATTCTATCCAGGTATCTTTATTTGGTGTTAGAAAGGAATCTTTTGAAAATTTTCGCTACCTAAAAATTCCGGTTGACAGAAATGGAACCATCGAAGAATTCATAAATATTCGAGCTATGTTGCTAGATAAGAATTTTCGAAAGATTGAAATTCGTAATTTTATGAAAGCTAATAATATGAAAGATTCAGATACTCAAATGTATGAATCGATAATTGATCAAACTCTAGAAATTTTTGTTAAACATGGATTCCAATCAGTATTAAAATTACTTGAGGATAATGTATCATCAGATCAGTTAGAAGTTTCGATGAATGCAACAGTCCGATTAATTACATCTATGATTTTACACTTGCGTTCTAATAAAAATAATACATTTGATACTCAAATGAAAAACGAAAATGAAATAGAAATGGAATTAGCTTGGGCAAAGCTTGCCATTATAGCTATCTCAGAATTAGTATCATATCCTTCAAATATATTTTTTTCACTAGAAAATTTTGACTATAAGCCAGCAAGTATTTTTCAAATTAATCGTAAATTGGGTGAAAAACCTATTCTTTTCGGTTGTATACTTTTGGTTTTTGGTTTCTTCATTATGCTTCATATTAAAAATAGACAAGTATTAATTTCTATCAAACCTAATTCATTCAAAAATGAAAATATTGTTAATGTTGCTATGAATGCAAACAAATATACATATGATTTTGTTAATGAATTTAAAATTTTAAAAAGAGAATTAATAAAAATTATTTCATAAAATGATTTTTAATACATATGAAAAAATTCAAAAATTTAAATAAAAATAGTCCCTTTCATAAAACAAATGACTGGTTATTGAATACTATTTTTTATTTATTATTAAGTTCAGGAACAATGTACTTAATATTTTTTCAAGGTCATTTAATGGATTTTTATGAGAAATCCATTCTTTTTTTTCTTATTCCTTTTTTAGTTTGGATAACTAATATATGGTCTTCTTTTCGAAGATTTATTGTTTTTTGTGGAATGTCTGTTTTATTAGCACTGATTCTTTATCAAAATCATTTAGAAAGATCTGAGCAAATTTTTTTGCTAAAATATGTTTTTTCTTCTCAATCTGCAATTTCATGGATGAATATTTTTTTCATATTATCTATGATTTTTTATTGGATAAGTATTGTTCGATTTCCATTGATACATCTAGCAAAAAAATTTGCTTGGGTTGCTGTATTTATGGGTACTACTGGCATATTGGTTCGTTGGAGAGAGGGGTATTTAATTAATGTGGATATAGGTCATGTTCCTATTAGTAACCTATATGAAGTTCTTATACTACTTTGTTTAGTAATATCGTTATTTTATTTGTATTATGAAAATAAATATCCTACTGGTGTATTAGGAGGGTTTATATTTACAATTGTTACATCATTAGTGATTTTTATCGAGTGGTATTCAATAAATCGAGATGCAAATCAAATACAACCTTTAGTCCCTGCGTTAAATAGTTGGTGGATAAAGCTACATGTGCCTGCGAATTTTATAGGTTATGGAGGTTTTTGTTTATCCGGCATAATTGGTTTTGCTTATTTAATTAAATTAAATTTGAATAACAAAAAAGATAAAAAAGTTTTTTCATCTTCTATTAAACATTTTCCATTATTTATGATAGGTAGTCTACTGTTTTTATTCCCCTTTATATATGTAGGAAAACCATCGGAAATATGGATATATTTTCTTTTAACTAATATTATCGTGTCAATATTTATTTTTTCTATCAGAAATCGTATTGCTTCAATGCTTCCGGATCTTGAAATTTTAGATGATATGATATATAAGGGAATAAGTATTGGTTTTACCTTTTTCACGATTGCTATAATCTTAGGAGCTTGTTGGGCAGCTGAAGCTTGGGGATCTTATTGGCAATGGGATCCAAAAGAAACTTGGTCTCTAATTGTTTGGATGAATTATGCAGCTTTTTTACATGCTCGATTATCTAGAGGTTTGCGTGGGGGTATAATAGCATGTTGGTCCATGTTTGGTGTCCTTATTATTAGTTTTGCTTTCCTTGGTGTGAATATATTCCTTTCTGGATTACATTCTTATGGGGATTTATAAAGCTTATTATTTTTTATGGAATAACAGATTCTCCTTGTAAAAGTTCTTTCAAAGTTTCTCGTTGACGCACAATATAATATTTATTTTTATCAACAATCACTTCGGAAGCTCTAAACCGACTATTATAATTACTAGACATAGTCATACCATAAGCTCCTGCTGATTCTATGGCTATTATATCATCTCTATATATCGGAGAGAGTTCGCATTTTTTTGAAAAAAAATCTGCACTTTCACATATTGGTCCAGCAACACTATATTTTTTAAATTTTCCTTCACGAGGAGTAATAGGTTGCAATCCATGATAAGCTTGATATAAAGCTGGTCGCAATAAATCATTCATTCCAGCATCTACGATAACTAAATTTTCTAATTCATTAGATTTTATATATTGTACTGTTGTAAGTAGTATTCCTGCATTTCCAATTAAAGAACGCCCTGGTTCCAGGATTAATTGTAAATGAGATAAATTATTATAATTTAAACAGGTATTTATATTTTCCAAAAGGGTTGTAGGAGAAATAATCTGTTCTTTTTGATAACATATTCCTAACCCACCACCTAGATCCAAGGTTTTAATAGAAATTTCTTCTTCAGTTAATTTTTTAATTAAAGGTATTAATTTGTTCAATGCATCCAAATAAGGTTCTATATGTGTTAATTGAGAACCTATATGACAATCTATTCCAATAATATTTAATCCAGAAAGTTTTTTTGCTATTCTATATGTAGAAACAGCTTTATCTATAGAAATTCCAAACTTACTTTCTTTAAGAGCTGTTGAAATATAGGGATGTGTTTGTGCATCAATATCAGGATTAATTCTAATTGAAATAGGAGCACGTTTTTTCATTGAAATAGCAAGATCTGATAAAACATATAGCTCTTCCTCAGATTCAATATTAAAACATTTAATATTGTTTTCCAAAGCTAATTTCATTTCCCAGAGTTGTTTTCCGACACCAGAAAAAACTATTTTTTCTGGTGTCGCTCCTATTGAAATAAGTTTTAATAATTCACCTCCAGAAACAATATCAAAACCTGAACCTAATTTTGAGAATTCTTTCAATATAGCAATATTTGAATTAGCTTTCATCCCATAACAGATTAGAGAATTGCTATTATTGATAGCCTCCTGATAAACAGACCATGAATTGCGAATAGCTTCTAATGAATAAACATAAAGAGGGGTACCTAATTTTTTTGCTATTTTTTCTAAAGAAACTTTTTCAGCATAAAGAGTTTTATTATTAAAATAGAAATGAGGATAACCTTTAGGAATGTTAAACATTTTATATAATTAATGAAGGTTAAATTTGGATGGATATTATTAAATATATCAATGAATATGTTTCAACTAATATTGAATACTTTCTTCAAAAATAAATTTTGTATTATAATAATCAATCTCTTGGAAAAGATCAGTATCTTTGTATCCACAACTAGAAATTAGCATTAGTAACAGAATTGATTTTAAATAAAAAAATAAAAAAACTCTACCATGTTTGTTAAATAGAAAGTATATTTGATGAAAATATATCGAAAATTTTATCATAATGAAATACATGTAGTTGAAGTTTAAATATAAATATTTGTATTGGAATGAAATTCCATTATAAAACATATAAATAAGAAAATTATTGGATAATTATATTTTATGAGCGAAACTGAGTTTATATTATTATTTGACACAGTTTTAAGAAATATTGAAAGTCAAATTGATAAATGGATTATTAATAATAATTTGGATATAGATATTAGTCGAAATGGTAACGTCCTAAATATAATTTTTCATGGAGATTCAGAAATTGTTATTAACAGCCAAGTATCAATTCAAGAACTTTGGTTAGCTGCTCAGAATAAAGGATACCATTATCGCTATGACGGGCATTCATGGAAAGATACAAGAGGAGGAGTAGATTTCTACGAAACTTTCCTAAAAGTATGTTCTGTTGTATCTGGAATCTCCTTGAAAACAGAGATTTAATGTTATACTTGTATTCTGATTAATTTTAATATTTATTAGTTGAAAAACTTGTTCGAAAAATACTTAAAAATCAAGATTCTTTGTTTTATAAAAAACATTTTCTTTCACTATCAATTAAAATTAAAGATATCAAAAGTATTTATGAATTTTTCATATCAACAGTATAAAATTTAAGTATTACTAATACTTTTAATATAGTTTTAATCAATTAAAAATTAGATAATTTTGTCTAAAATACATAGAATCAAAAACAAAAAACATCAAAATATTTCAATTATTTAATTTATTAAGAAGTAGAAAATAAAAAAATTACTTATATTTTAGTAAACATTGCTTACTTTTAAAAAACATATGTCATAACAGATATATTAAAGTTTGAAAATATTTCAATATATTCTACTTATGATGATTAAAAATTCTATGAAAATACATTGCTTGCCTATTTTTTTAGTTGGAATGATGGGGGCTGGGAAAACAACTCTTGGACAGCATTTAGCGAATGTATCAAATAGTGAATTTCTTGATCTAGATCAAGAAATCGAAAATCGATTAATGATTAAAATATCTACCTTATTTAAAATACAAGGAGAGAAAGAGTTTAGGAGACAAGAAAGCCTGATTTTACAAGAGTATATTAACAAAAAAAATTCTATTATTTCAACTGGAGGAGGCATTGTGCTTTCTTCAGATAATCGTTCATTTTTAAAAAAATATGGCACAGTTATCTATTTAAAATCTAATTTAGATGAATTATTCTATAGGGTGAAAAATGACCAAAATAGGCCTCTGTTAGCAACTGTTAATCCATATCAAACACTGAAAGAGTTATTAAACTTTCGAGAAAATTTTTATACCGAAGTAGCTGATTTAATAATAGATACTAGCAAATTATCAGAGAAAGAAGCAATTCAGTTTTTATTTTCAATTTTGAAAATCCTTGGAAAATTCAAATGAATATCATTAATGTAAAAGCGTCAAGTGGGACTTATCAAATTAATATTAATTCAAGTAGACTTGATCATTTACATACAGCTATTCCGGAAGATACAACAAGTATTGTAATTATTTCAAATAATAAAATTAATAATCTATATGGAACTCGTGCTAAATTTGCGTTATCAAAAACTGGTCTTCCTCAATATGAAATTGAGATTCCTGATGGAGAAATGCATAAGAATTTAAATACAGTAAAACAAATATTTGACTATTTGCTTCAAAAACGAGTAGACCGAAAGGGAGTATTAATAGCAATGGGAGGTGGAGTAATTGGAGATATCACAGGTTTTGCAGCATCAACCTATTTGAGAGGTATCCGTTTTATTCAAGTGCCAACTACTTTATTATCCCAAGTTGATTCTTCTGTAGGTGGAAAAACAGGAGTTAATCATGAAATGGGGAAAAATATGATAGGAACATTTTATCAACCTATTTCAGTTGAAATTGATATAAACGTTTTAGATACTTTAGATTTTTCGTGAAATATCAGCAGGTTTAGCAGAAGTAATTAAATATGGTTTAATTTCAGATCCTGAATTTTGGCAATGGTGTGAAGAAAATATTTGCTCATTACTAAAATTAGAAAAACAAGTGATTAGTTATGCAATTAAACGTTCTTGCGAGCTTAAAACTTCTATAATAGAAAAAGATGAATATGAAACAGGAGAAAGAGCTTTACTGAATTTAGGTCATACATTTGCACATGCAATTGAATTAGGTCTTGGATATGGAAATTGGCTACATGGAGAAGCAGTGGGCTGTGGATTAATACAAGCTGCAGAATTATCTAGAGATATTCTAGGTTTTCCTTATAAAGATATTGATCGAATTCGCTATTTAGTGGATAAGATAGGTTGCCCTAACAGGATGCCTAATTTTAGTTTAGAACGTTTTATTGATCTAATGCAAATGGATAAAAAGAATAACAATAAGTTGTTTCGATTTGTCTTAATGAGAAGAATTGGGCAAACGTTGGTTCAAGATGTTTCAAAAGAGAAATTAAGTAAAACTATTTCTCGGATTTTAATGTAAATATTAATAAGATAAATATTAAAGTTGCATTAATTTAATACTTCTTTCAGATATCGGCCAGTGTAGCTATTTGATGAATTTGAGACTTCATATGGAGATCCTTGTGAAATAATCTCACCTCCATTCTCTCCGCCATCTGGTCCCATATCAATTATCCAATCTGCAGTTTTTATAATATTTATATTATGCTCTATCATGATGATAGTATTTTTTTCAGAGATTAATTTATTTAAAATGAAAAGCAATGATTTAATATCATGTGGATGAAGACCTTTCGACGGTTCATTTAATATATATAAAGTTCGATGATTATTGGAATGGCACAATTCCAATGATAGTTTAATTCTTTGTATCTCTCCTTGTGAAAGACTAAAAAAACTTTGCCCAAGTTTAATATAAGATAATCCAATATCAATTAAGCAATGTAATTTCTTCTGAATCTCTGGAATAAAATTAAAATATTTGTAGGCATTTTCCACAGTAAGATTTAAAACATCATTAATATTCAGCCCTCGGTATTGAATTTCAAGAGTATCAGAATTAAATCTATTTCCCTTACATTCTTCGCAAGAAACATACATATCAGGTAAAAAATGCATCATAATTTTTCTTATTCCACTACCTTGACAGATTTCGCATCGTCCACTTGCAGTATTAAAACTAAAACGGTTAGCTGTGTAGCCACGAATTTTTGATTCAGATACATGAGAAAATAATTCCCGAACTTGCTTGAAAATATTCATATAAGTAATTAGATTACTGCGAATTGAACCTAGAAAATCACTAGGATTTACGTTTACTATACGGTCAAAATTTTTCAGTCCAGATAAACTTTTATAAGGAAGAGGTTCTATTTTAGACTGTTTTAAATATTTAGAAATAGCTACAGATAATGTATCATTAATTAAAGTGGATTTTCCAGATCCCGAAACACCGGTAACACATATTAATCTATTTATAGGAATTCTAATATTTACAGATTTAAGGTTGTTTCCTGTTGCTCCTCTGAGATATAAGCATGGGATTGTTTGAGAAATAATACGTCTTCTAGGAATAGTAATAGTATTTTTGCCGCTTAAATAGTTTCCAGTTATAGATTCTGAATTATTTTCAATATCTTTTAGTTTACCTTGAGCAATAATGTTTCCTCCATTTTCTCCAGAACCAGGCCCAAGATCAACAATCCAATCAGCTGAACGAATAAATGTCTCTTCATGCTCAACAACAATTAAACTATTTCCAATATTTCGAAGGTTTTTAAGTAAATTTATTAAATAAAAAGAATCTTTTTTATGCAACCCAGTTGTAGGTTCATCAAATATGTATATTATTCCAGAAAGCTGAGATCCAATTTGTTTGGATAATCTTAGTCGTTGAGCTTCACCGGATGATATTTTTCTGGCATTTCGATTTAATGAAAGATAGCCTAACCCAATATCTATTAAAAGTTTTAAACGAATTTCGATTTCATTAATAATTAATTTGACAGATTGATAATTGTTTTTTGTTAAAGTGATGTTGTTTTTAATCCAAGCAAGGCATTCTGAAATTTTCAAAGATTCTAGCTCATAAATTGCAAGTCCTTTTTTTTCAGAATTTTTTTTTGGAAGTCTAAATTTTATCAATGTATTTTGAGCAATATTAGATAATCTAGAACCTTGGCAATCATAACATATCTTCACAGTTCGATATTTTTCTAAACTATCTCGAATTTTATTCGGTAAAGTTTTTTGATGCCAATAAAATTCTAAATTAGGAATGATTCCTGGGAAACCAAAATTCTTTGTTAAAATGCTTTCTTTATTTTTATATTCATTTTCCTTATTACCAAAAAAAATTATTTTTTGCAAACTTTTACTTAGCATTTTAAATGGAATCGAAATATCAACTTTATAATGCAAAAATAGATCGATTATTTTTTGACCTAGAATATTTTTCTCATCAATATAATACACGGAGCCATCTAAAATACTGCGATCAGGATGAATTGTTAATAACTTTGGATCAAAAAAACTAATCTTTCCTGAACCATGGCAAATCTTACACATACCTGAGGAATGATTATGATTAAAAAATCTTGGTTCTAATTTTGAGATATTGTAATTACATAAAGAGCATATATATTCCTTGGCAGAGAATTTTTTTTCTAAAACATTCTCTAGACCAACTATTATGACTTGACCCTTTCCTAATCTCAAAGCTATTTCAAGGCTTTCGATTATGCGTTGTTTATGTTCTATCCGAACCTTAAGGCGATCTATGACGATATCAATATTACAATCAAAAAAATTTTTTGTAAGATCTACTTTATCAATTTCTAATATTTCTCCATTTATGCGTAATCGCACATAACCTTGTGCTGTTAAATTAGAATATTTTTCTATAAAATCTTCTCTGTAATTTCGAACAATAGGTGCAAGAATTCCGATTTTGGTTTTGTTAAATTTGTCTAAAATTAAATTTGCTATTTTTGTAATACTAGTTTTTTCCAAAGGTAGAAAATGTTTCGGACAAAATGGAGTTCCAATATTTGTGTAAAGCAGTCTTAAATAATCATGTATTTCAGTAATGCTGCTGATAGTAGATCTTGAGTTATATTTTATTCCAACTGTTTTTATTGCAATAGTTGGAGATAAACCTTCAATTGAATCCACATCTGGTTTTTCTTTTATTTTTAGAAATTGCTTTGCATAATTAGGAAAGCTTTCAACATATCTTCTATATCCTTCTATATAAATAGTGTCAAAAGCAAGGGAGGACTTTCCAGAACCTGATAAACCAGTAAAAACAACTAATTTATTACGAGGTATATCTAGTGATATATTTTTTAAGTTATGAGTTCGTGCTCCACGAATTCTAATCATGATTATTGTTTTGTATATTTAATATTGTTAGTTAAAAAGTTTTATGTATTTTGTCTAATTATTTTAATGAAAGTCAACCTTTAACAATTCAGAAATTTTTATGAGAAACCACTCAAATAATTTATTAAATTCTATTGAAAAACGTGCCAGCTTTTCTTTAGCTCTTTTATTTGCATGTAGAATGTTTGGCCTTTTTCTTTTGCTTCCTGTATTTACTATTGCAATATACAAATTGCCTGGCAGTGATAGTCCTTTTCTAGTAGGTCTAGCAGTAGGTATATATGGATTGATGCAAGCAATTATGCAAATTCCTTTTGGATTAGCGTCAGATTATTTAGGACGGAGAAAAACCGTTGCTATAGGGTTATTGTTGTTTATAATTGGAAGCAGCATTTGTGCTTTAGCAGAAAATGTTCTTTGGTTAACAATAGGTCGAACTATTCAAGGAACAGGAGCTATTTCTTCTGTAATTACAGCATGGCTTTCTGATGTTACACGTCAAGAAGTTCGCACTAGAGCGATGGCGATTATAGGAAGTGCAATTGGTATTTCATTTGTTTTATCTATAACTTTTGCACCTTTTATCATTAGTTGGAATGGTTTACCCTCATTGTTCTGGATAACAAGCTGTTTTGGTGTTTTCGGTTTAATTATAACTTTTTATGTGATACCCGTAATTCCAAATTCTCAAAAAAAATCGGTAGCTATTTTTAATATTTCAACTGTTTTTCTAAATAAAAGTTTATTGAAAATAAACATTGGTGTCTTTATTCTTCATTTTATATTAACCTTGGTTTTTTTAGTTATGCCAAAATTGTTTATAATTTTAATTAATTTCACAACAGGGAAACTTTGGAAAGTATACTTACCAATAATATTGCTTTCATTTATTTTTATGATTCCAATCATCTTACTTACTGAGAAATATAAAATATATAGCTACACATTGCGTATTATGATAGCAAGTTTAGCTTGTATGTTTGGCATATTGCCATGGACTAACCAAAATTTGGCTGCAACAATGCTAGTTATGATAGGATTTTTTACAATCTTCAATGTTTTAGAAGCTTTACAACCTTCTTTGTTGTCAATTTTAGCACCTGAAAATTTCAGAGGTTTAGCTTTAGGTATTTATAATACAAGTCAATCAATAGGTTTATTTTTAGGAGGGTTTGTTGGAGGTTATTTAATAACATATAATGAATCTTTATTAATTTTTTTCAAAAATAAATCGATTTATTTAAATCAGGAAAGTATTTTTTATACCTTATTATTATCTATCAATAGCTTAACAATTATATTTAATATAGCTGTTTTTTTATCTATTTTTTGGCTAATTACAATTTGGACTTTAAAAATTCCTTCCAAAATATCTGATATTCAGAATTCTTTGTAAGAAGTTTACATGAATTAATATTGGAAATTATAACTTTCTATTGTTATAGGAGAATTGTCAAAATGGCTTCGGTTAATAAAGTAATTATTCTTGGAAATTTAGGACGAGATCCAGAAATTAGATATAGTGCTGACGGGGCATCTATTTGCAATCTTTCTATTGCAACTACTTCACAATGGAAAGGAAAATTATCTAATGAACGTCATGAAGAAACTGAATGGCATAGAGTTGTGATGTACAATCGATTAGCTGAAATTGCCAGTGAATACTTAAAAAAGGGCCGGCCAATATATATTGAAGGTCGATTAAGAACAAGAAAATGGCAAGATAAAGATACAGGAACAGATCGTTATAGTACAGAAATTATTGCAGATCGTATGCAAATGCTTGGAGGTCGAGATGATATTGAACATAATAAAATGCAACCCGAATATTCCCAGCAATCTCATGAACAAATTTCAAAAAGAGTAAAATCAAAAACAAGTGCTTCAAATTCTGATATAAAAGATTTAGTTGATATGGATGATGATATACCTTTTTAATCAGTTTAAATTAACTTAAAATCTAAATAGACTATGTTCTATCAAAATTTATATGAAGAATTTTAGGAAAATATTTTTTTAGACAAACATTTGATTCTAAGAAATAATCTTTAAATTTGAATGTTTGAACAATAAAATTTCATCATTGCCTCCTTGTATGGATAAGGTTTAAGTAATGAAACTATTATTGTTCTAATAATAGTTTCATTTTGTTTACATTATATAACACACTGGTGCTGGAGGAAGTTCGATGATTGATAATCAAATACCCGTAACTGTAAATCAAAAAATTCGCAAGACTGTTTTATACATTCGAAAAAAAAAAGGAATTGAGAAATTAGTTGCATTAGCTGCATATACTGCTCCAATGGCTAAAAAAATAGACCAATATGTTGATATGATTTTAGTTGGAGATTCTTTAGGTATGGTCTTGTACGGATTATCTAGCACACTTCCAGTAACATTGGACATGATGATTATGCATGCATCTGCCGTTGTTAGAGGATCAAGTGAAGCGTTTGTAGTGGTAGATTTGCCATTCGGTTCTTATCAAAAATCACCTGGTGAGGCATTTCAAGCTGCTGTACAGATTCTATCTCATACAGGGGCCCAAGCTGTTAAATTAGAAGGTGGTTCAGAAATGGCAGAAACTGTTTATTTCTTAACTCAAAGAGGTATTCCTGTTCTAGGTCATATTGGATTAATGCCCCAAAAAATCAATATTTTCGGAAATTATGGAGTTCAAGGTATCCAACATAATGATGGGCAAAAGATACTAGATGATGCTATTTCATTAGAAACTGCTGGAGCTTTCTCTCTAGTTATAGAGTGTACAGCAGAAAGAATTAGTCAAAAAATTACAAATACATTAAGTATTCCTGTCGTTGGAATAGGAGCATCCCCATTTTGTGATGGACAAATTTTGGTATTATCAGATATATTAGGAATGGGTGGAGATCAAGTCCCCAGATTTGTAAAACAATATGCTCATCTTGGAAATGAAATCGAAAGAGCAGTAAGTGATTATGCCAATGAAGTGCGAAATGGAGAATTTCCGAAATTAGAAAATTGTTACGATATCAAAAAAACAAAAGAAAAATCATAACTTTAGTTTTAATTGCTAAAGTAAGCAGCTGCTACTAAAAACAATCCAATCCATATGTTTGATCGAAATATGTTAAAGTTATTTGAGGCTTGATTGGGATTAAATAAAGATATTTGAAAAGATAAATGTAATGAAATTAAAAACAGCATTATGTAATAACCGATATTAGCTTTTATAATATAACCTTCGAAAAACCAAAAAATAATAGCTAAAAAATAGAATCCAGCTATCCATTGCTTTCCCTTTTCTTTAAAGAGTAAGGCTGTTGAAAAAATTCCTAATTTTCTATCATCTTTTGCATCTACATATGCATAGATGCTATCATATCCAATTTGCCAACTTATAGCACCAATCCAATTAAAAATTGCTGCATTTGAAATATAATTTTGTGTATCACACCATGCCATTAATATGCCCCAGTTAAAGCAAATACCTAATATAAGTTGAGGCCAATATGTAAATCTTTTACATATTGGGTAAAGAAATACCACAGGCAAAATTAAAAAAGCAAGAAATTTTGTGAAATTATTCACAAATATTAAAAAAGATCCACATAAAATTAATTGAATAAGAAGAAAAATAATAACCTTGTTTATCTTAATTTCTCCATTTGCTAATGGACGAAACCTTGTTCTTTGAACATGTTTATCAAAATTTTGATCACATATATCATTAATGATGCAACCTATACTTCTCATTAGAAATGTGCCTAAAGAAAAAATAAATATTTTTTCTTTAGGCACATTATTTTGATTTGCATTAATCAATGCTCCTATACAAGGCAACAACATTAACCATATTCCAATGGGTCTATCCAATCTAGATAATCTAATATAAGGTTGTAACGAGACAGGTAAATGACTTATCCAATCAGAATTTGAAATATCGTTTAAATCGTTGAAATTTTTTTTCAAAATTAACTCTTAATTAAATTTGAAGATCAATATTCATCAAGTAACTTTCCAAGTATAGAAATACCTTCAAGAATTTTTTCTTCAGGAACTGTAGAAAAACTAAGGCGTAAAGTATTTGTTAAGCTCTTTTCGGAATAAAAAAATTCTCCTGGTACAAAAACAACATTTTTTTCAATAGCTTTTTTTAAAAGCTTTGTACTATTTATTTGGGTAGGCAATGTCACCCATAAAAACATTCCACCTTCTGGTCTTGTCCAACTAACTTCTTTTGGAAATTTTTTTTCCATAGTATTTATCATACTAATACTTTGTTCTCGATAAATTTGTCTTATATTTGTTAAATGCTTTTTAATAAAGCCTGTTTTTAAAATTTCATATACAGCCATTTGTGTTAATGTTGACGTGTGAAGATCCGTTGCTTGTTTAGCTTGAACTAATTTATCAATAACATGTTTTGAAGCAAGAATGTATCCTAATCTCAAACCAGGAGCTAAAATTTTTGAGAAAGAACCTAGGTGAATAATATTTCCACCATATTTATTCGATAAACTGAAAAGGGTAGGTTGTGGAGTTCCTATAAAGCGAAGATCACCATAAGGATCATCTTCAATAATAGGAAACTGAAACTGTTCAGATAATTTTACCAAGTGAACACGACGATAAAAATTTAGAGTCTGTCCAGTGGGATTTTGAAAATTTGGCAGAACGTATAGAAAACGACATATTTTTGCTAAATCAGGCGTAATGGAATCAGAAATTAATCCATCATTATCAGTAGGCAATGGAATATAATTTGGTTTGTAAAGATTAAAAGATTGAAGTGCTCCAATATAACTAGGATTCTCAATAAGTATATTGCTGCCGTGATCAATGAATATTTTGCTTAACAAATCAAGCGCTTGTTGAGAACCAGATACAATGAGAATTTGTTCTGGTTTAATAGAACAATTACAGAATTGACTTGCTTCATTTGCAATCCATTCACGCAAAGGATAGTAGCCTTCTGTTGGGCTATATTGTAATGCAGTATATCCATTTTGACTTAAAACTTTATTGAAAGCTGATTGTATAACAGTAACAGGAAATCCTTTTGGAGCTGGCAATCCTCCTGCAAAAGAAATGGTTTTGGGACTTTCAGTTACTTTGAGAATTCTGCGAATTGCAGAATTGGTGAGCTGTTTTGAACGCTCGGAAAAAGTGCATTCTGGTATTACAAAATTATCCATGAAGTGAGTTTTAGAAAAAGAAAAACCTAAGGAAGAATCCCTTCATACTTCAATAATATCTTTCTATTAGTATAAAAAATGCAAAAGAATTTTATATGAAAATTTTTCAGCATTTATAATAAATCATTTATATAATCATTATTAAAATTTCATTATCGAAAAATTTGGTTATTATTAATCGATTAAACGACGAAGGGACCGGTCGCACATTATACTAAAATTTTTATGAAAGAACTTTGTTAAAAAATAGATTTAAATAATTATTTATTCGTAGATATTGATATCTCTTGATTATAGGTATGTTTCATCAACTAGTAAATTTTAATACAGTAATTAACTGAATAATTTGATTAGTCTTTCCAATTGTAAATTATATTACTTTTTACAAAAAAAAGCGGATTAAATATACTATGAATCTTTTTTATTTCAATATTAAAAGCTATTGTTTATTCTAAAACTCACCTATTTTTAAGGTGATTTCTATATCAAAAATGTCATCATTTT
The DNA here is from genome assembly GCA_022818765.1 of Bordetella sp. Lineage (GTDB taxonomy): Bacteria > Pseudomonadota > Gammaproteobacteria > Burkholderiales > Burkholderiaceae_B > CAZTUH01. Next base: position 630,511 of record CP063810.1, on the reverse strand, counting down.
CAAATTTAAATTTAATTAATAACTTATTAGGTTGAAAAAAATGTTTAGGATTGAATTTATTGCTAGTGTATTGCTTATACTTGCTGTGATTCATACTTTTTCTATTTCTATCTTTTCAAAACTTTCTAAACGAGGAGGAATCCATTCTGGAATCTGGCATTCGTTATCAGAAATAGAGATTGTATTTGGTATATGGGCTTTAATTTTGATTGCATTTTTTATTTTTATAGAAGGTCTAGAACATACGATTCTATATATAAATTCACAAAAATTCACAGAACCTATGTTTATTTTTTCAATAATGATTGTTGCAGGTAGCTACCCAATATTTGATTTTTGTCGAAAAATAGTCAAATTATTTTGTAAAATATTGCCAATTAAAAATGAGTTATCAAATTTTTTTTTAGTAATGTCTATTATTCCATTAAGTGGTTCTCTTATTACTGAACCAGCTGCTATGACATTAGCTGCTATGTTTTTGCGTGATTATTATTTTCATGAAAACAGAAAAATTCATTTTAAATATTTAACTATAGCTGTGCTATTTGTAAATGTTTCTATTGGGGGGTTTTAACATCATATGCAGCACCACCTGTATTAATGGTTGCAAATACCTTTTCTTGGAAAACAAGCTTTATGATTTCAAACTTGGGATGGCGAGCCATTCTAGCAGTTTTTTTAAACGCGTCAATATTAACATACATATATCGCGTTTCTTTAGTTTGTTATCCTAACATAAATCAACAATCGTTATGCAAGTATCAAAAAACAGCAAAGGAACTAAAAATTCCTTATTTTATTATTTTTATTCACCTTTTTTTCTTGTTAGTATAATATTAAGCTCTAGTTATCCAACTATTTTTATGGGTTTACTCATTATGTTTATTGGTTTTTCAGAAGCTTATAAACAATATCAAAATTCATTGTTAATTAAAGAAAGTTTAATGGTTGCATTTTTTCTTGTTGGATTAATAATCCTTGGTGGAATGCAACAATGGTGGTTGCAAGATTATCTCGAAAAATTAGAACCGTTTTTATTATTTTGTGGCATAGCATTTTTAACAAGCATTATCGATAATGCAGCTTTAACTTATCTTGGATCATTAGTAAATAATACTAGCGATATATGGCGATATATGTTGGTGACAGGGGCTGTAACAGGCGGAGGATTAACAATTATTGCTAATGCACCAAATCCTGCAGGATTTTCACTATTAAAAACTTATTTTCCCAACAATAATATTTCAGCTTATCGTTTATTTATATCCAGTTTATTTCCTACTTTAATTGCAGCATTAATGTTTTTAATTCCAATATAAAAACCACACTAAAATGATAGTTTTTTAAAAATTATATTGAATACCTTTCAATGTATAGGATGTTTTATGCTTTATTTTTAATATCAACTAATTATTGATATTTTTATGAATGTTTCAAAAAAACTAATTTTTGAAAATTATTTTCCAGATTCAATTTTTTTATTAAAATGAAATTAAATTTAATGCATATTTAAGATAATATATTAATTAAGATTGTTTATCTTGAACTTTATTATTGAATTGGGAATTCACAACACTGTGTATTATGAATTCTAAGAAGATTAAAATCTTTTCATGTATTATCTTCATTTGAATTAAAAAATAATAGGAGTTTTTTATGCGAACTTGCTACACGGGAAAAGTTTGCCGTGATTATTTAGGTCAAACAATTTCGTTGTGTGGTTGGGTAAATCGTCGCCGTGATCATGGTGGTGTAATTTTTATTGATTTACGTGATCGAACAGGATTAGTTCAGGTGATTTTTCATCCTGATAATAGAGAAGCATTTCTTATAGCCGAAGATCTTAGGAATGAATATTGTTTAAAAATTGTAGGTTTAGTTCAATTACGTCCGAAAGGGACTGTCAATATTGATTTGCAATCAGGTGAGATAGAGGTTTTATGTAAAGAGATAGAAGTTTTAAACACATCAATAGCACTTCCATTTCAACTTGATGATGATAATTTATCTGAAACAACAAGATTAACTCATAGAGTGTTAGATCTTAGAAGACCAAAGATGCAATATAACTTAATGTTGCGATATCATGTTGCAAAAAGTGCTAGGGAATTCCTTGATAATCTTGGCTTTATCGATATTGAAACTCCAACTTTAACTAAAAGCACACCTGAAGGAGCAAGAGATTATTTAGTACCATCTCGTATAAATCCAGGCAACTTCTTTGCTTTACCTCAATCACCTCAATTATTTAAACAAATGTTAATGATCGCAGGTTTTGATCGTTACTATCAAATAACTAAATGTTTTCGAGATGAAGATTTGAGGGCTGATCGTCAACCAGAATTTACACAAATAGATTGTGAAATGTCATTTTTAGATGAATCTGAAATTCGAGAAATTTTCGAAAATATGATTCGTTATATTTTTAAAAAAGTAAAAAATATTAATCTTCCCCTCCCCTTTCCAGTAATTACATGGTCAGAATCTATTGAACGTTATGGATCCGATACACCTGATCTTCGCATTAATTTGGAATTTACAGATATTACTGAAATTTCTCGGAATGTTGAATTCAAGATTTTTTCTAGAGCTGCTGCTTTGTCAAATGGTCGTGTTGTTGCTCTATGTATACCAGATGGTGTAGCGAATATATCTCGAAACGATATTGAAACTTATACAAAATTTGTTCGTATATACGGAGCAAATGGTTTAGCGTATATTAAAATCAATGATTTAGAAAAAGGTCGTATGGGATTACAATCTCCAATAATAAAAATTTAAGTGATGATTTCCTTTTTAAATTAGCAAAACTTACTAAATGTAAAAATGGTGATATGATCTTCTTTGGTGCTGATAAAGCTAAAATAGTAAATAATGCAATTGGAGCATTGCGAATAAAAATAGGTCATTCTGAATTTGGAAAGAAAACAGGTTTAGTATCTGAAACTTGGAAACCAGTTTGGGTAATTGATTTTCCTATGTTCGATTTTGATGAAGATAATGAAAAATATGTTCCTGCTCATCATCCTTTTACTAGTCCAAAAGATGGACATGAAAATTTTTAGAAACAAACCCAGATAAAGTTTTTTCTAAAGCATACGATATGGTTTTAAATGGTTGTGAGATTGGAGGCGGATCTGTGCGAATTCATAAAGAAAACGTTCAAAATAAAGTTTTTCGAGCATTAAAAATAGATGAAATAGACTCCAAAAAAAAATTTGGGTTTTTATTAAATGCTTTGAAATATGGAGCACCACCTCATGGTGGTATAGCCTTTGGTTTAGATAGAATCGTTTCAATGATATCATTTTCTGATTCAATTCGTGATGTAATTGCATTTCCAAAAACTCAACGAACACAATGTTTATTAACACAAGCTCCATCTATTGTTGATGAAAATCAATTGAATGAATTAAATATTCATTGTTAATATCTTCTCATATCTAAATAGAATTGCGATTGTTGTGAAAGGTGAAATAGATCAATTAAACTGGACAAGTGGAAACTCTTTAACATTGTTAAATGGAGTTAACTTCTTTTCTGCACTTTGTTCTTCAATTGACTCAGCTGAGATTAGCATTCATTTAGAAACCTATATATTCTGCTTAGATAAAATTGGATTAAAGGTTTTAAAAAGTTTAGAAAATGCAGCATATAGAAATGTAAAGGTTCGTGTTGTACTGGATGGGTTTGGTTGTTTATCCACAGCAACTTTGATTAGCAAAAGATTATCTTCAGCAGGAGTCCAATGTCGTATTTATCGTCCTGAACCAAGATATTTAGGAAGATTTATTCCATCACGCAGGCGCCTTCGAAGATTACATAGAAAAGTTACAGTCATAGATTCAAATGAAGCTTTCATTGGTGGAATTAATATTTCTGGTAATTTTGATCAAACTGAAGATTCTAATTCAAATTCTAATTTGACAGTTCAAAAACTCGATTTTGCAGTGAAAATCAAAGGTCCTTTAGTTTATTATGTTGTTCATGCACAAGATAGATTGTGGTTAGGTTTAAATTGGACAAAATTACATTTCAAATCTTCTGTATGGCGATATATGAAATTTTTAAGGTCTCGCCATGATATAAAAACTAATGAAAAACAATTAAATTGTCAAAAAGCAGCATTAGTATTGCGTGATAATATTCGATATAGACAAACTTTCGAACGTGTGTATCTACATGCAATTAAGGAAGCTCATAATGAAATTATTATAGCAAATGCTTATTTTCTTCCTAGAGAAAAATTTATTAAAGAATTAGCGTTAGCAGTATCAAGAGGTGTCAGAGTGCGTTTATTGCTTCAAGGAAAAGCTGAATATCGTATGCAATACCGTGCTACACGAGCAATTTATAGACAACTTTTTCTTAGTGGTGTTGAAATATACGAGTATATGCCAAGTATTCTTCATGCTAAAGTTGCTGTTATTGATAATATTGGATTTATTGGTTCCTCTAATTTAGATCCGTTTAGTTTATTGTTAGCGAGGGAAGCAAATGTTATTGTTGACGATCAATTATTTGTAGAAAATTTAAAACATGAATTAGAAGTCGCAATTCAAAACGGTGGACATCATGTGGAACAGATAACTTATGAGCATCGTGGTGTTCTGCATAGGATTGTTGATGCGTTTTCTTATAGAATGTTCCGTTTTGGAATTTCGTTGACAGGTAGTACAAATGATTATTGAACAATATTAATATGTTTATTAGTTGATTTCTATTCAAAACTAAAACCATATAATAGCTAATAAAAATTTTGATGTATTAATAAGTTTAATAATTTTTAACAAGAAATCTTGACTGATTTTAATATCAAGCAATATTAAAATTAATTTTTTTGAAGAAAAAATATTTTTGATGATTTACATCAAAATTCATGAAATTTTATTTAAAATTAGAGCAGCTAAACCATCTAAAACAGGTCTGTCAATATAATGAAAAAGTTTAATATTTTTAAGAAAATAATCTCTTTCTTGAAAGAAACGATAACATTCATGTTCAATATTGGCCCATCCTCCACCTGTTACACATATCTTGGGAATTTTATTATATATCTTTCGTGTCATCAACCATTGATTATACAGAGAACCTATTTGTGCAGCTGAGATCCCAGAATAAATTCCCGAAACTGTATTTTCGGGAAAAATAATGCTATTTTCCCGTTTTATAAAAGATTTTATTGGAAATAATTTAGGAAGTAAGGCAGTATTTTGAGCAAGAATTTTAAACATCATTGTTATTCCAGGAAGAATTATTCCTCCAATAAAAATATTATCTGGTCCAATTGTATCAATTGTTGTCGCTGTGCCAAAACTAGCTAGAATTAACGGTGGATGTACTTTCGTGAAGTACGTTAACACGCCTAACATAGATAGCCAACGGTCGGCACCTAATTGAGTGGGTTTTTGATATCCATTAATTAATTCTAATGTTTTTTTTTGAGAATATATCCACTTTATTGAACATCCATTTAACATAAAGTATTTGGTAATATTTTTTTCCATATTTTTACCAGCTACATTTACACCAATTGCATAGCATGGTTTTTCAGGTAAAGTTAATAACCATTTTTTTAAAATTTTTGAATTAAATTTTGTTAGAATAAGCGGTTTTTTTCTCGAGAAACTACTGTTCTATTACTTTTATTATTTTCTATGATCCAACCTGCTTTCAAACGGCTATTTCCTGAATCAATAAGAATTATCATTTTTTGATCCGAATTGATATTTCACCAATACATATAAACTTTAATCCTGATTTAGTTTGCAGAATTAATTGACCTCTTTTATCAACTCCACGAGCTATTCCAGTATACAAAATATTTCCTTGATTCATTACATTAACTGGTCGATTTAATAAAGCATCTAATTTGTTAAATTGTAGACAAAAATTGGAAAATCCTGTTTTTTCAAATTCAGAAATAGCTATCAACCAAGAATTTGCAATCATGCATACTAATTTAGCTAAAAAAATTCCACTGGAATTTATGTTTGTTATTTCAGATAAATTGGCTATTGAATGTCCAAGAAAATTAGATAAGATCGAAGAATTATTAATATTGATGCCAATTCCTATAATGATACTATATCCAAATTTTGAAGAATTTTTCAAAGTTTCTACAAGTAATCCAGCTAATTTTTTATCTTTCCATAAAATATCGTTTGGCCATTTTAAAAGAAGTTCTTTTGGATTTTTCCTAAAAAATCTCGAAGAGTTTTACAGGTAATTAATCCAAGAAATGGTGAGATAGATGGTATTTCATTGCTGGAGACATTAATATCAAAAGCACATGAAAACATGAGTGTGCTTCCAAAAATATTTATCCAGGAACGACCATTTCTTCCACGTCCTTCTGTTTGATGATAGGCCCCTATAATCCAAGGTTTTTTAATTAAATAGCTGCGGGTATAACGAGCTAGTTTTAGTAGATTATTGTTAGTAGAACTTGTAGAATTAACCCAGGAAATTTTGTGAAAATTATGTAAATTTTTTCTCAAAAAATATTCCATATCCATTGAACTATATAAATCTAATGAATATAAAGAAGATGATGTCAAAGTCGATTGGTTTGAATTTGAATATGACACGTTTTATAGCTTTGATTAAAGTCCTATTATTTTTTAAATAGCTTACAATTTATGATTATTGAGAATAAAAATGAATTTTTTCATATTTTGAAATATTCAATTAAAAAATATATTATTTTAAAATCACAAAATTTCTTAAAAAAGTTAATAAATCGTGAAAACTTGAAACCTTAGAATAAGTTAGAAAAAATATCCGAATATATAAATAATCAATTATTTATATATTCGGATATTTGACACTAATTTTATTTGTTTATTAAAAATTTCTTAACTGCTTTTAATAATAATGAAAAATAACATTTTTTTCAAAAATTGTTTTGTTTTTAATTTTGTTGAATTATTTAAAAAAATAGGATTGATAGGATTTGTATATTTTGTTTCAAAATATTCTCTAGCTTTTTCAGCACCAATAGAAATTGAGGAACCTTTTATTCAAAAAATATTAAAACAATCCGAAACAACTCCTGATATTAGTGAAATTTTTTCTATTCCCATCCCTAAAATTACAGCTAAATCTTGGATTGTTTTCGATGTTAATAGTGAGCAGATAATAGCATCTTTTAATCCAAATATAAAATCAGAACCTGCTTCATTAACAAAAATAATGACAGCATATATAGTATTTAATGAATTAAAAGGGAAACGTTTAACTTTGGATCAGAAAATCTCTATCTCAGATTTTGCTTGGCGAACAACTGGTTCACGCATGTTTATTGAACCTAGAAATTCTGTGACAGTGCATGAACTAACACAAGGAATGATTGTACAATCAGGAAATGATGCTTCAGTAGCTCTAGCTGAAGCTATAGAGGGCAGTGAAAGCGCATTTGTTTCTCTTATGAATCAAGAAGCAACACGACTAGGAATGCATGATACATGTTTTACAAATTCCACAGGTCTACCTGATCCTCAAAATTTAACAACTGCTTATGATTTGGGAAAATTATCGATATCTCTCATAAAAAAACATAGTCAATTTTTTCATTATTATAAACAAAAACAATTTACCTATAATAATATTTCTCAGTTTAATCGAAATCGACTATTATGGATTGATCCTACTATAGATGGCATGAAAACTGGACATACAAATTCAGCAGGTTATTGTCTTATTTCAACAGCAGTAAGAGGAGATCGACGGATCCTAGTAGTTGTTTTAGGATCCGATAGCGAACTTTCTCGATCCCAAGAAAGTTTGAAATTACTGAATTGGAGTTTTCAAAATTTTAGTTCTATTCCAGTTGTGAATAAACATCAGAAAATCGCAAATGCACGAATATGGCAAGGAAAATTAAAAGAAATTTCTGTCGGATCTAAAAACTCATTATGGTTAGTGATTCCACGTGGTCGGGAGAATGATATAAATACGATTATTGAATATATTGATCCAATGTTTGCTCCATTAAAAATTGGTCAAACAATAGGGATATTAAAATTTATTTTAGATGATAAAATTTTACAATCCGTTCCATTAATAACCCTTCAAAACGTTGATAGAAATGGAATGTATGGACGTTTATTAGATTCTTTAAATCGTATTATTAATAAATATACCAGTCTTGAATTTTATTGAATATAATAATCTTGATTCTGTTCTCATTTAAGGAGGATTCATGGTTTTTAAGATTTCAGATAATGATCAAGTATATCTGAATGGTCAATTTATAAAAATAGAAGATGCAAAAGTCTCTGTTTTAGATCGGGGATTTATTTTTGGAGATGGCGTTTATGAATTAATTCCAATATATAATAAAAACCCTTTTTGTATGAATGAACATTTAGACAGATTAGAAGCTAATATGTCCTCAATAAAAATCCAATCTCCTTTAAAAAGATCAGAATGGTCTGAAATAATAATAGAGTTGATTAATAGAAATGATTATATTACATCTGCAATTTATTTGCAGGTGACTCGCGGTGTATATAAAAGAGAACATGCTTTTCCTAATGAAATTATATTACCTACAGTATTTGCTATGTCATCTCCATTTACTCCACCAAACCAATTTGTAAGAAAAAATGGACTTAAAACAATAGGTATTTCAGATGAACGTTGGTTAAATTGCAATATAAAATCTATATCTTTATTAGGTAATATACTTGCAAAACAACAGGCTGTTGAAGCAGGTGTTGATGAAGTTTTACAATTTCGAAACGGATTTTTAACAGAAGGGTCTTCTAGCAATATATGGGTAGTTTATTTTGGAAAATTGATGGCTCCAATAAAAAGTAATTTAATTCTTGAAGGAGTTAGATATGAGTTATTAATCAAATTAGCTAAACAATCAAATATTCCATTTGAAGCTTGCAATTTATCAGAAAAAGATATTATAAATTCGAATGAATTAATTTTGACTTCAGCAATGAAAGAGATATTACCTATAGTTAGTTACAATGGTAAAACTATAGGTAATGGAAAGCCAGGACCCATTTTTATAAAATTGCGAGAAGGATATGATGCTCTCATATCTAAACAATTTAATATTTGATTTGAATAATTATTCTTATATATGAAATCTCCTAATAATGAATTCCTTATTAATTATCCTAGTTTTTTTCCTATAAAAGTTGTTGGAAAAAATTGTTTAGATTTGAAAAAATCCCTCATTCATATAGTTTTGCAATTTGATGCTAACTTTGATAGTTCTTCTATTGAAACTCGTTTTAGCAAAAATAAAAATTATTTAGGTTTAACATTTACAATTAAAGCAAAATCATTAAATCAATTAAATGATTTGTATAAAGCATTAACTGCTCATCCAATGGTAAAGTTTGTTTTATAAAAATTTTTTTAAAGAATATATCTTATTAAATCTTGATTTTTAGTTGTATCTAAGAATTGTTTATCAACATATTCAGCATCAATGATTATGCTTTTACCTTTATTAGAAATAGCATCAAATGATAAATCTTCAAGAAGTTTTTCCATAACAGTATAAAGTCTTCTAGCTCCAATATTCTCAATATTTTGATTAACAGAAAATGCTAATTCAGCTAAACGAACTACACCTTCTTTTGTAAATTCAAGTTTCACATCTTCAGTTAACATTAATGCTGCATATTGTTTCGTTAATGATGCGTTTGTATCTGAGAGTATTTTAAAGAAATCATTTGATGATAAAGAATCTAATTCTACCCTAATTGGAAAACGACCTTGTAATTCCGGGATTAAATCAGAGGGTTGAGCTAAGTGAAAAGCCCCTGATGCAATGAATAAAATATGATCAGTTCGCACCATGCCATATCGGGTATTTACTGTAGTGCCCTCAACTAAAGGTAGTAAATCTCTTTGTACACCTTGTCTTGAAATATCGGAATGTGCATGCTCTTGTCTAGTGACAATTTTGTCGATTTCATCGAGAAAAACAATACCATTTTGTTCGACATTACTAACTGCAGCAGAACGCATATCGTCATCGTTTATTCTTTCAGCTGTTTCTTCATCTATAATTAATTTGAGTGCTTCCTTTACTTTCATTTTCTTTGGATTTTTTTTATCCTGCATAATTCCGGCAAACATACCGCGAAATTGATCGGCTATATTTTCCATTCCTGGAGGTGTGATAAAATCAAATTGAGGCGCTGCTGCCATAGAAACATTAATTTCAATTTCTACATCATTCAAATTTCCCTCTCTAAGACGTTTTCGAAAAGTTTGACGAGCTGTATTTTCAGAACTCTGTTCAATGTCTCCCGAATTAATTCTAGTTGGAGGAACTAAAACATCCAATATTCTTTCTTCTGCAGCTACTTCTGCTTGATTTTTAACTACTCGAATCTCCTTTTCTTTCATTTGTTTTATAGAATATTCGGTTAAGTCACGAATAATAGTATCTACATCTCTTCCGACGTAACCAACTTCAGTAAATTTTGTCGCTTCTATTTTAATAAATGGAGCATTGACTAATTTTGCCAATCGACGAGCAATTTCTGTTTTTCCAACTCCTGTTGGACCAATCATCAATATATTTTTCGGATATATTTCTTGACGAAGATGATCGGGAACTTGTTGGCGACGCCAACGATTGCGTAAAGCAACTGCAACAGCACGTTTAGCTTTATTTTGGCCGATAATATACTTGTCTAATTCGGAAACTATTTCTTTTGGAGTCATACTCGTACTGGACATTTTGAAATCTCTGTTTATATCAAATATGCAATTTTTAAAAGTCTACATATAAATTAGAAAATTATTTTAATTTTAGCTGCCTAATGTTTCGATTATGTGATTTTTGTTAGAATAAATACATAAATCACCGGCAATTTCAAGTGATTTTTTAACAATTTCTGCTGGTGAGAGTTGAGTATTAAGCAATAAACCAGTAGCAGCTGCTTGAGCATATGGTCCACCAGAACCAATGGCGGCCAAACCCAATTCAGGTTCTAAAACATCCCCATTACCTGTTAAAATTAATGTATGTTCATTATCTGCAACTATAAGCATAGCTTCTAAACGACGCAGAACACGGTCAGTTCTCCAATCTCTAGTTAATTCTACAGCAGATCGTACTAAATTACCTTGATGCTTATCTAATTTTTCTTCAAATCGTTCTTGCAAAGTAAATGCATCAGATGTTGCCCCAGCAAATCCAGCTAAAATTCTTTCATGATAAAGTCTTCGTATTTTTTTAGCGGTACTTTTGATAACTATATTACCAAAGGTAACTTGACCATCTCCACCTAAAGCAACGTGATTTCCACGTCGAGCGCAAATAACAGTAGTAGCGTGAAAATTTTCCATGTTTTTTTATTAAAAAAGAAGACTAAAAAATTTTAAAGATTTACATATTAACATTTCTTCTAATCTTTTTCTTTTTTAATGAATTCCTTTAATTTTGATTGTTGTTATAAATTTTTTAGTTTTTTAAATTTAATTATTTTAAAGATAAATGAATTGATTTAATTAAATTGAACCAAAATTTATTAGATTTTATATTTTTAAATATATTAAAATCTATTCCCCATATAATTTTTGCTTCATTTCTCGGCGTTCTTGAGCTTCTAAAGATAATGTTGCTGTAGGACGAGCTAATAACCTACGAATACCAATTGGTTCGCCAGTTTCTTCACACCATCCGTATTCTCCGCTATCAATTCGTTCAATAGATTGTTGTACTTTTTTCAAAAGTTTACGTTCTCGATCTCGAGCTCTTAATTCAAGAGCATGTTCTTCCTCAATAGAAGCTCGATCTGCAGGATCTGGGACGAACTGTGTCTCTCTTAAATTTTCAGTCGTTGCTCCTGCATTCAATAAAATCTCTTGTTTTAATTGTTTAAGTTTTTGTTTAAAAAAAGATAACTGACTTTCATTCATATAATCATTATCAGACATGGATAAAAGTTCCTGTTCAGTAGGAACTTTTACTGAATTATTTTTTTCTTTTTTCAAATTATTAGATTTTTTAATTGTAGTTGCAGTTTTAGTAATCATAATAAGAAGTACTCCATAATCACTCTTTTAAAGTGTAGTATTTATCTACTAACGAGCAATTTGCAGATATTTTTATATTTATAGATTTATAGCTTATAAAGCTAAACATTTTTCCAAACCGTTTAAAAAAATGTCGGTAGGTAATCTTCTTCCTATAAATACCATTTTTGTATAAGGGTTTTCAGATAATAACCATTGTTTTCCCTGTTCAGCACCCATCATCATGTGTACCCCTTGAAACAGCATCCGGTAATTTATTCCATTCATGTACAAAATGCCTTTATATCGCAATAAATCAGGTCCATAAATTTTAACTATTTTAGTTAAAAACTCCTCAAGTAAATTCGAATCAAATGGTTTATATGAACGAAAAACAAATGTTCCAATATCATCCTTATGAGCACAATTTTCATGATTATCAGAATGAAAATCACATGTACTGTTTTCTGAATTTTCAATTAAAAAATCTGGATCTATGTCAAGAATCGCATTTAAATTAAAGCCTTCTACATCTAGAATTAAACTTAGATCAGTTTTTCCAAAATTAACAGAAAATATAGGAGCTCGGGGATTCATTTTTTTTAAGCGAGATACCAATGACTCATATTCATGCTCATCAACTAAATCTTTTTTGGAAATCAAGATTCGATCAGCAAAGCCTACTTGTTTTTGAGATTCTTGTTCCTCACTTAATGTATTCATTCCATGTTTTGCATCTACAATGGTAATAATTGCATCCAGCCTATAATACTCAGAAATTTTATCATCAATGAAAAACGTCTGACATATGGGACCTGGATTAGCTATACCTGTTGTTTCGATAATAACTCGATCAAAAAATAATTTTCCAATCTTACGTTTTTCTCGAAGATTTAATAAAGATCTCATTAAATCTCCACGAATTGTACAGCACACACAACCATTAGATAATTCTACAATTTCTTCTTTATACTCTTCAATAAGTAAATCTGAATCAATATTCTCTGATCCATATTCATTTTCTATAATTGCTAGGCGAGATCCATGAAATTCAGTTAATATCTTCCTAAGCAATGTTGTTTTTCCTGACCCGAGAAATCCAGTAAGAATTGTCACAGGAACCATTTCATTTGAAATGTGGGAATCATTCATATGATATAAGCCTTTTAATAATTTGATCTAAAATAACTTAGTAGATTTTCAAATTAATTCTGTAAACAAGGTAAGATTACATCACAGCCCCTATTTGTAAGTAAATTATTAAATATACTATTTTTATTTAATGAATTAATTCCGAAAATATCAATTTTTGATTTTTCATATCATGAACATGATCAAATAAAATTTGAGTATAAAAACACTAGCAAAAGTTTTAGAATTATTGATTAAAAAATTTTAAATAATAAAATGATTTTCCAATATAAAAAATTAGAAATTTTATAGAGAATTCTCCAAATTCTCTATATTAATAGAGCCATGAAAAACTGAGACTGCAGGACCTGTCATATATAAATTTTCATTTTCTTTCCAAGAAACGCTTAATTTTCCCCCTCTCATACAAATCGAAACAGGAGAGTCTAGCAATCCGAGTCGGATACCGCTAGCAGCAGCTGCACAGGCTCCTGTTCCACAAGATAAAGTTTCCCCAACCCCACGTTCATAGACACGCAATTGAATCGAATTTCGGTCTTTAATTTTCATAAAACCAACATTTACGCTATTTGGAAAACATTTATGTGATTGTAAAAACGAACCTATTTTTTGTACACTCTCTTTATTTATATCATCTGTAATTATCACTGCATGTGGATTTGAGATAGATGATATAGAAAATGTCACATGATGGAAATCATAAGATGGATCATTATTTTCTATAATCCATAGTTTTTCATTAGATTGAATTTTTGATTCTAATTTATTCGAATAAAACGGTAAAGAAAGAGGATCAAAGGAAATTTTTCCCATATTAACAATAGTTTCTTTATTGAAATCTGATTTCAATAAAATAACATTATTTTTAATTTCAACTCGCAGTAAATCTTTATTTGAAAGTTTTTGATCATATATAAACTTAGCAAAACAGCGAGCACCATTACCACAATTTTCAACTTCCATTCCATCAGAATTAAAAATTCGATATCGAAAGTCAGCAGAAGGGTTTATTGCTTTTTCTACAAGTAATATTTGATCAGCGCCAATGCCGAAATTTCGATTGGCTAACAATCGAACACGTTTAGGCGTTATATGAATTAATTGATTTATTGCATCTAAAACAATAAAATCATTTCCAATCCCATGCATTTTTGTAAAATTCCAAATATTTTCAAATTTATTCATATTTAGTAGATCTTAGATTCTTTGTTTGGGCGTGTTTTGAATCGACGATGAACCCAATAATATTGGGTAGGATAAAAACGAATCCAATTTTCAAGTTCAACATTTAATCTGGCGGTTGCTTTTTTAAAAGAATCATTTCCTGGAAAATCTTTTAGTTCAGGTAAAATTTCAATTCGATAATGTCCTGTATTAGATTCAATAAAAACAACAACAGGAAAAATTAAAATATCTAATTTTTTTGCTAATTGAGCTGTAGTCAACAATGTAGAAGCTTGTATTCCAAAGAACGGAACAAAATCAGAACCATTTTGCCCAAAATCCATATCAGGTAAATATATAACAGGCGTAAATGTATTTAAATGTCTAATCATTTTTCGCAAACCATTTTTATTTTCAACAAGAAATACTTGATTAAATCGAGTCCTCCCTGCACAGATAATTTTATCTAAAATTTTATTTTCTTGAGCCTGATATATGCATGCAATACTTTCTAATTCCATACTTAAACGGGTTCCAGCAGCATCAATTCCTAAAAAATGGGGCATTAGTAATATAACTCTTTTTTTTTGATTAACTAAATTTTTAATTCTGTTAATTCCTACGATATGTGTCATATTTTTTATAGATTGAGGTGATCCATACCAAAGTATTCCTCGATCAATGATTGATAAGCTAAGCATTTTAAAATGCTTTTGAATCCAAATTTCTCTTTCTGGCTTACTTAATTCAGGAAAACAAAGTTCTAAATTTCGACGCACAATATGAACTCTAAATTTCAAGCATTTATATAATATCCAACCTAATATTCTTGCAATTTTTATTCTGTTTATTTGATTAATATATGCAAATAAAACAAAGAATATTTTTGTTATGTATGCTATTAAGTAATTCATAAAATAGTGTAACAAATTTAAATTTTTCTTACATTTTTTAATGCTGTAAATATAGAAAAACTATTCTTTCATTATAATACTGCGTCATGTAATTTTAAATTGAAAACTGTTTAAAAATTAATTTTTCATCACTTTGTAAGTGATGAAAATCTAATATGTTTCTAAAACATAGAGAAAATTCTTTTTATTGACAGATATATTTGAAAGTTATAGATTGAAACTTTCAAAGCTAAGAAACCTATAAAAGCTAATCATAATCTAATTAATATTAGATTAAAATAATTATGAAAAAAATTATTCAAGAAGAGAAACGCAATATTTTTTCAAATACTGACTCTCCATGTATAGGAATATGTTCTACTTTATTTGACAAAGTTTGCCGTGGCTGTGGAAGGACAGAAGAAGAAGTTTCAAATTGGGTATTTATGAGTGAAGAGGAGAAAAATAAAGTTTGGGTGAGAATTTCTAAGGAAGGATATTGTTAATAATTTTGATTAAAAATATATTTTTTAATTTAAATAAATTTACTAAAATAAAAGTTTTTTCAGGTAATATATGTGTAGCCTTTAGGTGTAATAATCCAATTGAGTGGAATATCATGAGCTCTTGATTCGTGATAATTTTTTAAAAAACCACAATCCCATGCTACCCGACAGTTGTAAAAACAAAACCTTGATTCTTGAGATAAGAAAGAGTTCTATCATAATATCCCCTCCATAACCTAAACGATCACCTTGCATGGTATATCCTAAAGTTGGTACAAGTAATATATCTGGTATTAAATAAGAACCAGCTTTTGGTTCGCGAATACCATAAAATCCTATTTTTGTTAGTGTTTTAGGTTTCCATTTTCTAAATTTTAAAGGTTCTTTATATTTTGTTATAACTGGTAAAAGTATTATAAAATCCTTAGATAATGCCCATTTTGAAAAAAGTGGTAAAAGATTTGGTTCATAGAAAGTTGGCCAAAAACAAGCAATCTTGAATAGACATGGCTGTTTATTTTTATAAGATTTTTCTCGAATAACATTTACCCAATCCAACAAATATTTCTGTATTAGGAAACTTTTGGAATATCGTTGTTTGAAAGTCAGTTTTTTTCTAATGTTTTTTAATTCTTCTCGTATATGAATTTTATTAAAATTTTTGCTATATTCACTATACATTATATACCTTAATTTTTCTTTAATAGAATTGAAAGTGTAAATATTTAAATTGTATAATAAAAATTATTTTGAAGTGAAATATAAAATTCATGGAAGATGAAATTATTCAAGGTTTAGAAATTTATCTGGTTGGAGGAACAATTCGTGATAATCTGATTGGATTGCCTTCTTCTGGAGATTTTGATTGGGTTGTGATTGGATCTGATTCAAAAGAAATGATCAATAGAGGATTTGTATCTGTAGGAAATCATTTCCCTGTTTTTCTTCACCCAATTAGCAAAGAAGAGTATGCTTTGGCACGAACTGAAAAAAAAATTGGAAAAGGTTATAGAGGATTTACTTTTTATACAGGTGCTGATGTAACCTTAACCGACGATTTATTTCGTCGAGATTTAACGATAAATGCTATCGCTAAAAGTTCAACTGGTCAACTAATTGACCCATTTAATGGAATACAAGATATTAAACGAAAAAGATTGAATCATGTAAGTTCAGCTTTTAAAGAAGATCCTGTTCGAATTCTACGTTTAGCAAGGTTTTGTGCTAAATTTAGCGATTTTTTTGTTTCTGAGGAAACATTGGATCTATGCAAGATGATGGTAAAAACAGGAGAAGTTAACAATCTAATATCTGAACGAGTATGGAAAGAAATATCCCGAGGACTTCTTTCAGAGACACCTTCTAAAATGTTTGATTTTCTTGAATATACCGGAGCATTAATAAATATTATTCCTGAGTTGAAAATATCAGATTTGGTTAAAAGGAGATTAGATAATTTGCCAAATGATGTAAATTTATCAATGCGTTATGCCATATTATGTTTTGATAGTAAATTGAAAGAAATGATACATAAGCGCTTTCGCGCACCAAAGAATTGTATAGAAAATGCAAATTTATTTCCAATTATTTCACAAGAATTAAAGAAACCATTTTTGGATGCAAAAGATCAATTGTTTCTTTTAGAAAAAACCGACGCACTTCGAAAACCTGATCGATTTATTGAATTTTTAAGAATATTTTCATTTGTAGAGGGAAAAAATATAGATAGATCTATTTGGAAAAATCGTATCAATAAACTTCGAACAATAAATATATCTTCACTTTCTGAATTTTCTAAAAAAGAAAATATTCATATAAAATATGAAATAAGAAAAGCTCGTCTAAAAATACTAGATACTTAAATATTTTATAGAGTTTTGATTCGATTTCCATATGAAAAGCCAAGCAACGGGTTTTCAATTCCGCGACCAAGAACTAAAACTTTGAATAGTTCTCCCATTTCTGATTCTAAAACAAGTTTCTGTATAGAGGAAATCATATTAAAATAATGAGTCTTATCATATTGTTCTAGATTGTTGATTCTATCAAGTAATCCAATGTTTATCAAAAACCTCGCTTGTGAAGTATACCCAATTATATCCAAATTGGATTTTATTCCTGCCTCTGCTATTGATGTAAAATCAATATGAGAAGTAATATCTTGAATACCTGGCATTAATAGAGGATTTGAGTAAGTATGATGTTGGAAATGACACATTAATGTTCCAAAATTTCTTTGAGGATGATAATATTCATGGCGAGGAAAACCATAATCAAATATAATAACAGCTCCTTTGTTTAAGGATTTTGCTATAGTCGATATCCATTTCTCTGCTTGGATGTTTATTTCAGATAAATATCCGGATATGGGTGGCACGCGTTCGGAAACTAATGCAGATAAAAAATTGGGAGCCTGCTTATCAAGCCATATAAAATTTTCATTTTTGTCAAGACCGACTCCTCTTTCTAAGACTGTTCCATGATTGGACCAACGAAATAATGATACCGGTATAGCATCAAGAAACTCATTTCCTATAATACATCCCTCAAATTCCTTTGGAAATTTCTTTAACCAGTTTATATGTTTCCCAAGAGGTAATAGCCTATTTTTCTGGAATAATTGTATTTCTTTAGACACTTCAATGATATTATATTTTACTTCAATGTCCATTTTTTCTAATTCTTGAAGTAAATTTTTTGCTAAAATCCCACTACCAGCTCCAAGTTCTAGAATATTTTTAGAAGAACATTGTTTTAATATTTGAGCTACTTGTACAGCTAGTACTTGTGAGAATAAAGGCGTTATCTCTGGACTTGTAACGAAATCCGAACAACATAAATCAGAATTATTTTTTAAATATTGGCTAGAATAGTAACCTAAATTTGGAGCATAAAGAGCTTGATCCATCCAGGAATCAAAACTTAAATATCCTCCTGAATTTTTAATTTCATTACGCAAATGAGAAATCATCTTTTGGCAATGATTTTTTTGTTTCGAATCCAAAACAATCATGATATTAAATGAAAAAAAATTATTCTAAATTTGGATAAGAACATTAATTTTAAATAAAAAATTAGCAGTTATGATGAGTTATTACCTTTATAAATTTTTTGATTCTTTTGAGAAAAAGAATTAGAAAAAGTCCTTTTTCTAGATTTAGGAAATGATTTTATTTTATAACCAATTTTATTTCCTTTTTTTGGAAAATTTTTAGGTTCTAAACCAACAATAATTTCTGAGCTAATGGTTTGTCCAATGTAATTTTCTATACGCTTTATTTTATGTCGTTCGGAATGCATAGCTAGTGTGATTGCTGATCCATTTCTTCCTGCTCGTCCTGTTCGACCAATCCGATGTATGTAATCTTCAGCTTGCATTGGTAAATCGAAATTAACAGCATGACTGAGACCTTCAACATCAATTCCTCGTGCAGCAATATCTGTTGCAACTAAAATTCGAAATTGGCGACGTTGCAATTTAGATAAAGTTCGAGTCCGTTGACGTTGATTCATATCTCCATGCAAAGCTGCAACAGAAAATCCTTGATCTAACAAATAATCTGTTAACGTGTCGGCACCACGTTTAGTTGAAGTAAAAACAATGGCTTGATTTACAGTATTCTTACTCAAAATATAGCTTAAAAGCTGTTTTTTATGTGCAGAATCATCTGCATATAGTAAAATTTGGGTAATATTTTCATGTTTTTGTTTCTGATTTGTTAGTTCTATCTGACGAGGATTCTCCATGATATGAGAAATAAGTTTTGTTACATCACCATCTAAAGTTGCTGAGAATAGTAAAGTTTGTCGTTTTTTCGGCAAATGTTGAACAATTAATTTAATATCTTCGATAAAACCCATATCTAACATTCGATCAGCCTCATCTAATATAAAAGTTTTTACATGATCCATCTTTACTCGATTTGATTTGATATGGTCTATAAGTCGACCTGGAGTAGCAACCAATAAATCGACACGGCGTGAGAGTGCTTTCAATTGTGTTCTATATGGAGTGCCTCCTACTACAGTTGAAATATGAAGCCCAGGAATATTTTTTCCATAAAGAGCTGCTGCACTAGCAATTTGCTGAGCTAATTCTCTTGTAGGAGTTAGAACTAAAGTTAACACACTTTTAGTTGGACTACCTTTAAGATTTTTCTTTATAGAGATTATACTTTGCAGAGCAGGTAAAATAAACGCAGCAGTTTTTCCGCTCCCGGTATGTGATGAAACCATTAAATCCTGTCCTGTTAAAACATAAGGGATAGCTTCTACTTGAACTGGGGTGGGTACTGTAAAACCTGAAGATTTGATTCCATTAAGAATCGCTGGAGTAAGGCCTAATTTTTCGAAAGATATCATCATTCCAATTCCTTGCCGAAGAATCGGCAGTATATACATGGGTGGGTAAATCCTAAGCCATATATTTAACAAACCGGTATTTCAGAGGGAGTTTAGAGGATAGAGTATTTCTAGCTAAACATATTATATTAATAAATGCAGAAACCTCTTAGAATCAAATTCTAATGCTATTAAGCGAAGGGCAAAGGAATCATCAGTCGGTAATAATGGCAGTTTCAATGATATATCAATCTTATAAATCTAATCAATATATTTTGTACAAAAATATTTACAATAAGACACAAAATATAAAAATTAATCAATTATTTTTAATTGGAAGAAATCCAATTGATAGGATTTCTTCCATATTTATATAGCCAATTGTTAGCTTTAATAAAATGGTTACACCCAAAAAATGGGTAAGGAGGTCGATTACAAGATAAGGGGGAAGGATGATTAGCAATAAGTATTAAATGTTTTTTATTAATTAACAATGAAGCTTTTTTGGTATAAGCATATCTACCCCATAACAAAAAAACTTTTGGAGACATATCTAATGAGATATTTTTAATAATTTCATCAGTAAATTCTTCCCATCCAATTCTGGAATGAGAAGTTGGTTTGCTATCTTCTACCGTAAGAATGGTATTTAATAATAAGACGCCTTGTTTTGCCCAAAAACATAAATCATTCTTGAAATTTTCACATTGTTTTGGATATTCATTCTTAAGTTCAATAAAGATATTTTTTAGACTTGGAGGACATTTACAATGATTTGGAACTGAAAAAGCTAAACCTTGTGCTTGTCCAAATTTATAATAAGGATCTTGGCCAAGTATCACTACTTTTATATCAGATGGACTATTTATATTTTGTAATGCAAAAAATGGATTTTTAGGATAAATTAGCGCTTCATTTTTTAATCGAAATTCAACGTATTCTGAGATTTTTTTAAGAGCTATCTTTGATTTTTCATTAAAGATGATTTTTTTCCAATCATTTGGAACATTTGATAATTGACTAATTAATGTATTTGGAAGTAGATAATTACTCATTTTATATAAAATTGATCTTTATTTTTATGGAAGATAATTTTTTATTACTGTTATTAATTTTAACAATTCAATTAGTATTTAATTTGAAATTCTTAACTACTAGTTATCTAAAATAAAACTATAAAAACAAGACTATTTTAGTTGAATTTCATTTAAAAAAAATATAAATGAATTCTTCTACAAGAATTCATTTATAATTATCAAATAATTAATTTTTAATGACTTCAACTTATTATTTATGATTTCCGTATCTGTTAATAACATTTCAAAATTCTATTATAATCGTGATTTAAAAAATCAAGGTTTATTTAGAACATATTCATTGAAAAATAAATTTCAAGCACTTAAAGATGTTAGTTTTCATGTTAATGCTGGAGAATTTTTTGGATTATTAGGTCCTAATGGAGCAGGAAAAACAAGTTTAATTTCGATACTTGCAGGTTTATCATATGCTGATTCAGGAACAGCTAGTATTTGTGGATATGATGTTGTAAATAATTACAAATCTGCCCGTCGGGAATTGGGGGTAGTACCTCAAGAATTGGTATATGATCCTTTTTTTACTGTTCGTGAAACTTTGAGAATTCAATCTGGTTATTTTGGATTAAGAAAGAATGACGATTGGATTGATGAAATTATTCAACGTCTTCACTTAAAAGATAAAGCTGATTGTAATATGAGAATTCTTTCAGGTGGTATGAAAAGACGGGTATTGGTAGCTCAAGCTCTTGTTCATCGCCCTTCTGTTATAGTTTTAGATGAACCTACTGCAGGTGTTGATGTCGATTTACGTCGAACTCTTTGGGAATTTATTTCTAGTCTAAATAAAACTGGTCACACAATTATTTTGACAACTCACTATCTAGAAGAAGCTGAGTCTTTATGTGAACGAGTAGCAATGTTAAAAGAAGGATGTATTATTGCTCTCGATAAAACTTCAGATTTATTAGCTAGAGTAGGTAGCACTGATCTTGAAGACGCTTTTTTACGCATTATGCATCATAACTAAATATTTAACTAGGGTTTTTAATAATAATTAACGAGATATTAGGAATGAAAAAATCTTTTGATTTTTTGGAATTAAAGTCAAATAAAAAATTTTGTTCTGGTTTTCCAACTCTTTTGCATAAAGAATTGTTGCGATTTTGGAAAGTAAGTTTTCAGACTGTAGCTGCCCCTGTTTTAACAGCTTTACTTTATCTAGTCGTATTTTCTCAAATTTCACCAGAAAGAATAATTTTTCAGAAAATCTCATATATTGCTTTTTTATCTCCAGGTTTGATCATGATGAGCATCCTTCAAAATTCGTTTGCGAATTCATCATCTTCTTTGATTCAAAGTAAAATTACTGGGAATTTAGTATTTATGTTACTGCCTCCTTTATCGTATCAAGAAATTTTTACAGCTTATCTTCTTGCTTCTTCAATAAGAGGGTTAATAGTTGGTTTTTTTGTTTGGTTGATTTCCATTATTTTTATTGATTTACCTTTCCATCATCCATTTTTGATAATTTTATTCGCGATTATTTCTTCTGCAATTATGGGTATCATTGGAATAGTTGCAGGTTTATGGGCAGAAAAATTTGACCAACTTTCTTTATTTCAAAATTTTATCATTATGCCTGCAACCTTTCTTTCTGGAGTATTTTATTCGTTTCAATCTTTATCTCCGTTTTGGCAAAAAATATTGTTATGGAATCCAATTTTTTATGCTATAGATGGTTTTCGATATGCTTTTTTCTCAGAATCTGATATTTCTCCTTGGAATAGTTTATTTGTTGTTGTTGGTACATTTTTTATATTGTCTATTTTCACATTAAGATTATTATCTTATGGTTATAAATTAAAGGGTTAATATTTGTGTCTCTATCTCCATATCAAGTTCAAAAATATATATCAAATAATTTATCATGTGACTATATTAAGGTTCATGGTGATGGCTCTCATTTTTACGCTACAATTGTTAGTTCAATTTTTCAAAATAAAAAATTGATTGCTCGTCATCAGTTGGTATACAAAGCCTTAGGGATCGAATGAAAGAGGAAATTCATGCTCTATCAATAAAAACTTTTACTCCCGAAGAATATAATAATGATAAGGCATCAACTTGATGGATAAATTATCTATCAATGGAGGAAATACTTTGCATGGAGAGGTTGCTATTTCTGGATCAAAGAATGCATCTTTACCTATATTATGTTCGAGTCTTTTAACATCAGATTCAATTGCCTTATATAACATTCCACATCTTAATGATATTTCTACAACTTTAAATTTATTAAATTATTTAGGAGTAAAGCATTACTGGAATAAAAATGATGCATTGATTCTTCAATCAAATCAAATTAACTGCCTTGAAGCCCCCTATGAGTTAGTAAAAACAATGAGAGCTTCTATACTTGTATTAGGTCCATTGCTTTCTCGTTTTGGTGAAGCTCATATAAGTCTCCCTGGAGGATGTTCGATAGGACAAAGACCCGTTGATCAACACCTGAAAGGATTATCAGCTCTTGGTGCTGATATAAGACTTGAACATGGATTTGTAGTGGCTCGAGCAAAAAAATTAAGAGGTTCATCAATTCGAACTGATATGATGACTGTAACAGGTACTGAGAATCTCATGATGGCAGCAACTCTTGCCAAAGGTCAAACAATTTTAGAGAATGCTGCTTGTGAACCAGAAATTGTTGATTTAGCAGAATTGTTAAATAAAATGGGAGCCTCTATTAAAGGATATGGGACAAATCGGATTATCATTGACGGTGTTGATCAATTACATGGTGCTGAACATAAAGTATCTCCAGATAGAATTGAAGCAGGCACTTTTTTGTGTGCTGTTTGTGCAACTGGAGGTGATATTATTTTACATAATGTAATTCTTTCACACATGGGTTCAACAGTTGATAAACTTATCCAAGCAGGATTAAATATTCAATTTGGAGATAATTGGATTAAAGCATCAATGAAATCAAGGCCTAAAGCTGTTGGATTTCGTACATCTGAATATCCAGGATTTGCCACTGATATGCAAGCTCAGTTGATGGCTTTGAATACAATTGCTAAAGGATCAGCTCTTATTGTTGAAAACATTTTTGAAAATAGATATATGCATGTTCAAGAACTTCAGCGTTTAGGGGCTAATATTGAAATTAATGGACATTCTGTTGTTGTGCATGGTGTGAAAAACCTTTCAGGTGCTATAGTTAGAGCCACTGATTTACGAGCTTCTGCAAGCTTAGTAATAGCAGGCTTAATTGCAAAGGATGAAACATTAATAGAGCGTATTTATCATCTTGATCGTGGATATGATAGTATGGATATCAAACTTCGGAATTTAGGTGCTAATATTCAACGCGTTACTGTAGATAGGGAATAAACATGATTGATAATATTGAAACTTCCCCAGTGACATTAGCTTTATCGAAGGGACGAATTTTTGATGAAACTATGCCTTTACTTGCTTTAGCTGGAATTAAATCAGAAGAAAGTCCTGCGAATTCTAGAAGATTAGTTTTTTCAACAAGTGATCCATATCTCCGATTAATTATAGTCCGTCCTTCTGATGTACCAACATATGTTCAATATGGAGCTGCCGATTTTGGAATAGCAGGTAAAGATGTAATACTTGAACATACTTTTCAAAAACCAGATGGATTATATCAACCAATTGATTTAAATATGTCCAAATGTAAACTGAGTTTAGCTGTTAGAAGAGGGTTTGATTATTATGCTGCTATAAAACAAAAAATGCGTTTGCGTGTTGCTACAAAATATATTCAATCTTCTAGAGAATATTTTTCCAATAAAGGTATTCATGTAGAACTTATTAAACTTTATGGTTCTATTGAATTAGCTCCTTTAGTTGGACTTGCCGATGCTATTGTTGATTTGGTTTCAACAGGGAATACTTTGCGAGCAAATGATTTGGAAGTTATAGAGGATATTATGCCTATCTCCTCAAGATTAATTGTGAACAGAGCCTCTTTAAAAACACGAAGAACACGCTTAAAACCTTTTTTAGATGCTTTTTGGTATGCTAGCAATTCTAGTCATGATAGTAAAAATTTAAAGAACCCAAATAATATATTATGAATTTAGCTAGTAATTTTTGTAAAAATGGATAGCAATAATTGCAAAATTTTTGGAAAAATATGAGATTAATAAATCGATTTGATTTTCGAGACAATAATTTTTTAAATGATTTATCTTCTTTGAGAGAATTTAAAGATATTGAAAACGAATCTATTAAAAATGAAGTTTCGGAAATTTTATCAAATATTAAATTTTATGGAGATGCGGCTTTATTAAGCTATACTAAGAAATTTGATTGCTTTGATCCAATTTCAGCAAATCAATTGGAAATTACTAAAGAGCAATGTCATGCTGCTTTAGATGATTTACCGGAATCAAAAAGAAAAGCGTTGGAGTTAGCAGCTTTAAGAATAAAAAATTATCATGAGCATCAATTTGATAAAAATTGGACATATTCTGATGAAGATGGCGTAATGCTTGGTCAAAAGGTTACTCCTATACATAGAGTAGGTTTGTATGTTCCAGGTGGAAAAGCTTCGTATCCTTCTTCTGTTCTTATGAATGCAATTCCTGCAAAAATTGCAGGAGTAAAAGAACTAATTATGGTTTCTCCTACTCCAAATGGTAAAACGAATAGTATAGTTTTAGCTGCAGCAGCATTAAGTGGAGTTGATCGAGTATTTGCAATAGGAGGAGCTCAATCTATAGGGGCATTAACTTATGGGACTAATACTGTACCCAAAGTTGATAAAATTGTTGGCCCTGGTAATGCTTATGTCTCTTCTGCAAAGAGGCATGTTTTTGGAATTGTTGGCATAGATATGATCGCTGGGCCAAGTGAAATTCTGATTATATCTGATGGTAAAGTACCTGTTAATTGGATAGCTATGGATCTGTTATCCCAAGCAGAACATGATGAACTTGCTCAATCAATTCTTTTGAGTAATAACTTAGAATTTATCAATGAAATAGAAAAATCAATTAATCGATTAATAAAATATCAAACTCGTTCTGAAATTATTCGAAAAAGTTTGTCAAATAAAGGAGCGCTCATTTTAGTTAAAGATTTAGAACAAGCATGTTCAATTTCAAATAATATTGCTCCTGAACATTTGGAAATAGCAACTGAAAATCCAGAAAAATGGTTAGAAAAAATATATCATGCAGGCGCTATTTTTCTTGGCCATTTTAGTCCTGAGGTGTTTGGAGATTATTGTGCTGGGCCTAGCCATGTCTTACCGACATCAAGTACAGCTCGATTTTCTTCACCTCTTAGTGTTTATGATTTTCAAAAACGTTCCAGTGTGATAAATATTTCTAAGCAAGGAGCTAAGAAATTAGGAAGAATCGCCACTGAATTAGCTGAATCTGAAGGTCTTAAAGCTCATGAAGAAAGTGCTAAATATCGTTTGGATGTATAATTTATGAACTGTTCTAACATTAATAAAATTGTAAAAGAAACAATCCGATCTGATATTCAATTACAAAGTGTCTATTCAATCAGTAATGCTGATAATAAATGTATCAAGCTTGATGCAATGGAATCTCCTTATCAATTGCCAGATTTTGTTAAAAAGGAAATTGCAGATATAGTATTTCAAACACCAATTAATCGTTATCCAGGTGTTATGGATAACACTATTTTTGAATTAAAGTCCAAAATTAAAGAGAATTTTAATGTTCCTGAAGGAGCTGAAGTTATTTTTGGAAATGGGTCAGATGAATTGATTAATTTGATTATTCAAGCTTCTTGCTCCCCTGGTGATACAATAATTTCACCTTGGCCTTCGTTTACATATTTCAATATAGCAGCAAAAATTCACCATGCTTCATTTATTGGAGTATCTTTGGATAAGAATTTAAATCTTGATTTAGATTCAATGTTGGATGCAATATCAAAATATTCTCCAAAGGTTGTTTTTTTAGCAATTCCTAATAATCCAACTGGAGGATTATGGTCAAAAAATTCAATTCAAACTATTGTTGAAAATGCTCCTGGTTTAGTTGTATTGGATGAAGCATATCAACCTTTCACAACACATACATGGATGCCATATGTTACACAACTAGATAATGTTGTTGTTTTGCGAACTTTATCTAAAATTGGTTTGGCTGGATTGCGAGTTGGTTATTTATCTGGACGCATTCAATGGTTGGAACAAATCAATAAAGTCCGTCCTCCTTACAATATGAATGTATTAACAATATCTGTCTTATTCACATTATTAAAATATCGTTCTGTTATTGATGCTCAAACTGCTAAAAGTTTAATTGAAAGAAAACTTTTAGCATGCGCTCTATCTAAGTTACCAGGAATCCATGTATTTCCTTCCGAAGGAAATTTTATTCTTTTTCGTTTTTCTGGAAAAAAAAGCGCTAATGAGATATACAATCTTTTGTTAAATAAAAAAATATTGATTAAAAATTTTTCAGGAATGCATCCTCTGCTTGATAATTGTTTACGAGTTTCAGTTGGTACACCTGAAGAGAACTTAATATTTGTTAATACCCTTAACGAAATTATTAAATTCATATGAATAATATTCGAATAGCTGAAATTTCACGAAAAACAAACGAAACCGACATTTATGTTTTATTAAATCTTGATGGAAAAGCTATTCGTACAATTAGTACAGGTATATATTTTTTAGATCATATGTTAGATCAAGTAGCTATGCATAGCTTAATAGATTTAAATATTAAAGCAACGGGAGATTTGCATATCGATGCTCATCACACTGTTGAAGATATTGGAATTGTTTTTGGGAAAGCTATAAATCAAGCTATTAAAAATAAAGTCGGTTTAAATCGTTATGGTTATGCTTATGTTCCATTAGATGAAGCTTTGTCACGAGTTGTAATTGATTTTTCAGGACGGCCTGGCTTGCAATATAATGTTCATTTCACTCATTCACATATTGGAAGATTTGATACAGAATTGGTGCGTGAATTCTTTCAAGGTTTAGTAAGCCATGCATTCATAACATTGCATATTGATAATTTAAGAGGATTTAATGCACATCATCAATGCGAAACTATTTTTAAAGCTTTTGGAAGAGCATTAAAAATGGCTATTGAAATTACAGATTTTCAAAAAAATGAAATTCCTTCTACAAAAGGAATTTTGTAATGACTTTTTATTTTTTATTAATGTGTAATGAATACAATTGTTATAGTTGATTATGGGACAGGAAATCTTCATTCTGTATTTCGTGCATTATGTTTTTCTTTGCCTAAAACAGATATTAAATTTTCTAATAAGCCAGAAGATATTATTGCTGCAGATAAAATTGTTTTACCTGGGCAAGGAGCTATGAAAGATTGTATGCTAAATATAAGAAAGTCTGGTTTATATTCAGCTTTGCTGGAAG
Source organism: Bordetella sp. (assembly GCA_022818765.1). Classification (GTDB taxonomy): domain Bacteria; phylum Pseudomonadota; class Gammaproteobacteria; order Burkholderiales; family Burkholderiaceae_B; genus CAZTUH01. The sequence continues at coordinate 601,998 of CP063810.1, read as the reverse complement.
CAGTTAAAAATAAACCTTTATTAGGGATTTGTATCGGAGAGCAAATGCTATTTGAATCAAGTCAAGAGGGGGCAATACATTTTGTTTAGGTGTATTGCCTGGATCTGTTCAAAAATTCGATAATAGAAAATTTAAAAAAGACCAAATAAAAATCCCTCATATAGGATGGAATAGAGTAAGCCAAAAACATTACCACCCCTTGTGGAAAGGGATTCCAGAAAATTCTTATTTTTATTTTGTGCATAGTTATTATGCTGTTCCTAAGAATTTAAAACATGTGGTTGGAGAAACATTTTATGGATTATCATTTGCATCTGCTGTTGCAAATGATAATATTTTTGCTGTTCAATTTCATCCTGAAAAAAGTGCTAATTATGGCTTAAAATTGTATGAAAATTTTTTAAATTGGATGCCTTAGTTTCATTATAAGAATAATTCAAAAAAAATTTATATGTTAATAACCTATTTAATAAAAATATTATGCTGCTTATTCCTGCTATTGATTTAAAGAATGGATCATGTGTGCGGTTGCGCCAAGGTGATTTTACAAATGTTACAATATTTTCAGAAAACCCAGTTTCTATTGCGGAAAAATGGTTTGATCAAGGAGCTCGACGACTTCATTTAGTTGATTTAGATGGAGCTTTATCAGGAAAACCTGAACATGATATTCAAATTAAAAAAATTCTTAAAAAGATTAGTAAAAAAGTCGATGTACAGGTTGGTGGAGGTGTTCGAGATCTGAAGACTATTGAGAGTTATCTGAAATCTGGAGCTTCGTATGTTGTAGTTGGAACAGCTGCAATCACGAATCCTTCTTTTCTACAAGAAGCTTGCATTAATTTTCCTGGACAGATTATAGTTGCTCTTGATACTCGTGATGGAATGATTGCAACAGATGGTTGGAGCAAAAATACTGGATATAGCATGATGGACATTTCGAAAGAAATTGAAAATTATGGATGTGCTTCTTTTATTTATACTGATATAAATCGCGATGGAATGCTTTCTGGAATCAATTTGAAACAGGCTTCATTACTAGCTGATAATGTTAGAATTCCTATATATATTTCTGGAGGAATTGTTAATATTCAGGATATAAAAACATTATGTTTACTTAAATCTGAAAAAATAAAAGGAGCAATTCTTGGACGAAGCCTTTACCAAGGTACCCTTGATTTTAAGCAAGCACAAGATTTTGTCTGGAATTTTATAAAATCTAATAATTCTGGTGATGTATGAGGTTTATGAATTCTTTAGCTAGTCGTATCATTCCTTGCTTAGATGTTAAAGAAGGTCGGGTTGTTAAAGGAAAAAAATTTCTTGGTCTAAAAGATGCTGGGGATCCTGTCGAAATTGCTAGTCGATATAATGAAGAAGGGGCTGATGAAATCACTTTTTTAGATATAACAGCAACAAGTAATAGAAGTGATTTGATGCTTTCTATTATTGAAAAAGTTGCTTCAACAATATTTATTCCACTCACTGTAGGAGGAGGAATACGCAAAGTTTCAGATGTACAAATTTTACTTAATTCAGGAGCTGATAAAGTTAGTATCAATAGCGCAGCTGTAGCTAAACCTGAATTGATAAAAGATATTGCAAATTATTATGGATCTCAATGTATTGTAGTTGCTATAGATGCAATTCGTTCACTTGTAACAGATAAAAACAAAGATCCAAGTTGGGTAGTCTCTACACATGGAGGTCGCAGACAGACAAATATAGACGCTGTGGCTTGGGCTAAACAAATGGTTTCTTATGGAGCTGGTGAGATATTACTAACTAGCATGGATCATGATGGTACAAAAATAGGTTTTGATTTAGAATTAATTCGTACAATTTCTGATGCAGTATCAGTTCCAGTTATTGCTTCTGGAGGTGTTGGAAACTTACAGCATTTAGCTGATGGAATTATTAAAGGTCATGCAAGTGCAGTTTTAGCTGCGAGTATTTTTCACTATAATCAATATACCATTAAGGAATGTAAAGAGTTTCTTTCAAAAGAAGGAATTGCTGTAAGGCTTTAAAAAAATGATCTTATCGGAAAAATTTTTGTGGATTAAAGAAGTTTGTTTTAATAACGATGGTTTAGTGCCAGTTATTGTGCAAGATTATGAAAATAATAAAATTTTAATGATGGCATGGATGAATCAAGAATCATTGATTAAAACCATTACTACTGGTAAAGCAGTTTATTGGTCTAGATCACGTAAAAATTTATGGGAAAAGGGAGAAAAATCTGGTAATTTTCAAATTGTTAAGGGATTATATTTAGATTGTGATGGAGATACTTTATTATTAATAGTTATTCAGTATGGAAAGATTGCTTGTCATACAGGTCATTCTAGCTGTTTCTTTCGAAAATTAAATAAAAAATTGAATTCTGAAACAAAGTCATGGATTTATGTTGAACCTGTTCTAAAAAAACCGGAAAAAATATATAAATGAATACTAATAATGAACAAATTCTTTTGCGTATTGCTGACAAAATCGATATGCGAAATAAAAATCTTGTAAAGAATAAAAAACATTCATATGTTGCACAACTTTTGTCGGAAGGTCCTGACACTTTTCTAAAAAAAATAGGCGAAGAAGCAACCGAATTGGTTATTGCAGCTAAATCTGGGATAAAAAATCAGATAATTCATGAAATGGCTGATTTATGGTTTCATTGTCTAATTGTATTAACGCATTATGGTCTCCGACCCGAAGATATATTCAATCAGTTAGGACAAAGAGAAGGAACATCAGGTTTAACAGAGAAAGCTCAACGTTCTTCTGAATCTTAATTCTTAAATATATAAGATATGATAATTAAATATGTGTTTAAATTTACTAAAACAATAGAAGATTTTTTGAGATATTTTATAATATATGGATCAAGGTCGTTGTCTCTTTTGTCAAATTTCACAAGGGAAACTTAGTTCCAAAAAAATTTATGAAGATGATGATTTTGTTTGTTTTCATGATATAAAACCTAAGGCTCCTGTTCATTTATTATTAATTACACGAAAGCATATTGTTTCTCTCCAAGAAGTCTCTCATAGAGATATTGATTTATTAGGTAGAATGATTGTGTTAGTTCCTTTTTTAGCAATTAAAGGAGGATGTTTAAATGGATATGAAGGTGGATTTCAATTAATGAATAATTCAGGAATTCAAGGAGGTCAAGAAATTCCGCATTTACATTTCCATATTTTAGGAGGATTAAATTATAATTAAATGAGATATCTTAATTTGGAGAAAATAATGGGTAGTTTTAGTATTTGGCATTGGTTGATAGTTTTGCTTGTTGTAGGAATGGTCTTTGGAACTAAGAAACTTAGGAATATTGGTTCAGATTTAGGAAATGCTATTAAAGGTTTTAGAGAGGGAATAAATGAATCGAATACTTCTGAGTCTAATTTGAATAAAAAAGTAGATCCATCTTTTATTGAAACTAAAAAAACTATTGAAATGCAATCTAAGGATGGTGATATATAGAGCAAAAAATTTTTACAATAAATTATTATGAGAAATCTATATGTTTGATATTAATATTTCTGAGTTAATGGTAATTGGATCTGTTGCGTTGATTGTAATAGGTCCAAATAAATTACCTAAAATAGCGAAAACACTTGGTTATTTTATGGGACGTGCACAACGCTATCTTCATAGTATAAAATCAGATATTGAACGTGAAGTTGAATTAGATGAAATTAGAGAATTAAAAATAGAAATCAACAATGTAACTACCAATATTAAAAAAGATATTGTTGATGAAATTGAAAAATTAGATGATGAAACAAGAAAAAAAACTTTTAATACCTAGTCGATCGTTAAAAAAATTAAAACATGGTGATAAGTTCAAGTGGTAAAAATTGAAGATTCTAAAGACGAGAAAAATTATAGTTTTATTTCTCATTTACTTGAATTAAGAACTAGATTAATAAAAGCAATTTTATCGATATTAATTGCTTTTATTAGCTTGCTCATATTTCCAGGATCATCCGCCCTTTACGATATTTTAGCTGCTCCAATGTTAAATGCTTTACCTATGGGAGCACATATGGTAGCAACAGGTATTACCACACCTTTCATGGTACCAATTAAAATTACTTTTATGGCAGCATTTGTGTTAATGCTACCTATGGTTTTATATCAAACTTGGGCTTTTATTGCCCCAGGTTTATATAAACATGAACGTCAGCTTATCTTGCCTCTTATTTTTTTTCTACTGCACTTTTTATTATTGGAATGATGTTCTGCCATTTTTTTGTATTTCGGACAGTTTTTCATTTTATCACTCATTTTTCCCCAACATCAATTGTTCCTGCACCTGATATAGAATCTTATCTTAATTTTATTATGACAATGTTTTTTTCATTTGGAATAACATTTGAGGTTCCTATTGTTATGGTTTTTTTTATAAAAACCGGAATATCAAATTTAGAAAAACTTAAAGCCATGCGTGGTTATTTTATTGTTGGTGCGTTTATTATATCTGCCATAGTAACCCCACCAGATGTGCTTAGCCAATTTATGTTAGCAATTCCTTTGTGTGTTTTATATGAATTAGGTCTTGTTTTTGCAAGAATTATAAAAAAGTAAATTGCATGTCAAATTATAGAATGTATAAATAAAGAAACTGGTGCCGACTAGGGGATTTGAACCTCTGACCTTCGCATTACAAGTGCGCTGCTCTACCAACTGAGCTAAGCCGGCATTTTTTATTTTACAATTGATAAATGTGGTGTTTTCTTAATAAATAAATTATCTATATCATTTCCGAATTCTGATTCCTTAGTTAGTAATCGATCTGTTTCAGGATTAAATTCTATGCCATGACCCGTTTCATAGGAGTAAATAGAATTAACAACTAAAATTGGAATGAGGATTTTTTCGATTTTACCTTTGAATCTGGCAATAAATTTAATGAATTCATTTCCTAGGACAAGTTGATCTATTGCTTGAATTCCTAAACTTAGGATAATTCTATTATTAGAAGAATAATTTATAGGTACGATTGTATCTGCATTTATGTAAGTATCCAAGTATGGAGTATAACCATTTTCTGTACACCATTGATATACAGCTCTAATGAAATAAGGTTTAATAGTCGTGGTACTACTTGTTTTATTCATGACATAGTTTTCTCTTATTAATTAACGTCGCATAACTTTTTCAGATGGAGTTAGAGCTTCTATATACGCAGGTCTAGAAAAAATGCGTTCAGCATATTTTTGAAGTGGTGCTGCATTTTTAGGTAAATCTATATAATAATAATCAAGACGCCATAATAGAGGCGCAATGGCAACATCAAGAATAGAAAATTCATCTCCTAGCATGAATTTATTATTCAATAATATGGGCGCTAATTGAATTAATCGTTCCCCGATTCTTTTTCGTGCTTCATTTAAAGATTGTTCATCATTTTTCATTTCCTTATTTTCTAAAATAGAAACTTCTGAAAATAATTCAATTTCAAAATTATATAGGAATAAGCGGGTTCGAGCACGCATAATAGGATCAGAAGGCATAAGCTGTGGATGAGGAAATCTTTCATCTATATATTCATTGATAATATTAGATTCATACAGAATTAAATCTCTCTCAACTAAAATAGGAACCTTATCATAGGGATTCATAGCAGAAATACTTTCAGGTTTATGATAAATGTCTACATCGCGAATTTCAAAATCCATTCCTTTTTCAAAAAGCACAAAACGGCACCGTTGAGAAAATGGGCATATAGTCCCCGAATAAAGCACCATCATGGTATAACCCTTTTTTGAAAAAAATAAAAATTTGTTGAATTATAAAACAAATGGGATTAATAAAATTATTTATCGAACATGTTTCCAATAAGAATAATTTAAACGCCATATTACAATGAAAAACACGCTCAAAAACAGCAAAACAAAAACACCTAATCTTTTACGGAAAAGCTGTATGGGCTCTGCCATCCAAGACATAAATGTAGCTAAATCAGCAATATCATTATCATATAATGCCGATTGTTTCTTATTTAATGGAGTAAATTTTGCATGAAAATGTTCTTTTCCGTGGAAATTTTGAATAAATTCATTCTTAGAACTTGAAAATCCTTGGGAATCAAATACAGTTGTGATTTTTTCCCATATTTCTTTATCCGTATTTATTATGCGAACAATTTTTAATTCCTGAGGTCCTTGACGATTCCATAAAACATGAGGCATAGCAACTCCTGGAAAAATGAGATTATCCCAACCTGTTAGCTTTGAAACATCACGATAAAATGAACGCATATATGTATATATATAATCTATGCCTGTATTACCATTATTATCAGATTTTGCTCTGGCAATAACAGATAAATCAGGTGGTGTAGTGCCGAACCATTCAGTTGAATCTTTAGGCAACATTGCTATGTGCATTAAATCTCCGATTTTATCTCCAGTAAAAAGGAGATTTTTTTTAATTTGTTCATCTGTTAAACCTATTTCTCTAAGTTTGTTATATCGCATAGAATCAGCACTATGACAATTCAGACAATAATTAACAAATAATTTAGCTCCATTTTGCAATGAAATTAGATCATTAATGCGTTTCGGAGCTTTCTCTATAGGAAAATTAGTTTCATTGGCAGAAATAGTTGATGAGTACCAGAGAATTAAAGTTAAAACTTTAATAATTAAATTCTTCATTATTAAAATAATTTTTAGTGTATTTTTCGGGAAAATTTTTCTTTAATATCTGTAAAATGTAACTCTTTTAGGAACATTTTTAAATGTTCCTAATGAACTCCAAACAGGCATAAAGAAAAAGAAGGAAATATAAAATATCGTTCCAGTTTGTGAAATTAAATTAGAAAGATTATTAGGAGGTTTAGTGCCTAAAAATCCTAGAATTAAAAAATTTACTATGAAAATAAAATAAATAAATTTATGTCCAGCAGGACGGTAACGGATTGATTTAACAGGAGAATTGTCTAACCAAGGTAAAAAGAACAAGATCACAACACTTCCTCCCATTATGACAACACCCCAAAATTTGGCATCAATCATGCGCAAGAAAACAGAAACTAAAATAAGTATCGAAGATATTATAAATCGATAAATTCTGCTTTTTTTAGTTCTGATAAATACAAAAAATGCTCCAAATAATGAAAATGCAGATAAAATCCAGGTAAATTCATTGGTTGTACTGCGTAACATTGAGTAAAATGGAGTGAAATACCAGACAGGAGCTATATGCGGTGGTGTTTTTAATGGATCAGCAGGAATGAAATTATTGTATTCAAGAAAATATCCTCCCATTTCAGGAGAAAAAAATACAATGGCAGAAAAAATCAATAAGAAACCTGCAACAGCTAAAAGATCATGAATTGAATAAAATGGATGAAAAGGAATTCCATCTTTAGGTCGTCCTAGATCATCTTTTACATCTTTTATTTCAATACCATCAGGATTGTTTGAACCTACTTCATGCAAAGCTACAATATGAGCTACAGCTAAAGCAACTAGACAAAAAGGGATAGCTATTACATGGAATGCAAAAAATCGATTCAAAGTTGCATCAGATACTATATAGTCTCCTCGAATGAATAAAGCTAAATCTGGGCCGATAATAGGTATAGCAGAAAATAAATTTACAATTACTTGTGCTCCCCAATAAGACATTTGCCCCCAAGGTAACAAATAACCAAAAAAGGCTTCAGCCATCAAACAAAGAAAAATTAAAACACCCAATATCCAAATTAATTCTCTAGGATTTTTATAAGATCCATAAAATAATCCTCGCAGCATATGTAAATAAATAACAATAAAAAACATAGATGCGCCGGTAGAATGCATATAACGAACCAACCATCCCCATGGTACTTCACGCATAATATATTCGACTGACCAAAATGCTCGTTCAGCATCAGGTTTATAATGCATGACAAGAAAAATTCCTGTTATAATTTGTATGAATAACACTAAAAGTGCTAGGGATCCAAAGAAATACCAAAAATTAAAATTTTTAGGAGCATAGTATTCAGAAAGATGTGATTTCCAAATATAAGTTAATGGAAAACGTTTATCTATCCATCCAAGAAGGCCTGTCGTTTGAATATTTTTTTCAACAGACATATTAAATTTTTCCTTTATATCCTTTTAATTAAAAATTAAATTTTATTATTTTCATCAATACCAACAATAACATGAGTATTGCTCAAATATTTATGAGGAGGAATTTCAAGATTATCTGGGGCTGGTTTATTTTTAAAAACTCTTCCTGCCATATCAAATGTAGATCCATGACAAGGACAGAAAAAACCACCTTGCCAATCTGATGGAAGCCCTTGACCAGCTTCTGAACCAACACCAAATCGAGGTAATGGAGCACATCCTAAGTGAGTGCAAATCCCCACACAAATCAAATATTCTGGATTTCTAGAACGGAATTCATTTTTTGCATAATTAGGAGTGAAGCCAGGACGTTTTGATTCTGGATCTGCCATTAAATGGCTTTGACTTTTAATTGTATCTAAATGGACTTCTGAACGACGGAATATCCAAACCGGTTTACCTCGCCATTCAATGGTTCGTATTTTTCCAACAGGAAGATCATTAAATTCAACTTCAACTGGAGCACCTGCTGCTCGAGCTTTTTCAGATGGTGCAAGTGTATTAATTAATGGAACTGCGAATCCAACTGTAGCAAGCCCTCCAAATGCACAAGCGGCTGTAACCCAAAAACGTCTAGACGGATCATTGGGAATTTCATAGGAAGCTGGATTTTCAGCTTTGATTTCATCATCATGAGCCATATTTTTTCCTATTTTTTATGTACTTAATCTTGTCATTCTATTATGTAACAGTTAGAAAATTTGTTTAATTTTTTAACTGTTACATAAATATTCAATTAAGAAAGCATATTAAATTTATTTATTTAATAATTATACAATAAGTCCATTGAATCAGACCTATAATAATCATTTGCTTTTAAAAAATAAAATTTCTTTTTAGAAGAAATATCCTATTTATAAGAATTCAAATGATTTACACTGGGTTATCAATGTCTATAAATTCAACTTCAATTCCAAATTCTTGTGCGATTTTTGTTCCCAAAGCTTGTATACCAAATCGCTCAGTTGCATGATGTCCTGCACTAATGAATCCAGTATTAGTTTCTCTTGCCAGATGCACATTATGTTCAGATATTTCTCCTGTTAAGAAAGCATCAAAATTTTTATTAATTGCATCTTGAAACATGTTCTGCGCTGCTCCTGTACACCAAGCAATTGATTGAATAATTTTTTCTGGTTTACCTATAATCAAAGGAGATCGATTTAAACGTTTTTCAATATCATTCCCTAATTCTTGAAGTGTTTTTGACTTCTGTAGGGATCCAGTCCAAATTAAAGATTTATACCCATAAGTGATTGGCTTGTTTTTTTCATCTAAGAATGGTGTTATATCAAGAATATTAGCAAGTTGCGCGTTATTTCCTAATAATGGGTGAGCATCTAATGGCAAATGATAAGCAAAAATATTTATATCATGTTTTAAAACTAAATTAAGACGTGTTTTTTTTATCCCTTTTATGCAAGGATTTTCATTTTTCCAAAACCAACCATGGTGTACAAGAATTGCGTCAGCACATTTTTTTATAGCACACTTTAAAAGTGCTTCACTAGCACTTACCCCAGTAATAATTCGAGCAATTTTTGCTTTACCTTCTACTTGCAATCCATTTGGACTATAATCTTCAAACATTGATATTTTTAATAGATTATCTAGCCAATTAGATAAATCTTTCACATCAATCAGATTCATTTATATTTTCCATTTTTATATTGTATTTATACAATTTTTCTCAATCACCATAAAATTTTTAGTATATTTCTTATATCTACCAATAATTTTTATATTCTCTTGTATTGGGATACGATTAAATTAATAGATAATTGTGTTTGTTCCTTTAGATACTTTGGTTGTCAATGATAATTATTTTTAAAAGTTAGATTAGTTATCTTATTATTGTTATTTATTTGATCACGCAATAAAACATTCACTTTGAAAAATGATTTTTTAACAAATTTTAACCCTTTAATCTCAAAAATAAAAAAAATAAAAGTATAATTAAGAAAGTGATTCAAATTTTTATATCAAATCATATAGAAAATTTCTTGGATAAGATTTATAAAAAAAATAGAACGCAGATCATTCTCATTATTGCTTTCTTATTTTTTTTATGAAAATTGGTAATTTTATAATTTTATAAACAATCTAGGAAAAATTTGTTTTATTATTTATTAGAAAATTTTTGGATATACTGAAAGGTGTACAGAAAAATGCATTGAAAAAAATTTATGCTTTTTAAAGATTTTATTTACTCGTATATTTTGAAAGGTATCAATATCTTTAACGATTCTTTGAAATATATAACTATATAGATTTACAGAAGTTGAATAAATTAAATTAGTCATATCAATTCAATATTAAAATGAACAGTATATTTTAATTTTTCAAAAAATATCAACCAAAAATAATTTGAAGGATAAGACGTTATGATTTCTAATCCGTCCATCAAATACTTACCATTTTTTCCTTTTAATCGTGATTATTCCGAACGAACTTGGCCAAGTCATCTAATTACTCAAGCACCTATATGGATGAGCACAGATTTACGCGATGGTAATCAATCTCTTATAGAACCAATGAATATTGATCGCAAAATTCGTTTGTTTGAAAAATTAATAAAAATTGGCTTTAAAGAAATAGAAATAGGATTCCCTTCTGCTTCTCAAACAGATTTTGATTTTGTACGAAAATTAATAAATGAAAATCGAATTCCAAACGATGTTTCTATAATTGTTCTAACGCCTTCAAGGAAAGATTTGATTTATAAAACAATACAATCTGCTATTGGAGCTAAAAAAGCAATTATTCATCTTTATAATGCTTGTGCGCCAATTTTTCGAAAATATGTTTTTAATATGAGTATTGATGAAATACAGAATATAGCAATTAATGGAACTAAATGGGTTAAAGAAGAAATTTCAAAATATCCTCAAACTCAATGGCGATATGAATACTCACCAGAAGTTTTTAGCACAACCGAACCTGAGGTTGCTTTAAAAATTTCAAATGCTGTATCAGATGTTTGGAATCCTACTAAGGAATCCAAGATGATACTAAATTTACCAGCTACAATTGAATCAACAACACCTAATCTATATGCTGACCAAATTGAATGGATGCATAAAAACCTTATGTATCGAGACAATATTATTTTGAGTACTCATCCGCATAATGATCGGGGGACTGCAGTAGCTGCAGCTGAACTGGCAATAATGGCTGGTGCAGATCGTGTGGAAGGTTGCTTATTTGGTAATGGGGAACGGACAGGCAATGTAGATCTTGTGACATTAGCATTAAATCTTTATACGCAAGGTATTCATCCAGGTTTAGATTTTTCTAATATAGATGAAATTAGGAATTGTGCAGAATATTGTAATCAATTACCTGTTCATCCCCGACATCCATATGCAGGGGATATGGTATTTACTGCATTTTCAGGTTCTCATCAAGATGCCATTAAGAAAGGGTTAGCTAAGTATGAACAAGGAAAAATTTGGGAAGTACCATATTTACCTATCGATCCTGCAGATCTTGGACGAAGCTATGATGCTGTTATTAGAGTCAATAGTCAATCAGGAAAAGGCGGAGTTGCCTATTTGCTTGAACAAGAACATGGTCTGGTTTTACCTAGACGTTTATTAATAGAGTTTAGCCGAGCTATTAAGAAAGTAACTGATAAAACAGGAAAAGAAGTCACCTCTGATGAGGTTTATACAATTTTTTATTCGGAATATTTATCACAGAATAACCCATGGAAATTACTGCAACATTGTATTAATAGTAATTCAAATAAAGAAAAAAATATTACTTCTAAGATTCAAGCTGAGCTAGAATATGATGGTAATCGGCGCACCGTTAATGGTGAAGGTGATGGAGCTATATCTGCTTTTGTTAATGCTTTAGGTTTCTCAATAAAAATTATGGACTATCATGAACATGCTATCGGATCAGGAACTAATACAAAAGCTGCTTGCTATGTAGGTTTATGTGTAGATAATGATCCTAATACAGTTTTTGGTGTTGGAATTGATCAGGATATTGTAACAGCTTCATTTCAAGCTGTTCTGAGTGCTTTAAATCGTCATATGAATTTTAAAATTGAAGATTGTCACTTGGAAAAAGTTGCTGTTGCAATTTCTTAAATGTCTAACTGGTCGACAATAAATAGTATTGTATGTGTATTGTGCAACAAAAATTCTGTAGTACATGTTTTTTCTATTTCATTATATTGATGAATAAAATTCAATAAGTTTTATGTCCATTATTTTAATTTTTAAAGCGGTTTGTTACCGAAATTTTCTTTTGGTAAGAAAATTGTTTATTTGAATAGTGTTTGTGGTTTATTTATGCTTATCAAACAAAAAAAAGAACTTGAAAATTCAATTCGAAATGTTATTTCCAATTTATTTCCTAACATTGAAATACCTCCTATTTTTCTTGAAAGACCTAAAATTAAAATGCATGGAGATATTTCAACAAATATTGCAATGCAAATAGCAAAATCTTTGAAAATCAATCCATTGATTGTAGCGAATGATATTCGAAACTTACTGATATCAAATTATCAATTTAATTCTTCCTTTGAAAAAATAGAGGTTGCTAAACCTGGATTTATTAATTTTCAATTGTCTCTAACTGCTAAACTTTTAGTGATAAATTTAATTGAAGAGGAAAATTTTTCTTATGGTTATTTTCCAAAAATAGGAAAAAAAATTTTAATCGAATTTGTTTCCGCTAATCCTACTGGGCCCTTACATGTTGGTCATGCACGACAAGCGGCAATAGGAGATACTATATGCAATTTATATAAAGCTATAGGATGGGATGTTACTAAAGAATTTTATTTTAATGATTCAGGAAACCAAATATATAAATTAGCTAAAAGTGTACAAGCAAGAGCTAAGGGAATAATGCCTGATTCGGATGATTATCCATTGGATGGATATAAGGGAAATTATATTAATGATATAGCTATTGATTTTATGAACAAAAAAACAATAGAGATTAACAACGGTTCTATTGTAAGTTCAACAGGAAATATTGAAGATCTTAATAACATTCAAGAATTTTCAGTGGCTTATATGCGTCATGAACAGGATCAAGATTTAAAAAATTTTGGTATCATTTTTGATAATTATTATATGGAAAGTGATTTGTACTCAGTTGGATACGTTGAAAAAACAGTTCAAACAATTATTAAGAATGGTTATACATATGAATTAGATGGAGCACTTTGGTTAAAAACTACTCAATTAGGAACAGGAGATGATAAAGATCGTGTCATGAGAAAAAGTCAAGGAGGAGGGTATACATATTTTGTTCCTGATGTAGCTTATCACCAGAATAAATGGGATCGAGGATTTCAATATGCGATTAATATTCAAGGTAGTGATCATTATGGAACCGTCGCACGAGTAAAGGCAGGTTTAAAGGCTCTTAATAGAAAAATTCCAAGTGAATACCCATTCTATATTTTGCATAAAATGGTAAAAGTATTACAAAATGGACAAGAATTAAAAGTTTCAAAACGGGCCGGAAATTATGTAACTATGAATCACCTAATTAATTTGGTTGGTCATGATGCAGCTCGATATTTTTTGGTACAGCGTAAAGCTGATACAGAGTTTGTGTTTGATATAAACCTTGCCCTATCAAAAAGTGATGAAAACCCTGTATATTATATACAATATGCGTATGCTCGTATTTGTTCTTTAATTAATAAATCAAATATTTCAAACGAAAAAATAAAAAGTGGAGATATTTACTTACTTTCCACGCCATCAGAATTTCTTTTGTTACAACGACTCTCCGAGTTTCAACAAATTGTGATGCAAGCAGCTGAAGATCTTTCTCCCCATAAAATTACTTCATGGTTACGAAATTGTGCATCTGATTTTCATGTTTGGTATAACTCTGAAAAGATATTAGATGATAATGAATCATTAATGCTAGCACGTCTTAGATTAGCACAAGCTGCTAAGCAAGTTTTGTTCAACGGATTATCACTAATCGGTGTCTCAGCACCTGAAAAAATGTAATGGAATTTATATATCACAAATAAAAAATTGCTTTTGAATAAAATTTTTCCATATTTTAAATGGTTTTAATTAAATATAAAATTATCAATTTTTAATTGAATTTTTATAAATTTAGAACTCTGATTTTTTGGAATTGAAGCACAGTACTTTTTTAAAAATTAAAAAATGTAAAAATTTTTAAAAACTATTGAAGATTTGTAATGATTTTAATGCTTAAATTTTGTAAAGACGCATTTTCATTAGTGAAAAATGGGATATATAAATTATGAGAAATATAAGGCTGCTATTGGTTATTTTAATTTTCGTATTTCATACAGGTCAATCTAATTCTACATTTTCAATACTAAATCCATCACTGCCTTCTGATAATCCTGATAAAATCGAGATATTAGTATTTTTTTCATATGTGTGTGGACATTGTGCACACATGGAATCATTACTAGAAAAATGGTCTGAATCATTACCAAATGATGTTGAAATTAAGAAAATTCCAGTGGCTTTCAATTCAAGCATGAAACCATTACAACAATTGTATTTTACTTTCTTATCATTGAATAGATTAGATTTGCATTCTAAAGTTCTAAAAGCGATTTTTGTTGAAAATCAATATTTATTTAATAAAAAAAGCATCAATAAATGGATAAAACAATGTAATGAAATTGATTTCGATAAGTTTGAGGCCACCTTCAATTCATTTGGAGTGCAAAGCCAAATAAAACGTGCAAATCATTTAACAAAATTTGCAAAATATATGCAATACCTATGTTTTTAGTTGGAGGAAAATATATTACCTCCCCAGCTATGGCTGGAAACTCATATAATTCTACATTGTGCGAATTAGATAAACTAATATTTAAAATCAGAACTAACCAGTCTAAGTAATTGGAATTATATAAGTTTCCAGTTTTGATTTTTAGAAGATAGTTTTTAGGAATTCCGACTCTGTTTTATTGCATAATCTAATTTTTCTAACATGAGCGATATGATATGTTCTTGTATATTTAAAGCAGGCATAAATCGTATAGAATGTTTATTAGGCGCATTCAATAATAAACCTTCAGGTTCAATATTTCGAGCTATTTCAACAATTTTTAAGGCATTATCATTACTATTAAGAATTAATGCACGTAATAATCCAGTTCCTCTTTCTCCTTGTAAATTCCATTTTTTGGATAAATTCATTAATCCTTTTGATAATTGATTTCCTCGATCTTTAATAGATGACATAAATGAAAGAGTGTTTAAAACATCAAATATAGCAATACCAACAGCTGTGCATAGAGGGTTTCCATTATAAGTACCACCTTGATCACCTTGTTCAAATACACATATTTCTTCACGAGCTAAAAGTGCAGCTAGAGGTACTCCACCTCCTATTCCTTTTCCAAGAGTCATAATATCAGGGATAATATCTGATTGTTCATAAGCAAACATCGTACCTGTTCGAGCCATCCCAGTCTGAATTTCATCAACTATTAAAAGCAAATTATATTTATTAGAAATTTTTCGCAAATTTTGCATAAATTCTTTATTAGCAGGAATAACTCCAGCTTCTCCCTGTATAGGTTCTATCATTATAGCTACTGTATCAGAATCTATTAATTCAACAATTGAATCTAAATTATTAATTTCTCCTTTTATAAAACCATCAACTTTAGGAGAAAAAATTTTTTCTAAACTTATTTTATCTGATGCTGCCATGGTTGCTAAAGTTCGTCCATGAAAACTTTTTGTCATAGTTATTATTTTGTAAGCTCCTCTTCGATTAATCTTTCCCCATTTTCTAGCTAATTTTATTGCTCCTTCATTAGCTTCAGCTCCACTATTTGCAAAGAAAACACGATCAAAACAAGATGTTCTTACTAAACGAGAAGCTAATTCAATTGCAGGAAGGTTATAAAATGCTGGAGATGGATTAATTAATTTTTTCGATTGAGATATTAGAGCTTTTTCAATTTCAGGCGGACAATGACCTAAAGAATTAACAGCCCAACCTTGAATAAAATCTAAATACCATTTTCCCAAATTATCCTGTAACCAAGAACCTTTCCCATTTATGAAAACTAAATCTGGACGAGATGTAATATTCATTAATGAATCAGTATTAAATTTATTAAACTTCATTTAGTTTCCTAATAATTTTCAATAGAATAAAAAATATAAACCTATAATGTCTTAGACAAATATGGAATTTTAAAATCTCTTGGTATATATAATTCTATAATGTCTAAATTTGATATTATTTCATAATAAAAATTGCAAACTCTTTATAAAGTAATAAAAAATAAAATATTTTGGAAATATATACATCATAATTAATAAAAATATTAAGAAAACTTGAAAGTTACAGTATTATTATTTGATAATGACCAATCTTTTAGATTAAAAATCTTTATTGATCGATTTTTTCAATTTATATGAACCTTCCTATTTGGAAGTAATATTTATTAATAAGTTGCTTACCTTATTAAATAATAGACATGAATAAAGTATTAATTCTTGCTGAAAAACCATCTGTTGCATTAGATATATCACGCGCCTTGGGAAAATTTACCCGAAAGGATAATTATTTTGAAAACGAATATTATGTTTTAGCTTCGAGTATTGGTCATTTATTAGGTTTAGTTGCTCCTAATGATCCTGCAAGAGGAAAATGGAGTTTTGCTAATTTACCAGTTATTCCAGATAGTTTTGAACTTAAGCTACTTAGTAAAAAGTACCTTGAACGTTTACATTTACTTATAAAATTAATTAAACGCAAAGATGTTATTTCACTTATAAATGCATGTGATGCTGGTCGTGAAGGTGAACTAATTTTTCGTTATATTATCCAATATTCAGGTGTACAAAAACCAATTAAAAGACTTTGGCTACAGTCAATGACGCAAAAATCAATAATTTCTGCTTTTTCAAATCTGCGTGATGACATACATCTAAAGCCTTTAGAAGCAGCAGCACGGTCAAGAGCGGAGGCTGATTGGTTAATAGGAATCAATGGAACACGAGCTATGACAGCTTTTAATAGTAAAGAAGGAGGTTTTTTTAAAACACCTGTAGGGCGTGTTCAAACACCAACATTAACAATTGTTTTTAATCGTGAAAAATCTATTAAGGAATTTGAACCACGTTCATATTGCGAAATACACGCCGAATTTTTTACTCACAGAGGAACTTATAAAGGTAGATGGTTTGATCAAAATTTCAAAAAAAATACTCTGAATTTAGAAGATCGAGAATATCGATTATGGTCACGTAAAAAAGCAGAGGATATTGTTCTATCTTGCCAGAATAAATCTATTTCAATTTATGAAGAATTTAAAACATCCTTTCAATTTCCACCAACTCTTTATGATTTAACAACCTTGCAACGGGACGCTAATAATCAATTTGGTTTTTCAGCAAAAACAACATTAAATATTGCACAAAATTTATATGAAAAGCATAAAGCTCTTACATATCCTAGAACCGATTCACGTTTTCTTCCTGAAGATTATTTCTTACCAGTAATAGAAACTATTCAATCTTTTTCAAAAATAATAAATTATGAAGTTTATAGCTTGAGTTTAATAAATAACGCAAAAAAAATTTTAGAAAATGATTTCATTAATGTTAAAAATCAGCGAATTTTTAATAATTTGAAGATTTCAGATCATTTCGCCATTATACCAACTTCACAGATCCCTCTTGAATTAAATGATTTGGAAAAAAAAATATATAATTTAGTCTTGAGAAGATTCATAGCAGTTTTTTTTCCTCCTGCAAAATATCAATTGACTTTAAGATTTTCTGAAATAGAAAATCAGATTTTTAAAACGGATGGGAAAATTCTTGAAATTCCAGGTTGGTTGGAAATTTATAATAGTGACAAACCTCAAAAAAATGAAGAAAACCTATGCAAGATATCAAAGAATGAAAAAATTTATCTTAAAAGTATGGATATAAAAGATTTATTTACAAAACCACCTATTCGTTATAATGAAGCTGCTTTATTATCTGCAATGGAACGAGCTGGTAAATTCATTGAACATGATGAAATTCGTGCAGCTATGAAAGAATGTGGATTAGGCACTCCAGCAACACGTTCGTCTATTATAGAGGGTTTGATAAATGAGAATTATTTGCGACGTGATGGACGAGATCTTGTGCCAACAGCTAAAACTAGACAACTTATGAATTTATTATCAGGTTTAAATATTAAAGAACTCACTTCACCTGAATTAACAGGTGAATGGGAATTCAAACTTAAAAAGATTGAATTAGGAATACTTAATCGAGTAAATTTTATGCAAGAAATAGCTGAAATGGCAAAGATTATTGTAAAAAGGACTAAAGAATATAGCTTAGATACCATTCCTGGCGATTATATTGTTTTAAAAACACCTTGTCCAAAATGTAAAAGTGTTGTTAAGGAAAATTATCATCGATATGCTTGTACACAATGTGATTTTTCAATTGGTAAACATCCTGGAAAACGAACTTTTGAATTGGAAGAAGTTGAACAATTATTAAATTCCTTAGAATTAGGGCCAGTAAAGGGCTTTGTAAGTAAGGCTGGTAGACCTTTTTCTGCAATGCTTCGAATTAATAGTCAACATAAATTAGAATTTGATTTTGGTAAACATGATGAAATAGATGAATTGATAAATTATTCTAATGCAGATCCAGTAGGAAAATGTCCTAAATGTTCTTCTTCTGTGTTTGAGTATAAAACAAATTATATGTGTGAAAAATCAATCGATTTTGAAAAACATTGCAATTTTCGAATTTCAAAAATTATACTTCAGCAAGAAATATCTAGAGATCAGATCGAAAAGCTTTTAAGAAATGGCCGAACAGATCTTATTGACGGATTTATTTCTAAACGAACAAACAAAAAATTCAAGGTTTGTCTAATTTTTCAGAAAAATGGTAGTATTGGTTTCGAATTTGAAAATTCAAAAAAAACCAGAAATTGATTACTACTTGAAAAGTATCACTAATTAAATTAGTGTCTGTTAAATATCAATATTTCCTGCCGATAATGCATGATTTTCGATAAAATCTCGGCGAGGCTCAACTTCATCACCCATTAAAGTTGTAAATACCCGATCTGCAAGAATCGCATCTTCTATTTGTATTCGTAGTAGCCGTCGAGTTGTAGGATCCATTGTTGTTTCCCATAATTGTTTAGGATTCATTTCTCCTAAACCTTTATAGCGTTGTTTTGAAACACTTCTATTAACTTCTTCGCGCAACCAATTGATAGCTTCAAAGAAATTTGAGATAATTTTTTCTTTTTTGTTATCCCCCTACCTCGAGTAATAACACCATTATCTTTGATAAATCTTATAAATGTTTGATTAGATTTCCACAAAGCATCGTAGTTAATAGAATTTAAGAAATCTGAGTCAATTCTAGTAATTTTTACAATACCATAATGTATTCGGGATATTTCCAATATAAATTCATTATTTTCATTATTTTTGACAGTAACATTAACACTATTTAGTGGAGCGTTTTTCTGAAGGGATTTATTTATTTCTTGAGCTGAATATTTAGAATTTTCAATATTATTTAAATCAATTTTAGAATTATTAATTATTGATAGTAGAATTTGATGATCAATATTTCTAGATAATCTTGAGATTGTATTTTCCAGGATTAAATACTGATTAATATAATCTTCCAAGATATTACCAGATATTGAATCTTCTCCTAAAGATGGAGTAATAGAAACATCTTTAAGTAACAATTTCAGCATAAATTTAGTTTCTTCTTCACTATCTTTTAAATAAGATTCTTCTCGACCAACTTTAATTCTATATAAAGGTGGTTGAGCTATATAAACATGTCCTCTGCTAATTAATTCAGGCATTTGTCGATATAAAAGTGTTAATAATAATGTGCGAATATGTGAACCATCTACATCAGCATCTGTCATAATAATCAACCTATGATAACGTAGCTTCTCAATGTTAAAATTAGGACCTATATTAGTTCCTAATGCTGTAATGAGAGTCGCTATTTGCTCGCTCATTACTAGTTTTTCAAACCGAGATTTTTCAACATTTAATACTTTACCTCTTAATGGTAAAATAGCTTGAAACTTTCGATCTCTTCCTTGTTTTGCAGATCCTCCGGCAGAATCTCCTTCAACAATGTATAATTCGCACAATGTTGGATCTTTTTCTTGACAATCAGCTAATTTTCCAGGTAATCCTACACCGTCAAGTATACCCTTACGTCGAGTTATATCTCGAGCTTTTCTAGCTGCTTCACGAGTTCTAGCTGAATCTATAATTTTCATGCAGATTGCTTTTGCATCAGATGGATTTTCTAATAACCACATTTCCAAATTCTTATAGATAGATTCTTCAACAATAGGTCTTACTTCACTGGAAACTAATTTATCTTTAGTTTGACTGCTGAACTTGGGTTCGGAAATTTTTATTGAAAGAACACACGCTAATCCCTCACGAATATCATCTCCAGTTGTCTCAATTTTCAATTTTTTTAAAAATTCATTATCTGCAATATACTTATTTAATACACGAGTCATTCCAGCACGCAATCCTGTTAAATGAGTGCCTCCATCACGTTGTGGGATATTATTTGTGAAACATAATACAGTTTCATTGTAAGAATTATTCCATTGTATGCCTACTTCAATTTGAACAGGAATATCTCCAGTTAAAGATTGAGAATCTGTGACAAATATATTTGAATGTATAACCGTTTTATTTTTGTTTATATATTCAACAAAGCTTTTAATGCCTCCAGAAAAAGCAAATATCTCTTTTCTTGCATTTATTAAATCAATAAAACGGATTTTTACTCCATTGTTTAAAAAAGATAAATCACGAAAACGTTTTGAAAGAATTTCATTGTGATATTCAATCTTTGTAAAAATTTTAGGATCAGGAAAAAAATGTATTTCTGTGCCATGAGTATCTGTACTTCCTGTTACCGTTAATTTTTCTGTTGGTTTACCTTTTTGAAATTCCATTTGATAAATTTTTCCATTTCGTCGAATCTTTAAACGCAACCAATCCGATAATGCATTAACACACGATACTCCTACACCATGCAAACCTCCTGATACTTTATAAGATTTTTGATCAAATTTACCTCCTGCATGCAATTCTGTCATAACAATTTCAGCTGCACTTCTGCAAAATTCATCTCCCTTATGAATATCTGTTGGAATACCCCTACCATTATCTGTTACAGAGACAGATTTATCTGGATGTATTGTAATTGCTATATCATTACAATAACCAGCTAAAGCTTCATCAATAGAATTATCTAATACTTCAAAAATCATATGATGTAAACCTGTTCCGTCGGATGTATCTCCAATATACATGCCAGGACGTTTTCTTACAGCTTCTAAACCTTTAAGCATCTTTATTGAATCTGAAGTGTAAAGATTGTTTTCTTTATCAATATTATTTTTTTCTGACATTTTTTTTTCAATCATTAAGATTAAGTTAATTTTTAATTAATTATATTTAAATAATTTCTATTTACTAATTTATAAGATAATGGTAAACACAATTCAATCCAATTTTATTAGATTCGCATTGGCATTACTACATATTTAAAATTTTTATTTCCTGGAATAGTAATTAATGTTGAAGAATTTTTATTTGGTTCAATAGACCAATCTATTGTGAAGGTTTTAAGATTTATCAATACATCCAGGAGATAATTTACATTAAATCCTACATCTAAAGGTTCATAAACATAATCAATATCAATTTCTTCTTTAGCTTCTTCTTGCTCAGAGTTAACAGAAGAAATTTTTAGTAAATTTTTTTCCAATTGGAATCGTATTCCTTTAAATTTATCATTTGTTAAAATAGCTACACGGGAAAGACCTTTCTGTAAAATATCGCGACTAATGGAAAAATGACGAGTATAATTTGTTGGAATAACTTTTCTAAAATCAGGAAATTTACCTTCTACTAATTTTGACACAAGCAAAATATTCCGAAAACAAAAACGAATTTGATTGGTTGAAACATTAATAAGTACAGGTTCATCTGAATCCATTAATAATCTTTGAATTTCAAGAATTGTTTTTCGAGGAATTATTATTTGTTTTGGAATTGATATATTTTCTATTTCTATAGCATAATGCGCTAACCGATGACCATCAGTAGCAACTGCTCGCATATAATTAGATTCGAATTCTATCAGCATTCCATTTAGATAGTAACGAATATCTTGATGAGCCATAGCAAAATGGACCATACCGAATAGATATTTCAAATTTTTCTGAGAAATTTTTAAAGAAACATCCCATTTGCTTGGTTCTGACATTAAGGGAAAATCATTAGCAGGCAATGTTTGCAATGAAAAATGGCTTTTTGCTAATTGAATAGATAATTTATTAGAATTAATTAGAAATAAATTTATTTTTTCCGAATCAGGAAAAGTTTTTAAAATATCTAAAAATTTCCGGCCTGCTACTGTTATTGATTCATCATTTGAACCAATACCGAAATCTCCATATGTGGTAATTTGAATTTCTAAATCAGTAGCAAAAAAAGACACTCTGTTTTTTTCTTTCTTTATAAGAACATTTGCTAAGATTGGTATAACATGACGCCTTTCTATTATTCCTACGACTGTTGCAAGTGGTTTTAATAAAATATCTCGATTAGTTTGCACAAGTTGCATGTTTATCCTTTGAGCATTTGTTCTAGGATATGTAAAACATGATTAAGATCAGTTTGTTTAATCCGGGCATCTGAAATTTTTTTCACAGCATGAAGAACAGTAGTATGATCTCTTCCTCCAAATAAATCTCCAATTTCAGGCAAGCTTTTTTGGGTAAGTTCTTTGGAAAGGTACATAGCTATTTGTCTAGGTAATGCAATATTATACGGCCTACGTTTTGAATACATATCTGATAATTTTATTTTATAGTAATCAGCTACAATCTTCTGGATATTTTCAATAGAAATTTGCCCATTAGATACTGAAAATAAATCTTTTAATGCTTCTTGACAAGTATCAATAGTTAAAATTTGGCATTTATGGAATCGAGTATATGCAAGAACTTTATGAAGTGCTCCTTCTAGTTCTCTTACGTTATTTCTTAAGCGTTTTGCAATAAAGAAAATTACTTCTTCAGGTATTGATAATTTTTCAAATTTTGCTTTTCGTAGCAAAATTTCTACTCTCATTTCTAATTCGGGAGGTTCAATAGCAACAGTTAATCCAGAATCAAATCTAGAAATTAATCGACTATCAATTCCAGAGAGTTCCTTAGGATAAGCATCGCTAGCAATAATGATTTGCTTACGTTGCGCAAGCATTGCTTCAAATGCAAGGAAAAACTCTTCTTGAGTACGATTTTTTCCAGAAAAAAATTGTATATCATCTATAAGTAGAAGATCTAAAGAATGATAATATTGTTTGAATTCGTCGAATGTTTTACTTTGGTATGCTTTTACAACATCTGAGACATATTGATCAGCATGAACATATCGTACTCGGATATTATTTTTTGACTTTATCATTGAATTACCAATGGAATGCATTAAATGAGTTTTTCCTAGACCTACTCCTCCATATAAAAAAAGTGGATTATATGAAACCCCTGGACTTTCAGCTACTTGTAATGCTGCTGCATGTGCTAATTGGTTTGCCTTTCCAGTTATGAAATTTTCAAAAGTTAAACATATATTTAATCGTGATTGTTCATAAGAATTTCCAAAAGGGATATTAAAGAAGCTTTTAGATTTAAATATGTTTTTAGAACAATCAAAATAATTGTTCATATCTAATTTTTGAATTTTTTTTGTTGAGTTTATCGATTGCATTGAATTTCCAAATTCTTTGTTTAATTCAACTAAAGATTCTAACTTGTTTGTATTTTCAATCATAGGTAATTCGAATAATACTTGAACTGGCTTTCCAAAATATTCAGTTGCTAACATTTCGATTTTATGTAAAAACTGTTTTCGAACCCATTCCAACTTAAAACGGTTTGGTGCAGAAATGCGTAAAATTGCTTTTTTTTCATCAAAAGAAAGAGGAATAAGAGGGCGAATCCACGCACTAATTTGTTGAGGAGGTATATCCTGTTCAAGTCGATCAACACATATTTTCCAAAGTTTTTTCATAATGCATTCTTACAAAGCTCAATTTTATCCTTTTTAAATAATGGATATTTGTAAAACATACGCTGATGTTTCATTATTTTCAATTAGATTATTTGACAACATATAAAAATCTTGTAAAAATCATAGGCTATTCTTTATTAAATTAATAAATATATTTTTATTTTAATTGTCTTCATTATCGGAATGATTAAAAGTCCTTATTAGTCATTGTTTGCAACAACAAGAAGTTTTAAATTTGATTAAAACTTTTATTATGTTTTCCATATATTACCTATGAAACGTACTTATCAACCTTCTATTACTCGGCGTAATCGCACTCATGGTTTTCGCATTCGCATGAAAACTCGTTCAGGACGGGCTATTTTGAATGCTAGAAGGTCAAAGGGTAGAAAACAATTAACAGTATAATCCATGTAATCTAAATATTGTTATAAGATTAGAATGTTATGATTCGTTCTACCCTTCCAACCAAAGCTCGACTTCGTTATTTTTATGAGTTTTCTGCTGTTTTTAATAAAGGGAAAACCCTTTCGAAAGGTGATTTTTTTGTTGTGAATGAGTTGGTTCGTAATGATTTGTCTATCAAAGGAGGAGAATCTTGGCCTCGTCTAGGTTTAATTATTGCAAAGCGATATGCAAAAAAATCTGTAACACGGAATGCGTTAAAGCGTGTTATACGCGAATCATTTCGTATTCAGAGAAATATAATGCCTAAAAATGATTATGTAGTTCGTCTTTATAAAAAAATACTTCCTCAATCACTTAAACTATTAAGACGAACTGTTCGCCTAGAAATTGATTTTCATTTTCAGCAAGCTATATCTTCAAATGAAAATAATTCTTCTATTTATAATTAAATTTTATCAGTATTTTTTTAGTCCTTTAATTGGTAATCAATGTAGATTTACCCCAAGTTGTTCAAATTTTGCTATAGAAGCTATTGAAAAATTTGGTGTTATCATTGGACTATATTTAATAGTAAAACGTTTATTTTTTTGTCAACCTTGGAGTAAGGGAGGTAAGTATCCTGTACCTTTAAAAGTTGACTTATTTTTTCTTCCAAGAAAGTTTAAAAAAATTTCACAAAAATGAAAATTTAGCTTTTATGGTTTATATATTTTTTCAATAGATATAGAATGGACATTCGACGAGTTATTCTTTGGATCAGTTTATCTTTTTCAATTTTATTCTTATGGAATAATTGGCAGCTTGAAAATAACAATTCATCTTCATCAAATAATGTATTGACCGAAGAATCTGCATCTTATAATTTGGATTTATCAATTCCGGAAAAACCAAATAATTTGTATGAAACCGAAACGTTTAATGAAACTACAAATTATTTAGCGAAAAATTCTGAATTAATTATTGTTAATTCTGATGTTTTACGTTTAACTTTTGATACTCATGGTGCTCAGATTATACGAGCTGAACTTTTGAAATTTCCTGAATCAAAAGATTCTAAACCTACTTTATTATTAGATCAGTCTCCAAACCTATTTTATGTAATTCAATCGGGAATAATTGGGGCTCCAACAGGTCTAAATTTTCCAACACATTTAACACCTTTCAAATTGAAATCAAGTGAACGAGAATTATTAGGAAATAGCCTAGATATAATATTTGAAGCAGAATCCAATGGATTGATAGTTACGAAAAAATTTACTCTTTATGAGGGTTCCTATGAAATCAAAGTTAGTCATATTCTTTCTAATATTGGATTAAATACGGTATTTCCTGCTTTATATCTTCAAATAGAACGTGATGGTAATGAACCTCCAGGAAGCTCCAGATTTTATAGTACTTTTACTGGAATAGCTCTATATTCAGAAGAGAAAAAATTTCAAAAGGTATCTTTCTCTGACATTGTTAAGCATAAAGCGGATTATATCCGGAACACAGATAATGGTTGGATTGCTGTTGTGCAGCATTATTTTGTTACCTCATGGATTCCTAATCAAAAATCTATGCGCCAAAATGAAGTGTTAGTCACAAATAAAAATAAAGATTTATTTGCTGTGCGCACAATAGAAAGACTTGATCCCATTGGTCCTGGATCGAACTTGAAAGTTAATTCAAAACTTTGGATAGGTCCTCAAGATCAGAAATCTCTGTCTTCTGTTTCGAATGGGTTAGAACTAGTTGTTGATTATGGTTTTCTAACTATTATTGCTAAACCTCTTTTTATGTTAATGACATTTTTATATAAAATATTAGGCAATTGGGGTTGGACAATTGTTTTTTTAACTATATTGATAAAATTTTTATTTTTCCCGCTAGCATCTTCTGGTTATCGATCCATGGAACGAATGAAAAAATTATCACCGCGTATAAATACATTAAAAGAAAAATATAAGGATGATAAGCAAAAATTTAATAGTGCAATGATGGAAGTTTATCGAAATGAAAAAATTAATCCTCTAGGAGGATGTTTACCAATGTTAGTACAAATACCTGTATTTATTTCTTTATATTGGGTTTTGCTTGCTAGTGTTGAAATGAGAGGCGCTCCATGGATTTTATGGATATCAGATTTATCTGTTCGAGATCCATTGTTTATTCTCCCCACAATAATGATTTTAACTATGTTTATACAAATAAAACTAAATCCAAAACCACCTGATCCAATTCAAGCAAAGGTCATGATGATAATGCCTTTATTATTTGGAGGAATGATGTTTTTCTTTCCTGCAGGATTAGTTTTATACTGGTGTGTTAATAACGCTTTATCAATTGCTCAACAATGGTTGATTGTTCAAAAATTCAGTTAAAAATTTAATATTTACTTAATTATCTTCATGAAAAGAAATTTATATTATGATGATTAATTATGATCCAATTGTGGCTATAGCAACTCCTCCTGGTTATGGAGGAGTTGGGATTGTGCGTGTATCAGGAAGAAATTTATCCACTTTAATATATAATCTTTTTAAACGTTCATTATCTCCAAGATTAGCTTATAATTTACCTTTTATAACAAAAAAAGGGGAAATAATTGATAAAGGTATTGTTATTTTTTTTAAATCACCCAATTCATATACAGGAGAAGATATTCTTGAACTGCATGGACATGGAGGTCCAACTGTTTTGCGAAGAATTGTTGAGCTTTGTATTTCTGCAGATAAAAAATTGGAAATGCGGTTAGCCGAACCTGGAGAGTTTACACAACGAGCATTCTTAAATCAAAAATTAGATTTAGCTCAAGCAGAAGCGGTATCGGATTTAATTGAAGCATCATCAGAATCAGCAGCACGATGTGCTATGGCTTCTTTATCAGGGGTTTTTCTACCAAAATAGGAATTTTGTCAGATCAAATTGTAAATTTAAGAAAATTCCTTGAAGCCACATTAGAATTCCCAGAAGATATAAGTGCTCTAGATAATTATCAATTGCGTTCTAATTTAGAATCTCTAATATCAGAATTTAAAAGTTTGATAATTAAAAGTAAGAAAGGAATAATATTAAGGGATGGATTAAAAATTGTTTTAGTTGGACAACCTAATGTTGGTAAATCTAGTTTGTTAAACACTTTATCTGGCGATGAAATTGCTATTGTTACTCCTATTGCAGGAACTACTCGAGACAAAATTTCTCAAGAAATTTATATAAATGATATTCCGGTAGAATTTGTTGATACCGCAGGATTGCATAATACGAACAATATAATAGAAAAAATAGGAATAGATAGAACTTGGAAAGAAATTAAATGTGCTGATATTATTCTACATGTAATGGATATTACACAGATGCCGAATGAAGTTGATAAAGAAATTCAATTCAAGCTACCTAAAAATATTCCGATTCTAAATGTTTTTAACAAATTAGATCTCTTAAAGATTAAAAATTCTGAATTGAATATTGCAAGTGGCGTAAAAATATCTGCATCCAAAAGATTAGGTTTAGATGAACTCCGTTCATATATATTAAATATTATTGGATGGAAGGAAAATACAGAAGAAACTCCTTGGTTAGCAAGAAAAAGGCATATATACGCTTTAGAAAATTCTCTTAAACATCTTAATTTATCAATTGAACACATCTCAGGAAAAAATCAATTGATCGATTTAATCGCTGAAGAATTACGACTTGCTCATGAAGATCTGTGTAAGATTACAGGAAAATTTACTACTGAAGATCTATTAGGAGAGATTTTCTCAAATTTCTGTATAGGCAAATAAAATTTGTCGTTTTATATTTCTCCTAAAGAAATAGAAAGCCCTCCATCAACATGAGTAATTTCGCCTGTTATACCGCTAGATAAATCAGATAATAAAAAAGCAGCCACATTTCCAATAT
The DNA here is from genome assembly GCA_022818765.1 of Bordetella sp. Classification (GTDB taxonomy): domain Bacteria; phylum Pseudomonadota; class Gammaproteobacteria; order Burkholderiales; family Burkholderiaceae_B; genus CAZTUH01. The sequence goes on along the minus strand of CP063810.1, from coordinate 573,456 downwards.
CTTGAATAGAAACATTTCGTTTTAATGGAGAATTTTTTTCTGAAAATTTTAGAATTTTCGAGAAATTTTTAATTCCACTTGCAGCTAATGTTTTAATCGGCCCAGATGAGATCGCGTTAACACGAATCCCCAATGAACCTAACTCATTTGCAAGATATCTAACTCCTGCTTCTAATGAAGCTTTTGCCATACCCATAACATTGTAATTTGGAACAGCTCTTTCAGCTCCTAAATAGCTTATAGTTATCATAGATCCATTACAATTTTTCATCAAAGGCAATGCTAACTTAGCTATTGCAGGAAAACTATAAGTTGAGATTTCATGAGCAATTCGAAAATTTTCACGTGTTAATCCATCAAAAAAACCACCAGAAATAGCTTCTTTTGGAGCAAAGCCAATTGAATGTACTAATCCATCTAAATTATTCCAATATTTATTTAATTCGGAAAAAGCATTTTCCATATTAAAATCATTTGTAACATCACAAGGTAGAATTATTGAGCTTGCAAAATTTTTTGCAAGAGTAATCACTCGATTTTTAAATCGATCATTTACATAAGTAAATGCAAGTTTTGCTCCTTGTTCATAACAAGCACTTGCAATTCCATATGCAATAGATCGATGCGAAATCATTCCTGTAATTAAAATTTTTTTATCGTGTAAAAACCCCATTTTTTAAATCCCTTATATTTAAATAATACTAGTAATTACCCAGTTTATGGTTATTAAGGATGCGTAGAATTTTATAGTGGTAGAATTACTTACTTAATTAAATTTATTAAAAATATTCTCTTTTACTAATGTAATTTTTATTATTTTATGTTTAAAATTTGTAAAGATATACTAAATTTCAACTTATAAATGTCTTTTGAAGGTATGAACTCAATTATCATATATCCATATCTTAATATTATCTAATTTAAATAACAAATAGATTCTTGAATAGTCTTTAATATTTATCTTTCCATTTTCGCAATTCAGTAAAAATTCTAAATTTTGTATTAAGTTTCTTATTAGCTTTCAAAGATGCTGATTTTGCAATTGATAAATTCCAAGTTCGAAAAAATGGATTAATTTCTAATTCTGTTTGAATAGATGATGGCAAAGTTGGGAGGCCTTCTTTTTTTAAATAATTAACTTTTTCATAATATTTTTTTAAATAAATATTATCAGGATCAACAACCATAGCCCAACGCAAGTTATTAATCGTATATTCGTGTCCAGAATAAATTTTAGTAGATACAGGTAAATTGGATAAAAGTTCTAGAGATTTAAATAATTGAAATGTAGTTCCATTGAAAACACGGCCACATCCTCCTGAAAATAGTGTATCACCAGGAAAAAGGGCATTTGAATCTTCACCGACTCTACCATAATAAGCAATATGACCTTGAGTATGCCCAGGTACGTCTAAGACGTTTAAATAAGTATTTAAATCAGTTAAATTAACAATATCACCTCCCTTTAGTAAAATATTACAAAAGGGTAATAAATTTTTTTCTACAGATGGTCCATATACTGTAATCCTATTATTGGAAATTAATTCTTCAACACCAGAAATATGGTCATCATGAAAATGTGTAAGTAAAATAGCTTTTAATTTTAATCCGTTTAAATAAAGAAATTCAGTAACAGGTTTTGCTTGCCCTGGATCAATAACAGCTGCAGAATTTTTATGGGTTATTACCCATATATAATTATCAGAAAATGCTTGCAAAGGAAAAATTTTTGAATTTTGATCCAAAGAATTGAGAGTATAATTTTTCATAATTTTTCTTATTAAAAAGGAATGATATAGAGTGAAAGAGTCAAATACATTAATTTTAGAATTAATTCAATGGTTCCAAACTCCGGAAGGTGAACAATTTATTAATTGGGAACAAAGTCAATTTGATTCGATAGTTACAAATGCTTTTGGATATCAAGCTTGGCAAATTTCTTTTGGAAACAAAAATTTTTTAAGAAAAAATCGAATTCCATTTAAAGCTTTTATAGATACTAGTTTTCCTCTATATAAAATAGCGAAGAATTGGCAAGGATGTGTTATTACTGAACTTGAATATATGCCTTTTGAATCTCAAAGTATTGATCTGTTTTTATTACCTCATGTTTTTGAAAGATCAAAAAATCCTTATTTTGTACTTCGAGAACTCAGTCGAGTAATTATCCCTGAGGGTAGGATATTAATTTCTGGCTTTAATCCTTGGAGTTTGTGGCATATAAATAATTTTTTATTAAACAAAAAACGATCTTTTCCTTTACAATCTTCTTCATTAGTATCTTTTTATAAGCTTAAAAATTGGTTGGAGTTGCTCTCATTTGATTTAGATATAGTATGTTTTGGGGGCTGTATACCTATATGTACAATAAAAAAATATTTAAATCGGTATTATTTTACAAAAAATTTTGGTAACTGTTGTTTTTGTTTAATTAGTCCTATATATATTATTTCGGCAATTAAAAGGTGCATGAGTTTGCCTTTAATGAAACCATATTGGGAAATCCAAAAACAAAATCAAAAAATAAGTACTGTTATTTTGGATAATTAATTATTAGACATTATTTTTTAATAAATATGAGGCATTAAAAAATTAATAAAGATAAATTTTTTGAAATATGGACAGATGGTGCATGCAAAGGAAATCCAGGACCTGGAGGTTGGGGTGTTTTGATATGTTCTGCATTTTATGAAAAAACTTTTTATGGGGTGAATCTTATACTACAAATAATAAAATGGAACTGACAGCGGTAATAAAAGGGCTTAGCTTGCTTGAACAAGCTTCTCAAGTTGTAATATATACAGATTCACGGTATGTATTACAAGGGATTACTGAATGGATCGGAAATTGGAAAAAAAACAATTGGTTAACATCTCAAAAAAAGCCGGTTAAAAACATTGATTTATGGAAAATTCTTGAATTTCAAATAAATCGACATCAAGTTCAATATAAATGGGTTAAAGGTCATTCAGGAAATTTAAAGAATGAATTAGTCGATAAACTAGCAAACCAGGGAATTGAAAATTATAAAAATCAGTTTTAATTTATATAAAAATAGAAGTTATTCTGGAATCTACTGTATATATTAAACACGTTAATAACGTTTAGATATTAAATAATATGTTATTGTCCTATTTTTAAATAGGACAATAACATATTATGCGGCAAATTATTCTTGATGTTGAAACTACAGGTTTAGATCCTTCTATGGGCCATAAAGTTATTGAAATTGCTTGTGTAGAATTAATAAATCGTACAATTACCAATAACAAATTGCATATTTATCTAAATCCAGATAGAGAAAGCAATCCAGAAGCTTTAGCTGTTCATGGTTTAACAAGAGAATTTCTATCAAATAAACCTCGTTTTTCAGAAATTTATCATGATCTTTTAAATTTTACTAAAGATGCTGAAGTAATAGCACACAATGCACCATTTGATGTAAAGTTCTTAAACTCTGAATTAGAAATGTTAAATCTTGATTCTTTTAAATTGAATTGCAAAAAAATTATTGATTCTTTAGTCTATGCTCGAGCTATTTTTCCTGGAAAAAGAAACTCTTTAGATGCTTTATGTGAAAGATATAAAATTTATAACAAACATCGAACTTTTCATGGTGCTTTATTAGATGCCCATTTATTAGCAAAGGTCTGGCTTTCTATGACTAGAGGGCAAGAATCTTTGTTAATTGAAGATACAAAAGAAAAAAGCACATTTTCTGAAGAAAATCTAATTTTTTATAAACATCAAGATTTATCTCTAAAACGATTAAAAGCAGATAATAATGAATTGCAAGAACATCATAATTATCTGAAAAATTTATATCAATCAACTGGGTATTGTCTTTGGTATAATTTAGAGAATTAAAGATTTTTCAAATGAAACTAATATTTTCATGTTAAAATTTTGATTTTAATCACAGGTAGTTAGCTCAGTTGGTAGAGCGCTGTCTTCACACGGCAGAGGGCGCTGGTTCAAATCCAGTACTACCTATCATTATTAATTAAAATACTAAATTTTAAGTTCCTACTAGATATTTAATGAACTGAAGATCGATGGACAACAGCCCGTGGAAGTGCTGTATGAGCAATTTTTCTTAATGCTTCTATAGCACCTGTGTGCATTGGAACAGTTATTCCAATTTTCGATGTTTTTACAGATACTTGACTTCCTTGTGCGGAACCAGCATTAAATAAATCTTGCCCAGCATTATAAATTACTTGTACCATTGATGTGGATTCATCCATTGTAAGTTCAGAAGTTGTTAAAATTAAGGCAGCAGTTCCTATTGTAGAAATAGAATTCATCTGATTAGGATATGTTTTTTCTGCAATATTCAAAGCTAACAATGCAGAATTATTTTGCACTATTTTTGTGATCACAGATTTATCCAATGGTAATAAGCATAAGTTAGATTGATTCATCGCTGCATGAAGAGGTCCAGATGGAGTTCCCATTACTTGAGTTGCTGCATCAATTTTTCCGTTGTCGATCTGTTGAACAGCAGTTGCAAATGGAGTATCAACTACTTGATAATCAATATAAGCATGTAACCCATGAGCAGCAAGTACTTGTTCTATAGTGGAACGTCCACCTGAGCCAGGTGGACCTAGAGAAATTTTCTTGCCTTTTAAATCATAAATATTCTTAATATTTCGGCCTTGCTTTACAACAATATGAACTAATTCTGGATAAAGACTTCCAAGTGTTCGCAATTCATTAAAAGGACCATAACCTTCAAAAGGGCCTTTTCCTTGATATGCCATAAGAGCAATATCTCCTTGAGCAAGACCTAAAATAGCTTCTCCGTTTCGAAGAAGATCAATATTTTCAGTACTGCCATTTGTGATTAAAGGAATTAATTTTATTTGTTGATTTCCTGCCGTTTCAGATAAAGCTTGGGAAAAATTAAGATATTCGCTTTTTCCAGGTCCACCTGTAAAAGGATATCCATTTTGTAATCGTGTTAACCGACCATTAATTCGTGTTACAGAACGTTCTAACTCTTGTTGAACCACTCGTTGTGCCGTACTTGATGCAGTATATGGCACTGAGTTTGTAATAGTTTCCAATGTATTAAGCAATCGTTCTGTAACAGGTTTTCTTTTTCCTGAATCTATCGCAGGAGCTTCAGCTGTCGCATAACTAGTAGGAGATATATTTTTCCAAACCCCATCAATATGAGCATAAATAGCACTCCCATGAGCTACTATTTTATCACCAGCTTGATTGCCATTAGCTTTAATTCCAATAATGCTTCGTGGCCCAGCCCCCATTAATGAAACTAAAGCACTAGCTCCTGGTTGATTCCAAGCACATAATTCAATATCACGATTTAGTTCCAATATAGCATCGTAATATACAATACGCCGCATCTCATCAGGTGATGCGGCGCTATCAACTGCACTGCCACGTCGAGTTAATTGAGAAATATTGAAATATTCTGGACCAAATGTATCAGAAAGTTTTTTCTCAAGGGTTTCATAAAGCATTTTTGTATCTGGCTGATGCTCACAAGCCGAAGATACAAAACATATGATGAAAAGGAGAAAACGCCTAATCATCATAGTTCAAACTCCTCCTACAAATGGTAAAGAAATAAGTGCTGTAAGTACAATAACATTTAAAATATCAACTAAAAAAGCACCTGCAATAGGAACCACAATAAATGATTGTGGAGCAGGACCATGGCTTTTTGTAATAGCTTGCATATTAGCAATAGCTGTAGCTGTTGTTCCTAAACATATTCCGCAAAAAGCACCTGCTATTGCCGCTGCTTCATAATCAGCTTTTAAAACTCGGAATACAACTATACAGCAATATATAACGCATACAATAGCTTGAACACCTAACATCATAGCTAATGGTCCTGCTAGACGAGCAGCACTAGCAAGATCTAAAGTCATCATTGTCAATCCTAAAAACATTGACAATACAATTGCGCTTACAATCTCTGTGACACGATCATCAAGACAAAATCCAATGCTTGGCCCAATATTGCGTATTAAAATACCTGATGCTAAGCATAATAGAAAATTAGGAAGGTTAATATGGGCTTGATCTACAAGTCCAGAAAGATATGTGCCGCTTACCAATGTAATGAGAGCAGCGGATATCGAGTTAACAAAGGATGATGGTTTATTCATCTCAGAATGATGTATTTCATTTTCATTATAAACTGATTCAGATGTACGAATAGCAGTTTCACCATTTTGGACAGGTGTTTTGATTTTATGTCTTTTAAGTAACCATTCGGCCACTGGACCACCAAGTGTTCCACCAAGAACCAGGCCTATTGTCGCTGAAGTCATAGCAAGAGCTACGATATTCTGAATATTATTAATATCTGAAAATCGAGATGCATAAGCTGTACTAGTACCATGGCCACCAACCAAAGTTACCGTTCCAGCTATGAGGCCCATTAGAGGATGCATATCTAGAAGAGCTGCTAATCCTAATCCTACAATATTTTGTAATACAAGAAATGGTAAAAGAATCAACAATAATATAACAAGGCGAGAGCCTCCTTTTGCTAACAGTTTCAATTTTGCAGTTAGACCCAGACAACCAAAAAACAAAAGCAATAATGTAGGTCTTATTGTTGTTTCAAGAGAAATTTGCACATTCCCCCATTTAGATAGGATATATGTTGTTGTAGCAAAGATTAATCCACCAATAATTGGATCTGGAATGCAATAGCGAGCAAGAAAACTAATTCTTGTACTCAAAAAGCGACCGAGTAAAAGAGTTAAGCAGCAAGCTAAAAGTGACTGTACGGGCGAAAGCGAAATCATGCGGGCCTTTACGTCATAGGTAGAAGCTAAAACTAGTCAATCTTAAAATGAGAAAGTCAGTTACAAATTTTCATGCACGCACACATCATGAAAAAAAACTATTAAATATAGAAAAACAAGATTTGAAAATTGTTTTTCTCATGATAATTCTTGCATGCAATATAGTAAAATTCAAAAAATTCTAACATCCTCCAGCAGCATAAAATTAACTTGTTAAAGACAATTATAATAAATTAATAAAGAAATTCATCAACTCAACATAATTTCTCAATTTCTTTGTATGAAAATTATTCAAAACTAATAAATTATTAAATTAGAATTTAAAAAATTTTGCCTGTATAAGCAATACAGAAAATTTCTTATGAAAATAAAATAGAAAAAATTTTCACTTTTTGCAATAGAATAAATAAAAATCTTTTAATTTATATCCTATCTGGAAAGTTTATCTCGCACAACTAATTTAGATAATGCGCACTAATAATGAAGATTGTTTATATGATTGTCATCATACAATTTTCTGATTATAACTATACAAATAGGAATGTGTGCAAGAAATTTATATGTAATCGAAGAAATTCAAGAAACTTGATGTTGAAAATTAAAATTTAACTGTATAAAAAAGATATTTATTTTAGATTGTAATAATTTATAAAAGATTCAATAAAACAAAGTTGATGAAAAATCATTATTTTGTAATTTTTTAATATTATTATATAATTTTCATTAATTGATTTTTTAAGTATTCTGATACAATCAAATTATTTGATTGGGAAATATATTATTTAATCAAATTTTCATCTTCGAAAAAATTGCATACCATATTCAAAATATTTGTAACATTCAAAAACTTTTTACTTGATTTGAATTAGTTTAGTTGTTCAAATCTTTTTAAAATCAGGGGAGAAAGAAGCTAAATGTTCAGGAAAATATTGATTCCTACAGATGGTTCCACACTTTCTGCGCAAGCAGCAAATGCTGGTGTTACATTTTCCAGATGTATTGGTAGTGAAATATTCGCTTTATATGTAACACAACCATTTGCTGCAACTATTGGTCTTGATGGAATGGCAGCTGCTTATGCTATTACTGATGAATATTACAAAAAAGCAGTAGAAGAACAATCAAATAAATATTTACAACAAATTCTTGATCGTGCAGAAACAGCAGGAGTAAAAGCTGCAGCATGTTCAGTGTCAAACTTTAATGTAGCAGATGGAATTGTAGAAGCTAGTATTGAAAATTCTTGTGATCTTATTTTTATTGGCAGTCACGGTCGGAGTGGCCTTTCAAGATTGTTGTTAGGAAGCGTAACTGTTAAAGTTTTATCTTTGGCTAGTACACCTGTTTTAGTTTATAAAGTCAAATAGGAAAAATAGATTTTAAAAAACTTAAATGTTTTTTCTACTGTAAAAATACTAAAGATTTATGGTTTGTTTTAATAAAAATCTTTCCAAGATTGAATTAAAAATTCTAGGATTGCTTAAATTCATACTATGTGATGAATCAGGGATAAAAAATATTTGTGAATTTGGAAGCCAATTTTGTAAAATTTTAAGCATTATTTTATAAGAATTAGGGCTTAATACACCTCCTATTAAAAGGGTAGGTAAATTTATTGAAGAGATATCGCTATATTTAATTTTCGGTATTACTTCATTAAATTGTGGAACAAGAGTATTTGAATTTTCCCGAAGCATATTTCTTATCCAAGAAGCCATGAAATTCCATGTTTCAGGGCCATTTACAGCATTAACAAACTGACGTAATCCATCATCTACTTTTCCTATAGATATTAAATCTAATATTTGTTGATGAGGATTTTTGTTAGGTTGATTTTTAGATAAGATATTCGGCTCACATAATATCAAACTAGTCAATGAAGTTGGATATTTTTTTGCTATTTCTAATGCAACTGTTCCTCCGCGAGAATGACCTAATAAATGAACAGAAGTTTTGACAATATTTTTAATAAAACTGAATATGTCTTCAGCATGTTGTTCGATAGAAAATATTCCATCTCCAATCCAAAATTCTGGCCAATAATGCCGTAAGCTTAAAGAATAAACACAAAATTTTTTGCTTAATGCATTTAACTGTAATTTCCAATATCGACTATCACATAAAGATCCATGTATTAAAATTAATGGAGCTCCAGTACCTTTTTTATATAATGGAAAGTATGATTATCAACATGTGATTTTGTTAAAGAAAACATTATTAATTCTAGGAGAAGATTTAGAAATTTTTATTTCCTATTGGTTATAACATTTTTATTGTGTCTTGACTAACAATAGTAAGAAGCCATTTTCTTGCGAAAAATATTTCCAATTTTGTTCAAATTGAAGTCGAACTTTTATGATTAATTGATTAATAGCTTATATCTCTTCATGATTATAAATCATTAAGTATTTTCTAAAAGAGTGAAACTAGAAACGATAGAGATATTTAAAATTTATCTCCATTGTTTCTAGTTTCTAACTGCTATTATATTATTTGAATAAGTGTTTTTTTAATGTTTATAAATTAAATCGGCACGACGGTTTTTAGAATAATTTTCTTCAGTTGAACCAATAGATTTAGGTTTATCTTTACCAAAACTAATAGTTTCTATTTGATTTTCTTCGACACCAAGTGACAATAGTATGCGACTGATTGAATCAGCACGACGTTGACCAAGTTCTAAATTATATTCAGAGCTTCCTCGTTCATCAGTATGGCCTTCAATCTTAATTATTTGATTTCTGTTCATGATCAAATATCGAGCATAAGATTCAAGAATAGTTTTATCTTCTTCTGAAATTGAAGATTTGTCAAAATCAAAAAATATAGAAAATGCTTTATTTGGAATATTTTGTTCATCAAATGAATCTGACGTTTGATTGAATTGTATATCTTCCTCATTCATTTTACTGTAGAAAGTATTATTTTCATCAAGAGGCATAGAGGTACAAGCTAATATTGAAGATGTAACAACGATTGTGATCATATTTTTAGTGATTTTTTTCATATTATTTCCTTTATGAAAAATAGTAAAATTTGTCATATATTATCTTAATGAAAAAATAATATGTAAACTGAATCATATACTTCTTTTGGAATAAATAATGCTTTCTGAATTCGAATATCCTTTGAATTTTTAGATAACATCTAACTCCGATTGTTTTGAAAAGAAGAATAAAATATTTCCATTTGATTAGATAAATCATTTAAATATTGATAATTATAGCTGTTCGTAATCAATTACATGCTGTTAAATTTAATAATGCATATTAAAAAATTTTCTATTTTTAATATGCATAACAATCATGTACCATTTAGAGAAACCTTTAGTGAAACATTGTAACAACCATTGAATATTAATCAATAATCATGATTGATCAATGCTAACTTGACATATTTGGCTTAACACCTCATAATATTTATGAAAACTAGAAAAGTTATATGCTATGAAGAATTTACTAAACATTAATTGATCATTAATGAGAGCATAATTTGAACTGTTTAAAAAATTATTGGTCAGGTTAATAATATATTTAAGATGATAATCCATCAATAGTTGAAATAATTGATAGTTCATTTTTATTTCCTTTCGGAAGATGGAAAAAAATTATTTTGTCTTTAAATTTCAATAATTTTCATTTAAGTAATATTTGATAAAGTATAGAAATAAACTACAATTTACCTTATTAAAAAATTACATAGACCATGTTATTGTTAGATACAATTTATCATTCAATATGCAAATTTGATTTCTTAAACATCTATAGTTTACAATTTTAATTGATTGAAAACATGATAGGAGACAGTTTCTAGAGGAACTTTTAAAATCGTAGAACTAGAACGCATCTTCAGTTCTACGAGTCCATTTAATAAATCTTGATCTCCAATTGTTATGCGCAGAGGAATACCAATTAATTCCCATTCAGAGAACATTAATCCAGGTCTTTTACCTCTATTATCTAATATGATATCTAATCCTTGTTTTTTTAAATCATAATAAATATTCTCAGATATATTTCTCACTGATTGACTCTTTTCCCAATTTATTGGGCAAATGACAACTTGAAATGGAGCAATGTTTTGAGGCCAAAGCATGCCATATTTATCGTAATTTTGCTCAATAATTGCAGAAACAAGTCTACTAATTCCAATTCCGTAACACCCCATTTGTAATGGTTTTAATCTACCATAACTATCTAAAAAATTAGCTTTCATTATTTTTGAATATCTACTTCCTAAGAAGAATATATGAGCTACTTCAATACTTCGTTTTAAAGAAAGATAATCTTTATTATTAGGAGCTAGATCTCCATTTACAACATTTCTTAAATCTGCAATAAGATCTGGTTCTCTTATATCACGACCCCAATTGGCACCAGAATAGTAGAAATTTTCTTTATTTGCACCACAAATAAAATCTGTCATATTGGATACTGTATTATCAGCAATGATTCGCATGAAATTCCTATTATTTATAGGACCTATATATTCATTAGAACATAAAAAAATTTTTTTAATTTCCTCCTTTGTAGCCATTCTATAATTTTTCATACCTGGCAATTTACTAATTTTAATTTTATTTAATTCATGATCCCCACGTATCAATAACAAATGTATATTTTTATCGTTTTCTTCAGTAATTAAAACAAATGATTTAACAAATTTTCTTATTTGTTTTGATTTGTTTATTTTTTTATCTGAAATCATAGTTAGTGCTTTTTCTATTTTATCTCTTTTATTTATTAAACAAGGTGCGTCTGCTAACTCCATATTAATAGCATAATCAGATTCATCATGATAAACAATTACATCCTCACCAGTTTCTGATATGACATGAAATTCATGACTATAAGATCCTCCTATTGAACCAGTATTTGCAGAAACTATTCTGAATTTTAATTCGAGACGTTTGAATATTCTAATATAGGTTTTGAACATATTTTCATAACTTTTTTTTGCTTCTTTTTCATCACAATCAAAAGAATAGGAATCTTTCATAATGAATTCACGACAACGTAACAGACCAAAACGAGGACGAATTTCATCTCGAAATTTAGTTTGAATATGGAAAAAATTTATAGGTAATTGTCGATAACTATGAATTTCTTCACGAGCAATAGCTGTCATAATTTCTTCAGAAGTTGGTTGTAGGACAAAAGTTCTTTTTTGTCTATCTTTTATTCGCAAAAGTTCTAACCCATATTCCTCTAATCGTCCGGATTCTTTCCAAAGTTCAGCTGGTTGTACAATGGGCATTAATAATTCGATTGCTCCAGCAGCATGCATTTCTTCACGTATAATATTTTCAATTTTTTTAATAATTTTTAATCCAAGGGGCATATATGTGTATATACCCTTTGCTAACATTTTTATTATTCCTCCTTGTATCATTAATCTATGACTAGCAATTTCAGATTCGTTTAGATTTTCTTTTGAAATTTTAATATGATAATTTTTAGCAAACATATATTCTGTTATATAGTTAATTTAAGTAAAATTAAGAATTGATATTAAGTTTATTTGAGGTATTCATGTTAGATAAGGATGGCTATCGTTTGAATATAGGTATTATTCTCGCAAATCAAAAAAATAAGATTTTTTTAGCTAAACGAATTAAACAAAATTCTTGGCAATTTCCTCAAGGAGGCATTCAATATGGGGAGACTTTAGCAACTGCTATGTATCGTGAACTGCGTGAAGAAATAGGTTTAAATTCAAAACATGTTAAAATTATAGGACGAACAAAAAAATGGATGCACTATAATTTCCCAAAAAATTTCAATCAACAAGCTTATAAAGGGCAAAAACAAATCTGGTTTTTATTACGGTTTTTAGGAAAAGATAATGATATATCCTTAAATTTATCAGAAAATCCAGAATTTGATAATTGGAAATGGACCCAATATTGGTTTCCATTAAAAGAAATAGTTGAGTTTAAATACAAAATTTATCAGAAAACATTAATTAAATTTTCATTTATTTTATTTTAATACATTAATTTTTAAATTAATTATCTTCAAAAAGATCAAAGAATGTGAATTTTTATTTGTTTAAATAAAAATTATTTTGAGGAAATATGAATATTAAAATTTATAAAAATATTTAAATTTTATTAGAAATGAAAGATAAGATAATTTAGTTAAAATTTAAGATTTTGAGAATTGAAATTTAGATTTGAAATACATTACTAAACCTATTGTAATCATTGGGAATGATAACAATTGTCCTAAGCTAAATCCTAAAGGAAAAGAATTTAAAAAATGATCAGGTTGACGCACAAATTCTACGAGGAATCGGAGACAACCATAGCCTATAAGAAAAATAGAGGTAATTTGTCCTTTCTTTCTAGGTTTTTTTGAGAACCATTTTAATAATATGAATAAAATAAAACCTTCTAAAAATGATTCATATAATTGAGAAGGATGCCTAACGATATAATCATTAGAAAGAGGAAATATCATACCCCAAGGAAGATTTGTTGGACGACCCCATAGCTCACCATTAATAAAATTTCCTATCCGTCCAATTCCAAGCGCTACAGGAACTATTGGAACAAAGAAATCGCTAATATCAAAAAAAGAAAACTTTTTATATCTAGTGTAAACCCATATGACAAGAGCTACTCCTATCATTCCACCGTGAAATGACATGCCTCCTTCCCAAATTGATAAAATTTTAATCGGGTTTATTATATAATATGAGAAGCCATAGAATATAACATAACCTAATCGACCTCCAAAAATTGCTCCTAACATTCCATAAAAAAGCAAGTTTTCAAATTCTGCTTTTGTGAGAAAGTTATTGTTTTTCTCTTTTAGCTTTTTATTTCCTAAATAAGATATCAGGTAAAAACCAATTAAGTACATCAAGCCATACCAGCGGATAGAAATAGGACCAAGCTGTAGTGCAATAGGATTTATATTGAAATAATTTATCATAAACAATCGATATCGTTTTCAAAAAAAATGAGAAAAAAATTTAAGAGTGTTATTTTATTATTAAGCATAGTAACTAATAATTTATTTGCTAATGATGCTAATTTAATCCTAGCTAAGAATAAAAATTGTATGACTTGTCATAAAATTGACAAAAAATATATAGGTCCTCCTTTTAATGCTATTTCAGCTAGATATTTAAATAAAGAAGAAAATGTTATCTATTTAATGCAAAAAATAAAAAAAGGTAGTCAAGGATCCTGGGGAGCTATTCCTATGCCAGCTCAAACTAATATTACAAAAGAAGAATCAAAAGAATTAGCAATTTGGATACTAAAATTTTCTCAGAAAAAACTCAATAATTATTAAGAAATTTAGAAAGATTATTTGAATAATCTTTCTAACATTAGAAAAATTAATGTTATTGAAGCTTTTACTTGACAAGTTTAATTATATTCTTTAAAGTTCCGGGTCTGCATTTTAAGCAGATATGACGATCTTTAACAATCAAACAATCGATAAGAGTAGGCACTTGGTGAAAGCCTCCAGACAAGAGAACTTTTCTTGTCGAGCTAAATAAACCAAGTGTTAGGGCAATTATATTTTTCAAATTAAATTTGAAAGGGTAGTTGTTTATGAGCACAAGTGTTTTTAATGATTTTTTTTTCATAAAAGACACAAGAATAAAATATAAAATCAAACTCAAGAGTTTGATCCTGGCTCAGATTGAACGCTAGCGGGATGCTTTACACATGCAAGTCGAACGGCAGCACAAACTTCGGTTGGGTGGCGAGTGGCGAACGGGTGAGTAATGTATCGGAACGTGCCTAGTAATGGGGGATAACCACGCGAAAGCGTGGCTAATACCGCATAATTCCCTAAGGGGTAAAGCGGGGGATCCTTTGGACCTCGTGTTATTAGAGCGGCCGATATCGGATTAGCTAGTTGGTGATGTAATGGATCACCAAGGCGACGATCCGTAGCTGGTTTGAGAGGATGACCAGCCACACTGGGACTGAGACACGGCCCAGACTCCTACGGGAGGCAGCAGTGGGGAATTTTGGACAATGGGGGAAACCCTGATCCAGCCATCCCGCGTGTGCGATGAAGGCCTTCGGGTTGTAAAGCACTTTTGGCAGGAAAGAAACTGCGTCAGCTAATACCTGACGAAACTGACGGTACCTGCAGAATAAGCACCGGCTAACTACGTGCCAGCAGCCGCGGTAATACGTAGGGTGCAAGCGTTAATCGGAATTACTGGGCGTAAAGCGTGCGCAGGCTGTTCGGAAAGAAAGATGTGAAATCCCAAGGCTTAACCTTGGAACTGCATTTTTAACTACCGAACTAGAGTGTATTAGAGGGAGGTGGAATTCCACATGTAGCAGTGAAATGCGTAGATATGTGGAGGAACACCGATGGCGAAGGCAGCCTCCTGGGATAACACTGACGCTCATGCACGAAAGCGTGGGGAGCAAACAGGATTAGATACCCTGGTAGTCCACGCCCTAAACGATGTCAACTAGCTGTTGGGACCTTCGGGTTTTAGTAGCGAAGCTAACGCGTGAAGTTGACCGCCTGGGGAGTACGGTCGCAAGATTAAAACTCAAAGGAATTGACGGGGACCCGCACAAGCGGTGGATGATGTGGATTAATTCGATGCAACGCGAAAAACCTTACCTACCCTTGACATGTCTGAAATCCTGGAGAAATTTAGGAGTGCTCGCAAGAGAATCAGAACACAGGTGCTGCATGGCTGTCGTCAGTTCGTGTCGTGAGATGTTGGGTTAAGTCCCGCAACGAACGCAACCCTTGTCATTAGTTGCTACGAAAGGGCACTCTAATGAAACTGCCGGTGACAAACCGGAGGAAGGTGGGGATGACGTCAAGTCCTCATGGCCCTTATGGGTAGGGCTTCACACGTCATACAATGGTCGGGACAGAGGGTTGCCAACCCGCGAGGGGGAGCTAATCTCAGAAATCCGATCATAGTCCGGATCGTAGTCTGCAACTCGACTACGTGAAGTCGGAATCGCTAGTAATCGCGGATCAGCATGTCGCGGTGAATACGTTCCCGGGTCTTGTACACACCGCCCGTCACACCATGGGAGTGGAGTTTACCAGAAGTAGTTAGCTTAACTGAAAAGAGAGCGATTACCACGGTAGGATTCATGACTGGGGTGAAGTCGTAACAAGGTAGCCGTATCGGAAGGTGTGGCTGGATCACCTCCTTTAAGAGCAAGAGGTATTTTGCCAAGTGTCTACTTTTATCGATTGTTCAAGAAAATTGAAATTGGGTAGTTAAGCACCGGACTGGAAAGCTTAATATTCCTGGGCTGATTTTTGATGAAAAAAGTTTGGGTTTGTAGCTCAGCTGGTTAGAGCACCGTCTTGATAAGGCGGGGGTCGTTGGTTCGAGTCCAACCAGACCCACCAGTTAAAGCTTTTAAAGATTTCTCCATGAGAATGGGGATGTAGCTCAGCTGGGAGAGCGCCTGCTTTGCAGGCAGGAAGTCGTCGGTTCGAACCCGATCATCTCCACCACCCATTTTTCATATCTTTTATGTGAATGAATATTATATTGAATTAAATTCATAGATTTATTNACAGTAAAAAGAAAATCTTGTTCATTAATGTTCATTAAAAATTTGGAAAAGCACAAAAAAATATACTTTTGAAAGAATTTATTTTCTATGAAAAGTATGGGTAATAATTGCACATAAAACTTATATATAATCTATTTAAGGATTGTAAATAATACAAACATATCAATAGTAAGAAGTTCTGTAGCTTTTAGAGTTATAGGATCAAGTAATTAAGTGCATATGGTGGATGCCTTGGCGATCACAGGCGATGAAGGACGTGGTAGCCTGCGAAAATCTGCGGGGAGTTGGCAAACAAACTTTGATCCGCAGGTCTCCGAATGGGGAAACCTACTCCTATGGAGTATCATTGACTGAATATATAAGTCAATAGAAGCAAACTGGGTGAACTGAAACATCTCAGTAGCTCGAGGAAAAGAAATCAATTGAGATTCCGAGAGTAGTGGCGAGCGAAATTGGAATGGCCTTTACGATTTAGCATATAAAATAATCGAATGGAATGGAAATTCCAACCATAGTAGGTGATAGTCCTGTAGATGAAATTTTATATGTGGAACTAGGCGTAAAATAAGTAGGGCGGGACACGTGAAATCCTGTTTGAAGATGGGGGGACCATCCTCCAAGGCTAAATACTCGTGATCGACCGATAGTGAACAAGTACCGTGAGGGAAAGGTGAAAAGAACCCCGGAAGGGGAGTGAAATAGATCCTGAAACCGTATGCATACAAACAGTAGGAGCGAACTTTTGTTCGTGACTGCGTACCTTTTGTATAATGGGTCAGCGACTTACATATAGTGGCAAGCTTAACTGAATAGGGAGGCGTAGCGAAAGCGAGTCCGAATAGGGCGATTTAGTCTCTATGTGTAGACCCGAAACCAGATGATCTATCCATGGTCAGGTTGAAGGCACGGTAACACGTGCTGGAGGACCGAACCCACTAATGTTGAAAAATTAGGGGATGAACTGTGGATAGGAGTGAAAGGCTAAACAAATCTGGAAATAGCTGGTTCTCTCCGAAAACTATTTAGGTAGTGCCTCACGTATCACTGCAGGGGGTAGAGCACTGTTATAGCTAGGGGGTCATGAAGACTTACCAAACTATGGCAAACTCCGAATACCTGTAAGTGTCAGCGTGGGAGACAGAGCACCGGGTGCTAACGTCCGGACTCGAAAGGGAAACAACCCAGACCACCAGCTAAGGTCCCGAATTATCGCTAAGTGGGAAACGATGTGGGAAGGCATAGACAGTCAGGAGGTTGGCTTAGAAGCAGCCATCCTTTAAAGAAAGCGTAATAGCTCACTGATCAAGTCGTCCTGCGCGGAAGATGTAACGGGGCTAAGCGATAAACCGAAGCTGTGGGTGCATGTAGGAATTCGTTTTTACATGCACGGTAGGAGAGCGTTCTGTAAGCCTGCGAAGGTAATTTGTAAAGATTATTGGAGGTATCAGAAGTGCGAATGCTGACATGAGTAGCGATAAAGGGGGTGAAAAGCCTCCTCGCCGTAAGTCCAAGGTTTCCTGCGAAACGTTCATCGGCGCAGGGTGAGTCGGCCCCTAAGGTGAGGCAGAGATGCGTAGCTGATGGGAAGCTGGTTAATATTCCAGCACCATTATATGGTGCGATGGGGGACGAATTACGGAAGGTCATCAGGGTGTTGGAATACCCTGTTACTGCATCAAAGATGGTGCTTAGGAAAATCCGGGCACGTAATTCAAGGATGTGGGACGAGTAAATTAATATTTATGAAGTGATTGAATGTAGTTCCAAGAAAAGCCTCTAAGCTTCAGCCATATAAGACCGTACCGCAAACCGACACAGGTGGACAGGATGAATATTCTAAGGCGCTTGAGAGAACTCAGGAGAAGGAACTCGGCAAATTGATACCGTAACTTCGGGAGAAGGTATGCCTCATTAGTGTGAATGGCTTGCGCCTGGAGCATGAAGAGGCCGCAGAGAATCGGTGGCTGCGACTGTTTATTAAAAACATAGCACTCTGCAAAGACGAAAGTCGAAGTATAGGGTGTGACGCCTGCCCGGTGCCGGAAGGTTAATTGATGGAGTGCAAGCTCTTGATCGAAGCCCCGGTAAACGGCGGCCGTAACTATAACGGTCCTAAGGTAGCGAAATTCCTTGTCGGGTAAGTTCCGACCTGCACGAATGGCGTAACGATGGCCACGCTGTCTCCTCCTGAGACTCAGCGAAGTTGAAATGTTTGTGATGATGCAAACTACCCGCGGCTAGACGGAAAGACCCCATGAACCTTTACTGTAGCTTTGCATTGAATTTTGAGTCGGCTTGTGTAGGATAGGTGGGAGGCTTTGAAGCATAATCGCTAGATTATGTGGAGCCATCCTTGAAATACCACCCTGGTTTGCTTGTAATTCTAACCTTGTTCCGCTAAACCGGAATAGAGACAGTGCATGGTGGGCAGTTTGACTGGGGCGGTCTCCTCCTAAAGCGTAACGGAGGAGTTCGAAGGTGCGCTAAGTACGGTCGGAAATCGTACTGATAGTACAATGGTATAAGCGTGCTTGACTGTGAGACTGACATGTCGAACAGGTGCGAAAGCAGGACATAGTGATCCGGTGGTTCTGAATGGAAGGGCCATCGCTCAACGGATAAAAGGTACTCTGGGGATAACAGGCTAATACCGCTCAAGAGTTCATATCGACGGCGGTGTTTGGCACCTCGATGTCGGCTCATCTCATCCTGGGGCTGTAGCAGGTCCCAAGGGTATGGCTGTTCGCCATTTAAAGAGGTACGTGAGCTGGGTTTAAAACGTCGTGAGACAGTTTGGTCCCTATCTGCCGTGGGCGCTGGATACTTGATGGAACCTGCTCCTAGTACGAGAGGACCGGAGTGGACGTACCTCTGGTGTACCGGTTGTCATGCCAATGGCATTGCCGGGTAGCTAAGTACGGAAGAGATAACCGCTGAAAGCATCTAAGTGGGAAACTCATCCAAAGATTATGTATCCCGGAGAATAATATCTCCCTAAAGGGCTGTTCAAGACTAGGACTTTGATAGGTCGGGTGTGTAAGTGCAGTAATGCATTCAGCTAACCGATACTAATTGCCCGTGAGGCTTGATCCTATAACTCTAAAAGTTACTTTTGATAAATTTTAAGTGAAAAATAGTGTAATATACTTGTGCTTTCTCCAATATTTAATTTGTAAGGTTACTTCCTGATAACCATAGCAAAGTGGTACCACTCCTTACCATCCCGAACAGGAAAGTGAAACGCTTCTGCGCCGATGATAGTAGGCATCAGCTTGTGAAAGTAGGTTATTATCAGGATTTTTTTGATTATCCTCCCTTGAAAAGGGGGAGGATATCTTTTTATGCTTTATTCAGATTAATAGATTCTCTTAGCGAATTAATTGCCTTAACATAGTTTGATGTTTCAAAGATAGCTGATCCTACAACAAAAGTATCAGCTCCTGCTGAAAAGGCTGATGTAATGGTGCTAGAGTTAATTCCTCCATCAATTTCTAAAGCAATTGATTGACCATTGTTTTCCATGCTCCAATTATCAATTAGTTTTCGTGCTATTTAAGATGAAAGCTAATTAATTTCGTTAGTTCGAACATAGTGACCTGATTTTTTCCAAAAATAGGACGAAGTTTAGAATCTGCATTTATATTTCGACGATTATTTACATCTTGTAAATCNTTTTTTTTTATATATTCCCATACTTTTTTTGTAACTTCAGTTCGGGGTAACGGAGTTGAACCTACAATAGCACTTAATTCGTTGCTTGGTGTTAATGTTTTCATAAACCCTATGTTGTGCCTTTTACTAGGCAGCTGTGGCTTTTTTATCTGATTCATAATTTTTTACCTTCCTCATTTAAACTTTTTCATTTTTGTAAATTATTTAATGAAAAATACTGATCATATTACAATTACACAACCAGATGATTGGCATCTACATTTACGTGATTCGAAATTAATGCAAATTGTTATTGCTGACTCTGCAAAACAATTTGCTCGAGCAGTTATTATGCCAAATCTAAAAATACCAGTTACTACAACAAAAATGGCTATATGCATATCGTANNNGGATACAAAAAGCNNNTNATAAAGNTANAANCTCTTATAAAGGTANAGAANTATNANNNNANNNANNNATNACTTTNNNNCNTNNANG
>CP063810.1:0-551965 GCA_022818765.1 Bordetella sp. | reverse complement strand
TGANNAATANGNNNANATGAGANNAGGNCNACANNNANNANNNTANNATCAATNAANTNTTNTATGAATTTTTTCATATAATATTTTATTGATTGTAGGGTGAAACGCGGTAACCTTTATCCGGAGCAACATCAAATAAGCATGCGATTTAGTTTATGGCTAGAAAGGGTGNCCCCGTCCAAGTATGCGGGTAGATGGCTACAACAAATCCGCAATGGTTTGTGAAGATAAATGATCATCTGCTAAATTGAAACATAGCAATTCAGTATACAGAATCCGGCCTATAAGTCTGTTTTGCTATCAAATATAGAAAAATATTTTTTTAAAGAATTGAATTTCAGTAGAAAAATTGAGATATTGGAATATGAACTTTATACATAATCCTGCATTACTTCAACCTACCATTGATGCACTTCTAAAAGAGGATTTCTTACGGAACAATTCATTAAAGATAAATCAATTGATCTTAGATAGACAAAATTTATCTATAGAGTCTGGAGTATTTGTCGATGGTACGTTTGGACGAGGAGGTCACAGTCGTGAACTATTAAAATTTTTAGGAAAACAAGCTAAATTGTTTGTATTTGATAAAGATCCAGAAGCAATAAACGCTGCTAATATTTTATCGAAAGAAGATAATCGTGTACAAGTTATTCATTCTAATTTTTCTTGCATTAAAAAAAAATTAGAATGTTATGATATTGATCGTGTAGATGGAGTAATGCTTGATTTAGGTGTTTCATCTCCACAAATTGATAATCCTAATCGTGGATTTTCATTTATGAGAGATGGACCTTTGGATATGAGAATGGATAACACTTGTGGGCTATCGGTTGCAGATTGGATTAAAGGTGCAAGTATATATGATATACGAGACGTACTAAAAATGTATGGAGATGAAAGATTCGCTTTTCAAATTGCAAAACAGATTGAAATTTATCGAAAAAAAAAACCATTACAAACGACATTGCAACTTGCAGAATGTGTTTTTAATGTTATTAAAAAACATGAGAAAGGTCAAAATTCTGCTACCCGAACATTTCAAGCTTTAAGAATTTATATTAATCGTGAAATTGAAGAACTNNTGTCTTGCTCTGCCTTTAATTATAGAAATTCTTAAACCTGGTGGCAGATTGGCTACGATCAGTTTTCATTCTATCGAAGATAGAATAATTAAGCAATATTTCTCTATGATAGCAAAACCAGAGCATTTTTATGCAAAAAAAATCCCTTTGCGTGAAAAAGATCTTCCAAAGCCTATAATATATCAATTAGGTCGTGTACTTTCAAACAAAGACGATATTAGAAAAAATCCTAGAGAACGGTCTGCTATCTTGCGTGTAGTTCAACGCACTAGTGAAAAGATTTTCAATAAAAAAAACATTATGTAGCTTTTTATTAACTAAGAAACATTTATATCTTACCTGTATGTTCTTTATATAAATGAAAATAGAGAATTAAAATGATAAAAGTAAATATGATGATCTTATTCCATATTTTTAATTTTGACTGATTAAATTTTTTTTTCTAATATTAGCTTGGAGTATTCTTGTCTATATGATATGAATTATAAAAAATTGATTGTTCTAAGATTGAGATTAAATAAAATGAGGTTTTATATAAAAACCTATAAATGATGCATCTTACACTTGAAATTCATAATGACATTAGAAAAAATTTTGATATCTGATTAGGGGGAGTGTGTCCAATAGCAGAAAAAATGCTACATTGGGTTAACAATTAAAATCCATACAAAACATAATGTTACTTTGTACTGTTCAGTTTCATTTATTGAGATTACTCCAAGATTAGATAAAACAAATTAGAAAAAAACCGTTTATTTTTAATGGATATTAATATTTCTCCTGATAATAAATTAGTGAAATTAAGATTTCTTTCAGACATATAAAATTTTCTTAGAAAATAATCTAAATTCATGAATAAAATAAAGAAAAGATATGTATTGAAACGAGTAATAAAATGGTTATATAAACATTCGAATTTAAATGCTGACATGCATTTAAATTCGAATAATATCCAACCTGGAGATATTTTCGTAGCATTTCAAGGAAAAAAATTTGATGGATGTTCATATATAAATCACGCTTTCATACAGAAGAAAGCTTCAGCAGTGCTTTTTGAAAGAAAGACAAAAGTTGATTTAAAAAAAATTAGGTTGCAGAAACTGCCTATATTAGGTGTGAAAAATTTACCATCCATTTTAGGAAGTTTAGCTGATTTATGGTATCGCTCTCCATCTTCTAAATTAACTGTTATAGCTGTAACTGGAACTAATGGTAAAACTTCTTGTGTACAATGGATTGCTAATATTTTAAATTATATCGGCAAACCATGTGGAACAATTGGTTCATTGGGATCATTTTTTCCAAATGGAACAAAGATTTTAAAAGAGGGTCTGACAACACCAGATGTAATCACTGTTCATCGAATTTTAGCTAACATGCTAAATTTTGGAGCCCAATATGTAGCAGTTGAAGCATCTTCTATTGGTATAGATCAGGGTCGTTTAGATAATGTATATATACATATCGCTGGATTCACAAATTTGACCCATGATCATCTGGAATATCATAAAAATATCCATTGTTATGAACAGTGTAAATTTCGTTTATTTTCATGGAAAGGTTTAAGAAGAATTATCGTAAATGAAGATGATTCTTCTGGATCTCGATTAATAAAAGTTAGTTTATCTAGATTTAAAAATAAAGAAACGAGTATTGTTACTTATGGTCTTTCGGAATCTCAAAAATTCNATTTAAAAAAATATATGCTAGTAACATAGTTACTACTCTGACAAGCCAGAGTTTTACTTTATATACTTATCAAGGTGAACATCAGATTTCCATAAAATTATTAGGTTTGCATAACCTCTATAATCTACTTTTAGTAGTTGGGATATTATTAGAACTCAGATTTAATTTAACTGAAATTGTCAATAGTATAATTGCTATCAAACCAATAGCTGGTCGTTTAGAAAATATCAGATGCTTGTCAAAATTAAATGATGAAAATAATAGTTACTCCTATGACCCATTAGTTATAGTTGATTATGCTCATACTCCAGATGCTTTAGAAAAAATACTTAAAACCCTTAAACCTGCTGTTATATCCAAGGGTGGAAAATTGCATTGTATTTTTGGTGCAGGAGGAGATAGAGATAAAAATAAGCGTTCGAAAATGGGAAAAATAGCATTGAATTTTTCAGATTCAATAACGATCACAAGTGATAACCCTAGAAGTGAGGATCCAGATCTAATTATAAATGAAATATTAAATGGAATAAAATTGGATCAAAAAATTTCTATTGAATCAGATCGAGCATTAGCTATTATGAGATCTATCTGGATTGGTAATGCAACTGATACAATTTTGTTGGCTGGAAAAGGAAATGAAACATATCAAGAAATTGGAAATAAGAAATTATTTTTTGATGACCGTGAATGGGCCCGATTAGCTTTATTTTTACCAAAAATAAAAGGAATTAACTCTGATACGAGAAAAATTAATAAGGGTGAATTGTTTATTGCTTTGGTTGGAGAAAAATTTGATGGACATAATTATCTTAAACAAGCTAAACAAGCTGGTGCATGTGCTGCTATAGTTAATCATCTTGTTCAAGGAATTGATCTTCCACAATTTGTTCTTGGAAATACTAAAGATGCATTAATTCGAATCGCAATAGCTTGGCGAAAAAGATTTAATATTCCTATAATTGCTGTGGTAGGGAGTAATGGAAAAACTACTACAAAAGAAATGATATCTTCAATTATCAAAAATTTCTATGGAACAAGCAAATGTTTGGCAAGCATTGGAAATTTTAATAATATTATTGGAGTGTCACTGTCTTTGTTGAAACTTCGGTCCCAGCACTCTGTGGCTGTTTTTGAATTAGGTACTAGCCATCCTGGTGAGATAAAGATTCTATCTAAAATAGTAAACCCAAATATAACAGTGGTAACCAATGCACAACGAGAACATGTACAATTTATTCATAATGCCAAAAAACTCAGCTATAGAGAATAGTGAAGCGATTACTTCACTTTTAAAAGATGGTATAGCAATTTATCCAGGAGATGATCCTTATACTAAAATATGGGAGCAAGCTCAAGCTAAGCATTGTAAATCTATAAAATTTGGGTTTGACCAAAATTTGGAAGTCTATGCAAAATCAATCATTGTTGAATTCAACAGAATAAAATGCGAAATAGTTTCGCCTTCTGATAAAAAAAAGATTTGTTTAAATTTGTTAGGATCTCATAATTTAAGAAATGCGCTAGCTGCAGTTTCAACTGCTTTGGCCATAAATATCCCATTATCTAATTCTATTCAAGTTCTTTCCAATTTTAAATCAGTATCTGGTCGCATGGAGTGCAAGCATTTAAATAATGGAAATTTATTAATTGATGATACTTATAATGCAAATCCAGATTCCGTGAGAGTTGCAATTGATGTTTTATCTAAGCAATTGCATCCACAAGTTTTTATACTAGGTGATATGGCAGAGTTAGGAATTTATGCTTTAGATTTATATAAAGAAATTGGTATATATGCATTTAATTCAGGTATTGATTGTTTGATAACTTTTGGACAAGATTCTAAAAATGCTATTCCAACATTTTGGAATAAAAGTTATATATGTTTTTCAATACAAGAAATAATTGATATTCTACATGTATTAAAACCTTCTACTATTTTAGTTAAAGGATCAAGATTTATGAGAATGGAAAGAGTGATCAAGCATATCTTAGAAAAAAATATATAAAGGATTCAAATGCTTATTGAAATAATCCATGCATATTTTAATAAATATAATATTTTTCATGAAATGAATAATATTATTTTAAGATCTTGCTTAGCATTTTTGACTAGTTTTATGTTTGGCATTGTAGCTGNAAAAAATATAGTGCAAAAACTAATAAATATGGAAATTTGTCAATCTATTAGAAAATTTGGACCTAAATCTCATCTTGTAAAAAAAAATACTCCTACTATGGGTGGGTTATTAATTTTAACAACAATAATAATTAGTTTATTTTTATGGGCTGATTGGAATAATCGATTTATTTGGATTGTAATCCTAGCTGTGTTTTGTTTTGGTTTGATTGGTTGGATAGATGATTATTATAAAATAATTTATTCAAATTTTAGAGGAATCAAAGCAAGGAATAAGTTTTTATACCAATCAATTATTGCAATAATTATTGCATTTTTCCTAGCTCTTTCTATTTCCGCATCTAATAATTCTGAATTATGGTCAATATTCAGAGATTGGATTTCAAACAAATTTATATTTATAGATTTACCACATCAAACTAATTTAACTGTTCCTTTTTTTAAATCCGTGAATTATCCACTTAGTTTATTTAGCTTTATTGTTCTTGCTTTCCTTGTTATTGTTGCTTCTAGCAATGCAATAAATTTAACTGATGGTTTAGATGGTTTAGCAATAATGCCTATTGTAATAATAGCAAGTGCTCTGGGGATTTTTTCATATATTGTAGGTAATATACATTACTCAAGATATTTTGCTCTTAATTATGTACCTGGAGCTTCGGAATTGCTTGTTTTATGTGCATCAATTTCAGGATCAGGTTTAGCTTTCTTATGGTTTAATGCATATCCAGCAAAAGTATTCATGGGTGATGTTGGATCTTTATCATTAGGAGCAATATTAGCAATAATATCAATTGTTTTAAGGCAAGAAATCACATTTTTTGTAATGGGAGGTATATTTGTAATTGAAACAATTTCAGTGATTGTACAAGTTTTTTGGTTCAAATACACAAAATATAGAAATGGATTTGGAAGGAGAATATTTAGAATGTCTCCTTTGCATCATCATTTTGAATTAAACAACTGGAAAGAAAATCATATTGTAATTAGGTTTTGGATTATAAGCATAATATTCACATTTATAGGTCTTTCTTCACTGCTAATATTATCATGAATATAATTAAAGTAGATCATGAAATTCCATTAATCTTGATTTTTGGTTTAGGGGAAACAGGTATCTCTGTTGCCCTTTGGTACGCTAGAAGAAACTTTCGTTTGCGCATTGCAGACACTCGATATCATCTAGAACATTTAAATAAGTCATTTGCAGAAAATTTGAAAAATGTTGAAGTTGAATATCTTTTAGGAGAGAGTATTTACAATACTAAATTATTAGATGGGGTATCTAAACTTGTTATTAGCCCATTTTTTTCACCTAAGCGTTCAGCAAGAAAAATTATAGGAGAAGCTTCATTATTACATATTGAAATTATTTCAGAAATTGAAATTTTTTCTAGAGCTTTAATTGAATTAAAAATTAAGAAAAATTATGATCCTGTAATTCTAGCTATAACTGGCACAAATGGAAAAACAACAGTAACATCTCTCACAGGTAAATTAGTAGCAGCATCAGGTCTGAGTGTCATTATTGCTGGTAATATTGGTCCGTCTGCATTATGGGCTTTAATGAAAGCTATGGATAGAAATGAATTGCCAAAAGTATGGGTATTAGAATTATCTAGTTTCCAATTGTATGATCTTAAATCACTTATGCCAACTGCAGCTATTTTGCTTAATCTAAGTGAGGATCATCTTGATTGGCATGGTAGTATGGATGAATATTGTGAATGTAAAATTCGATTATTAAAAATGGCAAAAATAGCTTTTATAAATCGAGACGATCCTATTATTTCCAGCATGGTTTATAAAACAGGTAAAACTGAAATTAAAAGTTTTGGAACAAATTTACCAAATTTGGTAGGTGATATGGGTATAAAATTAGGAAAAAATGGATTGTCTTGGTTATCAATTTGTGATTTTAAAAAAAATAAAAAATTAAAAAAAAATACTATTGTTAATCAATTAGTTCCGTTAAAATCTCTTAAAATTCAAGGAATGCATAATGCTTTGAATGCCTTAGCTGCTTTGCAATTAACTGAAATATTGAACCGATTTAGAAAATCTAGAATAAAATCTTTGATTCAATATTCTGGTGAACCCCATCGTTTAAATTTTATTTGCACACATGAAGGTATTGATTATGTTAATGATAGTAAAAGTACAAATATAGCTTCTACAATTGCTGCATTAAAGAGTATACAAAAAAAAGTAATTTTGATATTAGGAGGTCTGAGCAAGGGGCAAGATTTTTCATTGCTAATCGATATTGTGAAATATCATGCTAAAGGGATTATATTAATTGGAAAAGATAGTCAATCAATAGAAAATTCTTTAAGAAGATCAGGTATCTTATGCATAAAATCCTCAGATTTATCTCAAGCAGTGAAAGCATCGAATAATATAGCTATGCCAGGAAATACTATTTTGCTTTCCCCAGCCTGTTCTAGTAAAGATATGTTTCAAAGTTATTCTCATCGTGGACAAATTTTTGTCAACGAAGTTTTGAATTTCATTGCAAATCAAAATAAGAAACACTAAAATTTCTGCCATAAAAATAAAATTTGATCTAAAAAAATAGAGAAAATTATATAAAGATATATAGTCTTCATATTCTATTGATATAGTTTTTCAAACTAATATTATTGAGTTTAGAAAAGGTGCATTCTATATCAATATTTTTTTTAAAGAAGCCTTGTTATGTTTTTTTAGGAAGAGAGTATTTTTCCGTGTTGTACAATTTATTTATATGTTTTATTTATTGGATGTTTAATCCTAACACTACAAATTGTAGATTAATATTTCTTTGATTATTAATTAGTTTTTCCACATTTTAAAATAAGCAAATATGAATGCTAAAACTATTATTATTACTGGTGGGGGTACGGGAGGTCATGTGACTCCAGGTTTGGCTATAGCTAAAATTTTGAAATATAGAGGATGGAAGGTTGTATGGTTAGGAAACCCAAATAAAATAGAGGGAGTACTAGTACCAAAAAATGGATTCTTGTTAATGCCTTTAAATTTTCATGGTTTAAGCAAAAGTATATTTAAGAATGTATTTAATTTTCCATTTTTCTTTTTTCAAGCTTTTTTTCAAAGTTTTAAAACTCTTTTAAAAATAAAACCGAATATAGTTTTGGCAATGGGAGGATATATCGCATTCCCAGGAGGAATAGCTGCTATATTTCTTGGTATACCGCTTGTTTTACATGAGCAAAATGCTATATTGGGAAAGGTTAATCGTTTTTTAGTAAAATTTTCAAAATGTATATTTACAGCTTTTCCGAATGTGCATCCTGCTGCAAGGAATTTTGGAAATCCAATAGATCTTAAAATATCTTCTATCAAAGAAATAGATAAGCGTTATGATTTACGCCAAGATAAAGCTTTAAATTTACTAATAATAGGTGGTAGCCAAGGATCTAAAGCATTAAATTCCATAATACCAAAGAGTTTAGCTTTGTTAAAAAATAATCAGTTTTCAAAAATCACACATCAAACAGGTTTTGGAAATTCCATAAATGTTCAAAAACAATATGAAAATTTAGGTATTAAAGCTGAATGCAAAGATTTTATTGATGATATTTTTTTTGAAATGAAAAACGCCGATTTATTAATTTGTCGATCTGGAGCTATGACAGTATCCGAAATTACTGCTATTGGAATTGCCGCTTTACTCATACCTTATCCAGAATCTGCAGATAATCACCAGGTAGCCAATGCATATTTTTTATCTAAATCGAAAGCAGGATGGATGCATGAACAACATCAATTAACTCCAGAATTTTTAGCGCAATGGTTACAAAAAAGGTCTAGAGAAGAGCTAAAACAGGTTGCATTAATGGCTAGGCAAAAAGCTAGGGAAAATTCTGCAATTTATATTGCTAAAACTTGTGAACAGATTCTCAAAAATTAATATCATGAAATATGAAATTGAGCATATCCATTTTGTTGGGATAGGTGGTTTAGGAATGAGTGGAATTGCAGAGATATTCCTCAATCTTGGATATAAAATTAGTGGCTCAGATTTACATGAATCAGATGTAACTAATAGTCTAAAAAGAATTGGAGTTAATATCTATATAGGACATTGTTCTGAAAATATAAATGGCGCTAACGTGGTTGTTATTTCTGCAGCTATAGGATTAAATAATCCTGAAGTTTTTGCTGCAAATGTATCAGGTATTCCTATTGTTTCTCGGGCTGTGATGTTACAAGAATTAATGAGATTGAGATTAGGTATAGCTGTTTCTGGAACTCATGGAAAAACAACAACGTCTAGTCTTATTGTAAGCATATTATCAGAAGCTTTACTTGATCCAACGTTTATTATTGGAGGCATTTTAAATTCTTTTGAGAAAAATGCGAAACTTGGTAAAGGTGATTACCTTGTTGCGGAAGCAGATGAATCGGATGCTTCTTTTCTTGAATTGTTACCAATCATGACTGTTGTGACAAATATTGATAGAGATCATATGGGTACATATAGTTATGATTTTTCTGTTTTGAAAAAAACATTTGTTAAGTTCTTAGAACGTCTTCCTTTTTATGGAAAAGCAATTTTATGTTTGGATGATCTTAACATATGTGAAATTATTCCTTTAGTTTCACGCCCTATAATTACATATGGATTAAATTCAGGTTCGGATATAAAAGGTTATGAAATACATGCATCTGGAAAAAAAATGTGTTTTAAAGTACAAAGATGGAACAGAAAGAAAAAATCCTTTTTACCATCATTGAAAATTGAATTAAATTTACCAGGTATACATAATGTAAGAAATGCATTAGCAGCTGTTACTATTGCAACAGAATTAGGTATATCTGATGAGGTTATTTGCAAAGCATTAGCTAATTTTCAGGGTGTGAAAAGACGTTTTACATGTATTGGAGAATTTCAAATTGATTTAAAAAAAGGTGGAGGAAAATTTATATTAATCGATGATTACAGTCATCATCCAACAGAGATAATAGCTACATTATCTGCTGCACGCAGCATATGGCCAAAAAAACGTGTTATGTTAGTTTTTCAACCTCATCGATATACGCGAACAAAAGATTGTTTTGAGGATTTCATCCATGCATTAAATATGGCTGATGTAGTTTTATTAACTGAAGTTTATTCTGCAGGTGAACACTTTTCAGTTTCAGCAAATGGTCAATCTATGTACCAAGCTCTTAAAAATACAGTAACAAAAGTTCAATTACAGTTTGTTAATAATATAGATGATTTGCCAAAAGCTATTAATGATCTTGTCTTGAATGATGATATTGTTATTGTTATGGGAGCTGGTTCCATTGGTAAAATACCTAAGATATTTTTGGAAAAATTTTCATGATTGATCAGTTTGGGAAGGTTGGAATTTTATATGGTGGATTATCTTCTGAAAGAAAAATTTCCTTGATGTCCGGTTTAAGTATTTATGAATCATTAAAAAATAAAGATGTAAATGTTCATTTATTTGATACTGGAAAAAAAACATTATCAGAGTTAGAAAACTCTGAATTTGACCGAGTTTTTATTGCTTTACACGGTCGATATGGAGAAGATGGTTGTATTCAAGGAGTATTGGAATTACTTCGAATCCCTTATACTGGAAGTGGTCCAATAGCTTCTAATCTTGCAATGAACAAAGTTCTAGCCAAACAAATTTGGTTACAGAATAATTTACCTACACCTCCTTTTTTAATATTAAAAAAAAATCATGATTTTTCGTTTATAGCAAAGAAACTGGGATTTCCTTTTGTTTTTAAACCTACTCAAGAAGGATCAACAATAGGAATTAATAAAGTTAATGATGATTCACATATAAATGATGCTTATATTGATTCATTAAAATATAGCTTTGAAGTTTTTGCGGAAAAATTTATAACAGGTCGTGAATTAACTGTTGTTGTATCAAAACAAAAAGAAACAATACAATGTTTGCCAATTATAGAAATCATTGCACCAAACGGAAATTACAGTTATGAAAATAAATATTTTTCTGATAAAACTCGTTATTGTTGTCCTGCAAATTTAAAGCTTGAGATAAAACAAAATATTGTTAATATTTCGGAAATGGCCTTTTCTGTTTTAGGTTGTGATGGTTGGGCTAGACTTGATATCATTTTAGATAAGGAAAATCAAGCATGGATACTCGAAATCAATACCTTACCTGGCATGACTAACCATTCATTAGTACCTATGGCTGCTAGTAGAATCGGAATTAGCTACCAGCAATTATGCTTAAAAATATTAAAACAAGCTTCATGCAAAATTCACAGTTTCAAATAGCGATATTATAATTATTTTTTAGAAAAACTCATTTTTAAAAAATTCTGTGAGAATATAAATATATCATTATAAAATTTACCAATTTAGTTTCGATTTTGACAATATTAATTGTTTTATTAATCTCTCCAATTATGTCTAGGCAAATATGTTTTTTTCGTTCTATCATCAATCAAATTAGAATCTGTAGATGAATATCAGTTTTTATTATATCTTTTTTTAAAAAATATAATAAAAACTGATATTCATCTTCCGGGAAAATTTTCTAACTTTAAATTTAAATATATTGGAATCGTTATAATGGATACCAAATTCTATAGTTTAAGAAATCTATCTAAATATTTTCGAGTTAGTATAGAAAAATAAAAAACTTTGATTATTTAAAATAAAAATCAAATTGTTAACATTTATGAAAAAAAAACATCTCCAACAAAGATTAAAGATTTAAATAATGTCGATCAAAGATATTCATGGAGAATTATATTAAATAAGTTGAATAATATGATAAATCTTAATCCTAATCGAAATTATGCAGTATGCAATAGTTTATATTATCGATCAGTTTCAAAAAAATGAAAAAATTTATTAAAATTTAACAATTAATTATTTATCATTTAGATTCACGTAATATAGTGAAAATTGATTTATATTATCTAAATTGATTTTTTAATTTTTGAATCATCAGTTCATTCCGAATAAGATAAAATGCAAAATCTGCCACAATTTTTTGAATAATTCAATTAAAATGATTCATGATATTAAAGATTTTATAGTCGCTCTCGATATTGGAACAAGTAAAGTAGCTACAGTTGTTGCTAGGATTTTGCCTGGAGGACAAATAGAGGTCCTTGGAATCGGTCAATCTAGTTCGAATGGAATACGAAAGGGTGTTGTTGTAAATATAGAAAATATTATTAGTGATATTCAGCATACAATTGAAGAAGCGGAGCTAATGAGTGATTGTAAAATTTACAATGTTTACACAGGAATTGCAGGAAAGCATATACAAAGTTTTAATTCCAGTGGAGTTGTAGCCGTTAAATATAAGGAAATTACAATAGATGATGTTGATCGTGCTATTGAGATAGCAAGAACAGTAAACATTCCTGCTGATCAGAAAATACTTCATGTACTAACTCAAGATTTTATCATTGATGGACAAGATGGTATTCGAGATCCTGTTGGCATGAGTGGGTTACGTTTAGAAGTCCGTGTACATATTGTTACAGGAGGAGCAAGTGCTGTTCAAAATATTGTGAAATGTGTTAAGCAATGTAATTTAGAAGTTCGTGATTTGGTCTTACAACCATTAGCATCTAGTTCGGCTGTTCTATCTGATTATGAAAAAGATTTAGGTGTTGTGTTAATTGATATAGGGGCGGTACAACAGATATCGCTATTTTTACAGGAGGAGTTGTTCGTTATACTGCTGTTCTTCCAATTGCTGGAAATCAAATTACTAATGATATTGCTACAGTATTACATATACCAACTCCAAGTGCTGAAAAAATAAAACTTCATTATGGGATCGCTAAAAAAAATTTAGCTAGTTCTGATGACTTAGTTGATCTTCCAGAAATTGAATATCAGTATAGAAATAATGTTAATCGGAAAATATTAGGAGATATTTTAGAACCTCGTGTTGAAGAATTATTTGATCAAATTCAAAATATTATTTGCAAATCAGGATATGAAGACTTGCTTTCATCTGGTGTGGTATTAACAGGTGGATCATCATTATTACCAGGCATTGTGGAATTAGCTGAAAATATTTTCTTAAAACCTGTTCGCATTGGTTTTCCTGAATATAGAGGTAATTTAGATGATGTTATGCGAAATCCAAGGTTTTCAACAGTTATGGGTCTTTTACAAGTAGCCCGTTTACAATATATTCAAAGCTATAAAATAACAAAGCAAAATGGGAATTTCAAGTCTATATTAGCACGTATGAAAGAATGGTTTATAAACTAATAAATTGACAAACAATATCTTTCTATATTTTAAAATTCAAAATATATGGAGTCATTCTAAGTAATTATTCTTGTTGTCTTACATACTAATTTCTAAATAATATTCAAAAATTAGATGAATAATTATTATATTTTAAAATTTAGACCGCGATAGGGAGATCAAAATGACGGCCTTTGAAATGTTAGATTCCACTAATGTTGGAACAATTATAAAAGTAATTGGTGTTGGCGGAGCGGGAGGAAATGCTGTTGCTCATATGATTCGAAGCGATTTAAAAGGTGTTGATTTTATTTGTGCTAACACCGATGCGCAAGCTCTTATTGCGACTAATGCACCTGTCCAAATTCGTCTTGGTAGAACAGGATTAGGAGCTGGTGCAAAGCCTGATCAAGGCAGAGCATGTGCAGAGACAGCTCGAGAAGAAATTCGTGCTTCATTAACAGGTGCTCATATGGTTTTTGTTACAGCGGGCATGGGAGGAGGTACAGGAACTGGAGCAGGGCCAATTGTAGCTGAAATAGCTAAAGAATTAGGTATTTTAACTGTAGGGGTTGTTACAAAACCATTTTCTTTTGAAGGAAAAAAACGGTTAAACATAGCTGAAGAAGGTATTTCAGAATTGGCTAAACATGTACATTCTTTAATTGTTGTTTTAAATGAAAATTTATATGATCTTTTAGATGAAGATGCAACACAAGAAGATTGTTTTAGATCAGCAGATAATATTTTACATAATGCATGTGCTGGAATTGCTGAAATTATCAATGTTGATGGAAATATCAATGTTGATTTTGAAGATGTGCGAACTATTATGGGTGAACATGGTAAAGCTATGATGGGCACTTCTGTTGCTCAAGGTGAAGATAGAGCAAGACTTGCAGCAGAACAAGCTATTTCGAGCCCACTTTTAGAAGGAGTAGATCTTCATGGGGCTAAAGGTGTCCTAGTAAATATTACATCGAACCGTTCATTAAAAATGCGGGAAACTAGAGAAATTATGGAAATTGTTAGAGGCTATGCTGCAGAAGATGCTACAGTAATTTTCGGTAATGCCTATGATGAAAATATGGAAGATAGTTTGCGTGTAACTGTAGTAGCTACAGGATTGGATCATCCAAAAAATTCCTCAAATGTACTTAGGAATCAAGCACAATTTCGCACTAACATAAATAATGCGAGAATAACTAAATCTGATACAAAAGGACCTTTTCAACAAGATTTAGATAATCAATCTATTACTCGAAATTCTAGGAATCAATCGGCAGAAAGGGTAAGAGCATTGGAAATATCAGGTATGGATCATTTTGATATTCCTGCTTTTTTGCGAAAACAGGTTGATTAGATTATTATATATTTAATAAATTGTCCTAATTTAGCAAAATTTGTATTAACTAATGATATTTCTTTTAGTCACATCGTTCTATACAAAATATTTAAATTGCAATTAAATTACAGGCAGAAACTCTGTAATTTATAAAAACTAAGGAGATATTTATTTTTTAAAAAGTATTAAAATTCCTATG
The DNA here is from genome assembly GCA_022818765.1 of Bordetella sp. Taxonomy (GTDB): domain Bacteria; phylum Pseudomonadota; class Gammaproteobacteria; order Burkholderiales; family Burkholderiaceae_B; genus CAZTUH01. Next base: position 537,283 of record CP063810.1, on the reverse strand, counting down.
TTTTTTCAGCGTAGTATTCAAAACCTTGTTACCATGACTGGTATCGGAATTCATTCTGGTCAGCAATCTCATCTCACTTTACGTCCTGCAAAGATTAATACTGGTATAATTTTTCATCGAATTGATCTTTCTGAAACAGTTGATCTTCCTGCTCATGCAGAAAATATTGCTGATACACGAATGGCATCGGTATTACAAAAAGGAGCAGTTAGAGTTTCGACTGTAGAACATCTTATGTCTGCATTATATGGATTAGGAATCGATAATATTCATGTTGACTTAATAGGTGAGGAAGTTCCTATTATGGATGGAAGTGCCGCTGCATTTATTTATTTGCTTAAAACAGCTGGTATTGTTGAACAAAATTCTCCAAAATTATTCCTACGAGTATTAAAACCAATAGAAGTTCGGGAAGGAAAAGGTGAAAATGAAAGATGGGCTCGATTGGAACCCTATAATGGTTTTTCTATTTCTTTTTCTATTGATTTCCAACATCCTGCAATTAGTTCTACTGCAAATTTTGCAAAAATTGATTTCTCTACGAATTCATATATAAATGAAATAGCTCGAGCACGTACCTTTGGGTTTGCCAATGAGGTAGAGAGGTTACGATCGATGGGATTAGCTCGCGGAGGAAGCCTTGATAATACAGTTGTCATGGATGAGTATAAGGTTCTTAATAAAGAAGGACTTAGATACAAAGATGAATTTGTAAGACATAAAATTTTAGATGCAATTGGGGATCTCTATCTTTTGGGAAAACCGTTACTGGCTCGATATATTGCTTATAAAGCAGGTCATAAGTTAAATAATTCCATAGCAAGAGCACTTCTAGAACAAAAAGATGCATGGAAATTTGTAAAAAGTGAATCAAAGTCTCAGATATTTGAAAAGAGTTTCATAGAGAACGTAGGTTTGATTTAAATGGTATCATTATGAAAGAATATACATGATTGTTTTTTATTGGTTATCTGGATATTTTTTTTTAAAGTTATCAAAAGATTCTTGATTGATTAAAAGTTTTTGAATTGCATCTGATAATGGTCCAGGTTTTAAATTCTTATGTAATTTTTTAAACGATTCTAGAGCTTGCTTGCTAATTGGTTTTATTCTTCGGATTGAAGATGAATAAAATTCTGGATTTTTAATAAATCCATAGCGAACTTTGATCTTAATTGAATCAAATTTATATTTTTTTCAATTAATGCTTGTAAAATGCTTGGAATTAGTTGTCTTAGTTTTGAAGCATAAAGGGGATTCGAAACAATAATAAGTAAGGTTCTTTTAATTAAAATCAAATAAAATTTATCTAAAAGGTAAGAAGGTAAAATATTATTAATAACCTTTTTATTTGAAGATAAAATTGAGCCATTCTTAATATATTATTTCCATGAATATCATAATTTATCCAAGCCAAAATTTTGTTTGCCATGAAAAATATAAGCCTTTTTGTTTAAAGTGTATTTGGAATAAATATTCCGCGGAAATCAAAAATTTTAAAAGAAAAAAAATATGATTTTGATACTATTAGAAATAAAAATTTCTAATTTAATGTAAGATAAATGAATTAAATATATTTGCTATAAAATTAGCATTTTTTATTTAATTCGTATGATTTTTTATATTTTCTTAAATTCATTGAATTTTATCGTTCTCTTTATTCAAATAATTGAATGATTAATTAATATTGCAAGTTTTGATAGAAAATTCGTCAAATTATTAATGTTTTTTATTTATTATTGTTTAGTATGATTTCATTTTTAAAAAATATTTTAGGTACTCGAAATGATCGATTAATTAAAAGTTATCGTGATCTAGTTCATAAAATAAACAGTTTAGAATTTTCTATTTCTTTGCTTTCTGATGACGCTTTACGCTCAAAAACAGATGAGTACCGAATGCGATATATTGAAGGAGCATCACTTAATAAATTGCTTCCAGAGGCTTTTTCTGTTGTTAGAGAAGCTAGCAAACGTGTATTTAATATGCGACATTTTGATTCTCAAATTCTTGGAGGAATTGCATTACACAATTGCAAAATTGCTGAAATGCGCACTGGAGAAGGTAAAACATTAATGGCAACGCTACCAGCGTATTTAAATGCAATTTCAGGAAAAAGTGTACATATAGTAACTGTAAATGATTATTTAGCAAGTAGAGATGCTAAATGGATGGGACGTCTATATAGTTTTCTTGGAATGACTGTGGGTACAGTAATACCTGCTCAATCAGTTGAAGAAAAAAAAGCATCATATCGCACTGATATTGTTTATGGGACAAATAACGAATTCGGATTTGATTATCTGCGCGATAATATGGAATATAAGATTGAAGACAGACGTCAAGGAGAATCTCTTTCATATGCTATTTTGGATGAAATAGATTCGATTCTTATTGATGAAGCGCGCACTCCTTTAATTATCTCAGGACAATCTGAAGATCAACCTGAGTTATATATTCATATGAATTCAATTCCTCCGTTATTAACAAAGATGCCGTTTGAGCCAAAATATTATGAATCTGAACCAAAAGGAGATTTTTGGATTGATGAAAAAAACAAACAAATTTATTTATCTGAATCTGGTTATGAAAAAGCAGAAAAAATACTATACCAAACTGGATTACTGCCTAAAGGTGAATCATTGTATGATTCTCGACATATTACTTTGATGCATCATTTGGTAGCAGCTTTGCGAGCACATAACTTGTTTTTTCGAGATCAACAATATGTTGTACAAAATAATCAAGTAGTAATAGTTGATGAATTTACGGGACGTTTGATGCCTGGACGACGATGGTCTGATGGTCTACATCAGGCAATTGAAGCTAAAGAAAAATTGAAAGTTAATAATGAAAATCAGGTACTTGCTTCAATCACTTTCCAAAATTATTTCCGCATGTATGAAAATTTGTCAGGTATGACAGGGACAGCAGATACTGAAGCATATGAGTTTCAAAATATTTATAACCTTGAAACAGTTATTATTCCTACAAATAAGCCTATGATTCGTGTTGATCAAAATGATCAAATATTTAGAACTAAGCATGAAAAATATAAATCAATTTTAGAAGATATTCATAATTGTTATAATCGGGAACAACCTGTTTTAGTAGGAACTGCGAGTATTGAAAACTCAGAATTTTTATCTAAACTATTATCTGAGAAGAATATCCCTCATAATGTTTTGAATGCAAAACATCATGCAAGAGAAGCTGCTATTATTGCAGAGGCAGGAAAGCCTGCTCATATTACCATTGCCACAAATATGGCAGGTCGTGGAACTGATATTGTCTTAGGAGGCAATATTGATAAGCAGATTAACGAAATTAAGTTTAATAAATTTATTACTAATTTTGAGAAAAAAGAATTAATTAAAGATTTATATTCAACTTGGAATTATTTAAATCAAAAAGTTAAAGAGGCTGGAGGATTACGCATTATTGGAACAGAACGACATGAATCACGTCGAATTGATAACCAATTGCGTGGTCGTGCAGGTCGACAAGGAGATCCTGGTTCATCTAGATTTTATTTATCATTAGAAGATTCTTTAATGCGGATTTTTGCTGGAGATAAGTTACGTTCTATTATGGCGAGATTGAGTTTACCAGAAGGGGAGCCTATTGAAGCAAGTATAGTAAATCGTGCTATTGAGAATGCTCAAAAAAAAGTAGAAAACAGAAATTTTGATATGCGCAAGCAATTATTAGAATATGATAATGTATCTAATGATCAAAGGTTGGTACTGTATTCTCAACGTAATGAAATTCTGCGAAGCGACAATATACTGGAAATTATTAATGATCTTCGAATTTCTGTTGTTAATGATTTTTTTAATTATTGTATTAAGCAAAATTCTTCTGATGAAATACAATATAACTTAAATTCTTTTAAAGAAAATATAGAATCTGAATTGTCGATTCATTTTAAAACAGAAGATTTTCTGGAAGATGGCTCTTACTATTCAAATGATGAATTCTTAGAAAATTTGCAAAAATTGATAAATATTTTTTATCAGAAAAAATTAAATGTAATTGGTGAAAATAAATGGGCTCACTTATCTCGTATAATTTTTCTGCAATCTATAGATATTTATTGGAGAGAACATTTAGCTTCTTTAGACCATTTGAGGCAAGGTATTCATTTGAGAGGTTATGCTCAAAAAAATCCAAAACAAGAATATAAACGAGAGGCATTTGAAATGTTTTCTGATATGTTAATTCATATTCGAAGAAATGTTCTAAAAAATTTAATTTCCTTAGAAAGTTATTCAATAAGTCAGATTATGCAACCGTTTTTTCAAAATATTCAATATCATCATGTTGATGATATTGAACCTCAAACTGTTAAAGATTTAAACAAAAAAATAGGTCGAAATGAACGTTGTCCATGTGGTAGTGGAAAAAAATTTAAGCAATGCCATGGAACATTGACATGAGAGAATAAACATGTCAAAAGACATATATTGGTTATATAAATTTATTTATATATTGTTAGTTTTTAATCTTCAAGTATTAAGATATAAAAATTAATATTTTTATGTAAAAGGACCATTGCTATGATCGAACAACGACGAACTAAAATTGTTGCTACTTTAGGACCTGCAAGCTCCACTGAGGAGATAATTGAAAAATTGCTGAAAGTTGGTGTGGATGTAATTCGTTTGAATTTCTCTCATGGACATATGAATGATCATAGAAACCGAGTTAGATTAGTTAGATCTATATCAAATAAATTAGGACGTTCCGTTGCTATTATGGGTGATTTGCAAGGTCCTAAATTAAGAATAGCTGGTTTTAAAAATGATAAAGTATTTCTTAATTCCGGAGATAAATTTATCCTGTCCATTAATCATCCAAAAGAAGATGGAAATTCAAAAATTGTCGGAATAGATTACAAAAATCTAGTGCAAGATTGCAAAGAGGGAGATGAATTAATACTTGATGATGGTCGTGTTGAACTTATTGTAGAAAGAATATCTAAAGACTGCATCTATACAAAAGTATCTATTGGTGGACCTTTATCAAGCAATAAGGGGATTAATCGACGTGGTGGTGGATTATCAGCACCTAGTCTTACAGATAAAGATAAAGAAGATATTAAATTTGTAGCTGAACTAGAACTTGATTATTTAGCTGTGTCATTTTTAAGATATAAAGACGATATTGAAATAGTGCGTTCTTTAGTCAGAAACACAGGAAGTCTTGCCTGGATTATTGTTAAAATAGAACGTGCTGAAGCCGTTGTTGATAATCAATCTTTAGATTCTTTAATTGAAGCAAGTGATGGTGTTATGGTTGCTCGAGGAGATCTTGGAGTGGAAGTTGGGGAAGCAGAGCTCGTTGGTATTCAGAAACGAATTATTCAACGTGCTAGAACTTTTAATAAATTGGTAATTACAGCAACACAGATGATGGAATCAATGATTTTAAATCCAATTCCTACTAGAGCAGAAGTGTCTGATATAGCAAATGCTGTATTAGATTATACTGATGCCGTAATGCTTTCAGCTGAAAGTGCTTCTGGAAAATATCCAATTGAAGCTGTTCAAGCAATGGCTAGGATTTGTATCGGTGCTGAGAAACATCCAACAGCTATTAGTTCTCAGCATCGATTAGGCGAAATATTTACGCGTTGTGATGAAACTATAGCCCTATCAGCTATGTATGCTGCTAACCATTTTCCGGGTATTAAAGCTATTATCACACTTACAGAGAGCGGACAGACTCCTTTAATTATGTCTCGCATACGTTCAGGCATACCGATTTATTCATATAGTCCACATAGAGCCACTTTAAATAGAGTATCTTTATTTAGAGGAGTTACTCCGTTACAATTTGATGCTTTAAATTATTCACTTGAAAACATGAATTACGCAGCAATTAACCAATTAAAAATGTTAAATTTTGTTAAAAATGGAGATTGGATTGTTTTAGCTAGAGGAAATTTAGAACGCAATAGTGGAGGAACAAATACCTTACAAATATTAAAAGTTGAATGAGAATTCGGTTGATATCATTTTAGATAAATGAAGATTAATTACTTGTCTCTATTTAAGTAGTAGAGTTTCATTTTTTATCCAAGATCTTACCTTTTCATTAAGCTCATCTACGTTCATATTTTTTGGTTTGATTGCTGTTCCTATTGATAAATTAATGAGACCTGGCAAGAAAAGTGTTTTAGTCCAATATTTACCTGAATTATGTGCGACAGGAATAATAGGAATTTGTGTCTTTATAGAAAGGAATGCTCCGCTTTTTTGAAATATACCTATTTCTTCAGAATACATCCTCTTTCCTTCAGGAAAGAGGATGATCCATAAATCTTCTTCTAATTTCCTTCTTCCTTGTTGTATTATTCTTTTAAAAGCATTTTGGCTTTTTGATCGATTGATTGGGATCATATGCAACAATGCTAATCCCCATCCAAAAAACGGAATCCAATGTAGTTCTTGTTTATAAACATAACAAATATTTTTTGGCATCTTCGATAAGAAAAACAAAGTTTCCCATACTGATTGATGATTAGATAATATAATTACAGGCTTATTTGGTAAATTTTCCATTCCTCTAATTTTCCAGCGAATTTTACAAATTTTTATACAGCCCCAAAGTGCCAAATTGGTCCATACAGATATAAGCTTGTAATAAGAATTTGATGATATGAACGGATACAAAACTATACAAACTATTGAATAAAAAATAGATGTGAAAATTAAGAAAATGGAATATAAAAATGAGCGGAGATAAATCATTTAATTTTTCGTTTAATTAATTGATAAGAATAGTGGATAGATTAACATCATAGAAATATATTCATTAATCATTTATTAATAAGAAATTATAATAGCTAACTACAATACTCATTATATCAATTCAGAAATAGCAGATTTTACAGTTATTAAATTTTTGAAAAATCAACAATTCGATTCATTAATTTATTTGCTTTAATGAGTAAAGATAACCTATTAGTGCGCAATTTTATATTATCAGACATAACGAATATATTTTGGAAAAATTTTTCAATAGGTTTTTGAACTTCAAGTAATATGTTAAAGATAGAATAAAAATTCTCTTGTATTTTAGCATCTTCAACTTTTTCTTCAATTTCATTGATTTTTTCAAACAAAATTCTTTCATCTATTTCATACAGAAAGTTTTTATCTATATGATAAATTCCATTTTCGGTATTTTTTAGAAGATTTCGAATCCTCTTATTTATTGAAATTAGTTTTTCCGCTTCCGGAAGTAACATAAATTTTTTAAGAGCCTCTAAACGAGGAACTACTTGTTGTAAAGGGGGGGATAGAGAAATTATAGAATTTACTAAATTCTTATTAGTACTATCAATTAATCGATAACGGTAACGCTCATAAATAAAATTTTTTATTTCTCTAAGAGATTGAATTTGGATGTTCCAAACAGGAAATGTCATGAATGTAATTCTAATTAAAACATTTAAAGAAAGAGGAAATGTTGTGTTGATTTTTTTTAACCATTCACTTTTTTGTAATTGTTCAAAAGCACTGATTATGCCAATAGCTGCTCGACGCAATCCAAAAGGGTCACTATCACCGGATGGAATCAAACCTATTCCCCAAATTCCTAATATATTTTCTAATCTTTCAGAAACGAAGAGAGTCAACGCTATAATTGATTTTTCGTTAATAATATCACCATCATCATAGTTATTTTTATATTGATTGCGAATTGCTTCTACAATAGAAAGACATTCTCCATCATGTTCGGCATAATAAGCTCCCATAATTCCTTGCAATTCTGGAAACTCAATTACCATATTTGATAAAAGATCAGCTTTAGATAATTTAGCAGCTCTATCAGATTTTTGAATATTGGAGCCAACACAACTTGCAATAAAACAAGCTATTTTCCGTATTCTTTCTGTTCGATCAAATTGATTTCCCAAATCATTATGATAAATGACTGAGCTCAATTGCTTGACACGGTTTTTTAATTGAATTTTTAGATCAGATTCATAAAAAAATTTTGCATCAGATAATCTTGAATGAATAACTCGTTTATTCCCATTAATTATTTTATGAGGATCTTTTGTAAATGTGTTACTAACAATCAAAAAATAATTTGTAAGCTTATTATTGTAAGAATTAAATAATGGAAAGTATTTTTGTTTTAAACACATAGTGAGAATTAGACATTCTGATGGAATTTGAAGGAATTTTTCATCAAATTCTCCAATATAGACTGTTGGGTATTCAACAAGTGCTGTAACTTCATCTAATAAATTTTCAATTTCATCTTTTGGACCCAATATTGCACCAAGATAATTTGCTGTTTTTTCTAATTGAGAAATGATTTTTTTACGACGCTTATAGAATGATGCAATGACATAACCTACTTTACCTAAAGTAACTTCATAATTTTTTGCTGAATTTAAAACAATTGGGCTTTTTCTCATAAACCTATGGCCATATGTCTCTCGACCTGCTTGTAATCCAAGAATATTAATAGGAAGTATTTGTGTTCCAAACAGTACTAACAGTCGATGAGCAGGTCGAATAAATCTCACAGTACTTATTCCATCGGATAATTGATATTGCATAAATTTTGGTATAGGTAGATTAGCAATAGAACTTTCCAATCCTTTTTGTAGAATTTCAGATAAAACCTTCCCTGGAATTTTTTTTCGAACAGTTAGATATTGTTTTCCTTTATTTTGAATTATTTCTATAGAAAAATTTGAATCATTTTTTTTAAAACCTTTTTCAGTCAACCTTTGAGAAAATATAGGAGTAAATTCTCCTGTTTTAGTTAAACCTATTTCTACAGGCATTAACCGTTCATCAGAAAATCTATCTTCTGCTTTCTCAAAAACATCAGAAAACATAACGCCTAATCGTCTTGCCGTCATAAAGATTTCTATCTTACAATTAGATGATGGTTTTATTAAACCTTCTTTTTCTAATTCAATTTGTAAGTTCTCTGCAAAAGCTTGACCTAATTTCTTTAAAACTTTAGGTGGTAATTCTTCAGTAAGAAGTTCTATTAATAAAGTATCAGTGTTGTAATCCATTTGTTTATTCCAGAAAAATCTTTTGATTCATAGATGAAGCATTGGAAAGTTAAGATTTTTCCTGTAGCTGTAATATGCTAGCGCAATAAGTCTTGATAAATCACGAATTCGTCCAATATAAGATGTTCTTTCAGTCCTGCTAATTACTCCTCGTGCATCTAATATGTTAAACGTATGTGCTGCTTTTAATGTTGATTCATAAGCTGGTATAATCAGAGGAATACCTATTAACCGAGTAGCTTCACTTTCATAATCATTAAAACGATCAAATAATAGATCAGGATTAGCATGTATAAAATTATATGCTGATTGCTCAATCTCATTTTGTAGAAAAATATCTCGATAAAATATTGGTTTTTCATTTATATCTTTTGACCATATTAAATCAAAGACACTATCAACATTTTGTAAATGCATAGCTAGCCTTTCTAAGCCATATGTAATTTCACCAGTAATTGGTTTGCAATCTAATCCCCCTACTTGCTGAAAATATGTAAATTGACTAATTTCCATCCCATCAAGCCAGACTTCCCAACCAAGTCCCCAAGAACCCAATGTTGGATTTTCCCAATTATCTTCTACAAATCTTATATCATGTTCTTTAGGATTAATTTTTAATGCTATAAGTGAATCAATATATAAGTTAATAATCTCTGTAGGAGGAGGTTTTAAAACAACCTGATATTGATAATATTGTTGTAATCGGTTTGGATTTTCTCCGTATCGACCATCTTTTGGTCGTCTTGTTGGTTGCAGGTAAGCAGCTCGCCAAGGTTCAGGTCCAATTGCATGAAAGAAAGTAGATCTATGAGATGTTGCTGCGCCTATTTCTATATCATAAGGTTGCATTAAAGCACAGCAATGATTGCACCAATAATGATTAATTTTAAAAATGATATCTTGAAAGCTATACATGTAAATTAGTTTTATTTGATTTTAAAAATTAAATAATTGTTTATTATTAACTATCAATATATTTATGTTTTTCAAACTTAAATGATTATTTATCAAAAATATCAAATGAATAAAAAATAAACAATGTGTTCTATGAAAAGTTAAAACTTAGCAAGTTCTAAAGAAAAATTTAAATGAAATTTTTTTCGTTTCTTATTATTGATCAAATTTTTGTAATATTTTGACATTTTGATCTAAATTCCAGCGTAAAATCATTTTTATTTTTCCAATTTTTGGAAGTTCTAATTCGGGAGATATATCTAATAAAGGTTTCAATATAAAAGCTCTTTCTTGTATTCGTGGGTGTGGTAAAATTAGTTCTTTTGTTTCCATTTCTACGTTACCATATGACAATAAATCAAGATCTAGAAGACGTGGGGCATTTTTCCAGCTTCTTTCTCGCCCATAATATTTTTCAATACGATGAAATATTTCTAATAGATCTAACGGAGGTACATAGGTTTCTAACATTGCTACACAATTAATAAAATCCGGTCCACGTGTTTTTAAAGGAGCAGTTTGATAAAAATTAGAAATTTTACAGATTTTCACTCCATGTATAAATGAAATTTCTTCAAGAACCTTATATAGCTTATTTAAGATATCAAATCCTAAATTTGCACCTAAACTAATGTAAGCTTTTGTTTTTAACGTTGAATGCAGACGCCTATTTTTTAACATAGTTATTTACATAATTCGCTAATATTTTCATTAGATTGATCATTCAAACTATCTATCATCTTTTCTCGTTCGTTAATATTAGCATTCGCTAGATTCATCCACCATTGTGCTAATCCAATATCAAATTCACCAAAAGCTGCACGCAACTGTAAAAAATCGCAAGCAGCACGAAAGCAAGATTGTTTAATTGTATGATAAATAATTTTTTTCAATCTTCGATCAAAATTTGTTTGCATGAGCCAAATCTCGCTCATAGTAACAGAAAAACGACGATGTATATTTAATTTTTTTGTTTGTTCGTTGATAGTACATTTAACTGCTTGAATCATTGAAGATTTAATATTAAATCTTCCTGATTTTTCAAATTTTTCAAACTGTAATTTAACTTTTTTCCAAAGAAGCACAGCAAATAAAAATCCGCAACTTACACTTTTTCCTTCTTTTACTCGTGAATCAGTATTTTTTAAAGCTAATTGAACAAAACTTGTACTAGAAAATTGATCAAGTGCAATATTTAATATTGGTATTGAACTACAATGTAATCCTTTTAGGAGTATTTGTTCAAGGCAACCTATAGAATAACCACATGTAAGAATTTTTATTATTTCATCAAACAAGCGTGATTGTGGTACATTTTGTATTAATTTTGATGCTAAAAAAGGCATTGGTAAGTTACTAGCTTTATCTATTTTTCCATTAAATTTAGCTGCGAAGCGTATAGCTCTTAGTATCCGAATCGGATCCTCTCGGTAACGTTCAGAAGCATTTCCTATAATTCGAATTATACCTTTTTTAAGATCAATTATCCCATTATGATAGTCAGTTACTTCTTCTGTATTTGGATCGTAATAAAGAGCATTTATAGTGAAATCTCGCTTTTTAGCATCTTCCGGCTGTGATCCAAAAGCATTATCAAGCAAAATTCGACCTTGATTATCAATGTTAAGAGTTTCTGATGCATTTGAACGAAATGTAGAAGTTTCTATAATTTCTCGACCAAAAGAAACATGCACTAATTGAAATCGTTTTCCAATAATTCGAGCTCTTTTGAAAAGAGATTGGATTTGAGAGGGTTTAGCATTTGTTACAACATCAAAATCCTTTGGTTTTAAACCAATAATAAGATCTCTAACAGCTCCTCCAACTATATATGCTTCATATCCATGATTATGAAGAGTCTTACATACATTTACTGCATTCTTAGATAAATATTTTGGATCAATTCCATGTGTACAACGTGCAATTTTTTTAGGTTTATTATTTTGATGATTGGGCAATAAATTTCCAATGAATTTTTTAGCATTTTGCATATTTATCAAGATTAATCATCTTTTAAATTATTAAATAAATCAAGGATCTCCCATCCTTGATTTTTCGCAATTACTCGAAGATTTGGACTGGGATTTGTCGCGATCGGACGAGTAACGATTTCTAATAAAGGAATATCGTTAATTGAATCACTATAAAAAAATGATTCTGAAAAATCACTAAATTTTCGACCAATACTATTTAGCCATTCCTTGACACGAATAACCTTCCCTTCTCTAAAACTAGGGGTTCCATGAACTTTACCTGTATATTGACCTAAAAAATATTCAGGAATAGTTGCTATGAGATTATGAATGCCAAAAGCTCTTGCAATAGGTTCAGTTACGAAACTGTTAGTAGATGTTACTATAGCACATAAACCATTTGTTTCCAGATGAGTTTTAACTAAATCAATAGCCTCCTTTCTAATTGAAGGTCTTATAATATATTTCATGAAATCTTCATGCCATTCTGCTAGTTCATAAGGACTATTTTTAGCTAAAAACTGAAGCATAAATTCAGTTGATTTTTCAACGGTCAGTAAACCTTTGTTATATTCTTTCATAAGATAATCATTCTGAAGTTTAATTTTTTTTGGATTATCACCAATTTTACCTTTTTGGGCCAAAAAATTTACCCATTGATAGTCACTATCTATAGGGATCAGAGTGTGATCAAGATCAAACAGAGCAAGATGTTGTTTCATAAAATATATAACTCCGGATTTGCTAACATTGATCGCAATAAAGGAATAGTAATATGCCGACCAGTAGATAAAGAATATCGATCTAAAGCATCAAGTAATGCCATTAATTTCCGAATATCACGATCATAATGAGTTAGCATCCAATTAATAACTTCTGGTTTTTTCTGTAAACCACGTTCAGCGGTTTGTGCTGCAAGAGCTTCAGATTTTTCAGAATCAGATAAAGGTTTCAACTGAAAAACAAGATCCCATGCTAATCGTGTTCGTAGATCTTCTCGAATTGATAAATAAAGTGGAGAAGATTTTCCGGATACAGCTAATGAAAAAGCATATTTAGTCGCAGATAAATCATACCATTGATTATACAAACTAAAAATCTTTGATAAACTATCTTGACTAAATAGATCTACGTCATCAATAGCTATTAATTTAGGAAAAGAATCTTTCAAATTATATTGATTCATTAATTTATATAAAACACTAATTTGGTTTTCAGTATTAATATAGATAGTGTTTAATTTTTTGGAAAGTGCACGCAATAAGTGGCTACGTCCACAACCAGGAGATCCCCAAAGATAAATTGCTCGTCCTGGTTTTAGAGTTTGTATAGCATGTAATGCTTCATAATTTGGACCTATTATATAATTTTCTAATGTTGGTATAGGTACAGGAAGAACATTAAGCAAAAGCTGTCGATTCATAAGATAACGCATTAAATAATGGGGTATCAAGACAATACATTTAAATTTTGAATCAGTTAAAACTTAAAATGACTAATTTTTTAAAAATTATCAGCTTCAAAGACATATATAATCATTACTTAGATAATATTTGTGCAATTTTTACTAGAAATGTTAGCTATTTTTAGCTTTAAATATATGAATATTCAGAAATCTAATTCTATTTTCTCATATTAGAAATATCATGTTAGAAATAATTCCTATCAAAATCAATTCAGATTGGTTAATTATATAATATAGATTGTTTAGAGTATTAAGATTTTTATACAAACAATCAAATTTTTATAAATTTTGAAACTGTATCCACAACCTTTCCTATGAAATTCTTCTCTAAACAGTCAATGATAATTCTATCAGGTTGTGCTCGCAACCAAGTTATTTGAGATTTAGCTAATTTTCTTGTTGAAATTATAGATTCAGAACGTGCGCAATCTAAATTAATACTCCCATCTAAATATTTCCAATATTGTCGATATCCAATACAACGCATTGATGGAATTCCAAGATGTAAATCAGCTCTTGTATAAAATCTCTTTACTTCATTAAGTAATCCTAAATCCAACATTTGATCAAATCGTTTTTCAATGCGTGAAAAAAGAAAACCACGTTCAGAAGGTTCTAGGCTAATTGTAATATAATTCCTAGAATTATTTAAATTTTTTCTTCTTTGATTAATTAAATGTTTAGACATTGTTTGTCCTGTTAACAAATATATTTCAATAGCTCGTTGAATACGTTGTTTATCATTAGGAGATAAGCGTTTTGCTGTTTCAGGATCATGCGTCTGTAATTTTTCATATAAGCTATGCCAACCTTTTCTGTTTGCATAGTTTTCAATCTTTATGCGTAATTTTTCATTTGCTGCTGGTAAATCATTTAATCCGTTTCGCAAAACGTTAAAATACATCATAGTACCACCTACTAAAAATGGAATATTTCCACGCTTTACAATCTTTGAAATTAAATTATTTGTATCTTTAATAAATTCTGCAGAAGAATATTTCTGTGCCGGATCACATATATCAATTAAATGATGATGAAAATCTTTTTGTTCGTTAATGGATGGCTTATCTGTTCCAATATCCATACCTCGGTAGATAGTTGCTGAATTTACATTAATAATTTCAATAGGCCATCTTTTTGCAAGGTTAATAGCTGTTTGACTTTTTCCTGAAGCTGTTGGTCCAGAAAGACAAAAAATTGGAGTTTTAATTATTTCCATATTATTAGCGCAAAAATAGTTTATTGATATCAATCATAGATAATTGTAACCAAGTAGGTCGGCCATGATTACATTGATCAGTATGTTTTGTTGTTTCTATTTTTCGCAATAGAATATTCATTTCTTCTAAAGCAAGTTTTCTATTTGCTCGAATTGAACCATAGCAAGTTATAATTGATAATAATCTATTACATTGTTGTTCTAATATTTGTGATTGTCCAATAAATTCTAGATCTTTCAATAATGCATCAATCATTGATTTTGCATTATTTTTATTTATAATTTCGGGAATTGCCGTGACAGAAACTTGTTGTTCACCTGAAATCCGAAGTTCAATACCAAACCTTAATAATTGTTCTTTATATTCTTCAATTAGAAGCATTTCCTTTTCTTGAAATTGAATAATAATAGGTATTAAAAAATATTGTCTAGGTAGTTCCTTAGATTTGAAAATCACCTTCAAGCTTTCGTAAAGTATTCGTTCATGTGCTGCATGTATATCTACTAGTATTAAACCATGTAAATTTTGTGCCAAAATATAAATACCATGAAGTTGCGCTAAAGCTATACCCAATGGATGTTTTTTTTCAAAAAATGGCTGAAAGTTTTTGGTTTCATTTGAAATAATATGGTCCAATATAATATTGTTCGAATTTTGATTATTAGATAAATTCAATTTATTTTCTATTTGAAAATCAAATGACATTTGAGAATTTGAAGATCTAGATTTTTTATCAGCATTGAAAGCAAAAATATTATTTTCTTCAAAAATAATATTTTTTTTAAACCCTTGATCAATTAATGTATTTGCTCCAGTTATCGATAAAGTATTACTGATAGATTTTAATATAAAGTTATATATAGATTTTTGATCATAGAATAAGATTTCTTGTTTTGCTGGATGTACATTTATATCAATTTCATTTGGATTAATGGAAAGAAATAAAATATACGATGGGTATTTATTTTTATATAGAAGGTCTAAATAAGCTGAACGGATAGCATGATTAATTGATCGATCTTTTACAAATCTTTTATTTATATATAAATGTTGATTATTTAATCGTGATTGTGCTGCTCTAGGATGTATGATAAATCCTGTTAATTTTATTGAACTATCGGATTCTTTTATAGGTAAGCAATTCTCAATAAAATTTTTACCAAGAACATCACAAATTCTTTGTTTTTCAAAAGTATTGATCCACCTCCAATTATTTTTTGTTTTTCCATAATGAAATAATTGAAATGTTATATATGGGTAAGCTAAGGCAATTCTTTCTATAACATCTAGACAATGTCTAAGTTCTGTGATTTCAGAATTTAGATATTTTCTGCGAGCAGGAATTTCATTAAATAATTTGCATATATCAACTGTAGTTCCAAATTGGCCTGATGTTGGCGATGGAGTTTTTTTATTATTATTCTGAATTTTCCAAGCATATTTATCATTTTTTGTTCTTGAAATTAAATTTAATTGAGAAACAGATGAAATAGCATATAATGCTTCTCCTCTAAATCCCATTGATTTAAGACATTCTAAATCTTTGGAAGAATAAATTTTATTTGTAGTATGACGTTCTAGTGCTAAATATAATTCTTCTTTTGGAATTCCATGACCATTGTCAACTATTGTAATTCGATGAATACCTCCATTTTCCAAATATATATCAATCTTGTTTGCAAAGGCATCAATTGAATTTTCTATTATTTCTCTAACAATAGAAGAAGGCCTTTCGATTATCTCTCCAGCAGCAATTTTTCCAACTAATTGAGGTGACATTTTAACGATTGGTTGATAATAGTTTGACATGTATTTATTAGCAGTTTTCTAAATCTTAAAAAATTTTTCTAATTTATATTCTTGAATCGTGTTATTGGAGGATTCTTCTTAAAATAAGAACGAATTCCAGAAAACATAGCATAAGCTAATTTTTTTTGATAGGTTTTTGATCCTAAGAGAACTTCTTCTTTAGGATTGCTAATAAAAGCAGTTTCTATTAGCACAGAGGGGGTATCTGGTGCTTTTAAAACTGTGAAATTTGCTTGCTCTACATTATTTCTGTGCAATTCATTAACTTTGGAAATCTCATCTAAAAAAGCGTTCCCTGCTTTTAACGAATCTCTAATTTGAGCTGAGGTAGACAAATCAAATAATACTGCTGCAAGATTTTTATCTTTTTTGTTAAAATTTACCCCCCAATCAAATCAGATGCATTTTCTTTATTTGCAATCCAACGAGCATGATTACTTGAAGCTTCATGTTGAGATAATACAAACACTGATGAACCATTAATATTAGGTTTAATGCAAGCATTAGCATGAATTGATATTAATAAATCAGCTTTAATTTTTCTAGCTTTTTGAACACGAATGGATAAAGGGACAAAATAATCATCATCCCTTGTTAAATAAGCAAGCATATATGATTGTTCATCAATTAAGGATTTTAAATATTTCCCTATTTGAAGTACAACATCTTTTTCAAATAATCCAGTTTTTCCAATTGCCCCTGGATCTTCTCCTCCATGACCTGGATCCAGCGCAACAATTATGCATTGTTTAATTTTAGATTTTTTAATAAACAAATTTTTGTTAGTGTTATGAACATTAGATGGATTTATTGTTTTTTTTTGAGAAGAAAAATCAGATGAAGCTATATTTGCTACATCAGGATTATCAGAAATAGCCATAGTGATTTCTTTTATGGGATCATCAATATTGCAATATGGAATTTGATTTTCAAGTAATTTATCTGTCGAATCTTTTTCTAATTTTGGATAAAGATCAAAAACAAGACGATGTTGATAACCTCCAACAGGTTTTAAAGAAAAAATCTGTGGTTCAATTTCTTGTTTTAAATCAAAAATAATGCGCGCTATATTAAATCTATTTTTCGAAATACGTATATCATTAATATAAGGATCATTTAATTGTAATTTAGATATCAATTTGCTTAATATAGTATTTATATCGAGATTCTCAATATCTACAACCAATCGATAAGGATAGTTAATCATGAATTGTGTTGTTTGAATCTCTTTGTCCAATTCTAATGTAATACGTGTATATTCATTGGAAGGCCATATTCGAGCAGCAATAACTGATGTTGCAAATGATAATTTAGGAAAGATCGGAAAAATTACAAATGAAATTGCAGCTTTAATCAAACTGCGACGCACTAACAAATACGAAGAGCTATTGCTTGTAACCATTTCTTTCCTCGCATAGTTTTTGGTATTAAGGTAGCATTTCGCCCAGAATTGAAATACTCAAGATGAATGGAAAGATCAGGATTAGGTAAATAACCATCTGCTTTTTCAGGCCATTCAAGTAAAATGATCGAATTTTCATTCAATAAATCGCGAAATCCAGCATTAATCCATTCATCTGGCTTAGAAAATCGGTAAAAATCAAAATGATGAATTTCTAAATTTGAGATTGTATAAGATTCTAATAATGAATAACTTGGACTTTTAATTTTTCCTTGCACACCATATTCTTGCAAAAAAGAACGAACAAAAGTAGTTTTTCCAGTTCCAAGATCTCCTTTCAAATAAATTTGAAAGCCTTCTGATGGGTTTGCATGTGCTAAAATAGCTAAAGCAATTTGTCTTGATAAAGATTCCATTGTTTTAGAATTTGGTATATATGATTTGATACTATTTGTATAAATTGTTGACATAGATATTGTGAATTTGAAAAATACAAAAAATGATAATTGATTGTTTATAGAGTAATAATTCATTATTACTCTATTTGAATAAATTAAATAAGATATTTACATGGAATTTATTAAAATGAAAATTCGATTGGAAAATGATACATTTGGTAAAATAAATGTACCTGCAGATTCTCTTTGGGGTGCACAAACTCAACGTTCATTAAAAAATTTTAATATTTCTATAGAAAAAATGCCTCAAGTTTTAATATATGCGATTGTTAAAATTAAACGAGCTGCTGCCCAAGTAAATAAACAATTAGATCTAATTGATAGTAATATCTCTCAAGCCATTGTAATTGCTTCTGATGAAATTTTATCTGGAAAATGGTTATCTCAATTTCCTCTTTCTGTATGGCAAACTGGTTCAGGAACACAAACTAACATGAATGTAAATGAAGTACTAGCAAATCGTGCTTCTGAAATTCTAGGTGGAACAAAAGGTGAAGGCCGTTTAGTGCATCCTAATGACCACGTTAACTATGGTCAATCATCTAATGATGTTTTTCCTACCGCAATGCATATCTCTGCTGTTTTAGAAATTGAGGATAAGTTGATTCTATCTTTAGATTCTTTGATTAATTCTTTAAAAGAAAAAAGTATTAATTTTTCTAAAATTGTAAAAGTTGGAAGGACTCATTTGCAAGATGCAACTCCGTTAACTCTTGGTCAGGAATTTTCTGGTTACGTTGCTCAATTAGAATTTTCTAAAACACAAATTCTTAGTTCTATATATGGTCTTTACGAGTTAGCTATTGGAGGTACAGCAGTTGGTACTGGACTAAATACCCATCCTTCATTTGGAATAAAAGTAGCTGAAACTTTATCAAACGATACAGGAAAAAATTTCGTGTCAGCAAAAAATAAGTTTCAAGCTCTTGCATCACATGATGCATTATTGTTTTCTCATGGAGCATTAAAATCGCTTGCTGCTAACTTAATGAAAATAGCTAATGATTTAAGATGGTTAGGAAGTGGTCCTCGTTCTGGATTAGGAGAAATACTAATACCTGAAAATGAGCCAGGTAGTTCAATAATGCCAGGAAAAGTTAATCCAACTCAATGTGAATCGATTACTATGATTGCAGCTCAAGTAATTGGAAATGATGTAGCGATTAATATTGGAGGGGCAAGTGGAAATTTTGAATTAAACGTTTTTAAACCACTTATTATTTATAATTTTTTGCAATCGGTTCGATTATTAACTGATGGGATAAATAGTTTCAATTCTCATTGTGTATTAGGTATTAAACCTATGTATAAAAGAATTTCAGAACTATTAAACCAATCTTTAATGCTTGTAACAGCATTAAATCCTTATATCGGTTATGATAAAGCAGCAGAAATTGCTAAGAAAGCTTATAAAGATAATCTATCTTTAAAAGAAGCTGGTATCCTATTAGGATACCTTACTGAAGACGAATTCTCTCAATGGGTTATTCCTGCTAATATGACAGAATCTAAACTTAAGAAAAAGTAAATATACTTAATTAATATTGTTTAAAATTATCAATATGAATTTATTTTTAAATATTAATTTTAGAGATTACCTTAAAGAGGTTATTATCCTTTAAAAATTCAATACATTTTTAAAATGGCATTTTTATTTTGTAGAAGTAAATAAATATGAGTATGCGAAAATTAAAAACTTCCAAATCTTTTGAATCTGGACTTAGTCTTCTTCAATATATGAGTTTGATTGCGATTTTAGGGATTGTATTAAAAATAACAATTTCTAGAATTTTTTTCTAATTACATTTAAATGTTACATCCAAATCATTTAATAATTGCTACTCGATCTAGTCTACTTGCTATAAAACAAGCTGAACAGGTAAAAAATATTATTTGCTCTCTTTACCCAAATTGTACTACAGAAATTTCTTCTATGAAGACACGAGGAGATCGAATACTGGATCGCTCTATTTCTCAAATTGGGGGAAAAGGTTTATTTGTAAAAGAATTAGAACTTGCATTAATAGATGGTAGAGCTGATCTTGCTGTTCACTCATTAAAAGATGTGCCATTGAATTTGGAAGCTCCATTGGAAATTTGTTCGATCCTAAAAAGAGGAGATCCTAGAGATGCATTTATATCTAATAATTATGAATCTCTAAGAGATATGCCAAGTGGTTCTATCGTAGGCACATCGAGTTTAAGAAGAGAATCTCAACTACGAGCAAGATATCCATCACTTATAGTAAAGCCATTGCGAGGAAATATTGAGACTCGATTGAGGAAACTTGATAATGGTGTCTTCTCGGGAATTATTTTAGCTGCTATTGGATTAAAAAGAATAGGATTGGAAAATAGAATTTGTGAATTCTTAGAAACATCAGATTTTTTACCATCTCCAGGTCAAGGTGCTTTAGGTATTGAAATTGATACTCGAAGGTCTGATATTAAATCTTGTTTAGCTCCATTATCATGTAAATCTACAACAGCATGTTTAAAAGCTGAACGTTCAGTTTCTCGTGCTTTATCTGGATCTTGTCAAATTCCTTTAGCTGCTTATGCTCAGATTCATCCAGATAATAAATTGTTATTACAAGCTTTAGTCTCTTCTCCAGATGGTAAAAATTTTATTTATGGAAAACAAATTGGCTCAATAACAGATGCTGATATAATGGGTAAAAACATGGCTAAATATCTATTAGATCAAGGAGCCAATTTAATCTTGAAAAAATTTTCTTGAAACAAATTCGAAAAATTCTTTACATAGTTGGAACATAAAAATATTATTTCAAACCTTGCCATTTTAACACGTCCAAAAGGAAATAATGAAAATTTAGCTTTTCAATTGGAAAAAATCGGATGGATTGCTAAGTGTTTACCAGCGCTCGAAATAAAACCAACAGATATTGATTATTTAAATTTTCCATTTCCTGAGAATTATGATTTTATAATTTTCGTTAGTGGAAGCGCAGCTAGAATTTATTTAAACATTTTACAAAATAGAAAAAATTTAATAAATTGGCCAGTTAACACAAAAATAGCAACAACTGGTCCAGCCAGTGCTAAAGTTTTAAAAGATTCACTTCGATTAATTAATTCTACGATTTTATATCCAAGTTTATCATCTAAGAGCTTTGATTCAGAAGAGTTATGGAAAATTTTGGAAAAAAGTGAAATAAAGAATAAAAAATTCTAATAATTCGAGCACAACAAGGGCGTAATTGGTTGAGTGATAAATTATCAAATCATGGTGCATATGTAAAAAAATATTATATTTATCAAAGAATTGAAGCTAATTGGTCCAAAAATACTTTGAAATTTCTACTTGTCTTAGAAAGAAGAAAGATCTTCCCTACATGGTTAATAACTAGTTCTGAAAGTATATTTTCAGTCGCAAATATTTTAAATAGAATTGAATTAATCTCTTGGTGGTCTCAATGTAGTTTTGTTGTTATTCATCCTAAATTAAATAAATGCTTGATAAATATTTTGGGAAAATTAAGCAAGGTTTTTATTTGTTTGCCTACAGAACAATCAATATTTGATACATTTTCTAAGATCCAAAATAATTGTGGAAAATATAAAAATTGAATTAACAAAATTTCTTGGAAGAGAAAAGTTTATAAATAATTATAATTTAATTTAGCTGAAATTTGAAATTATGAAATAGCATTACATACATATATATCCATTTAAATGAATTAAATCAATTCTTTGAAAATATAAAATAAGGCACATAAAAAATGTGGGCTTGGATATTAAGGATTTCTATCATTATATTCATTTCAACGATAACTATGAAAATGATAAATTCAAATGAAACTTACATATTAATATTTCCTTGGAAGATAAGAATTTCTTTGAAAATAGTAGCAACAATTCTCTTATTTATTCTATTTGTTTTTAATATTATATTTTTTCAATGAATTAATTCGATCATGAAAAGTCCTGATTATCTAGTGATTTGGAATTGCAATAGATTAGAAAAAAATCATGATGAATTAAGCGGAATTGCGTTGATAACGCTACTACAGAATCCTAATGATAGCAATATTTCAAAGGAAATTTCTAAGTTATTAAAGGAAGAAAGGGTAGTAGCATACCCCGTTTTTATTTCACTATTTTATGTAAAAGTCGCTCAAATTCAGGGGTAACAGTGAAGAATGTAACCGTATGATTCAATCAGCTCGAAAAAATTTAAATTTGGTAAATAATACTTTAAAAAAGTTAATTCTTACAATAGTAGCTAATATTTTATTAGATGAAGGTCAAGCTAAAGAAGCTTTAAAATTATTAGATTTTTCTAATATTCATTCTGATAGTAATATCAAGTATTTATTATTAAAAGCTGTAATAATTTTAAAAAATTATACACAAATATTTTTTCTTGTTCGAAATTTAATGAAATGTGGTTCTATAAATATGAACTAAGCTAAAAATATTATAAATCATTTTGGAGAAATCTATTTGAATGAGAAATTAAAGAAGTAGATTAATTGGAAGAAATTGTGTAGAAAATTAAAAAAAGAACGATTATTACCTAATATTGTATTAGTTTCTGTTAATACATTTGAATCAGAAGGATAAAATGATAAAGCATCATATATCCTTGAAAAAGCTATAAGTGCTCATTTCGACCCAAAATTAATAAATGCATATGCATTTTTCAAAATTAATCAAGTATCTAAACGTTTAAAAAAATCAGAGAAATGGTTAAAAGAACGACCAAAAGATTCAAATTTGTTAACTACTCTTGGCATACTATGTTTGAACGGAAAGATTTGGATCCAAGCGGAACATTACTTTTTATTAAGTTTAAAATATGATGAAAATTTAAACGCATATATTGCACTATATTATATTTATAATTATTTCGGTCGTTATTTAAAGAAACAAATAAATTTTTAAATGCAAATAATATTTATATTCATGATTTCTGTTATTATATTTCGACTCGATTTGATCATCCATCGAAAGAGTTATTTCATAATTCTTTAATCTATAGTATTTCACCTATTGATATCAAAAAAAATTGGAACTTATCAAATGTTCCAGAAATTAGTAAAGATTTTTTTTAAAATGTTTATAATGTATCAAATGTGAATTAAGTTGAAGTTGATCTTAGTATTAAGTTAATAATTATTCGCAAAGCATAATACTTTGCAAGAATATTATTTTCTTAAAATAAATAATTTGAAAAAGAATTTTATAAAAATGAATCTTGATCGTGTTACTCCAGGAAAAAATGTACCTAATGAATTCAATGTGATTATTGAAATATCTATGAATTCTGATCCAATTAAATATGAGATTGATGAGAAATCAGGTGCTATCTTTGTTGATCGTTTTATGCTAACTGCTTTGCGTTATCCTTGTAATTATGGCTATATACCTAAAACATTATCAGAAGATAATGATCCAATAGATGTACTTGTTTATTCTCCCTTTCCTATCCAAATGGGATCTGTTATTACTTGTCGAGCTATTGGTATGTTAGATATGGAAGATGAATCAGGTAAAGATATTAAAATACTAGCAATTCCCGTGACTAGATTATATCCAGCTTATTCTTATATCAAAACTTATATAGATTTACCTATAGAAGAAATTAAACGTATTGAACATTTTTTTAAGCATTATAAAGATATAGAAATAAAAAAATGGGTAAAAATTTTAGGTTGGAAAGATGTCAATTCAGCTAATGAAAAAATACTTACTGGTATTGAAAAATTTTTTGATTGAATATTTTTTAAAAAATTAATTTTAAAAATTTTGAATGATTGATTGTCTTAATCAGAATTCTTGGAGAAAACGCTTGAATAACTTGGATAGAAGCTGCTCCATAGAACAGCATTAGCAATTAAAGACAATGGGATTTCTATAGAATTTGCTACCTGTATTGGTAAGCCTATTTTTATCATAAACTTAGTGACAGAATCAATAAAAAAGAAGATTGTGATCCAGATTAAACCATAAATTAAAAAAGTAAATCTATTTCTCCAACAAGCAATAGCTGAAAAAAATAAAGCTTGTAAAAAATTTAGATTATGCCATGCTATTAAAACAGGAGCATACCAAAAAAAAGCATTAATTACTATTGATAAGATTATGAGAATCCCAATAGGCTTATAAAGCTTTATAAGAATAGAAGAAAAATCATAAGTATTTGAATATATTTGTTCTGCAGTATTAGTAAATTCATTAAGAAATGGTACAAATGATAAGATTAAGACAATAATACATACAAAACCATAAATAGTTCCTAACAGAAGAATATTTTTTATAGTATCAGAAGTTCTAGTGAAAGAATGAAGCCATATGTTTGATGGTATTGATTTTCCTTCAGACATTCTTTTTCCAAGAGAAAAAGAGATTAACATAAAAGCTGGCATTAATATAATATTAAGTAATAAACCAAGTATTGGTATGCTTAAAAGAAGTAGTATGATAAGACTTAAACTTAAACTCCAGCTAAGCATATTTATAGGATGTTGTGTAAAAAATATCCATCCCTTGGATGTCCAATATAATCCGCTGATAGCAGGTAATTTAGATGCTTGCATAATTTTCGCTAGCCTCTTTCTATATTTTTAATTCTCAAAGATATTATTAAGGAATTGGAGGAAATTGTATGGAAGTACGTGAAATTAATATTTTTTCAAAATGAGATGGATTATGAGGTTTTAAAATTTTTGATGATCGCGGTAAGAAAAAATCATAAAGACGAGATAACCAGAAACGTAATGCAGC
Organism: Bordetella sp.; assembly: GCA_022818765.1. GTDB lineage: Bacteria > Pseudomonadota > Gammaproteobacteria > Burkholderiales > Burkholderiaceae_B > CAZTUH01. Next base: position 512,200 of record CP063810.1, on the reverse strand, counting down.
AGCTCTTAGCATCACTGGCCAGAATTTCCGTTCTTCATACGTAAATGGCCTTATTTTTTCATAAGATTTAATTAGCGAAAAAAATAGTTCTGGGATTATTTCTCCAGTTTCTTGGACAATACACCAATCATTAACACAAACGGCAATGTCAAATAACCATTTATCGTAACCAGCAAAATAAAAATCAATAATCCCACTAATAATCGGATTTTCTAAAGTTCCTGTAAAAAGAACATTATCTCGAAATAGATCACAATGAGATGGTCCTTTAGGTAATCTTTCCCACTCCTCTTTATTTGAAAATAAAAATTGCTCACGCAAAGATGATTTTAATAGTTTTTTTTGTGATGAATTCAAATATGGCAGAATTCTATCTGCTGTTTCTATCCACCATGAAAGTCCTCGCAAATTTGGTTGATAATGCGGAAAATTTTTAGCAGATAAATGTAAAGAAGCCAATGTTGAACCTGTTGAAGAGCAATGAGATTTTTTGGTAAAGGCTCATATTTCCCTGGAAGGCGTGAAACTATTATACAAGGCTTTCCATTTAATTCACTAATATATGAGTTATTACAAAGGATTTGAGGATCAGGAACAGGTATTCCATTTTTTGATAAATGGCACATCAGTTGAATATAAAATGGTATTTCTTCTTTTTTTAAGACCTCAAATAAGGTTAATACATATTTATCTTTTGTAGTTGTTAAAAAATAATTTGTATTTTCTATTCCATTCGTAATTCCTTGCATGGAAATAAATTTACCAAGATTAGAGCGATTTATTAAATTTTTTGCCTCAGTATCTGATACAAGTGTAAAAATAGCCATTATATAAATAATTTATGATCTGAAATCAATAGAAAAAACAGTTATGACTGCTATATTTATATCAGTAGTCATAATATATTCAAGTTTTAATTTGGTTAATATTTTCTATAAAAAATAGTTATTTGAATTTTATACATTATGTATACATGTTACATGTAACAAAAGTACTATATTATAGTACATGAAAATAAAATTTTGATAATTTATCTGAAAATAAGAGATTACTATCTATATTTAATTTTGAAATGGTTGCAAAAAATATTTTTGATAGGAAAGGTTGGTGTTTTTATATTGCCCCAATGGTTAATATTACAAATCGACATTGTCGATTTTTTCACAGATTATTGGCTCCATATGCACGTCTATATACAGACATGATACCAATAGACTTTTTATTTTACAAAAAAATAAATCAAGTATTACAATTTGATTCAATACAACATCCTATTGCTCTTTAATTAATTAGGAGGCAGAGATCCTAAAAAATTAGCTAAGGCAGCATATTTAGGTGAAAAATTGGGATATGATGAAATTAATATGAATTGTGGTTGTCCTTCTGCTCGTGTCCAAAAAGGACAATTTGGAGGATGTATGATGGCTGAACCAATTTTGGTTTCTGAATCTATAAAAGCTATGCAAGATGTTGTAAGTATTCTAGTTACAATTAAACATCGATTAGGTTTGAATTATCATGAATCTGATTCATTTTTAATGGATTGTGTTGGATATATATATGAAATAAGGTGTCGAGTATTTATTGTTCACGCACATAATGCTGTTTAGGGGTTATCGCCAACAAATAACCGAATCATTCCTTCGCTACGTTATGAATATGTTTATAAACTCAAACAAGATTTTCCTGAAGCTGTTATTGTTCTTAATGAAGGAAGTACTGATGAAAAAATTTCAAACAAGGAATCTGAAAGATTTGATGGGATAATGTTTGGCAGAGCTGCTTTTATAAATCCTAAAATCTTGTCAAAGATATCATATCAAATATGGCCTGATTTATTGATATTGGAAGATCATTGTATTATTCAAAGATTAATTAATTATTTTAAGAAAGAGTTCAAGCAAGGTGTGCTATTAAAAATGCTTGCTCGACCAATTTTAGTATTTATGAATGGAAAAAGAGGATCAAAGTACTGGCGCCAAGTTTTATCTGATCAAAATTTTTTAAATGCTAACAATTTGGAAATGCTGATAAAATCCCTGGATATTATTCAAAATATGGAAAATGGAAAAATGAATTTTCATTCATAAATGTTTTAATTTATTGAAATAATTTTTCATCTCTTATTTTAAATTTAAGCATCATATATTTTTCTAATGATCTAGGATAAGTGAAAAATTTTGTCCTAAAAAAATTCTTTGAAAGTTTCTGTTGCATTTTTTAAATCTTGAAATCTCTTAAATTGATTATTCTGTTTTAAAATGCTGATGCATATTACTCAAGTATGTATTAAAAATTTTTGTTTTTTACTGTTGCGTTTGATATTTTTAAATCTATTCGTTATATATTTTATGTCTGGTAATTCTTTAGGATCTTCATTTTGTGTAACAAATTTTGGTGAATCTCACGGACCGGCTATTGGTTGTGTTGTAGATGGTTGTCCACCTGGATTGGAATTGGAAATTAGTGATATTCAGAATGAATTAGATAGGCGGCGTCCAGGTACTTCTCGACATGTTACCCAAAGGAAAGAGTTAGATAAAGTAGAAATTTTATCTGGAATATATCAAGGAGTAACAACAGGAACACCAATAGCATTAATTATTAGAAATACGGATGCGCGCAGTAAGGATTATTCTAAAATCTCAGATTCATTTCGCCCTGGTCATGCGGATTATACTTATTGGCATAAATATGGCTTAAGAGATCCTAGGGGAGGAGGAAGAGCATCGGCTCGGCTAACTGCCCCGACAGTTGCTGCAGGGGCTATTGCAAAAAAATGGTTAACCAACCAATATGGAATAGAAATACAAGGTTATATAAGTCAATTAGGTTCAATTCAGATTCCATTTAAATCTTTGGATGAAATCGTTAGTAATGATTTTTATGCACCTAATCTTGAAATTGTTCCTCAATTAGAAACTTATATGGATAATATACGTTATAAAGGAGATTCGGTTGGAGCTCGAATTGAAATATTTGCTAAAAATATTCCAACAGGATTAGGAGAGCCTATATACAGTCGTTTAGATGCTGATATTGCTCATGTAATGATGGGATTGAATGCAGTTAAAGGAGTGTCAATAGGTTCTGGATTTAATTGTATTTCTCATTTTGGTTCAAGTCATCATGATGAAATTTTGCCTAATGGATTTATTGGAAATAACTCTGGAGGAATATTGGGTGGGATTTCAACTGGGCAACCAATCATTGTCTCTTTAGCTATAAAACCTACCTCTAGCATTCGTATTGAAAAGCAATCTGTTAATTGTTCTAATGAACCCGTAATGATAAAAACTTTAGGTCGTCATGATCCTTGTGTAGGAATACGTGCTGTACCAATTGCAGAATCAATGTTGGCTATCATTTTAATAGATCATGCACTTCGATATAGAGCTCAATGTGGTTTTCGTGAAATTGGATAATTCAATTATGTTATATTTTTATTTTAAAACATTTTTTACATTTAAAAAAAGATTCTATAATGTTCTCTCAAACTCTTTACGATAAACTTTGGAATAATCATATTGTTCATGAAGAATCAGATGGTACTTGCTTAATTTATATTGATCGTCATTTAATTCACGAAGTTACTAGCCCTCAAGCTTTTGAAGGTTTGGCTTTATCTGGAAGAAATATTTGGCGACCCAATTCAAATTTAGCTGTTGCTGACCATAATGTTCCGACTCTTGGTCGTGATAAGGGTATTAGTGATCCTATATCACGATTACAAATCGAAACATTAGATGCAAATTGTATTAAATTTAACATTTCGGAATTTAGAATGAATGATCTGCGTCAAGGTATCGTTCATGTTATTGGTCCAGAACAAGGTTGGATCTTGCCTGGAATGACTGTTGTATGTGGAGATTCTCATACTAGTACACATGGAGCTTTTGGAGCATTAGCTTTCGGTATAGGGACTTCTGAGGTAGAGCATGTCCTTTCAACGCAAACATTGATAATGAAAAAAAGTAAAAATATGCTTATCAAGATTGAAGGTGCTTTACCCTATGGATGTACTGCTAAGGATATAATTCTTTATATAATAGGTATTATAGGAACAGCAGGAGCTACAGGATATGCTATTGAATTTTCTGGTGAAGTAATTTCAAATCTATCAATAGAAGAGCGTATGACAATTTGTAATATGGCAATTGAAGCAGGGGCTCGTTCAGGTCTTGTTGGAGTTGATAATAAAACTATTGAATATTTTAAAGAACGACCTTTTTCTCCTATAGGTTCTCTATGGGATAAAGCTGTATCACATTGGATTAATCTACATAGTGATGCAAATTCTAAATTTGATAAGATAATTAAAATAGATGCATGTCATATTCAACCTCAAGTTACTTGGGGAACTTCTCCTGAAATGGTATTGCCAATACATTCAAAAATTCCTGATCCTAAGATCATTAAAGATAAAGTAAAATCTGCAAGTATAAGTCGGGCATTAGAGTATATGGGATTAATTCCCAATATGTGTCTTACAGACATTTATCTTGATCGCATCTTTATTGGATCGTGTACAAATTCTCGCATAGAAGATTTAAGAGAAGCTTCAAAAGTTGTAAAAGATAAACAAATAGCATCAACTATTCGTCAAGCAATGATTGTTCCTGGATCTGGATTAGTCAAACAACAAGCAGAACGTGAAGGTTTAGATAAAATTTTCATAAAAGCTGGCTTTGAATGGCGAGAACCAGGCTGTTCGATGTGTTTAGCAATGAATGCCGATCGTTTAGAACCTGGAGAGCGTTGTGCATCAACTTCTAATCGCAATTTTGAAGGTAGGCAGGGAAATGGAGGAAGAACTCACCTTGTTAGTCCAGTAATGGCTGCTGCTGCTGCTATTGCTGGACATTTTGTTGATATACGCACATATTTTTCATTTTGAATTCACATATTATCATGCAAAAATTTACTATTCATAAAGGATTAGTAGCACCGATGGATCGTGAAAATGTTGACACAGATCTGATCATTCCTAAACAATTTTTAAAATCTATTAAACGTACTGGTTTTGGTGAAAATTTATTCGATGAGTTACGATATTTAAACCAAGGTTCAGTTGGAATGAAAAATTCCAATCGTCCTTTGAATCCTGATTTTGTGCTAAATCAAAAAAAATATCAAGGATCTTCAATTTTATTAGCTCGAAGAAATTTTGGTTGTGGATCTAGCCGAGAACATGCTTTATGGGCATTAACACAATATGGTTTTCGAGCTATCATTGCTCCTTCTTATGCAGATATCTTTTTCAATAATAGTTTTAAAAATGGTTTATTACCTATTTATATATCTGAAAAAATAGTTGATCAGTTATTCAAGGATGTGGAAAAGTTTTTAACTTATTATTTAGAAATTAATTTAGAGAAACAAATTATTATTACTCCAGATAATTGGAAGATAGCTTTTGATATTGATGCATTTAGAAAAGATTGTTTAATAAATGGTTTCGATGATATAGATTTAACTTTGAAACATTCAAGCAAAATTAATTCGTTCGAATTTCAACATTTTCATCGTTATCCTTGGTTGAAAGACGAGCTCTCTTAAATTTTTTATGCTTATTATTAATTTTTAAATTTTATTTTTTATGGATTTTTTCAAGTGATTTATTCTATTGTGGTTTTACCAGGGGATGGAATTGGGCCAGAGATTACCGAACAAGCATTGCGTATTCTTACAGCATTCAATGATGTTTCATTAGATATCAAGCAAGAACTTATTGGTGGATCAGCTTTTGAATCTGTAGGAGATCCTTTGCCTCCAAAGACTTTAAATGCAGTAGGGAATGCGAATGCTATTTTATTTGGAGCTGTTGGAGACTCTAAATATGATTATTTGCCTAGAAATCTCAGACCTGAACAAGCAATTCTAGGTATAAGAAAAAAATTAAGATTATTTGCCAACTTTCGTCCAGCAATTCTTTATCCTCAACTAATAAAAGCTTCAACACTTAAGCCGAGAATTATTTCAAACCTTGATATATTGATCATTCGTGAACTGATTGGAGATATTTATTTTGGTGAACCCAGGGGATTTCGGACTGCGCTTGTTGGGGATTTCAAAGGAGAAAAAGAAGCTTACGATACTATGCAATATTCAATTCCTGAAGTAACAAGAATTGCAAAAATTGCATTTGATACAGCAAAAAATAGGAAAAAAAAATTATGTAGTGTTGATAAGGCTAATGTTCTTGAAACTTCTCAACTTTGGCGAGATACAATTAATGTTGTTGGTCAAGATTATCCAGATATTGAGCTTTCTCATATGTATATAGATAATGCTGCAATGCAATTAATCAAAAATCCTCTTCAATTTGACGTTATTGTAACTGGTAATTTATTTGGTGATATTTTATCAGATGAAGCATCTATGCTCACTGGTTCTATAGGTATGCTTCCTTCAGCATCATTAAATTCTAAAGGGCAAGGACTTTATGAACCTATCCATGGTTCAGCTCCAGACATTGCTGGTCAACAGATTGCAAATCCTTTAGCTATGATTTTATCAGTTGCAATGTTATTTAGATTTTCATTAAAAATGCCTAGATATGCAAATAAAATCGAAAATGCTGTTTTTAATGTTTTAGATTCTGGATTGCGTACTCCTGATATTTATGAAGAAGGCATGACTAAGGTTAACACAGATGAAATGGGAGATGCTGTATTAAATGAATTAAAGAATATTTCTAGATAATACTAAATATTAGATTAAGAAAATTCTTAAGAAATCCTTGGATTTTTTTTGCAGAAAAATTTTAATTGAAAGAGGATATAATGAATAGAACAGCAGTTGGCTTAATTGGTTGGCGAGGAATGGTTGGATCTGTTTTATTAAAACGCATGAGAGAAGAAAATGATTTTTCGTTGATTGAACCCATATTTTTTTCTAGCAGGAATGTTGGTGGATATCTTCCAGATTGGGTTGATGGATCAATTTCTTTGCAAAATTCTTATGATATTGATTTATTGAATAAGTTACCTATTATTCTTACTGCTCAAGGTGGTGATTATACAGCCGAAATATATCCAAAGTTGCGTCATAGAGGTTGGAAAGGTATCTGGATAGATGCTGCTAGCACTTTGCGAATGAGTCAAGATTCAGTGATTGTTCTTGATCCTGTTAATAGAGATGTTATTGATAGTGCATTAAATAATGGAATACGAACTTTTGTTGGAGGAAATTGTACTGTCAGTTGTATGTTAATGGCTTTATCAGGATTATTTAAAAATGATTTAGTTGAGTGGGTAGTATCTATGACATATCAAGCAGCTTCAGGAGGGGGAGCTCGACATATTCGGGAATTATTAAATCAATTTGGAATTATAAATAAATCTGTAGAACATTTATTAAATGATCCTGCTTCTGCAATTCTAGATATAGATAAAAATGTTTTAATTACTCAGAAAGATCAAAATCTACCAAAACAAAATTTTGGTGTTTCTATTGCTGGTAATTTAATTCCGTGGATTGATAAAGATTTAGGAAATGGAGTTTCCCGAGAAGAATGGAAAGCAGGAGTCGAAACAAATAAGATACTTGGTTATAATGAGAACCAAGTTCATAAAAAATATATTCCTATAGATGGGTTATGTATTCGAATTGGAGCAATGCGATGTCATAGCCAAGCTTTAACTGTTAAAATCAAACAAGATGTTCCTTTAAATGAAATTGAAGAATTAATTTCAACCGGCAATCAATGGGTAAAAGTCATTCCAAATACGAAGGATCTTACTATTAATTCATTAACACCTGTTGCAGTATCTGGAACCTTGAATATTCCAATAGGTCGTTTGCGGAAATTAAATATTGGTGGGAAATATCTGAGTGCGTTTACTGTCGGTGATCAGTTGTTATGGGGAGCTGCAGAACCATTACGTCGAATATTGCGCATTGTGTTATCTCAGGAATGATAATTCTAAGAAATAGGATGATAGGTTTATATTGAATTGAAAATAATTAAGATTTGATATATTTGTATAGATTGGCTTGCTGTTGATAAAGATAGATTTTTGATGTTTCGTATTGCTTTAGGTATAAATTATGAAGGTACAAATTGGAAAGGCTGGCAAAAACAACCTCATGGTCAAACAGTTCAAGATGTAGTTGAAACAGCAATAGGTAATTTTTTGAACAAAGATAGAATATCTGTATTATGTGCAGGTAGAACTGATTCAGGTGTTCATGCAGGTATACAAGTTGTACATTTTGATACGGAATTAAAAAGAGACGAACATTCTTGGATTAAAGGCGTAAATTCTTTTTTACCATCAAGCATTTCAGTACAATGGGCAAAATATGTATCAATAGATTTTCATGCTCGTTTTAGTGCTATTTCAAGAACTTATATGTATCTCCTTTATTGTGGAATAGATAGGCCTGCTTTATGGAATAATCGGGTTGGATGGTCTATAAATCTTCCTGATATCGGAAAAATGAAAGAAGCTGCTTTGATTCTTCTTGGAAAACATGATTTTAGTAGTTTTCGTTCATCACAATGTCAAGCAAAGCATGCAATTAGAATTCTTTATCAATTTGATATTGAAAAAAGTGGGCCTTTTCTAATTTTTACTTTGCGCGCTAATGCGTTCTTACATCATATGGTTCGAAATTTGGTTGGAACGTTAATGTATCAGGGACTACGAGAAATAAAAATTCTTAATATCAAAAATATACTGATTGCTAGAAATCGTTGTTTTCACAATTCACCAAAAATATCTGCAAATGGTCTTTATTTAACAGCAATCGATTATCCTAAGAAGTTTAATTTAATTGAATTGGATTCAAGAAAAAATTTACTATCCTTAATAGGAATTTAACACCTCTAAAAATAATCTTTCAAAGAACGATTTTTTTATGATTTTTTATCTAGATAAATATCATTGGATATATTAAAATTAGATGAGTAGTCCTACTATGTTGGATTTTTCAGTTTTTTATATCAATTTTATAGGCGGTTAGCTCAGTTGGTTAGAGCGCTACGTTGACATCGTAGAGGTCGTTGGTTCAATTCCAATACCGCCTACCATTTTGTTCTATTTTCAATTCCAATTTTTTGTAATTTTTATAATTAGATTTTGATAATCTAGATGGAATTACATAAAAATACTTATGAAAAATCTTTAAGAATTTTTTGTTAAGAATTATATTAAGAACATTTTTCATAAGTATTTTTATGTTTCACTATAGTTCAAAGCTTTTAAAATTTTTTATGTTGATAACAACAATAATTTATGTAGAAGATTTTTAATATTTCATTCAGGAAATTTTTTAATGTTGGAAATCACATTATCTGATGGAAAAACCATCAAATATTCTAATCCAATTACTATTAGTAAAATTATTCAATCTATAGATTTAAAATTATTTAAAAAATCTTTAGTAGCAAAAATCTCTATAAAAGGAAAAAGTGATAAAATTGTAGATATGAATTATCTTGTCAAGCAAAATATGTCCATCAATATTCTGACTGTAGAAGATAAGGAAAGCCTAAATATAATTTATAATTCTGCAGCTCTTCTTCTTGCTAATGCGGTCAAGAACTTGTTTCCTAATGCAAAACTCGCAACAGGTCCAGTTATTAATGATGGTTTTTATTATGATTTTTTTTATCCTTCTTCATTTTCAGTAAATGATCTTTCGTTAATAGAAAAAGAGATGATTAAATTAGCTAGAGATGATAAAAAAATTGAACTGATTGAATGGAATCGAGAAAATATTATTTCATATTTTCAGAATATTGGAGAAAACTATAAAGTTGAATTAGCTTCAGAAATTTCTACAAATGAAAAATTAAATATGTATCGGCAAGGCAATTTTATTGATTTTTGTCGCGGTCCGCTTGTTCCTGCAACAGGCAAACTTAAATTTTTTAAATTAATGAAAGTTGCTGGTGCTTATTGGCGTGGAAACAGTAAAAATGAAGTATTACAAAGAATTTATGGTATAGCATGGTCTACAAAAGAATGTCAAAAAAAACATTTAAAAATGTTAGATGAAGCTAATCGTCGAGATCATCGAAAAATTGGTCGAGAACTTGATTTGTTTCATTTTCAAGAGGAAAATCCTGGTTTTGTTTATTGGCATCCTAATGGGTGGATAATATGGAAACAAATAGAAAAATATATGCATGACATATATTTGAAGAACGGATACCAAGAAGTCAAATCACCTCAAATATTGGATTTATCTTTATGGAAAAAAACAGGTCATTGGGAAAATTATAGTGAGAACATGTTTATCATTCAATCGGAAAATCGATTGTTGGGTTTAAAGCCAATGAATTGTCCTGGACATGTTCAAATTTTTAATTCAAATTTGCGATCATATCGTGATCTTCCTTTGCGTTACGCTGAACTAGGTCAATGCCATCGAAACGAATCTTCAGGATCATTACATGGAATGATGAGAGTCCGTGGTTTCACACAAGATGATGGTCATATTTTTTGTACCGAAGATCAATTATTACACGAATGTTTTACATTTACACGCTTAGTACAAAAAGTTTATAAAGACTTTGGATTTGAAAAAATACTTTATAGAATAGCGACAAGACCTGAAAAGCGAATAGGTGATGATAAGTTATGGGATCAAGCAGAAGATGCATTAAAACAAAGCCTAGTTAATAGTAATTGTGAATTTGAAATTAGCAAAGGAGATGGTGCTTTTTATGGTCCGAAAATCGAGTATACACTAACAGATGCTATAGGTAGACAATGGCAATGCGGTACAATTCAAGTAGATTTTTCCATTCCTGCTCGTTTAGAGGCTGAATATGTTGATTATAATGGTCAAAAACGAAATCCAGTTATGTTGCATCGAGCTATTCTAGGTTCATTTGAACGTTTCATTGCAATCTTAATTGAAAATTATCATGGTTTTTTACCAATATGGTTATCCCCAATACAAGTTATTGTATGTTGTATTTCCGATAAATCTTCAGATTATGCTGCTAAGATAACAAAAATGTTAAAGCAAAAGAATTTTAGAGCTGAATCTGATTTACGTGGAGAAAAAATCGCTCGAAAAATTCGGGATCATACCATGAGAAAAATACCATATATTATTGTTGTTGGTGATAATGAAAGAAAAGATCAAACAGTTTCAGTTCGAGGAATAAAAAATTCAAATATTGAAACAATGTCTATTGAATTATTTTTTGATCGATTAAAAACTGATATTGATATTTTTCCTAATATCTCTTAAGTTTATGTTTTAAGTTATAAAAAGATATTCTATCTAATTTTTAAGGAGTTTTTGATATAGTTACCGAAAAATCCAATCGTATCAATGGAGAGATTAGAGTCCCTGAGGTACGTTTAATAAATTTAAATGGGGAACAACTTGGAATTGTGAAAATTTCCGATGCCATTCAACTTTCTGAACAAAATAGTGTAGATTTGGTTGAGATTGCTCCAAATGCTTCACCCCCTGTTTGTCGTTTAATGGATTATGGAAAATTCAAATATCAGGAGAAAAAACGATTGTCTGAGGCTCGTTCAAAACAAAAGATAATCCAAGTAAAGGAAGTGAAATTTAGACCTGCTACAGATGAGGGAGATTATAAAGTTAAACTTCGAAATTTGAGACGATTTTTAGATGAAGGAGATAAAGCTAAAGTTACTTTGCGTTTTCGAGGTCGTGAAATGGCTCATCAGGAGTTTGGAACAAGAATACTTGAAAGGATACGCGATGATTTATCTGAATTTGCTGTAATAGAAGAGATGCCAAAACTGGAAGGTAAACAAATGGTTATGGTTTTATCCCCACGCAAAAGCCAAAAATGAGGTCATAAAAAATGAAAGGATTTTTCTAAGTTTACTAATTATGTATTAAGAATTATTAGTAAACTGTTACTAATGAACAATTATTAATATAACTATATTAATAATTGTTCATTCTGTCTTTTATGGGGATGAGTAATATCTAAATTTTAATTAAATAAAACATATTATTAATATAATTTTTTTCTAAAAATCAGTTGATCCAAATCCATTTTCTCTACGATCATTAATTTCAGAAAAATGACGAACTATATTTAAAATAGGTCGTATAATTGGTAAAAAGATCATTTGAGCAATTCTGTCTCCAGGATCAATGCAAATGTCGTTTCCTAAAACGTTTCTATTCCATGCACTAATATAAACAGTTCCGGAATAATCCGCATCAATGATTCCAATTGAGTTTCCTAAAACTAGGCCTCTTTTATGACCATAACCAGAACGTGGGGCAATGATAGCCATCATATGTGGATTATTCATATGAATAGCTATTCCACTTGAAATAAGCTCTGCTGGTTTGCCTGCTTTTAGGATTAATTTTTCGTTAATACATGCATATAAATCAATAGCAGCTGCCATTGAACTTTGATAATTTGGTAATCCCCATTTTTTTAATCGTAAATCTGTTATTTTTATTTCAATATGAGGAGATAAAGATAATGAAGACATCTAATATTACTTTCCCGTTTTTAGTAATGGAAATTGTATTATTTTTCTATTTTGAAAATCTAGTTGCTATTTCAAAAATTAAATTCCTGGCTGCATCTAATTTTTTAGCAGGTTGAAGAGAATGCTTACCTTTTGAATCAAATAAAACTAATTCAGTCGTATCTCTATCTAGAGATTTATTAACTAAATTTCCAACAAATAATGGAATTCCCTTATTTAATCGTTTAACTTCAGCATATTCTTCTAATTTTTCTGTCTCTGCAGCAAAACCAACACACCATGGCCCATTCTGGATCTTAGAAACTTTTTCTAAAATATCTATATTATACTCAAACTTAATTTTTGGGGGGTAATTTTTTTAATTTTTTTAGAACTTGGATTAGATATTTTCCAATCAGAAATAGCTGCAGTAGAAATAAAAATATCTGTATTTTTAATACAATTCATAACAGTTTCATACATTTGAGAGGCTGTAGTAACTTTATATGATTTAATACCATAAGGAATGTTTAAAGCAGTAATTCCAGTGATCATTGTTACTTCTGCACCAGCCTCATATGCTGCTCGAGCAATCGCGTACCCTGTTTTTCCTGATGAAAGATTACTTAAAACTCGAATAGGGTCTATCAACTCAAAAGTAGGCCCTGCCGTTATTAGTATTTTTTTGCCTGCAAGAAGTTTTGGTTGGAAGAACGCTATAATAGCATCTAATATTTCTTCTGGTTCTAACATCCTACCTAATCCAAATTCACCACAAGCTTGTTTTCCTGAAGCAGGGCCTAGAATATTAACACCATCTTTAATAAGATATTGCATATTGCGTTGTGTGCTTGGATTCGCCCACATTGCACGATTCATAGTAGGAACGATTAATAACGGGCATGCACGAGCTAGACATAAAGTAGAAAGAAAGTCATCAGCAAGACCATTAGCTAATTTTGCTATAAAATTTGCACTGGCAGGAGATATACATATCATATTACATCCTCGTGTAAGCTCGATATGACACATATTTTCATCATTATAATTGTTATGATCAATAAAAACAGGTCGATTAGATAATGCTTGCATTGTAGTTTTAGTTATAAATTTCGTAGCAGATTTTGTCATTACAACATCTACTTCAGCTCTTTGTTCAACTAATTTTCGAAGTAATTCTGCAGATTTGTAGCAGGCTATGCTTCCAGTCAGTCCAAGTAAGATTCGTTTTTCAGCAAGTTCTGTCATGATAAAACTATTTATATAAGCATGAAGGAATATTTAAGAAAAGGATGAAAACAATTTAATAATAATATTTAATAATAATATTAATACATGTTAAAAATTTCAATTTACTTGTTAAATTTTTTTATTTTTTCTGGATAAAAAATCTCATCAATTATAAGCAATAAAGCACCTAAACTTATAAAAATATCAGCAAAGTTAAAAATAGGAAAATAGAAATTTTTAACATGTATTAAAATAAAATCCGTCACTTTTCCATAAATTACACGATCAGTTAAGTTTCCAATTCCTCCGCTAAGAATCATGGATAGAGCTATATTTGTAAAAGTTTTTTTATTTAAAGAAAAAAACAGTTTTATAATTAAACTTATAGAAAATATTCCAAAAATAATCAAGGAAAATTCAGCCCAATTTCCTTGTTTTGACAAGAATCCGAATGCAGCTCCATAATTATACGCTAGTACTATATCCAAAAAAGAAAAAATTTTTACACTGTGGGTATATTGAAGTGCTGAACGAAAATAAATCTTTGAGATTTGATCAAGCAATATTAAAAATATTGAGAAAAAAGACCAAAAGGTGATTGATTGAAATAAACTCATGATCTATTTTCTTATAATTTTTAAAAAATAGAATTATTATCATCAGATAAATTATCTATGCATCTATTACAAATTTCAGGATGAGTTTCAATTCTATAATGTGTATTTTTATTTATCGAATAATGCCAACAACGTAGACATTTTCTATTGTTAGAAGGAGTAACTTTGACCTGCAAATCAGTATTTGTATTATGTATAATGACGCGAGATACAATAAAAATAAAATGCAAATCATCTTTTATGCTATCTAATATTTTTTTATCTTGATTTGCAGCATAAATTTCAACTTCTGCTTGCAAAGAAGACCCAATTTTTCCATCAGAACGAATTTTTTCAATTTCTTGATGAACTTTTGATCGGATGATTCTCAAATGTTCCCATTTATTACATAAAGATATGCATTCCTCTTCCTTGAGAGGAATCTTCAATTTTTGATAAGTCTGAGTAAAAATGGTATTTTTACTAAAATTATGTTTTCTGTGTTTAAATGTTGAATTAAGAAGTTCTTTCCAAGCTTCTTCAGCTGTAAATGACAATATTGGTGCTATAAGCTTCAATATTGTCATTGTAATTTCTAACAAAACATTCTGTGCCGACAGTCTACCATGACTATGTGTTTTTGATGTGTATAAACGATCTTTTAAAATATCTAAATAAAACCCACCTAAATCTTCTGAACAAAAATTTTGAATTCGAGATATTGCTGAATGAAAGTTATATTTTTCAAATCGTTTTAAAACTTCTAATTGCATTTTCTCAGTCATGCTTAAAGCATAACGATCTATCTCTAAAAGGTCATTATAGGATATTTTGGAAATATCTGGATCAAAATCAGATATATTTGCTAATAAGAAGCGTAATGTATTTCGAATTCGACGGTAATTTTCTACAATTTGTTTAAGAATAATATCTGAAATAGATAATTCTTTAGAATAGTCAGTTGAAGCTACCCATAAACGCAGTATTTCAACTCCTAAGGAATTAGATATTTTTTGGGGAGAAATAATATTTCCAGCTGATTTACTCATTTTTTACCTTTCCCATCCACAACAAAGCCATGAGTTAATAACGCTTTATAAGGAGCTTTATTATAAAGCATACAACTTGTTAATAAAGATGAGTGAAACCAACCACGATGTTGATCTGAACCCTCAATGCATAAATCAGCTGGCCAAGTAGATTCTCTATCATTCCTAATAGATGATTTAAAATCTCCATTTTTACCACCAAGAACATAAATATGAGTAGATCCAGAATCAAACCAAACATCCAATGTATCAGAGCTTTTTTTATAATTATTAGATTCATGACCTAAGAAATCATGTTTGTTTAAAAATTGCCAATTCTCTATTCCTCCATTTTCAAAATGATCGGCTATTTTATTAAGAAATTCAATAGTATTAGGATGCAATTTTCCATTTTTTTTATGAATAAAGAAACCCATAGGAACACCCCATTGTCTTTGACGAGAAAGAGTCCAGTCTGGACGATTAACAATCATAAAATATAAACGGTCACGACCAGAAGAAGGGTAAAAATCTATTTTATCAAGATTAGACAGTGCATTTTGTCGTAATGTTTTCTCTCCATCTTTTGGAAAAATATCCATACCAATAAACCATTGCTTGGTTGCACGAAAAATAGCAGGTGTTTTGTGCCGCCAACAATGCATATAACTATGTGAAATTTTGTTTTTTTGTAACAAAGAACCGGTTTCTTTTAATTTTGAAATAATTAAACTATTTGCTTCCCAGATTGATAATCCACCAAATATAGGTAGATCATTTGCAAATTTTCCATCATGCCTTACTGGATTAATAATGTCATGATCTTGCATTCCATATGTTTTCCACACTGTGAAATCTTCAACTCCATAGGCTGGAGCAGAGTGAACAACACCAGTTCCAGTTTCTAAACTTACATAATCTCCAAAATAAATAGGTATTTTCTTATTGTAATAATCAGACATCATTGAAAATGGATGAAAAAATTCTATACCTTTGAGAAATTTTCCAAGCACTGTACCAAGAATATTACCTTGTAATTTCCAATTTTTTAAACAGATACTTACGCGATCTTTTGCTATAAGAAATAAACGACCACAGGAAGTTTCCGAATTAACTCTAACTAATGAATAAGCGATTTCTGGATGAATATTTATTGCTTGATTTGAAGGAATTGTCCAAGGAGTAGTTGTCCAAATAATAACCGATCCTTCTTCTATTGAATTTAAATTAAATACTTTTAATAATTTATCTTTATTTGCAAAACGAAAAGATACATAAATAGCATCATCAATGCGATCTGCATATTCAAGCTCAGCTTCTGATAAAGCTGAACAGCAATCAAAACACCAAGCAACAGGCTTAAGGCCATGATATAGATAACCCTTTTCCATAATTTTTCTTAAAACTCGAATTTCATTAGCTTCACTTTTAAAATCCATAGTCAAATATGAATGATTCCAGTCAGCAAGAATCCCTAATCTTTTAAAATCGTTAAGTTGGTAATTAACTTGTTCCAAAGCATAGGCGCGAGCTTTTTTTTGAATATCTTGAATTGACAAATGTTTTCCAAATTTTTTTTCGATTTGTATTTCTATTGGCATTCCATGACAATCCCATCCTGGAACATAATGAGGATTATATCCAGAAAGAATTCTATCTTTAATGACAATATCTTTTAATATTTTATTAACAGCATGACCAATATGAATATTTCCATTTGCATAAGGAGGTCCATCATGAATTACAAAGATTTTATTATCTTGTCTAGCATTTTTTATTTCTTGATAAACATGATTATCTTCTAATTCTTTGATCCAAATTGGTTCGCGGTTAGCTAAATTTCCCTTCATAGGAAATTTTGTTTCAGGTAGGTTAAGAGTTTTTTATAATCCATGAATTTGAAAATAATTATATGCATCTTGCTTATCTTCGGTAGCAGCAAGAATTAAATTAGTAAGATTAGAAAATTTTTTTTCATCTCGAAGTCTCTGTAAAAAAACTACTTGAATGAGTTTACCGTAAGCGTCTAGATTTTCATCTAATAAATGAGTTTCTAATAATAATTGACCCTTTCTTTCAATAGTAGGTCGTGTGCCAAGGCTTGCAATTCCAGGCAATGATTTTTGTCGTAATCCATAAACTTTAACTATATATATACCTGTTTGTACTGCACAACTATTGTGAACATGAAGATTCATAGTTGGAAAACCTAAACTTCGACCTAATTGTTTACCATAAACAACATGTCCGCTTAAACTAAATGGATAACCAAGCAAACTTTCTGCATGAGAAAGATCTCCTATAGAAAGAGCTTTTCTAATGCTGGAACTTGAAATTCTATTATTGAATTGATCTGTAATATCAGAAATAGATTGGACTTTAAAACCATAATATGAACCAGCTTTTTGAAGAAGTAAAAAATCCCCTCTTGTTTATAACCAAATCGAAAATCTTCGCCAATTAACAACCATCGGAGTTTTAAAATTTTAACCAAAAAATTTTCAATGAATGAATCAGCTGATAATTTAGCTAACTTTTTGTTAAATCGAGCAATAACAATCTGATTGATTCCACATTGTGTAATATGAGTTACTTTATCACGTAAATTAAAAATGCTGTTAAACATGGGTTTTGATTGATTTTTGAAATTAGAAAAGTACTCTCTTGAACTTGGATAAAAAGTTAATACTGATGAAAATAATTTTCTTTTTTTTGCTTCTTGACTAACTATATTTAATATAGCTTGATGTCCAACATGAACTCCATCAAAATTGCCAATTGTTAGAGCACTATATTTTAATTTTGAAGAAGGAGTATTTCGGTAAATATGAAATGATATCTTCACGTGTTGCTTTCTAAATATTTTTATTTGTTAATAAATACTATATTTGTAATTTATTTCATTATTTTTATGATTTGAAAAATAAAATTTAAATGAAGTAGTTATTCAAATAGTATTTGAGAGTAACTTGATTCATTTTGAATTTAATTATTATAAGATAAGTAAAATATTATAAAAATCGAAAGATAGAAAAAAGATTGAGATTTTTATGTGTTATCCTGAAAAATATGTGCCTAATTATTTGAGGCAATAGTGTATCATTGGAAAATAGTTTTTGTTTATTCTACAAATAATATACCATTTCCAATGAGCAGAATTGTTTTTTTATGGTTCAATAAGTTATTAAATGCATTTGATAAATATTTTCCGATTCATGCTAAATGCATGATATACAATTAATTCTTTTTTTAAAGACTTTCAATTCTAAATCGAAATTCAGATTTACTAGTTTTGATTAATATATTTCAGTAATTGAAAATTATGAGAGTTTCTTATAAAAAGATTTCTACTTGGGGAGGTTGGAACATTTTATGGATTTTGATGTGCTATCTTTTCTATTTGGAGGTTATACCCAAGCTTCTTGGAAAGGCATTGTCATTTTTACTTTGATTATGACACATATTACTATTGTTTCTGTCACAATATTTTTACATAGAAGCCAAGCACATAGAGGTTTAAATCTTCATAAAATACCTATGCATTTTTTTCGATTCTGGTTATGGTTAACTACTGGGATGATTACAAAAGAATGGGTTGCAATTCATCGAAAACATCATGCTAAATGTGAAAAAAAGGATGATCCTCATTCGCCTATTATTTTTGGGATTTGGAAAGTTTTATTTCGTGGTGCTGAATTATATCGAAGGGAATCTTTCAATAAAGAAACATTAGATCGATTTGGTTATGGGACACCACAAGATTGGATAGAAAATAATCTTTATAGTAAACACAGTTTGCTAGGAGTATTAATCATGCTTGGAATTAATATTCTTCTATTTGGTATTTTAGGCATAACAGTATGGGCAATCCAAATGTCGTGGATTCCTTTCTGGGCAGCAGGCGTTGTGAATGGGGTTGGTCATTATTGGGGTTATCGAAACTATAGTAGTCCAGATACTAGTACAAATTTAATTCCTTGGGGTATTATAATAGGCGGAGAGGAATTACATAATAATCATCATGCTTATGGAACTTCAGCAAAGTTCTCTAATAAATGGTATGAGATAGATCTTGGTTGGTTTTATATTTGTATTTTGAAATTTTTAGGTTTAGCAAAAGTTAAAAAAGTTGCACCAAAGCTGAAATTAATTTCTAAGGATACAAATGGAATAGATCTTTTAACTCTCCAAGGCGTTATTACACATCGTTATGAAGTGATGGCAAATTATACAAACCTTATTAAATCAGCAGCAAAGGAAGAATTAAAGAAATTAAAGATTTTTCGCAAAAAACATAATATTGATTGTAATTGGACTTTTATAAATCGTGCATTTAAGGATTTACATCAAAATGAAGAGATTATGAAACCTGAAAGACGTGAAGCAGTTAATAAAATAATTTCTGGAAATAAACCCTTAAAAATCCTTATTGAAATGCGTAATGAACTTGGTCTTATTTGGGAAAGCTCAGGAGCAACCAGTGACCAATTATTGCAAGATTTGCAACAATGGTGCCAACGTGCTCAAAAGAGCGGCATAGATAGGTTAGAGAAATTTGCTACCAATTTATGTCGTTATGCAGCTTAATGCCATGTTAGAAGAATTAAATAATCAACAACAAAAAGCAGTTTTGCTTAAAAAATTTCATGCTCTTATCTTAGCAGGAGCTGGCAGCGGAAAAACAAAAGTTTTAACCACTAGAATAGCTTGGTTAGTTAAAACTTGTCAGATTAATCTATCAAATATCTTTGCCGTTACTTTTACTAATAAAGCAGCACGTGAAATGATTTCTCGTGTATCGACCAATCTTTCTTGTAATAATCGAAAATTATGGATTGGTACATTCCATGGTTTATGTAATCGATTTTTGCGAATACATTATAAGGAAGCTAATCTTTTTCGTGCATTTCAGATTTTAGATAACTTTGATCAATTATCTTCTCTGAAACGTTTATTTAAAATTCATGATATTAGCGAGGAAAAATATCCTTATCGCAATGTTTTAAAATTCATTAATTACAATAAAGAAAATGGTTTACGTGCATCTAGCATCAACAGACTTAATAACAAAAGTCTTAAAAATGATCATTTAATAGAAATTTACCAATTGTATGAAATG
Source organism: Bordetella sp. (assembly GCA_022818765.1). Classification (GTDB taxonomy): domain Bacteria; phylum Pseudomonadota; class Gammaproteobacteria; order Burkholderiales; family Burkholderiaceae_B; genus CAZTUH01. Next base: position 491,790 of record CP063810.1, on the reverse strand, counting down.
CAATGTCAACAAGAAGGTATAGTTGATTTTCCTGAACTATTATTGCGAACTTATGAACTTTTTAAAGAAAATTCGAATATACGTGAATATTATCAAGAAAGATTTTTGCATATTTTAGTTGATGAATTTCAGGATACAAATAATCTACAGTATAAATTCCTCCAATTAATTGCAGGAGGTAGTAAAACTTCTATTTTTGCAGTTGGAGATGATGATCAATCTATTTACTCATTTCGAGGAGCAAATTCAAATAATATATTAGATTTTGAAAATAATTATGCTAAAGAAAATGTAATTCGTCTAGAACAAAATTATCGATCTGCAGGATACATTCTAGATTCAGCTAATCAACTTATTGAAAATAATAGCTCGAGATTAGGTAAAAAACTTTGGACAAATAAAGGACAAGGTGAATTGCTACAAATTTTTGAGCAAATCAATGAATTAACAGAAGCACAGTGGTTAGCTAATGAAATTAAATCAATATTTAAAATAGATGACAAGTCGCATAAAATTGGTGTTTTATACCGAAGCAATGCTCAATCCCGAATTATAGAACATGCTTTGTTCTCAGCTGGACTTCCATATACAGTATATGGCGGTTTGCGTTTTTTTGAACGACAAGAAATAAAACACGCACTAGCGTATCTACGATTAATAGTAAATACTAAAGATGATATATCTTGGATACGTGTTGTAAATTTTCCAGCGCGTGGGATAGGTTTGAAAACTATAGATGATATATCATCTATAGCTATTGAAAATAATATCAGTTTACATGATGCAATAAATATTGTAAATACACGAGGAAAAATTAATCTTTTAAAATTTTCAGATTTAATTGATGACTTTATAAAGAAATTAAAAGAATTAAGTCTTCCTGATTTAATTCTTTATGTTATAGAAAAAGTGGACTTAAATTGTATTATGAGGAAGAAAATAAGAAAAATGAATGTTTAGAAAATTTAAGCGAATTAGTAAATTCGGCAAAAATTTTTTAAAAGATGAAAATTCTGAGATATTTGAAAATAATCTTGATAGATTAGTATCTTTTTTATCACTTGTTTCTTTGGAATCAGACGATAATATGAAGATTCATGAAATGGATGATAAAACAAATATTCATACAGTTCAATTAATGACTGTTCATGCATCTAAAGGCTTGGAATTTGATACTGTTTTCATTTCTGGATTAGAAGAAGGGTTATTCCCGCATGAAAATAGTTTGAATAATTCAAAAAGTATTGAAGAAGAGCGTCGTTTAATGTACGTTGCTATTACACGAGCAAGAAAGAAACTCTATGTATCATTAGCTAAAACTCGAACATTACATGGAAAAAAAAAGAATTCTTTACCATCAAGATTTTTAAAAGAAATTCCAGAATCAAATTTAAGATGGATAAAACCAATTTCTCATTCAAATATTTATCAAAAATATAATCATAAGTTTTTAAATAAAGAAAATAATATAACTAATTCTTGCCTATCCAAAATTAGATTGGATAACCAATATTTTTATATTGGACAATTAATAAATCATCATCATTTTGGTTGTGGAATTATAAAAGAATTATATTCTCTAGGTGAAGAATCGCAAGCCAAAATATATTTTTATAATGCAGGGATAAAAATTTTATCATTAAATATTGCTAAATTGGAAATTATTGATAGATAATTATCCCTATACCAGTAAAATATTTTCAAGAGTTGATTTATATATATTTTTTAATAACTCTAAATCAGATATTTTTATTGATTCATCTATTTTATGTATAGATTCGTTTATCGGGCCAAATTCAACAACCTGAGGGCAAATTTTAGTTATAAAACGTCCATCTGAAGTTCCACCTGATGTTGATAATTTAGTAAGAATATTTGTTTCTTTATAAATGGATTTGCCGAGTGCTTTTGTTAAAGTGTTTGGTAATGTTAAAAATGGTTTCCCATTTATTTTCCAATCTAAAGAATATTGTATATTGGATTTTTTTAAAATCTCATTTACTTGTGTTTTTAAACTTTCAATAGTACTTTCAGGAGAAAATCGAAAATTAAATTTAATTTTTACATTATCTGGAATAACATTTTCAGCACCTGTTCCTGATATTAAGTTTGAGATTTGGAAAGTTGTACTAGGAAAGTGCTGATTCCCATCATCCCATTTTTTCTTGATTAAACTATATAAAGCTGGAGCAAGTTGATGTATAGGATTAGAAGTAGAATTAGAGTATGCAATATGACCTTGCACACCTTGTACAGTTAAGTATCCAGAAAGAGAACCTCTTCGTCCATTTTTACAAACATCTCCTAAAATTTTTTCAGAAGTGGGTTCTCCAATAATACAATAATCTGGTTGTATTTTTCTGTTTTTTAATTCATTACAGATTATTGAAGTGCCATTAACAGCAGGACCTTCTTCATCTGAAGTAAGCATAATAGCAATTGAACCTTTATGTTTTGGGTTTTTTTCCAAAAATTCTTCAATTGCTATTATAAATGCTGCGATTGAACCTTTCATATCAGAGGTCCCACGTCCATAAATATATCCATTATCTTCTAATGGATAAAATGGATTTGATTTCCATTTTGATTCTTCACCTACAGGAACAACATCAGTATGACCCGCGAAAATAATTAATGGAGAACCAGTTCCCCGATATGCCCATAGGTTAGTTACTTCAGCATAAGAAAGATTCTCACAATCAAACCCAATTAACTGTAATCTGGATGCAATCATAGATTGACAGCCAGCGTCATTTGGAGTGATTGAAGGACGAATAATTAGATTTTTTAGAAGATTAAGAAGAGATTTATTAATCATCCAAGTCTCAATAGATCATTAATGCTAGTTTTTTCTCGAGTTTTATCATCAACACGTTTAACAATTACAGCGCATGCTAAACTATATGAACTATCATTGGAAGGCAATGATCCAGGTACAACAACTGAGTTACTTGGAATGCGGCCATATGTAATTTCTCCTGTACTTCTATTAAGAATTTTTGTACTTTGTGATAAAAAAACTCCCATAGATAAGACAGAATTTTTTTCAATTACGACACCTTCAACGATTTCTGATCGTGCTCCGATAAAACAATTATCTTCGATAATAGTTGGATTTGCTTGTAAAGGTTCTAAAACTCCTCCGATTCCTACGCCACCAGAAAGATGTACATTTCTTCCTATTTGTGCACAAGACCCTACTGTAGCCCAAGTGTCAACCATTGATCCTTCACCAATATAAGATCCGATATTTACAAAAGATGGCATCAAGACAACATTTTACCAATAAACGAACCATATCGAACTGTTGCAGGAGGTACGACTCGGTAACCGCCCTCTTTAAAAGAATTTTCTGTGAAATCTGAAAATTTCAAAGGAACTTTATCATAAAATCTCATTATAGAATCGGAAAAAATTTTATTTTTTGTGAATTTGAAAGCTAATAAAATAGCTTTTTTTATCCACTCATTAACTATCCAATCATGATTATTTTTTTCAGCTACGCGAATTTCCCCTGAATCTAAAAGATTTAATATTTCTTTGATTGTTTTTTGAGTTTCTAACTCTGAATAAGATTGAAATTTTAAATCTCGATCTTCCCAAATTTTTTCAATTTTACTTTTTAGATTTGAATATTTATTCATATTTTATATTTTTATATGTATGATAACTTAGTTGATTGAAAGATCAGTTTTAACAAACTGATATATTTTTTGAGCTGCTTCTATACACTCTTTTATGGAAGCGACTAATGCTATTCGTATATAGTTTTTGCTATCTGTATTATGAGTAAGAAAACTGCCAGGCAATACAATAACTCTTTTTTTCGATATAACTCAAAGGTGAAATGTGTGTCTAATATAGGAACTTTTATCCATAAATAAAAGGAAGCTTGTGGTTTTTGAATTGGTAATACTTTTTCTAAAATAGGAACAACAGAATCAAATTTTTCTCTATACAAAGCTCTATTTATTTTAACATGAGATTCATCTTTCCAAGCTGCAATACTAGCTGCAGTTACAACTGGACTCATTGCACTACCATGATATGTACGATATAAAAGAAATTTTTCAATGATTTTTGAATCTCCTGCAACAAAACCAGATCGCAAACCAGGTAAATTCGATCTTTTTGACAAACTGGAGAATATAATTAGGTTTTTATAATTATCTTTGTTTAAAAGATAAGCTGCTTGTAAAGCGCCCAAGGGGGGTTCACTTTCATCATAATAAATTTCTGAATAGCATTCATCAGATGCAATTATGAAATTATATTTATTAGAAAGTTTAAATATAGTTTTCCATTCATCTAAACTCATTACATTACCTGCTGGATTTCCCGGAGAACAAACAAATAAAAGCTTTGTTTTTATCCAGACTTTTTCAGGTATTTTTTCCCAATCATAAGAAAAATTTTTTTCTGGTTCTGGATTAAAATTAATATAATAAGGATTAGCACCTGCAAGTAATGCTGCACCTTCATAAATTTGATAAAATGGATTAGGACATATTACAATGGATTCTGGATCATTAGGTTCTATAATGGTTTGAACAAAAGAAAACAATGCTTCACGTGAACCTAGAACTGGTAAAATTTGTTTTTCTGAATCCAGACTAGGTATTTCATATCTTTTTTCTAACCATTTAGAAATAACATTTCTAAGATTTGGATCTCCTTTTGTAGAAGGATAAATCGAAAGACCACAGATATTTTTATAAATAGCCTCTTTAACACAAGTTGGTGCATTATGTTTAGGCTCTCCAATAGATAAGTTAATAGTATTTTCCTTCTCATTAATATTTTTTATAATAGAATTTGATAATAAGATTCGCAATTTTTCGAATGGGTAAGAACGTAATTTTTTTAATCTTGAATTCATGAATTTTTGTCAAGAGTGATTTATTTAAATAGAATTAATGACCTGAAGTTAATTTTTAATTTGCATGCGAAGGTGGCGAAATAGGTAGACGCACCAGGTTTAGATCCTGGCACTTAAAAAGTATAGGGGTTCAAATCCCCTCCTTCGCACCAAAGATTTCCAATATTGTATAAAATAACTAATAATGATTTTATTCATATAAATTTCCTTTAACATTTTAAATGTTAATAAAAAATGAAATAAAATAAAAGAACGATTGGAATATATAAAAATTTTTCATAGAACGTAAAAATTTGTCTATTTGACTTTATCTAAAATTTAACTCACCAAAATGTTTTAATTTATTAAAATTTTTAATTCATGTTCTCTTAAAAAAGAATATAAAACTTTCCTATTTAAAAAGTAATACAATAATTATTAAATCAGCAGTATTATTAATTTATCTCCATTAGAAATTTATTTTTAAGGTATAAATAATTTGTATATCAACATTTTGTTATAAATGTTATAATTAAATGTCATTTAAAGGTGGTGCACTAGGATTTAATTTAATTTAATTTCTTCTCGTTGCATTATTGCTACAGAGATCTTTGTGTTCTATTGACTTAAACAAGGAACCTATGGATAGTGTGCTATGTGATTTCAAGCGTTGCGATTCTCGTTCAGTACATTGCCTTTTTTCGGTCTTCGATATTGTTCTATTGTCCCTCCTTGATTGATTATGTTTTTATTAGGCTCCGTCCTTTATTTATTGTTTTTAGGAGGCATGTAACATATGGAGACTGGTGTTGTTAAATGGTTTAATTCGGAAAAAGGTTATGGTTTCATTACCCCAGAATCAGGGGGGAAAGATTTGTTTGCCCATTTTTCAGAAATTCAAAGTAATGGATTTAAATCTCTCGAAGAAAATCAAAGAGTGAGTTTTATAACAGCTAATGGTCCAAAAGGTCCTCAAGCAACTAAAATACAAGTCTTATAAATTTTTCCTGGTCCTGCGAATTTCTTTAATTGCTCTTACAATTAATCATTTAAGAGATATGATGGTTGAAAAATTCTAATTTTAATTTTTGAAGTATTATTCAAAAAATAATTAAGCTTAAATTTTCTAAATCTAAGTTGTAATTTTTTCCTTGAATGGATAATTTTATTAATAAAATTTTTCTCTTAAATATTTTTAGGGGAATTAGAAATTCGCTTAAAGCCAGTGTAAGATACTTTGGTAATCATTGTTTTAAGTCACATTATGTTTTAAAAATGTTAAATATGTTTTTGAATTAATTTTAGTATATTTTATTTAATTTTATTACATTGAAATTTTTAACTATTTCCAGGGATAATCCTTTAAAATGCAGTTGACTGAGTATGTTTCTGAATTGGAACGTCAAATTACTATAGAAATCCCTTTTGAAAGCTTTGAGAAGGAAATACAAATAGAATTAAAAAATGCAGCTCAAACTGCTAAATTTCGTGGTTTTCGTCCAGGTAAAGTTCCTATTAATATGATTGATAGGATCCAAGGCCCTGAAATTCGACAGCGCGTCTTAAATCGATTGATTAATGATAAGTTCGAATTAATTGCTAAAAAAGAACATCTTCGTATTGCAGGTATTTTAAAATTAGAGCCAAAGCATAATACTAATTCTCAAGAGTCTTTAATATTTAATGTAAAATTTGAAATATATCCCGAAATTAAAATTCCTGATTTATCAACTTTATCTTTAAAACGCTACACTACTACAATAACAGATGAAATAATTGAAAAAGTATTAAATAATCTTCAAAAACAACACGCTGTTTTTAATCCTTCGGATTCTCCTGCTGAAAATGAAAATTATGTCACTCTGGATTTCATTGAGTCAATTGAAGAAACGCCATATGCTAATTATGAAAAACAAAATTTTTCATTTGTATTAGGTCAAAATTCTGTTTTACCTGAGCTTGAAGATGCAGTCAAAGGTATGAAAATTAATGAAGAGAAATATTTTTCTATAAAAAATAAAAATGAGAACAAGTTCTCTTCTAACTCTTCTAATGAAAAACATATTGGCATAAAAATAAAAAATATTTTTAAAGTTATTCTTCCTAATCTAGATGAGAAATTTCTGAAGAATCTTGGTATGACTGGTATTACCATCGATGAGCTAAAAATTAATATCGAAAAGAATCTTAATCGGCAAGCAAAATTTAGATTGCTAAATCATACTAAAAAGGAGGTTATGGAAGTATTAAGCAATGCAATTAATTTTGAAATTCCTAAAATTTTATTAAAAACTCAATTTGAGAAAAAAGAACGCGTTAATTCTCATATTGAATCTCAAAAATCTAATGAAAATATTTCTAAGAATGAAGATTTGTTAAACACAAAGAAAAAAATTTGTCTAAGCTTAATTATTTCTGAATTGGTAAAAATTGGAAATATAATTGTTAAACCTGATGATATTTTTAAACGCATAGAAGAATTCTCTCAAGATTATGAAAAACCTGCTCAATTTGTAAATCAGTATTTGTCTAATCAAGAACATCGTTCCAAATTAGAATCTCTTCTTCTTGAAGAAAATGTTGTAGATTATGTTTTATCTCTGGCTAATGTAACGGAAGAATGTATACCATTTGACAAATTAATGGGAGCATAAACATTTTAATAATGGAAAAATTTTTTAATCCTTACTCAAAAATTAATTCAGAATATTGTTTAAAAAATACAACAATTTCAAATTATGTTCCAATTGTTATTGAGCGATCTGGGCATGGGGAGCGTGCATATGATATTTATTCACGTCTTTTAAAAGAGCGCGTAATATTTTTAATAGGACCAATTAATGATCATTTAGCTAATCTTGTAATAGCTCAATTATTATTTCTAGAATCTGAAAATCCTGAAAAAGATATTTCTATTTATATTAATTCTCCTGGGGGTCAGTGTACTCTGGCATGGCTATTTTCGATACGATGCAATTTATCAAGCCTGATGTGTCAACATTATGTGTTGGTTTAGCTGCCAGCATGGGAGCTTTTTTGTTATCTGCTGGAAAAAAAGGTAAACGTATTACACTTCCAAATTCAAGAATTATGATTCACCAACCTTCAGGGGGAGCTCAAGGTCAAGCTAGTGATATTCAAATTCAAGCTCGTGAAATCATGAGTTTGCGTGAACGCCTTAATATCATACTGGCAGAAAATACAGGTCAATCGATTGACCAAATTACTGATGATACGGAACGTGATAATTTTATGTCAGCTGAAGAAGCAGTTTCTTATGGTTTGATTGATAAAATTTTATCATCTCGTTAATTTTTTAATAAACATGTAAATCAAAAATAATCTTGTAACAGTAATTTTATAAGAGATAAAAACTATGTCAGAAGACAATGAATCAACAGATTCAAAGACTTTGCATTGTTCCTTTTGTCAAAAAAACCAAAAGGAAGTTTTAAAACTAATTGCTGGACCTTCATCAAAAGTGTTTATTTGCAATGAATGCATTGATCTGTGTAAGAATCTCATTCTGGAAGAAGCGAAAGCTACAACTTGTGAGTCATTTTATTCTAAATTACCAAAACCTATTGAAATTAAATCTTTTCTAGATAAATATGTCATAGGTCAATATATTCCTAAACGAGTATTAGCTGTTGCTGTATATAATCATTATAAAAGAATACAATTTGATTCAAAAAACACTGATGGAGTTGAAATTGCTAAAAGCAATATTTTGTTGATTGGTCCTACAGGTTCTGGCAAAACTCTTCTTGCACAAACATTAGCAAAAATTTTAAATGTTCCGTTTGTAATCGCTGATGCTACAACCTTGACTGAAGCTGGTTATGTTGGTGAAGATGTTGAAAATATAATTCAAAAATTATTGCAAAATTGTGGCTATGATGTTAACAAAGCACAAAATGCAATAATCTATATTGATGAGATTGATAAAATATCTCGGAAATCTGATAATCCTTCAATTACTCGAGATGTTTCTGGTGAAGGTGTTCAACAGGCTTTGTTAAAACTTATTGAGGGTACGGTAGCTTCTGTACCACCTCAAGGTGGTAGAAAACACCCCAATCAAGATTTTGTTCAGATTGATACAACAAATATTCTCTTTATTGTAGGAGGTGCATTTGAAGGCCTTGCAAAAATTATACAAGATCGGACAGAAAAATCTGGGATTGGTTTTTCAGCTTCTATACATCCAAAATCAAGGTTTAAATTAGGCAAAATTTTAAATAATGTTGAACCTGAAGATCTTATTAAATTTGGTTTAATTCCAGAATTGGTAGGGAGACTTCCAATTATTTCAATTTTAGATGAACTTGATGAAGACATATTAACAAAAATTCTAACCGAACCTAACAATGCAATCTTAAAACAATTTCAAAAATTGTTTTTAATGGAAAATGTAGATCTAGAGATTCCTTCTGAAACTTTACATGCTATTGCTAAAAAAGCATTAAAAAGAAAAACAGGCGCTCGAGGTTTACGTTCCATTGTTGAGCATGCTTTATTAGATACTATGTATGAAATACCAACTATGAACAATATAAAAAAAGTGATATTAAATGCTAAAAATATTGAAATTTAGATAAACCAACTGTTATATATAAAAATGAAATTTCTTCATCCTTAGATGAAGATAGTCATAAAACTCGAAATGAAGCTGCTTAATTGAATTAAATAATAAGATTTTTTATTAATTTATTTATATAGAAATTATTTTTCTCTTGAGTTTTTGGTTATTGATCCCATATCTTTAGCAGCTTATACCATTTCTTGGTATTGATCCCTGAAAGATTAATTTCACCAGGCCTGCTATACCAATCAGAGGATTTTATATGTCTCTCAGTCAGGTTCCACCTTCTGAATCAATTAATTCTGCTGAATTAATTGATCTTCCTTTGCTCCCATTAAGGGATGTTGTTGTATTCCCTAATATGGTCATTCCACTTTTCGTAGGCCGGCCTCGATCAATTAAAGCATTAGAGGTGGTTATGGAAGCTGGAAAAAAGATTATGCTTTCAGCCCAAAAATCTGCTGGAAAAGAAGAGCCTACTCCAGAAGATGTTTATGAAATTGGATGTATATCTAATATCTTGCAAATATTAAAATTGCCTGACGGGACAGTAAAAGTCTTAATTGAAGGTTCTAGTCGAGCTATGATTCGAAAAATAGAAGATTTGGAGACGCATTTTGTATGTCAAGTTAATAATATTTGCCCTGAAGTAGAAGAAAATTCAGAAATAGAAGGTCTACGCCGTGCGGTTGCAACTCAATTTGAACAATATGTAAAACTTAATAAAAAAATACCAATCGAAATACTTGCTTCGTTATCTGCTACTGAAGATGTTGGTCGATTAGCAGATACTATTGCTTCTCATTTATCTCTCAAGCTAGATCAGAAACAGAAAATATTGGAGACTATTTCTGTTTCTGAAAGGTTAGAGATATTACTAACACATTTGGAATCCGAGATTGATATTTTACAAGTTGAGAAACGCATCCGAGGCGTGTTAAAAAACAGATGGAAAAAGCCAACGTGATTATTATTTAAATGAACAGGTCAAGGCTATACAGAAAGAACTAGGAGAAGGTGAAGATGGAGCAGACTTAGAAGAATTAGAAAAAAAGATCTCTATTACTGAAATGCCTAACGAAGCTCGAAAAAAAGTGGAATCTGAATTTAAAAAGCTTAAACTCATGCCTCCTATGTCAGCAGAGGCTACTGTTGTTCGAAATTACATTGATACCTTTATAAATTTACCTTGGAGAAAAAAAAGTAAAATAAGCAAATCAATTAGTAATTCAGAAATCGTATTGAATAATGATCATTATGGTTTAGAGAAGGTTAAAGAACGAATTTTAGAATATCTGGCAGTTCAGCAACGTGTAAAAAAATTGAAAGCTCCTATTCTTTGTTTAGTTGGTCCTCCAGGAGTAGGTAAAACATCTTTGGGTCAATCCATTGCTCATGCTACAAATAGGAAATTTGTTAGAATGGCCTTGGGTGGTATACGTGATGAAGGAGAAATTAGAGGTCATAGACGAACTTATATAGGTTCTATGCCAGGAAAAATTTTGCAAAATATGTCTAAAGCAGGAGTCCGGAACCCATTATTTTTATTGGATGAAATTGATAAATTAGGTATGGATTTTCGAGGTGATCCATCATCAGCTTTATTAGAAGTATTAGATCCAGAACAAAATCATACTTTCCAAGATCATTATATTGAAATTGACTTTGATCTTTCAGATGTAATGTTTGTTGCAACAAGTAATACTTTAAACATCCTACCTGCTTTATTAGATCGAATGGAAGTAATTCGTCTTTCAGGTTATACACAGGATGAAAAAATGAATATTGCAATCGAACATCTCTTGCCAAAATTAATGAAAAATAATGGGTTAAAGGATAGTGAATTAAAAATTAATGATACTGTTCTTAAAGATATAGTACGTTACTATACTAGAGAGGCAGGTGTTCGATCTTTAGAGCGTGAAATTGGAAAAATTTGTCGAAAAGTTGTTAGAAAATTATTGATTGATCAAGAATCATCTGAATCTGTAAAGAAAATTGAAAATAAATCTCAAGAAATGAGAAAAGTTGATACAAATCATACATTGATAGAGATTAATGCCAATAATCTTCATGATTATTTAGGAATCCGGAGATATGATTTTGGCATGGCTGAAAAAGAAAACCAAATTGGTCAAGTAACTGGACTTGCTTGGACAGAAGTGGATGGTGACCTTTTGACGATTGAAGTCGCAGATATGGTTGGAAAAGGATGTATTCAAAGAACAGGTTCTTTAGGAGATGTCATGAAAGAATCCGTTGAAGCTGCTAGAACTGTTGTGCGTTCAAGAGCTGCACGTTTAGGATTTTCTGATAGTGTTTTTGAAAAAAGAGATATGCATGTACATGTTCCTGAAGGAGCCATACCAAAAGATGGTCCTTCAGCAGGAATCGCTATCGCAACAGCAATGGTATCTGCTTTATCCAAAATCCCTGTTCAGGCTAGTTTGGCAATGACAGGCGAGATTACACTTCGTGGTGAAATTCTTCCAATAGGAGGATTGAAAGAAAAATTACTAGCAGCTCATCGTGGTGGTATAAAAACAGTTCTTATTCCTGAAGAAAACATAAAAGATCTTGCTGAAATACCAGAAAATGTTAAGAATCATATATCAATAGTACCAGTTCGTTGGATTGATAAAGTTTTCGAATTAGCATTAGAACGCATCCCTAAACCATTAGAAGATGAAACTATAGAAGCTAATTTGATCAGTAAAAAATCAGCTTCTAATTCAGATGAAAATTTTCCAACTAAACACTAATACTATTTATTTTTTATCTATAACTGAAGCAATAGCGTTAGCAACATTATCTATGTTATGAGTATTCAAAGCTGCAATACAAATTCGTCCACTAGATACTATGTAAATTCCGTAATTTGATTGAAGATAGTTAACTTGAGTAGATGTTAAGCTAGAATAAGAAAACATTCCTTTTTGTTTTAAAATAAATTTAAATTCTTTGATTCCTTGATTTTCAAGCTTATTAACTAATAAGGATCTCATTGTATAAATGCGATTTCTCATTTTTTCCAATTCTTTCTTCCAAAGAGAGAATAGTCGAGGTGTGCTTAGGATCTTTGATACTAACATGGCACCATGAGTAGGAGGATTAGAATAATTAGTGCGAATTATACATTTGATTTGGCTTAATACTTTGGCTTGTTCGTTTTCATTGTTTGTTACAATGGTTAGAGCTCCAACGCGCTCTCCGTATAATGCAAAAGATTTAGAATAAGAAGAACTAATAAAAACAGGAATATCTAAATCAGAAAAAATTCGTATAACAGCAGAATCTGATTCTACATTTTTTGAAAACCCTTGATATGCCATATCAAGAAAAGGAATTAATTTATTTTCTTGAATAATTTTTGCAATTTGTTTCCATTGTTCAATATTTGGATCAACACCAGTTGGATTATGACAACAAACATGTAACAGAACAATGGTTCCGGCAGAAGCTTTGTTTAAAGAATCATGCATTTTTTCGAAATCTATACTATGAGTAGTACTATTGTAATAGGGATAAGATTCAACTAAAAATCCAGATCGTTCAAATAATGCACGGTGATTTTCCCAGCTAGGATTGCTAATTAAAACCTTCGATTGTGGGAGTATCTGTTTTAAAAAATCTGAGCCAATTTTTAATGCACCAGTTCCACCTAAAGTTTGTATTGTCAAAACACGATTCTGTTTAAGTAAATGTGAAGATTCTCCAAATAATAATTTTTGAGTATTTAAATTATACTCTGTCAATCCATCAATTGGTAAATATCCACGGGATATTGCAAGATTAGCATAATCAATTTCAATTTTATGTATAGATTCTAAAAGAGGAATTTGACCATTATCATCAAAATAAATGCCAACTCCAAGATTAACTTTACTAGAACGAGGATCATCATTATATTTCTCATTTAGACCGAGAATAGGATCCTTTTGTGCGAATTTTACTGAATGGAAAATATCTTTCATAAATTATGATTTTGTGTGTAAATGTTTAGTTTATTAAAAATAATATGAATTATTAGTTTCTGAGTCTACCATGTCAATTCTTAAATTTGTTAATTCAACAAACAATTCATTTCAAATTTTTCAACCATATTCTTTAGCAGGAGATCAAGCGATTGCAGTGGAAGAACTTACTAAAGGATTAAAAAAAGGATTAAGATATCAGACTCTAGTTGGTGTTACCGGATCCGGTAAAACATATACTATGGCAAATATTATTGCTAAATTAGATAGGACCTCTATTATAATAGTCCCAAATAAGATACTTGCAGCACAAATTTATTCAGAGATGAAATATTTTTTTCCGAAAAATTCAGTTGAATACTTTGTATCTTATTACGATTATTATCAACCAGAAGCTTATGTACCAAGCAAAGATCTTTTTATTGAAAAAGATTCTTCTATCAATAAACATATAGAACAAATGCGCTTATCAGCGACAAAAAGTCTTATTGAAAGGAGGGATACTATTATTGTATCGACAGTTTCTTGTATATATGGTATTGGTAGTCATCCATCAGAATATTTAAAAATGGTTTTATTTTTAGAAAAAGGATCGTCAATTTCTTATAAGGAGATTCTATCAAATTTAATATCCATGCAATATCATAGAGATGATTATTCAAATCTTTCTAGAGGTAGTTTCCGTGTTTGTGGAGATATTATCGATATATTTCCTTCAGAAAATCGAGATTTTGGAATACGAATACATTTATTCGATGATCAAATAGAAAAGATTCAGTCTTTTGATCCATTGACTGGTAAAGTTTTTGAGGATTTAAATCATTATAAAATATATCCAAACTCACATTATTCTGTATCAAGACACAGAATTCTTAGAGCCGTAGAAAGCATTAAATTAGAATTATGTAAAAGATTAAAAGTATTAAAAAAAAATGGATACTTTGCTGAAGCAGAACGTTTAGAACAACGAACAATTTTTGATCTAGAACTTTTGCAAGAAACAGGATCTTGCAAAGGAATAGAAAATTATTCCTGGCATTTATCAGGTTTAAAACCTGGTGAAGCTCCAATTACCTTAATTGATTATTTACCATCTGATACAATAATGTTCATTGATGAAAGCCATATTACAATACCACAACTTGTTGGTATGTTTCGTGGAAATTTATCACGCAAGGACACATTAGTTAATTATGGATTTCGTCTTCCTTCTGCATTAGATAATCGGCCTTTAAATTTTGAAGAATTTAAAACTAGAATGCCGCAATGTATCTTTGTTTCAGCAACGCCAAGCAATTATGAAATAAACATTGCTGAAAATATCGTTGAGCAAATTATTCGGCCAACAGGACTTCTCGATCCTTTAATAGAAATAAGGCCTGTATGTAATCAAATTGACGATATTATGAATGAAATTAAAAAAAATATTTTAGTAAATGAACGAGTAATAGTTACAACTTTAACTAAAAGAATGTCAGAAAGCATAACTATGTTTTTATCTGAAAATGGAATAAAAATTCGGTATATGCATTCAGATACTAATTCTTTGGAAAGAGCTGAAATTCTTAGAGATTTTAGATTGGGAACCTTTGACGTATTGATTGGCATAAATTTACTTCGTGAAGGTTTAGATGTTCCTGAAGTTTCTTTGGTGGCTATTTTAGATGCTGATCAAGAAGGATTTTTAAGATCTGAAAACAGTTTAATTCAGACTATAGGAAGAGCAGCTAGACATTTAAACGGACGTGCGATTTTATATGCGAATCATATCACAAAATCAATTCAAAATACTATTAATGAAACTAATAGAAGGCGTGAAAAACAATTAATATTTAATATGAATAATTCAATTATACCAAAAAGTATTTTTACAACAGTGAAAGAATTATTGATTCATGAAAAACAAAATAGCTCGACAAAATTTAATAAAAATAAAATAAAAACACTGCTATCTCAATCATTACCATCTGATGTAAAAAATTTGAATAGAGAAATTAAACGATTAGAAAAATTAATGTCTGAATGTTCCAAGAATTTAGAATTTGAGAAAGCAGCATTGGTTCGAAATGCTTTGATACAATTAAAGCAACAAGTATTGTGAAATTAATAAACAAATTTGTTGTATATGTATTTTGAATGCATTAGAATGAAAGTGAAATTTTCAAATATTTGATACATAAATCAACATGTCAGATACTACTAGTGTTTAGTAGACTTTAATATTCCAATATAGTAATATCAGAAATAAATCTTAATCTTATATAGTTAAAGTTAGAAATAGTTCTTTCACGTCTCATTTTTTGGAGCAGAAAAGAAATGAATATGCTGCCAATTTATTTGGATTATTCTTCTACCACTCCTGTTGATTCACGAGTAGTTAAAAAAATGGTTCCATGGTTATCTGAAAAATTTGGAAACCCATCATCACGTAGTCATTATTTTGGTTGGGAAGCAGAAGATGCTGTTGAGAATGCTCGTGGACAAGTAGCTAAATTAGTCAATGCTGACTGTCGTGAAATTATATGGACATCTGGTGCTACGGAATCAAACAATTTAGCCATTAAGGGGGCAGCTGCTTTTTATTCTTCTCGAGGTAAGCATATTATTACAGTGAAGACAGAACACAAATCAGTTTTGGATACGTGTCGAGAATTAGAAAGAAAGGGATTTGAAGTTACGTACCTTGATGTAAAAGAAAATGGTTTGCTAGATTTTGAATCTTTTGAAACTGCTATTCGTTCAGATACTATATTAGTATCGGTTATGATGGTTAATAATGAAATTGGTGTTATTCAAGATATTGAAAAGATAGGTAATTTATGTCGAGAGAAAAGCATAATTTTTCATGTAGATGCTGCTCAAGCAATTGGTAAAATAGAAATTGATTTGAAAAAAATTAAGGTTGATTTAATGTCATTCTCAGCCCATAAGGTTTATGGTCCTAAGGGTATTGGAGCTCTTTATGTTTGTCGAAAGCCTCGAGTTCGTTTAGAAGGACAAATGCATGGTGGCGGACATGAGCGAGGTTTTCGATCAGGTACATTACCAACACATCAGATTGTGGGAATGGGAGAAGCTTTTAAATTAGCATATGAAGACATGCAAACTGAACTTCAAAGAATCAGGATTCTTCGCGATCGTTTATGGTGTGGATTATCGAAAATAGAGGAGGTGTATCTAAATGGTGATTTATATTTTCGAATTCCTCATAATCTGAATTTGAGCTTCAATTATATTGAAGGAGAATCATTGATAATGGGGGTTAAAGAATTAGCTGTATCTAGTGGATCTGCTTGCACTTCTGCTAGTCTCGAACCTTCTTATGTGTTGCGTGCTTTAGGTCGAAATAGCGAGCTAGCACACAGTTCAATACGGTTTACAATTGGTAGATTTACTACTGAAAAAGAAATTGATTATGCAATTAATATTATAAAAATACGAGTTGAAAAATTAAGAAACATGTCCCCTCTCTGGGAAATGTCTAGAGAAGGTGTAGATTTGAATTCTGTTCAGTGGAGTTTACATTGACTACTTTTATGGGAACGAAGAATTATGACATATAGTGCTATGGTTTTAGATCATTATGAAAATCCACGTAATGTAGGTTCTTTTGATAAGAAAGATGAAACAATTGGAGTTGGTATGGTAGGAGCACCAGCTTGTGGTGATGTAATGAAATTACAAATTAAAGTTAATTCATCAGGAATTATCGAGGATGCTCGATTTAAAACTTATGGTTGTGGTTCAGCTATTGCCTCGAGTTCTTTAGTAACAGAATGGGTTAAAGGAAAAACACTTGATCAAGTATTGGAAATACGTAATACACAGATTGTTGAAGAGCTTTCTTTGCCACCAGTAAAGGTTCATTGTTCATTGTTAGCTGAGGATGCTATCAAAGCTGCTGTAAACGACTATAGAAATAAACAATCCAATTCTAAAGTTGAATAGGAAGGCATTTAAATATGTCTGTTTTTCTTACTCAAAAAGCTGCGGAACATATTGATTTTTATTTAAAAAAACGGGGTCATGGATTAGGTATTCGTTTAGGTGTTTATACAGCAGGTTGTTCTGGTATGGCATATAAATTAGAATATGTCGATAAATTAAAATCAGATGATCAAGTTTTTGAAAGTTTTGGAATAAAAATTATTGTTGATTCGAAAAGTTTTATATATTTGAATGGTACCCAACTTGACTATGCCAAGGAAGGTTTGAAAGAAGGATTTCGATTCAAAAATCCAAATGAAAAAGCTACATGTGGGTGTGGAGAATCATTTATGGTATAGATAATAATGATAGATATTGATTATTTCAGTTTATTTAGATTACCTAATCAATTTATTATTGATGTTGAATTATTAAAGCGTTCTTGGATTTCCGCTGCATCTATAGCTCATCCGGATCGTTATGTTGGATCTTCATTTGCAATTGAAAAAATTTCATCGGTTCAATTTTCATCTTATATTAATAAAGCTTATCAGACACTTAAAGATCCGCTGTTGCGAGCAAAATATATTTGTGAACGGTCAGGAATAAATTTTGAAATAGAAAGAACACACCTTGTAAGTAAAGCTTTTTTAAGCAAACAATTAGAATGGCATGATTGGATAGATGAATGCGGTAATGACTTTGATAAATTGTGTGATTTAACTTCGCAATTAAAAAAAGAGATAACTAATATTCATGATTCTTTAGAGAGCTTATTGGATAAAAAAAGAAATTATAAGCAAGCAGCTACTAAAGTATGCGAATGGATGTTTTTAGAAAAATTAATGAAAGAACTGGATTCAATTCAATCACATAGAATTTTTTAAAAAATAATGACAAAATTTTTGCAAATTTCAGAGCCTAATGATCAGATTTCATCTGAATCAGGAAGTAATGTTTGTTCAATAGGTATAGATTTTGGAACAACAAATTCTTTAGTTGTTTCCATGCATAATGGTTTTCCTAAAATTTTCTCTGATACTGAAGGTAAATCTTTATTACCTTCTGTTGTTCATTATTCTCATGAAGGGAATATATATGTTGGAAATAAAGCTAAATTTTTGCAAGGTTCAGATCCATTAAACACTATTTATTCTGTTAAAAGATTATTAGGAAAGTCATTTGCTGAAATAAGTTCTATGTTTTTACCATATAAAATCATAGATAAAGAAGGTGTAGTTTATTTATCTACTACACAAGGGGAATTTACCCCAATCGAAGTTTCTGCTGAAATTTTTTCAGCATTAATTAGACGGACAGAAAAAAAATTAAATGGAAGATTAGAAGGTGCTGTAGTAACTGTTCCTGCGTATTTTGATGATAATCAAAGACAAGCTATACGTGATGCAGCAAGATTATCAGGATTAAATATACTTCGTATAATAAATGAGCCAACGGCAGCTGCAATTGCTTATGGATTAGATAATCAAGCAGAGGGTATATATGCAGTATATGATTTAGGGGGAGGAACATTTGATATTTCAATACTTCGATTAACAAACGGAATTTTTGAAGTATTATCAACAGGAGGAGATCCAGCTTTAGGTGGCGATGATTTTGATCAACTTATTTATAATTTTATTTTTGAATTATATCCAAATAAAATTCGAACCATCTTAGATCAGAGTATATTGTTATTAGCTTCGAAACAAGCACGTGAAACATTATCAAATGATACTTCTGCTCATATAAAAATATCGCTTAGCGATAATAATGAAATAGAATTCGTTTTAACTAAAGATTGCTTAGAAAATATTATAAAACCTTTATTGCAGAAAACAATTAATTGTACTGATTTTGTTATATCAGATTCTGGATTAAATAAAAATGATATTAAAAGTATAATTTTAGTAGGTGGCACAACAAGAATGCCAATTGTTAGAGATTTGGTATCTAAATTTTTTAATCAAACGCCATTAACAAATATTGATCCGGATAAAACAGTAGCAATAGGAGCTGCTCTGCAAGCGGACTTATTAATTGGGAATAAAACAGTTAATAAAGATTGGCTATTATTAGATGTTTCTCCATTATCATTAGGATTAGAAACAATTGGAGGATTAGTTGAAAATATTATTCCGAGAAACAGCACAATTCCAGTGTCGCAAACACAAGAGTTTACAACCTTTAAAGATGGTCAAACCAAAATAGATATTCATATCGTTCAAGGAGAACGCAAATTCTCGAAAGACTGTCGTTCTTTAGCCAAGTTCCAGTTATTAGATATTCCTCCAATGACAGCAGGAATAGTTCGTATTGAAGTGACGTTTCAAATTGATGAAAATGGTTTATTGAATGTTACAGCTTATGAAAAGAATAAGGGAATCAAACATAAAATATCGGTTAAACCTTCACATGGATTAACATCTAGTCAAATTGAAAAAATGATCTCTGATGGATTAAAAAATTCAAATAATGATCTGAAAAACAGTGATTTAATAAAAGTTCAAATTGAACTTCAAAAGTTATTACAATCTATCAATAATGCTATGAAAGTTGATTCTGACTTATTAGATGACACAGAATATCAACATATAAAAAATTGCATGAAAAAAGTAGAGTTTTTAAAAGAATCAAAAGAAATAAAATCTATTCAAGAAGCTATAGATTTATTATCTGATGCAACAAAGAACTTTGCAACATTGAGAATGAATCGTAGCATTACTGTAGCTTTATCTGAAAAAAAATATTAATGATTTTTTCCTGAAATATGCCAAAAATAACAATTTTACCACACATAGATATATGTCCTACAGGTGCTGTAATAGAACATGCACAACCAGGTGCTTCTATTTGCAAAACTTTATTGAAAAATAATATCAAAATAGATCATGCTTGCGAATTATCTTGTGCTTGTACTACATGTCATATTATCGTAAAAGAAGGATTTAATTCTTTGGATAAAGCTTCGGAAGAAGAAGAAGATTTGCTAGATAGAGCTTGGGGATTATCTTCTAATTCTAGATTATCTTGCCAAGCTATAATATGTGAAGTAGATCTAACAATAGAAATTCCAAAATATACTATCAATCATGCTAAAGAGGAGAATTAAGGATATTATTTTTTGTTTCCATTCTTTCTATGATGCCATCATGTACAACTTTGTATAATCGTGTTCCGATTATACGGTCATGAAGCAATTGTTTATCTGGATCTATAAAAGTCCAAGAAAATAAAAGTGGAAATGACATTAATATGTAAAAATCGCTTATCATTTTACCAGTTATACGAATTACAACATAAAGCAAACTTGTACTTGATAAAATAAGAATCCATCCCACAGTATACCTAATAATAATTTTTGATAAATTAGGTATATTTCCATTCTTTTCAAGAAGTTGAATATTCCAAATTTTCATAGGCAATGTTTGTCCTTTTTTTCGTAGACTTAAAATAAAATAAATACTGATTACTGATATTAATCCTATTTGCCTAAAAAATGTATTTAAATTCCCTTTAGTTAAAATATCCATAATAGTCGTAGTTAAAAGTATAATGCTTATTATTAACAAAAATTCATATAAGATGCAAAAAAAATGATGCAAACGATTTGGAACAATAATTGAATTCGTCATAAATATACAATAAACAATAAATTTTTGTATACTACTCTAGTATGTACTATTTTAAAAAGGTTTGATAGTTACTAAAATAACTAATAATATAAGTAAAAAACAGGTATTTCATTAAAAAATCGATAAAAAATATGGGATCTTTTATTTTTATTATTCTGGAATGTTTTTAACATGACCCCACAAGAATGATTATAAGCTAAAAGAGCGATAACGATTAGAAGTTTTGCATGCATCCAGTTTTGATTTTTACCTATACCATGGAATACAAACATCCAAAATCCAAATAATAATGCAGGAATAGATATTATATTCATAAATCGAAACAATTTACTAGCCATAATTAATAAGAATTTTTTTACTTCCTCATCTGAAGTTTGTGAGAGATTAACAAAAATTCTAGGTAAATAAAACAGGCCGGAAAACCAGGATATTATAAATACAATATGAAAAGTCTTTAACCAAAGCAATGAGTTTTCCATGAAATTTTTGAATTAATAAATCGAAATTTTCAAATTATAAGAAATAAAAATTAATTTTTAAAAATAGATTCTACAGCTTCATGTTCATCGAGAAGCTCTCTTAATGAAAAATCTAATCTTTCCCTTGAAAATAAGTCAATGTCCAAATCTTTTACTATTGTATAGTTTCCTGATTCAGTAATTACAGGGAATCCATAAATAATATCTTTCGGAATTCCATAAGATCCATCAGAAGGAACACCCATAGTAACCCATTTTTTATTGCTACCATTAAACCAATCATGGATGTGATTAATGATTGCATTAGCAGCGGAAGCTGCAGATGAAAGTCCTCTGGACTTGATAATAGAAGCTCCTCTTTGAGCCACACTTGGAATGAAAACATTTCGATTCCAAATATCATCATCAATAATTTTTGATAAACATGAATTATTCACTGTAGCAAAGCGATAATCAGGGTACATTGTAGGGGAATGGTTTCCCCAAATAATAACTTTATCAATTTCATTAACAGGCTTATTAATTTTTTGGATAACAAGGATATTGCACGGTTATAATCTAAACGAAGCATTGCAGTGAATGATTCATTAGGAATATCTGGTGCGCATTTCATTGCGATGTAAGCATTTGTATTCGCTGGATTACCAACAACTAAAACTTTTACATTTTGATTAGCGACTTCGTTTAATGCTTTTCCCTGAATTTTAAAAATTTCAGCATTAGCTTTCAAAAGATCTCTGCGTTCCATTCCTAAACTTCGAGGTTGAGCGCCTACTAAAATTGCTATATCAACATCTCTAAACGCATCGTTTGGATTTTCATGTGTAGAAATTTCTTTTAATAAAGGAAATGCGCAATCATTTAGTTCCATGACGGTTCCATTAAGAGAATTTTGCGCTTTTTCTTCAGGAATTTCCAACAATTTCAATATAACTGGTTGATAATTACCTAGCATTTCACCAGAGGCAATTCGGAACAAAAGTGCATAACCAATTTGCCCAGCTGCACCTGTAACAGCAATTCGCATAGCTGGTTTAAACATAGTTTTCCTTTGACAAATGATTAAGAAGAGACATTTGATAAAATCGTTTTATTAATTATGATAGCAGTATTATAAATTAAAAATTGTTGAAAATGCATGGCGATCTTAGAATAAAATATCTATTAGGTCAATGCTTCTGCAAATACTCATATGTAAATAAATTTAACAATTTCATCTTTAATTTATCTATGAATGCCTATCTTCTATGTTTACGTTATGATCCGAGTTGAATTTCAAAAGAATTTTAGAAACATCAACAACAATATTTCATTATTCCTAAATATTTGTATAATATAAGGTTAGTATTTTTATACCTATTATAGGCAATTTTTTAAGAAAAATTATAAATTCCAGACTTTGAGGCTATTTATGGATTTGGATTTTTTAGGAAGGCAAAGTACAAAATTTCGTAATTTTCGAAATATCAATATAATGCAAATTATATATTATCGTTTGCCATTATCTGGGAAACTTTCCTTGTTGCATCGAATAAGTGGTGCCTTATTATTTCTTTCTGTTCCTACTGTTATTTTACCTATTTTTGAAGCTAGTGTTAATTCAGAAGAAAGCTATTCGTACCTAATGAGCTATTTTAAAAATTTTTACATAAAACTAATTCTTCTGACTATTATTTGGAGCTATTTACATCATTTTTGTGCAGGTATTCGTTATTTTTTATTGGATTTTCATATTGGCATTGATAAAATTCGAGCGCATAAATCTGCCAAATTAGTTTTCATTTTTAGTTTGATATTAACTTTCATATTCGGCCTTAAATTATTTGGAATTCTGTAAAATGAATACTAATGGCAAAAATTTTGGATCTAAACGTTTAGTTGTTGGTGCTCATTATGGTGTAATGGATTTTATTATTCAGCGATTGAGTGCTGCCATTTTAGCTATTTATACAATAATTTTTAGTATATATATAGTAGTGAGTCTGCCTCTTACCTATGAAAAATGGAAAAATTTATTTACTTTTCATTGGTATTTTTTGCCTATGGGACAGATTTTATCTTTTGTTGCTTTTTGTGCATTAGCATGGCATGCCTGGATAGGTGTTAGAGATATATGGATGGATTATATTAAATTTTTAGGAGTAAGATTATTTTTGTATACTTTAACCATTTTCTGGCTATTAAGTTCTACTATTTATTTTTCTAAAATTCTTTGGAGCATTTAATTCGTGGTTTCTTTTCTGGACAAATTGCCTCGGCGAAAATTTGATGCAATTGTTGTTGGAGCTGGTGGTGCTGGAATGCGTTGCTCTTTACAACTTTCACAAGCAGGATTATCTGTTGTTGTTTTATCCAAGGTTTTTCCAACTCGTTCTCATACTGTTGCAGCACAAGGAGGAATTAGCGCTTCGTTGGGAAATATGAGTGAAGATGATTGGTACTGGCATATGTACGACACTATAAAAGGATCTGATTGGTTAGGAGATCAAGATGCTATTGAATTTATGTGTCGAGAAGCTCCTAATGCTGTTTATGAACTAGAGCATTTTGGCATGCCATTTGATCGAAATTCTGATGGGACAATTTATCAGAGACCTTTTGGTGGTCATACAGCTAATTTTGGCGAAAAGCCTGTACAAAGGGCTTGTGCTGTAGCTGATCGAACTGGACATGCTTTGCTTCATACGCTGTACCAACGTAATGTTGCTCTTAAAACTCAATTCTTCGTTGAATGGATGGCACTAGATATACTTCAAGATAATTCGGGAAATGTAGTAGGAGTTATTGCATTAGAAATTGAAACTGGAGAATTTTACATTCTAGAAGCTAAAGCTACAGTTATTGCTACTGGAGGATCAGGTCGAATATGGGCAGCATCTACAAACGCTTTTATTAACACAGGTGATGGGTTAGGAATGGCTGCTCGTTCAGGTATACCTCTTCAAGATATGGAATTTTGGCAATTTCATCCAACAGGAGTAGCTGGAGCTGGTGTATTAATTACTGAGGGAGTTCGTGGAGAAGGAGGAATATTACTTAATAAAGACGGTGAACGTTTCATGGAACGTTATGCCCCTACTCTCAAAGATTTAGCTCCTCGAGATTTTGTTTCTCGATCAATGGATCAGGAAATCAAAGAAGGTAGAGGATGTGGATCAGATGGTAACCATGTACTTTTAAAACTTGATCATTTAGGCTTTGATATTATAAATCGAAGACTGCCTTCAATTCGTGAAATAGCAATCAAATTTGGAAACGTTGATCCTGTGAAAGAACCGATACCTGTAGTTCCTACTATTCATTATCAAATGGGAGGTATTCCTACTAATCTGAATGGTCAAGTTTTATCAAGAAAGTATGGTGAAGATGAAATAGTGAATGGTTTATACGCTATTGGTGAATGTTCTGCTGTATCTGTTCATGGAGCTAATCGTTTAGGTACGAATTCTTTACTAGATTTGATTGTTTTTGGACGTTCTACAGGTCAATTTATTATAAAAACTTTGCGTGATAAAAATAATATATTCGGTCTTTCACCATCAAATCACACTATTGAAAAGTCTATAGAACGATTAAATAAATTAGAATCTCGTTCCTCAGGTGAAAAAGTTCAAAACTTTGGTGATGATTTGCGTTTATCAATGCAGCATTATTGTGGTGTTTTTCGAACTTCTTGTTTATTAAATGAGGGAGTTAAGAAAATTGAAGAATTAGCTAAGAAATATGAATATGTTTATTTCCAGGATAAGTCAAAAATTTTTAATACCGCACGAATTGAAGCTCTAGAATTAGCTAACATGATTGAAGTTGCTCGTGCAACGATAAAATCTGCAGCTGCTCGAACTGAGAGCAGGGGAGCTCATGCTCTTAATGATTACCCTGATCGTGATGATAAAAATTGGTTGAAACATACACTTTGGTATTCTGAAGGTGGAATCCTAGATTATAAGCCAGTGAATATGAATCCTTTAAGAGTTAAATCATTTCCCCCAAAAGTTCGAACTTTTTAATCCGAGTAAAATAATGATTAACAAACGAATCATAAAGTTTAAGATTTATAGATTTAATCCAGATGAAGATAAACGTCCATATATGCAAGAACAGGAGGTTGAGATCTTTCCTTCAGATAAAATGTTACTTGATGCATTAATTAGAATTAAAAATGACAAAGATGATAGTCTTTCTTTGCGAAGATCATGTAGAGAAGGAGTTTGCGGTTCCGATGCAATGAATATCAATGGAAAGAATGGTCTTGCTTGTATAACTAATTTGCAAGATCTTAAGGAACCTATTATATTAAAGCCTCTACCTGGATTACCAGTTATTCGTGATCTTATTGTTGATATGACACATTTTTTTGATCAATATCATTCCATTCGTCCATATCTCATTAACACATCTCCACCTCCTGAAAGGGAACGTATTCAATTTCCAGATGCTCGTCAAGAACTTGATGGATTATATGAATGTATTCTTTGTGCTTGTTGTTCAACATCATGCCCATCTTTTTGGTGGAATCCTGATAAATTTGTTGGCCCTGCAGGATTATTACAAGCTTATCGATTTATTACAGATAGTCGAGATGAAGCAACAGGTGAGCGATTAGATAACTTAGAAGATCCATATCGTCTATTCCGATGTCATTCAATTATGAACTGTGTTGATGTTTGCCCAAAAGGGCTGAATCCAACTTTAGCAATAGGAAAAATTAAAGAATTAATGGTGCGCCGGACTGTTTAATTTGGAATAGCATTGTGATTGAATTTAAAAAAATTAGTATGGCTAAGCTTCGTTGGAATGCAAGAAGAGGTTTGCTTGAAAGCGATTTGATCATCAAACAATATCTTGATACTTATGAGAATCAATTGACTGATCTAGAAATAGAAGCTCTAAACTACTTATTGTCCATGGAAGATAATGATTTGTTAGATTTGTTATTATCAAGGACTAAATTAAACAACAATTTAGAGAATCCAATATTAAAAAGCATAGTGAAAAAAATGCAAGATATAAAATTTTCTAATATTAATTAGAGACTTTTTATAGTAGGTAAAGCCATCCCAAGTATTGTTTTATTAGATTTTATTTGGATCGCAAGGTCGGAAAGAAGATGACGTCACGAATATTTGATTTGTTTGTTAAAAGCATTATTAATCGATCAATGCCAATTCCACATCCACCTGTAGGTGGCAAGCCATATTCTAAAGCATGAATATAATCATTATCAAATGATATTATCTTAGCATCATCTAGATCTTTGTCTTCAATTTGAATATGAAATCGTTCAGCTTGTTCTTCCGGATCGTTTAATTCAGAAAATCCGTTTGCAATTTCCTGGCCAGCTATAAAAAGTTCAAATCTCTCAGTAATATTTTTAGATTTATCAGAAGATCGAGCTAATGGTGATATTTCTTTAGGATAATCAACAATATAAGTTGGATGCCAAATTTTTTTAGATATTACTTCTTCAAATAAGATAAATTGAAGATAATTCAAGCTTTTTTGTTTTAAATCTACCGAATTGGAAAATTTTGTGCTAGATATTGCAATTTCTTTGATAAGAAATGAAATATCATTAATCTGATGATATTCATAATTTTTGGAATACTTAAGTATAGCTTCACAAACAGTAATCCTATCAAAGGATTTTGATAAATCAAGTTCGCGTTCTTGATAGTTCAATACAGATTTGCCAAGAATATCATAGAAGATTTTTTAATTAAATTTTCTGTGAAATCCATCATCCATATATAATTTGTATAAGCAGCATAAAATTCCACCATTGTGAATTCTGGATTATGATATGGACTTATTCCTTCATTCCGAAAATTTCGATTTAATTCAAATACTCTATCAAACCCTCCAACAATCAATCGCTTTAGGTATAATTCAGGAGAGATTCTTAAGTACATTTCTAGATCAAGCGAATTGTTATGTGTCACAAAAGGTTTGGCTATTGCACCTCCTGGTATTGGATGCAGCATAGGAGTTTCTACCTCTAAAAAATTCTCTTTAATCATAAATTTTCGAATGATATTGAGAGCTTCAGATCGTTTTTCAAAAGTTTGACGCGTATCTTCATTAATAATAAGGTCAACATGACGTTCCCTATACCGTAATTCTTTATTAGAAATTCCATGAAACTTATCTGGAAGAGGTCGCAAAGATTTAGTTAAAAGTTGTATAAATTTTACCCGAATGGATAATTCACCTTTTTTTGTTTTAAATAAAGAGCCTTCTACTCCGATAATATCTCCAATATCCAATTGCTTAAACTCAAGATATGTATCATTACCTAATGTATTTTTCTCTAAATATAATTGGATTCGGCCTGAGCTATCTTGCAAAGTAACAAAACTAGATTTACCCATAATGCGTTTAAGCATTATTCGACCTGCTAATTTGAATCTATTTTGATAAATTTCAGGCAATTCTTGGGTATTGGATAAATTATAATTGGCATGTAATTCAGCAGCTTTGACATTAGGAACAAAATTATTTGGGTAAGCTGTTCCGTTTATTCTTATTTTGGTTAATTTTTCTTTTCTTTGAATAACTAAATGATTTTTGTTGTTAATAGGACTTCTCTGGGAATTAGATATTTTTATATTCATAGATTTTTAGTTAATAAAATTTAGTTGAAAACTATCTATTGTTTTTATCATTGTTACCAACAGTAACTTACTATATTAAAAATTTTTAAAATATTGTATCAAATACTTTTTTGTAAGCTTGCGGTAATAAAAATATCAAGGTCACCGTCTAAAACGCGCTGTGTATTTGATACTTCTATAAAAGTTCGCAAATCTTTAATTCGGTTTTGATCAAGAACATAGGATCGAATTTGGTTTCCCCAACAAACGCCAGTTTTTAATTCTTCTATTTTTTTTTGTTCAGCTAGACGATTCTGAATCTTTAATTCATACAGTTTTGATTTTAACATATTCATAGCTTCAGAACGATTTCGATGCTGCGAACGATCATTTTGACATTGTACAACAATACCAGTTGGAGAATGAGTTAATCGAACAGCTGAATCTGTTTTATTAATATGTTGCCCCCCGCTCCACTCGCTCGATAGGTATCTATTCGCAAATCAGCTGGATTTATTTCAATATCAAATGAATCCTGAATCTCAGGGTAAACAAATATACTTGCAAATGAAGTATGTCGTCCTCCTGACGAATCAAAAGGACTTTTTCTTACTAAACGATGAACTCCTGTTTCAGTTCTTAGATAACCAAATGCATAATCTCCCACTATCTTGATAGTAACAGATTTTAGACCTACAATTTCTCCTTCTGATTCTTCAAGAATTTCGGTATTAAAGCCCTTTCGCTCACAATACCTAAGATATTGGCGCAAAAGAATGGAAGCCCAATCTTGAGACTCTGTTCCTCCTGCTCCAGATTGGATATCAAGAAAACAGTTCATTGGATCAGCTGGGTTAGAAAACATTCTATTAAATTCTAAATTTTCAATTTTAGTTTGAAAAATGTTAGATTCTTTTTTAAGATGTTCTATTGTAGGTAGATCTTCTTCTATATAAGCTAAATGAAGCAGCTCTTTAGCATCTATAATTTCCCTTTCAAGAGATTCCAATGTTTGTAATGTTTTTTCCAAAAACTTTTTTTCTTTTCCTAAAGCTTGTGCTTTTTTTGGATCATTCCAGATGATCGGATTCTGAATTTCTATGTTTAGAACAGCAAGACGTTTTTTTTTGCTAGAATAGTTAAAGATACCTCCGAAGAGCTTTCTCACGTTCAAGATAATTATTTAAGCGTTCTGCTAATTGTTTATGATATTCAGTATCCATTGATGAGAAGAATTCCATAATGATTCATTTTAATTGAATATTATTATAAGATAATTTTAAACAATTCATTTTATTTTAAATTAATTTTTTTAAAAAACTTTATTTTTCCTAATGAAATCTTTTGATATTCGAAGAAAATTTCTTCAATTTTTTCAGTCAGAAGGACATAAAATAGTTCCTTCTTCATCTCTTATACCAATTTCAGATCCATCCTTGCTTTTCACTAATTCTGGAATGGTGCAGTTTAAAAATATATTTACAGGAAAAGAAGAGCCTTTACATAAAAAGGTTGTGTCATTACAAAGGTGTATTCGAGCGGGAGGAAAACATAATGATCTTGAAAATGTAGGTTACACAACTAGGCACCATACATTTTTTGAAATGCTAGGAAATTTTAGTTTTGGAGATTACTTCAAATATGATGCAATTTACTATGCATGGAAATTATTAACTGATATTTATAAATTGCCTTCTGAAAAATTGTTGATATCTGTTTATAAAGATGATGCAGAATCTTATGAAATTTGGAATTCAAAAATAGGAGTGCCTTCTAATCAAATTATTCGTGTAGGAGATAAGAAAAATTCTCAATATGATTCAGATAATTTTTGGAAAATGTCTGAGACAGGCCCTTGTGGGCCTTGTTCGGAAATTTTTTATGATTACGGTTTAAATTTTCGGAAAAGAATTTCTGACTCATTAGAAAATAGAAATGACCGTTATATTGAAATCTGGAATCTAGTTTTTATGCAATTCGATTGTCATATTTCTGGAAAAATGATTCCAATACCTACACCCTGTGTTGATACAGGAATGGGTCTAGAACGATTAGCTGCTGTACTTCAAGGAGTCCATTCAAATTATGATACTGATTTGTTTAAATCATTAATATTAGCTTCATCTCGTGAAACTAATATTAATGATTTATCCAATAATTCATTAAAGGTCATAGCCGATCATATTCGATCTTCTTCGTTTTTAATTTCAGATGGTATTATTCCTAGCAATGAAGGCAGAGGTTATGTGTTAAGACGAATTATACGAAGAGCTTTTCGACATGGTTATAAATTAGGTCAAATTAAGCCTTTTTTTCACAAATTAGTTCCTGATTTAATTTCTGAAATGAGAGGGAGTTTCCCAGAACTTGATAATAAAGATTCATATATCATTCAAACTATAAAACAGGAAGAAGAACGTTTTGAAGAAACGCTTGGCAAAGGTATGAAAATACTAAAAAATTCTTTAGATAGTATGAATGTTGGAGACAAATTAGATGGAAAAACTATTTTCTCTCTTTATGATACTTATGGTTTTCCTGTTGATTTAACAACAGATATTTGTCATGAATATAAAATTGATGTGAATATGGAAGAATTTCAATTGTCCATGACAAAACAAAGAAATTTGGCTCGATCTTCGAATATGCGTTCTCAATATTTTGAAAGAGTCAATTATAGAGGAAAAAAAACATATTTTGTTGGTTATGAAAAATTACAAATTAATAAAGTAAAGATAGTTGCTATATTGCTCAATGGAGAAAGTATCAATCAAGCTTCAGTTGGACAACAAGTAGTTATTGTTTTAGATAAAACACCATTTTATGCAGAATCAGGAGGTCAAATTGGAGATATAGGTTCGCTTGAAGAAAATAACTTAACACGATTCTTAGTTTCAGATACACAGGAAATACAACCAGGAATATTTGGTCATTATGGTTTAGTAGAATCTGGAACAATCTTTCCAGGAAAATTTCTTTCAGCTCATGTTGATATTGAACATAGAAAATCGATCCAACGAAATCATTCAGCGACTCATCTTTTACATGAAACTTTATATCAAATTCTTGGAAATCATATTAAACAGCATGGATCATTGATTGATTCAGAAAAAATTCGATTTGATTTTAATCAAGCTATTCCAATGACAGTCGAACAAATCCTTAAAATAGAAAATATGGTTAACAGTCAAATATTAGATAATAAATTAACTAAGATTATTAGTATGACATATACAGAAGCAATAAAACATCGAGCTGTAGCATTATTTACTGAAAAATATAAAGATATTGTGCGTGTTGTTGATATTGGATTTTCAAAAGAACTATGTGTAGGAACACATGTAAAGCGAACAGGAGATATTGGATCTTTTAAGATTATTTCTCAAGAATCAATTGGTTCTGGAATTCGCCGCATACAAGCTGTTACTGGGAAAAATGTTCTTTCTTGGATGCAAAGTCAAAATTCTTTGCTTTTCAGCATAGCAAATATTTTACATGATAAACCAGAAAATGCTGGTAGTCGTATTCTACAAATTCAGAAAACTTCTAAAGATTTAGAAAAAAAAATAAGTGAAACTTATGAAAAACTGGCTTTGAGCATCTCTAAAGAATTAGAAATAAAAATTAAACCATATGATATTAAAGGTATTAATTTATTAATTGAATCAGTTTCTAATATTGATAAAAAGTTACTTCGACGTGTATCTGAACATTTAAGAGATCGATTAAAAATATCAATAATATTGTTAACCTCGTTCTCTCAAGGAAGGTTGCAATTGGTTTTAAGCGTAACTAACGATATTAAAAATTATATTAAAGCAGATGAAATGATGGTATTTTTGACAAAAAAAATTAATGGAAAAGGAGGCGGTAATTCTACCATTGCAATGGGGATTAGTGTTATAAATGGGATATCATCAGATATAATTTCCATTTTGCATAAATGGATTGAAAATAAACTTCAGAACAGGTAGAAAATATCTAAATTAATTATGAAATTTGATATAGAAATTGACGCAAAATATTTGACTTGTCCTTTGCCGATTCTACGTGCAAAGAAAGCATTATTTAATATGAAAAGTGAACAAATACTTAAAATAATAACTACTGATCAAAACTCTATTTATGATTTTCAGTTGTTTTCAAAACAAACTAAAAATGTCTTATTAATTCAAAAACAATTAGAGAAAGGAGTAGTGGAACACTATATTTGTCGAAAATAAATAAAATTTATGTTTTTATTGATGTTTATACATTCTATATTTTATAGTGATAAATTGAACATCATTGATTTGATATCTTTTGGGACAATACTAGAAGTTTGAAACATCAGATGTTAAAATTGTAAGAAATTCCGATTAACTAAGGTGAGTATGATACTATGGTAGTAATTCGTTTGGCCCGAGGTGGAGCTAAAAAACGGCCTTTTTATAGTTTAGTTGCAGCAGATTCTCGTAGTAAGAGAGATGGCCGATTTATCGAAAAAGTTGGTTTTTATAACCCCTTATCTGAAAAATCATTTAATGATTTTAAAATCTCTGTAGACCGAATTCAGTATTGGTTAAAAAATGGAGCTCAGTTATCTCCATCTGTTAAAAGGTTATTTAAGAAATTTACTGTGACAGCAAGTAACAGTAAAAATTAACATTGTTTTTCATGACTCAAAAGTCAAAAATTAGTAACTTTATTAATTTAGGTTACATTAGTTTTCCATATGGATTAAAGGGTTGGTTGACTTTTAAAGTTTTGGATCCGGAATTAAGTATTTTGCCTTCTTTAAACGAGTGGTACTTATCTGATCCTCATATTGAAAATCGATATCCACTTCCTGTATATTATAAAGTATTACAGGTTTCTTCAAAAGGTAAAAAACTAACAGTTAAATTACAAGGAGTAAATGATAGAACTCAAGCAGAGAATCTAAAAGGATATCAAATATGCATACCACGTGATTCTTTTCCTAAAACAAATAAAGATGAGTACTATTTCATAGATTTAATTGGTTGTGCTTTTTATGGAATGGATGATAAAAAACTTGTTCAAATAGGTTTTGTGAAAGATGTATTAGATAATGGAGCTCATGCTTTATTGAAAATTGTTTGTCAAAAAGATATGTATCAATCTAAAAATAATCAATTTATTTTT
The DNA here is from genome assembly GCA_022818765.1 of Bordetella sp. Taxonomy (GTDB): domain Bacteria; phylum Pseudomonadota; class Gammaproteobacteria; order Burkholderiales; family Burkholderiaceae_B; genus CAZTUH01. The sequence goes on along the minus strand of CP063810.1, from coordinate 458,594 downwards.
AATTCAAAAAACTCATCATTTGAAATGCTTGTTCCATTTGTAAACGCATATATTAGTTCGGTAAATATAAAATCACGTCGTATTGATAGTATTTGGTCTGTGCATTTCTAATGAGAATTGATGTTATTAGTTTATTTCCAGAAATATTTATATCTTCTTGTAAATATGGAGTAATTGGGCGAGCATATTTAAAATCTTTATGGAAATTACATGTTTGGAATCCAAAAGATTTTACAGAAAATGGAAATTCTTCTGTGGATGATCGTCCTTATGGAGGTGGGCCTGGAATGGTAATGAAAGCAGATTCTTTAGAAAGAACAACAAATTCAGTTTTAAAAGCTCGTGCTCAAGAAGGTTTGGATAAAAATATTCCTCCTATTATTTTATTAACTCCTACTGGAATCCCTTTTAACCAAAAACAAGCTAAATGTTTATCAAACGGTTCAGGAGGAATTTTAATTTGTGGCCGTTATAAAGGAGTTGATCAGAGATTTATAGATCGCTGTGTAACACAAGAATTATCTTTGGGTGATTTTGTAATTTCAGGTGGTGAAATAGCTGCTTTAGCAATAATTGATGCTGTTGTCCGGTTATTGCCTGGTGTTTTAAACAATAATCAGAGTTCTCAACAAGATTCTTTTCATCCAAACCTTAAAGGATTGTTAGATAATCCTCATTATACGCGTCCTAGAATTTACAAAAATTCTTGTGTGCCAGAATGTTTATTAAGCGGAAATCACGAGAAAATTTCTGAATGGAAACGGCGTGAATCTTTAATTTTAACAGCTAAAAAACGACCTGACCTTATTGTGAATGCTAAAAATGAAGGTCTGATAAGTGAATCAGATGAACAAATTATTCAGGATTATATTTCATAGAAAATCGGATAATATTTAATTAGTAAATCTAAACATTTTTTCTAATTTCAATTTTTTTATATTGTTCTTTAAGTTTTTCAATAGAATCAAGAAATTCTTTCAATCGATTTTTTTCTTTGTTAACGATAGTTTCAGGCGCTCTATTAACAAAATTTGAATTTTTTAATTTGTTTATAGATATATATGCTTTATTCTTAAGTTGAGTTATTTGCTTGCTTAATCTCTCCAATTCTGTTGAAACATCTATTTCAATATCAAACATAAAAGCTGTTTTTCCAGTTGTTTGTATTAATGCATTAGTCATATGTGGCAATGAATCAACAATTCGAATCTGAGTTACTTTTTCAATGTTAGAAAAGTATGGTTTGTTGCGATATAAAATAACTGAATCTCCTTTAATAATTAATGATGAGTTTCTATTTGATTGGAAATTGATTCTTTCTTTTAATGTTCTAATAGCTTCAATTTGATTTTGTAACTCTGAAACTTCAAATTCTGCTTTTTCGTTAATTAAATTATTATTTAAAGCGGGATAAGTTTGTAAGCTTATACTTTGACCCTTTAAATTATCTCTATTTTCTGAATTTGCTAAAGGAAATATTTTTTGCCAAAGTTCTTCTGTAATAAAAGGGATGATAGGATGGGCTAATCTTAGAAAAGATTCGAAAACAGTAATAAGTGTGTAGAATGTAGTAAATCTTTGGTATTTAGATCCATTTTCGATCTGTACTTTGGCAAATTCTAAATACCAATCACAATATTCATTCCACATAAAATGATATAAATAATTTGCAATATTATCTAATCTGTAATTAGAAAAACTCTGAACTAATTTTGATTTGAGAATTTCTAATCGTGAAATTATCCAATAATCAGTAAATGAATATTCGAATTTTTCAGAAAATTTATGGAAATTGTATTTTTTTATATTTATTAAAATAAAACGTCCTGCATTCCAAAGTTTATTACAAAAATTTCGGTAACCTTCACAACGACTAAGATCAAAATTTATGTTATACCCTGGAGTTGCGTAAGATGCCATTGTTAACCTAAGCGCATCAGTTCCAAATGATGGTATTCCATTTGGATACTGCTTTTTTGTATGTTCTTGAATATTTTTTATTTTTTTAGAATCAGAAAGTCCAAGAATCCGTTTACTAAGAAGATTTTTTAATTCAATACCATCAATAAGATCTATAGGATCTAAGGTATTGCCCTTAGATTTACTCATTTTTTGACCTTCAGAATCACAAACTAAACCATGTATACAAATATCTTTAAAAGGAACTTGTCCTGTTAAATGAGTTGACATCATAATCATGCGAGCAACCCAAAAAAATATAATATCAAATCCGGAAACCAATAATCCAGAAGATAAAAAACGTTCCAGATCAATGGTATTTTTTGGCCATCCAAAAGTTGTTAATGGAATCAAAGAAGAAGAAAACCAGGTATCTAATACATCTGGATCTTGTTTTAGATCACCTGAAATATTCATATCTTTAGCCTTTTGAATGGCTTCTGTTTTATTTGATGCAACAATGATTTTTCCACTAGAAGAATACCAAGCTGGGATTTGATGTCCCCACCATAATTGTCGTGAAATACACCAATCCTCGATATTATTTAGCCAATTTACATAGATATTCTTCCAATTTTTTGGATAAAATTTGATTAAGCCTTGTTCAACAACATTCAATCCTATTTCTGAAATACTCTTTCCAGAATTAATAGTTCCTTCTGGAGCAGGTTTTGTCATATTCATAAACCATTGGTTTGTTAGCATAGGTTCTAAGATAGCCCCACTTCGATCTCCTATAGGTTGCATGATTTTATGATTTTCAATTTTTACTAAGTATTTTGCTTCTTGTAATTCCTGAATAATTAATTTCCTGGCATCAAAACGATCCAAACCTTGAAATTTTTCAGGTGCGTTGTCATTCATATGACAATCTGGAGTAAATATTGAAACTATGGAAAGATTATGACGAATAGAACAGGTGTAGTCATTAAAATCATGAGCACCTGTTATTTTGACACAACCAGTCCCAAATTTAATATCAACAAATTCATCAGAAATAATAGGAATTTTTCGATCACATAATGGAAGATTTACTGTTTTTCCAATAAATTCTTTATAACGATCATCGTTCGGATGTACGCAAATTGCAGAATCAGCAGGTATAGTCTCTGGACGGGTGGTAGCAATAGTTAACCCCATCAATACTTGTCTATTGCCTCTTTTATCTAGAATATTTTTTGGCCCATCGGAAAATGGGTAAAGAACATATACCATATATCCATCTATTTCTTCGGATTTTACTTCTAAATCTGATATAGCTGTAAGAAGTATAGGATCCCAGTTAACCAATCTTTTTCCACGGTATATCAAACCTTGATTGTAAAGTTTTACGAAGGCTTCTATTACTCCATTTGATACTTGTTTATCCATAGTAAAATATTCACGAGACCAATCAGTCGAAGTACCCAAACGACGAATTTGTGTAGTAATATTTTTTCTAGATTTATCCTTCCAATCCCATATTCTTTCTAGAAATTTTTCCCTCCCAATTTCGTAACGAGAAATTTTTTCAGCATCCATTTGTCTTTCGACAATTAATTGCGTTGCAATACCAGCATGATCAGTCCCTGGAATGAAAATTAAATCTTTTCCAGACATTCTTTGGTATCTAGCTATACTATCCATGATTGTTTGATTAAACGCATGCCCCATATGTAAATTTCCAGTAACATTTGGAGGAGGAAATTGTATGAAAAATGGTTTTTGTTTATCATCGAATTTTTTTGTTTTAACATTCCCGTTAGTATGAAAAAAGCCTTCCTTCTCCCATTTTGAAGACCAATAGGATTCAATTTTATTTGGTTCAAAATTTTTTGTAAGATCTTTTTCAGATTCAACTGAAATAATTGGGAATAAGTTTTGAATCATCATGGTTCCAGAAAACAAATTAAAACTAATATTTATTATAGAAAAATTCAGATTTTTGAATTGGTTCGAATATTTTGAGATTCATTTAAATGAAATTAAAAGTGCGATACATGATAGAATCAGTCGATTAGTCTTTATTTTTTTAGAAAAATCAATATTTTGACTAAATTTTTAACCATATTTGATGTTTTATATTTCATAAATATGAAACGTATCTTTACGTTTTAAAAACTTTAATTAACTTCAATTAATTTTTTCTCAATTTAAAATGAACAATTCTAAACTAAAAAAACAACAAACTCTTTCAATTCTTAAGCCAGACGCTGTTTCTAAAAGAAAAATTGGTCAAATTTTATCTCGTTTTGAGGATGCTGGATTAAAAATTATAGCAGCTCGATTATTACAATTATCTAAAAAAGAAGCTGAGCAATTTTATTCCATACATAATAACCGAGTATTTTTTAATGACTTGGTTAATTTTATGATATCAGGCCCAATTTTTGTACAAGTTCTTGAAGGGTTTGATGCTATTCAAAAGAATCGTGATTTAATGGGAGATACAGATCCTAAAAAAGCAATTCCAGGCTCTATTAGATTTGATTTTTCAGATAGTATTGAAGCTAATGCAGTTCATGGTTCTGATTCATTAGAGACAGCAAAGTTTGAAATTTCTTTCTTCTTTCCTGAAATTAATATTTATAATTCTTGATTTTTAAATTTTGAAAATTTCATTTATGAATGAAAATGTATTAGCTGAACGTATTAATTTAATTGGATTAGATTATTTAGCCTTATCCAACTTAATGCAGAAATGGGGTTATCAAGCATTTCGTACTGTGCAGTTACAAAAGTGGATTCATAGATTTTGCATAAATTCTTTTGAATCGATGACAGACTTATCTTTTGAATTTCGAAAATTTTTGACGGAAAGAGCTTTTATTGAAGCATTACCTATTCATACTCAGAAATATTCATCTGATGGAACTGTTAAATGGTTGTTTGATGTTGGAACAAATAATCTAATTGAAACTGTATTCATTCCTGAAAATGATAGAGGTACTTTGTGTATCTCTAGTCAAATTGGTTGCACAGTGAATTGTAAATTTTGTGCAACTGGTTATCAGGGTTTCAATCGAAATCTTAATACAAATGAGATTATTAGCCAGATTTGGCTAACAAAATATTTGATAGAAAAATCTCATTCTTTTAAGAAAAAAGATATAAATCATAAGTATTCTCATAACAATTTTCAAAAAATAACTAATGTTGTTTTCATGGGAATGGGAGAACCTTTACTAAATTATAAGGAAGTATTACCAGCCCTTCGGTTACTAGTTGATGATAATGCTTATGCATTATCACGTCGCCGAGTAACTATTTCCACTTCTGGTATAGTTCCTATAATGGATCGATTATCTAAAGATTGTCCTGTAGCTTTAGCTGTTTCATTGCACGCCGCAAATGATTCTTTGCGTGATGAGTTAGTACCTATTAATAAAAAATATCCTTTAAAATGTCTTTTAGAAGCCTGTGAACGTTATTTAGTTTATGCTCCTAGAAAGTTTCTCACATTTGAATATTGTATGATAGATTCTGTAAACGACACTGAAAAACATGTGAAAGAACTTATTAATTTAGCTCGTCAAATAAGTTGCAAAATAAACTTGATTCCTTTCAATTCTTTTCAAAATTCAGGATTTAAATGCTCTTCTTTATCTAAAATTTATAATTTTGTGCAAAAACTTAACGATGCTGGAATAGTCACAACGGTTAGAAAAACACGAGGTATTGATATTGATGCTGCATGTGGTCAATTGGTTGGAAAAGTGTTTAATCGGATAACAATCCGAAAACAAGAGACTTACATTAATTAAATAAATTATTTCATTATTAATATAATCAATTGGAAATATTTTGAGAAAATTTACATATTCTGTTGATGTTGCTTGGAATGATAATATCGTCACAATAGGAGGAAAATCTCCTATTATTGTACAATCAATGACCAATACAAATACTGCAGATATATATGAAACAGCTATTCAAATAAAAGAATTAACTTTAGCCGGGTCAGATTTGGTTCGTATTCCAGTTAATAATGTAAGTGCTGCAAACAGTGTTCCAGCTATTAGAGATCATCTTGACAAAATGAAAATAAATACTCCGATAGTAGGTGATTTTCATTACAATGGTCATAAATTATTAGCTGATTTCCCTGATTGTGCAATGGCTTTGTCAAAGTATAGAATAAATCCTGGGAATGTTGGTATAGGAAAAAGACGACAAGATAATTTTGCGAAAATGATAGAATTAGCTTGTCTTTATGAAAAACCTGTTCGAATTGGAGTTAATTGGGGAAGTTTAGATAATGATCTTTTATCTCAAAAAATGCTTGAGAATAGCAAAAAATCTTATCCATTAGATAAAAGGTCTGTAATTCAAGACACGCTGGTGACTTCAGCGATTAATAGTGCGAAGCGTGCCGAAGAAATAGGACTTCCAAAAAATTCTATAATTTTGTCTTGTAAGGTAAGTCAAGTACAAGATTTAATTAAAGTTTATAAGAATTTATCATTGAAAAGTTCTTATCCTTTGCACTTAGGCTTAACTGAAGCAGGGTTAGGAACTAAAGGTATTGTAGCTTCTACAGCAGCACTATCTATACTTATGCAAGAAGGAATAGGTGATACGATCCGTCTATCATTAACGCCGGAACCAAATGGAAATCGCAGTAATGAAGTTAAGATAGCTATTGAAATTTTACAAGCTATGGGTATTCGTAGTTTTAAACCCATGGTAATTTCCTGTCCAGGTTGTGGAAGAACAAATAGCAGTTTTTTTCAAGAACTTGCTTATAGTATTCAAAATTATTTAGACGAAAAAATATCTTCTTGGAAATTTAATTATCCAGGTGTGGAAAATATGAATATTGCGGTAATGGGATGTGTGGTTAATGGTCCCGGTGAAAGTCAAAATGCAGATATTGGAATTAGTTTGCCAGGTATAGGAGAAGCTCTTTCCGCTCCTGTCTTTATAGATGGCAAACATGAAATTACTTTGAAAGGAGAATCCATTTCTCAGGAATTTCAATTAATAATTGAGCGATATGTAAAAACACGTTATGGATCAATTAAAAATTAATTAAAGTTTATTTTTGTTTTATAAATTTTTCTTTTTTCTCTTTTAAGAGAAGTTAGATTGATGTAAGTAATATATTTTATTGAAAATAATATTATCAACTAGTTAAGTAGAAATATATGGATCGGCCTTCTAAAATTTTTTCAGTTCGAGGAATGCGAGATATATTGCCGGAGCAGGCTACACATTGGCAAGAACTTGAGGATATTATCCAAGATTGGCTTCATAGTTATGGATATTGTAATTTTCGAGTTCCTATTTTAGAGCGGACACAACTTTTTTGCCGGGGTATTGGTAATATTACAGATATTGTTCAAAAAGAAATGTATTCTTTTACTGATTTTTTAAGTGGTGATCAATTAACAATCCGACCGGAAATTACTGCTGGACTTATTAGAGCTTCTATTGAGCATAATTTTCTTTATAAAAAACCACGTAGAATTTATTCGATAGGACCAGTATTTCGTCATGAACGGCCTCAATCAGGCCGTTATCGTCAATTTCATCAAGCAAATGTAGAAGCGTTAGGTTTTGTAGGTCCAGATATTGATGCAGAACTAATTATCATGCTATCACGTCTTTGGAAAAAATTAGGAATAAATGACTATCTGCGATTGGAATTAAATTCTTTAGGAGAATTAAATGAACGAATTGCTTATAGAGATTCTTTAATTGATTATTTGAAAAAAAATTTAAATTTATTAGATGAAGATAGTAAGCGAAGATTACATTCAAATCCTTTAAGGATATTAGATACAAAAAATCTAGAAATGCAAGATTTAGTTAAAAATGCACCTTCTCTATTTGATTTTTTTGGAAAAGAATCATGTTCTTATTTTGATAATTTATGTAAATATTTAGAAGATTCTAGTGTTAATTTTAAAATAAACACTAGATTAGTTCGTGGACTTGATTATTACAATTTAACTGTATTTGAATGGATTAAGGAATGTTCAGGTAATAGTATTACTATATGTGGTGGTGGCCGTTATAATGGACTTACAGAATTATTAGGTGGTAAGTCTACACCTGCAGTTGGTTTTGCAATTGGAATTGAACGTCTTTTAGATCTGTGGTTAAAAAAGAAATTTTTTCTAAATCAAAAAGATAAAGAATGTGATATTTATATTGTTAGATATAAAGATTTCGAATCGAAACGTTTAGCTTTGCGCATAGGTGAAGAATTGCGTAATGCAGAGTTCTCAGTTATTGTGCACGCTGGATCATGTGAATTTACAAAACAATTTAGAATGGCAGATAGTAGTGGAGCAGAAATTGCTATTTTGATTGGACCAAATGAAATTGCAGAAAAAATAGTGCTTATAAAGTATTTGAAAAAAAATCTTCCACAGCAAAAAGTTTTATTAAATAATCTTGCTGATTTTTTAAGGTCTAAAAGAAATGATATTTTCTTCCAAAATGGAGAGTGAGTTTTTTTCTTTTAAAACATGGTTTTTAAAATCTATTCCTGTGATAGCTTGTTTAATATTTTTTTTTATATCAATTAGCTCAGGAATTTGGATATATTTAAAGAATCACCAAATTTGTCATTTGAATGATGCTATGAGATGTTTCGAAGCTTTAGAACAGGAGATAATATCTTCAAATGACGAAAAGAATTTTCGAATAAAAACAGCAATAGAATTTTTGCGTGATAATTATGGTGATACAATTTACTCTGCTATTGGTGTATTAATTTCTGCTCAAGCTTTTCATATTTCAAAAAATTTTGATAATGCTTACGAAGAACTGGTTTGGCTTTCAAAACAGGAAAGGCATGGTGTTTTTCAATACATAGCGCGTCTTCGATTAGCAAATTTACTATTAGATGAAAAAAGATGGAATGATGCTTTATGTCAATTAGAAAACCCTCCAATTGAATTTTCCAGTATATTTTTTGATCGAGCAGGAGATATTTTCATAGCCCAAGGTAATAAAGAAGATGCTAGAAATTCCTGGAATAATGCACTGAGCAAACTCAACGAGAAAGATGAATTATATTCAGTCATAAAATTAAAAATACATTCTTTATAAAAAGAGAATTATAAAATGCATAATATTTATTATTTTTTTTCTCATTTACTATTTAGGATTAACTATCTGTGGATAGGAATTTTCATATTATCTTCTTGTTCAAGTTCATTTGATACATCTTATATCAATAAACGAATAAATTTTTCAAAAGATTTAATTAATTTATCAAAAAATTTAAAGTGGGTTTCGTCAATTGGAACTGAATCAAATTCTAATTTTTATCCTGTTGTATTAAATAATGAAATTTACGCTACAACTCCAGATGGTTTTATTGGAAAATTTGATTTATTAAATGGGAATATAATCTGGAAAATATCTGTACCTATGAGATTAACTACTGGACCAGCTACAGATGGGTCAACTATTGTCGTAATTTCTGAAGAAGGTGAAATTTTTGCTTTTAATGATAAAGGTTTATTAAAATGGTCAAAAAAATCCAAAGGAACGACAAATATAACTCCTATCATTAATAATGGTATTGTAATTGTCCAAAGTGGCAATGACGCTTTGCAAGCTTTTGATGTTGATAATGGAGAAAATTTATGGATTATTCCAGAGAAAAGTTCAGTGTCAAATAGATTGAATATTGCATCTAAAATGATCGTGATAGATAACTTGCTTATTACAGGAACTGAGAATGGAAAACTATTAGCAGTTGATATAAGAACAGGGGTTATTCAATGGAATTGTTCAATTATGAATTCTCATAATATTGATTATCAAGATCATTTAATTAATATCATAGGTTCGCCTTTAATTATAGATAATATTATTTGTGCAGCTGCTTACAAAGGGTGTATCAGTTGCTTTGATACTTTAAATGAAGGTCGAATTATATGGAATAATTATTTAAATAAAATCAAAGGAATAACTTCTGATAAAGATTTTATTTATTCAATTTCAGATGACAATCTTATTAGTAGCTTGAGCTTACACAATGGAGAATTTATATGGAATCAGACAATATTAAAAAATTGTCAGCTTACAGCTGCTCCTGTTATAATTGGAGATATTATGGCTATAAGTGATTCAGAAGGATATTTATATTGTATTTCGAAAAACAATGGATTTCTTATTGATAGTTTTTTTCTAGGTAAAAGATCTGTAATATCTTCAATTGTATCTACACAACAGGGTTTTCTTATTCAATCAAATGATGGAAATTTAATGTTGATTAATTATCCCTAGTATTTCAATTTATAAATAAAACAAGGTTTTGAATTGTTTAATAAACCAATTATAGCTCTTGTAGGAAAAACAAATGTTGGAAAATCAACTTTGTTTAATTATTTAACAAGATCAAGATCAGCTTTAGTAGCAAATTACCCCAATCTTACTCGTGACCGACACTACGGTGAAGTGAAAATGAGCGGAAGATCTTTCATCTTAATTGATACAGGGGGATTAAATTTAGAAGTCAAAGATGGAATTTTATCTGAAACAACAAAACAAACTTTACAAGCAATTAAAGAAGCCAATGCTATTATATTTCTTGTGGATGCTCGAAGCGGTCTCACTTTGCAAGATTATAATATTGCAAGATTATTGCGAAAATCAGGACAAAAAAATATATCAGTTGCTATAAATAAATCAGAAGGGATGAATCAAGACGACGTAAAAATACAGTTTTATGAACTTGGTTTTATACATTCTTATCCAATATCTTCTGAACATGGAGAAGGAATAAATAATCTAATTAATAATTCTTTGGAGAGTTTTTATAAAATATCTGATAAGGAATTAGATTCCAAAAAAGAATCTAATAGTGAAATTAAATTAGCTATTGTTGGTCGTCCTAATGTTGGAAAATCAACTTTAATTAACTCGATTTTACAAGAAAATCGAGTTATTTCGTTTCATAAACCAGGAACAACTCGTGATACTATTCAAGTAAAATATAATTTTGATGAAAAAAATTATATACTTTTCGATACTGCTGGGTTGCGCAAGCGTGGACAAATTTTTGAACCAGTGGAAAAATATTCAGTTGTCAAAACGCTACAAGCAATTAAAGAAAGTAATGTTGTCTTATTAATTTTAGATGGAAAGGATTCCATTTCTGAACAAGATGCTCATATTGCAGGATTTATTCTTGAAACTGGTCGATCTGTTGTAATTGCAATTAATAAATGTGAAAATTTGAATAATGAGCAATATAATTCAATAGAACATGAATTTAGAAGAAAATTGAATTTCTTATCTTTTGCAAAATTACATAGAATCTCTGCATTAAAGAATTATGGAATTAAATCTTTATTTGTTTCTATTGAAAATGCGTATAAATCAGCATTTATCAAACTATCAACACCTAAGGTAAATAAAAGTTTGAAATTAGCAATTGAGCAACACGCACCAAGAAAAGGTATTTTTCGTTGTAAAATGCGATATGCTCATCAAGGTGGAAAAAATCCTCCTCTTGTCATTGTTCATGGGACTGGTTTGGATAATATTTCAAATTCTTATCGTCGTTATTTAGAAAAAAGTTTTCAAATGTCGTTTAGATTGGAAGGTACTCCACTACGAGTAGAATTTAGATCTACATATAATCCTTATGTTTGAAATCAAATATTCAAGATCTCTCATGTCATTCGATTGGGTATTGGTGAGTAATTTTATAGCCTATTTGTTAAAAACACTGTACAGTCTCGGGTGCATCGGAAATTACAACAATACTTTAATAAAATAAATATATGGGATCCTGACTAATGAGCACAAAGGGACAAACTCTTCAAAATCCGTTTTTAACTGCTTTGCATAAAGATCATATTCCAGTATCAATTTACTTGGTCAATGGTATTAAATTGCAAGGGCAGATTGAATCATTTGATCAATATGTTGTTCTATTGCGCAATACTGTAACTCAGATGGTTTATAAGCATGCTATTTCTACAGTCGTGCCAGCTAGAGAAATTAATTTGAATTCTGATATTACTTCCGAGTGATTTTAAGATATGTATATGATACGATCAAAGGATTATAAGATTATTTTCTGAATTTGGTTTTTTTTATAATTTTGTCAAATGTAAATAACTAGTTAGCAGTAGAAAAATAATGCCTCGAATATATAATATATTTAATCTGAACGATCCTAGTTGGGGACGTTTTTCAAATAGTAATGAATCAAAAGAATCTGATTCTAAAAATAATGAACGAATTTATAAGGATAATCCGCCTGATCTTGACGAAGTTTGGAAAGATTTTAATGATAGAATTGGAAACTTTTTTAGCAATACAAAGCATAAAGAAAATGGAATGAATAATTCTGTGAAACAATCGAAATCTCCGAATTCTGGAAAAACTGTTTTTATCTTAGGTCTAGTGATTGCTATAATTTCTGCTTTTTGGTTGTTTAGTGGATGTTTTATTGTTCAAGAAGGGCAAGTAGCTGTTATTACAAAATTTGGTCAATATAATCGTACAGTCCAATCTGGATTTCAATGGAGATTACCATTTCCGATTGAAAAACATATAGTTGTAAATACTGAACAATTACGCACATTTGAAATTGGTTTTAGAGGAAGTTCGCGCAATAAAATGTTATCTGAAGCTTTAATGCTAACAAATGATGAAAATATTGTTGATATGCAATTTGTAGTGCAGTACCGGCTTCGAATAGATGGTGCACCGGATTATATTTTCAAAATGCGGAGTCCTGATGATTCAGTTCGACAAGCTGCTGAAACAGCTATGCGTGAAATTGTTGGAAAAAAACCAATGGATTTTATTCTGTATGAAGGTCGTACAGAGGTAACAGCTGAGGTACAGAGTTTAATGCAGCAAATTTTAAATTATTATGAAGCAGGGATTCTAGTAAATACTGTTGCTATACAAAATGTTCAACCCCCGAGCAGGTACAATCAGCTTTTGATGATGCAGTAAAAGCAGGGCAAGATCGAGAACGCCAAATTAATGAAGGACAAGCATATGCAAACCAAGTTGTTCCTTGGGCAAGTGGGCAGGCTTCACGCATGATAGAACAAGCGGAGGGTTATAAAGCTAAGTTAATTGGAGATGCAACAGGTAGTGCATCGCGTTTTACTAGTATTTTAGTCGAATATGAACAATCACCAAAAATTACTCAAGATAGAATGTATTTGGAAAGTATGCATCAAATGTTTTCAAATGTTAATAAAGTTTTAATTGATAGCAATAATCGAAACAATATGATGTATTTCCTATTTTTGATAAAAATGTTCGATTCCAAGAATCAGTTAAATCTGATTATTCCCAGCTAGATAATTCAAATATTAACTCTATTGGGAATTCTTTAACAAATCAATCACCAAATACTGTTCAATCCTCAAATCCAGAAAATCTTAATAATAATTCTGATAGTCGAGATCGGTTACTACGCAATCGATCTTCATCTCGATAATTTTATTCGGAGATCATGTTAATCTATGCAACGACTTTTCCCATTTTTAGTTGCTCTACCTGTTGCAATTGTTCTGATAATTTCCACTATGTTTATAGTTCATGAGTGTGAATATGCACTTGTATTTACATTAGGGGAAGTTAAAAAAGTTATTAACGAACCTGGTCTTTATTTTAAATTGCCGCAGCCATTTCAAAATGTTGTTTCGATCGATAAACGAATTCTTACTATTGAATCGAAAGATGCAGAACGCATTCAAACTTCAGAAAAGAAAAATTTGCTAATAGATTCGTATGTGAAATGGAAAATATCTAATCCACGTTTGTTTTATGTTACATTTGGAGGTAATGAACGCGCTGCTCAAGAACGTTTGCAAGCTCAAATTCGAGACGCTTTAAATGCTTCTGTTAATGTAAGAACTGTTAAAGATGTTGTCTCTACAGCACGTGGGACTGTTATGACAGAAATATTAAACAATGTAGAAAAACGTGCAGAACCTCTAGGCATAGAAGTTGTCGATGTACGTTTGCGTCGAATTGAATTAGCTCCAGAGATTTCTGAATCAGTGTATCGAAGAATGGAAGCTGAAAGAACTAGAGTAGCTAATGAGTTGCGTTCTATTGGAGCAGCAGAAAGTGAAAAAATCCGAGCCGAAGCTGATCGTTTACGTGAGGAGATTGTCGCAAAAGCACATGCTAAAGCCCAATCAATTATTGGGGAAGGTGAAGCTGAAGCTAGTTCTATTTATTCTAAAGCTTTTGGAAAAAATTCTGATTTTTATAAATTTTATAAAAGTTTAGAATCCTATAAATCTTTATTCTCTGATCAAAAAGATACTTTCATTATTGATTCGAATTCAGAGTTTTTTCAATTTATAAAAGGACCTAATAAATAACTATTCAGTAAATAAAAAATTATTAAATTCTATTAAATATATTGATATTTTGCATATTTTTTAAAGTCATTTCATAAAATGAACAACTGGTTGCTTCCTGAAAATTTATCCGATGAGCTTCCTGCAGAAGCTAGAAGAACTGAAGAAATTCGACGAAAATTGTTAGATTTATACAGATCTTACGGTTTTGAGTTAGTTACTCCACCATTAGTTGAATATATAGACTCATTGCTTTCAGCTGGTGGCAATGATTTAGATCTTCGAACTTGTAAACTTATAGATCAGCTTTCTGGAAAAACTCTTGGTGTTCGGGCTGATATAACACCTCAAGTGAGTCGAATTGATTCTCAGTTAATTAACAGATCAGATATAACACGACTATGCTATTGTGGAAGCGTTTTGAATGCTCGTCCTTCTGGGTTATTTTCTAATCGTGAATTACTTCAAACTGGAGCAGAAATATATGGATATGCTGGAATTGAAGCAGATCTTGAAGTGATTCAACTTGCCATAGAAACATTAGAAACGGTTAAAATAAAAAACCCGCGTCTTGATCTTTGCCATCTTGGAATAGTGCGTAGTATTTTAGAATCAGATCCTCTAGCAGCAAAAAATTCTAATTTCATTATTTCATTATTGCGGGAAAAAAATATTCCTGGACTTATTGAATTTATTGAAAATCTTAGATCAATAAACCCGAAAACTTCAGCAGCTTTGTTATTGTTGCCTTCTTTGCATGGTGGAGTGGATATAATTCATCAGGCAAAAGAAAAATTACCTAAATTACAAGGCATTTCAGAGTCATTAATTACATTACAAATATTAGCAGACTCATTTCCTACGGTAAATTTAAGTATAGATTTAGCTGATGTTGGTAGCTATGGTTATCATTCTGGTGTTACTTTTGCTTTTTATGCAGATGGATGGCATGATGCGTTAGTGATTGGAGGACGCTATGATAATGTAAGTTTAGCTTTTGGGCGATTGAGAAAAGCTACTGGTTTCAGTCTAGATTTGCGTACATTATCTTCAAAATTAAATTCTTTTGAAAAAATCAAAGCAATATCTGCTCCTTGGACACAAGATCCAATTTTATCTGAAAAAATTTCTTATTTGAGAAGTAAAGGAGAAGTCGTCATTCGAACCTGTGGAGAAGATAAATTCAATCAAGGGGAATTTTTTTGTGATCGTGAATTATCACTTCATGAAGGAAAATGGATAATTAGAGAGTTAAAAAAAATTAATTCATCGTTATTGAGTAATATAGACAAGGTTTCTTAATTTCAAAAGTTCTTGATATGAATAAAAATGTGGTAGTAATTGGAACCCAATGGGGTGATGAAGGAAAAGGTAAAATAATTGATTGGTTAGCTGGATTTGCGGACGGTGTTGTTCGTTTTCAAGGTGGGCACAATGCAGGTCACACACTTTTCATTAACAGCAAAAAAACTGTTCTTCGGTTAATTCCATCAGGAATTATGTATCCTAATGTTCAATGCTTTATTGGAAATGGTGTTGTTCTTTCAATTGAAAATTTACTTAAAGAAATTCAGGAACTAGAAAATGCAGATATAGAAGTTCGTTCTCACTTAAGAATTTCAAAAATTTGTCCATTGATACTGCCATATCATGTTGCTATTGATAAGGCTCGAGAACAATACAAAGGAAATAAGAAAATAGGAACAACAGGTAGAGGTATTGGTCCTGCGTATGAAGATAAAATAGCTAGACGAGCTTTACGCATACAAGATATTTTTAACCCTAATGTTTTTAATGATAAATTACGTGAAGCTCTTGATTATCATAATTTTGTTCTAACTAAATATTTTTTCTCAAAACCGATTGATTTTAATGAAATTTTTGATAATGTAATGTCAGTTTCGCCGTTTATTATGCCTATGGTTGGAGATGTTTCTAAAGAGTTATCAGATTTCCAAAAATTGGGGAAAAGACTTTTATTTGAGGGAGCACAAGGTGTAATGTTGGATATCGATCATGGGACATATCCATATGTAACAAGTAGTAATTGCACTGCTGGTATTGCATCTTCAGGATCAGGTGTTTCTCCGAAATCTTTAGGTTATATTTTGGGTATTACTAAAGCATATACAACTCGTGTTGGAGCTGGTCCTTTTCCAACAGAATTAATGGATGAAAATGGATTAAAACTTGCAACTATTGGAAAAGAAATAGGTTCTGTTACAGGAAGACCTCGTCGATGTGGATGGTTTGATGGAGCAGCTCTTAAACGAGCTATCCTTTTAAATGGTATTTCTGGTTTATGTATTACAAAGTTAGATGTATTGGATACATTTGAAGAAATTCGTTTGTGTGTTGGTTATTATATCAATGGTCAATATCATGATATGCTTCCTTGTGACTCTCAATATTTGGAAGAAGCAAAACCTGTTTTTGAAAATATTCCTGGATGGTTGAAATCAACAAAAAGTGTTAAAAACTTTAATAAGTTACCAACTAATGCACAAGTTTATCTAGAACGCATTAAAAGTGTTTGTGATGTACCAATTGATATGATTTCTACTGGACCAGATCGAAATGAAACAATAATTCTTTCTGATCCATTTGATCAAATTAAATTGAATCTTCAATGATTCTATAAATTTGAATTAAAATTTAATGCTATAAAGTGTTTTAATTCTAATGGGGGATTTTTTATTCATGAGTATCTCATCCAATGATGATAGCCATCAATGGGTTAGTTGGGATGAATATCATTATTTGATTGAATGTTTAGCTTTAAGGTGCATTGTTCAAATTGGAAATTTGATCAAATTCTATGTTTAGCTCGAGGTGGGATGAGGGTTGGCGATGTTATGTCTCGGATTTTTAATGTTCCTTTAGGAATTTTAGCTACTAGCAGTTATCGTGAGGCTTCAGGAACAAAGCAAGGAATTTTAGATATTGCAAAATTTATTACTATCACAAGAGATACATTATCAGGTCGAGTATTATTAGTAGATGATATGGTTGATACAGGGTTAACTTTTAAAAATGTTTATAATCATTTAAGAAAGGAATTTTCAGACATTACAGAATTAAGAGGAGCGGTATTATGGTGTAAGGGACATTCTAAAATAATCCCTGATTATCATGTTTGTAATTTACATAAAAACCCTTGGATTCATCAACCATTTGAGGATTATGATAGTTTACAACCACATCAATTAGAAGCATGGGTTAGGAGGAGAGGATTAAAATCCTAATATTTCTTTGGTAGATAAGATAATACTCACATGTTAGAATGATGAATCTTATTGATAATACTAGAGTATATTTAAAATCTCCGAATTTATTTATTCTCATATTATTCTCATATCAGATACTCTAACAATTTTTAATTTTATAAATATTTATTTTACAAATAGACTATACATTTTATGCCTACTGTTCGATTAAAAGAGAATGAACCGTTTGAAAGTGCTTTGCGAAGATTCAAACGAACAATTGAAAAAACCGGGTTGCTTACTGAATTGCGTTCGCGTGAGTTTTATGAAAAACCGACCGCAGAAAGGAAGCGTAAATTAGCTGCTGCTGTCAAAAGGCAATACAAACGGGTTAGGACTCAGAAACTTCCTCAACGCATGTATTAATATTCTTATATTGCAAATTTAGGTCGTTAGATTTATTGATACCTGAATATTTTATTCAAAACGTATTATATCGCACCAATTTAGTAGATATAATTGGACGTTACATTCTTTTGCGGAAAAAAGGAATTAATTTAGTTGGAATATGTCCTTTTCATAATGAAAACACTCCTTCATTTGTAGTTAGTCCTTCAAAACAAATCTACCATTGTTTTGGCTGTGGTGAACATGGAAATGCAATTTCATTTTTAATGAAATATTCTGGTGTTTCCTTTCAAGAATCATTACGGGAATTAGCTAATAATGCTAATTATTTGCCTGAAGATAATGAAATTAAAAATAATAATCAAATACAAAATGCAAGAAAAATAGACAAAATTTACTATAAAATACTTGATATTGCCTTATCCCATTATATTAATGAACTTCGAACTTCTTCTTTAGCTATTGAATATCTTAAACTTCGAGGTATTACCGGTAATATAGCAAAATATTTTGGTTTAGGATGGGCAAATAACGATTATTATGGATTAAGAAAAATATTCAAAAATTATTATACAGATTCAATTCTTATTGAATCTGGATTAGTAGTTGAAACTGATTCAGGAAATCGTTACGATCGTTTTCGGGGAAGAATTATGTTTCCTATTAGAAGTATGGAAAATGGAAATGTAATTGCTTTCGGAGGCCGGACTATTGGTAAAAATGAGCCTAAGTATATCAATTCATCTGAAACTTTATTGTTTCTTAAAGGGAATGAATTATATGGTTTATGGGAAGCTCGCCATGAAATTAGAAAAAAAAACTTTATACTTATTGTTGAGGGATATATGGATGTTATTGGATTAGCACAACGAGGTATTAATAATGTTGTTGCTTCTTTAGGAACCTCTATTACTATTAATCATATTAATAAATTATTACTTCTTAATAAGAATTTAATCTTTTGTTTCGATGGAGATGTTCCTGGTAAGAAAGCCGCTTGGCGTGCTTTGTTAACTTGTCTGCCAATTTTGAAAGATCATATTGTAATAAGATTTATATTTCTTCCTGATAAACAAGATCCAGATTCTTACATTCGTAAAATGGGTGTAAGTATGTTTCAAGAAATTATTAATAATGCTATCCCTTTATCAAAATTTTTTCTGAATGAATTATCATTACGTAATACAATTCATGAAGCTGAAGGTAGAGCTAATTGTTTACTTGAAGCTAAATCTTTATTAAATTCAATTCCTGAATGTATGTTACGATTTCAAATTGAATATGAACTTGCAAAACTGGTTAGATTAGATATCACAGAATTAAAATCCTTTTTAAGAAAGGACAGAAATCTTGAATATGCTCAAAAACAAGAGAGACAAATTAAGAAATTAGACATTATTCCTTCTTTAGCAAAAAGATTAGTAAGTTTATTACTGTTATATCCAGATTTGCTTAAATCTATCAACAATGAACAAATTGAAACATTAAGTTACGACGAATCATTCGAAGTAGTAAAAGATTTAATTATATTATTAAAAAAAACAAATTCGTTTAGCATTGAAGCTATATCGAAAATAGCTCACAAACATTCAAAGTTACAAACCTTTCTAAAAGATTTAGAAACCAGCATTAATCGAGAAGAAAAATTACCCTGTCCGCAAAAAGAATGGGATGATGCTCTTTGCCAAATTGAGTTTGAAAGAATTTATAAAGATATGACTAAATTAGCGAAATCTGGCTTATCTTCTTATGAAGAACGTCAACGTTATCAATATCTTTCTCAAAAAGCAAAATTTATAAGAAAAACAGGTAAGTTTTAGTCTAAATAAAAATTATTTACAAAATAGGATACTAAATTTAGTAAAAATGCTATATACGATATAATAAAAAATGGATCTAATTGGCTGCTAAAATCATCTATCTTGTTAAGATAGATGATTCGTTTTTAACTTTGCGATAATTTTCAGAAATATTAAAAAAATAAATTAGAATTCATAAATTCTTATAGGTTTTGAAAATTATAGATTATGGAAGCAATATGACCAAATTTACCGGAAAAAACACTCTTGTTGATATTTTAAAAAAACCTAAAAAGGCAAAAAAAATTAAGAATGGTAGAAATTTACTTCTAAATAAAAATTCTTCAGAAAAAACTAGTAAAGAAAAACAAACAGAAATAATTAATAAACTTGGAACTGGAAAAAAGGAAATAAAAAAAATTCAGGAGTGATTTCTCGCCGACCTGGTCGACCACCATTAAACAAAAAAAATAACGAAAATATTGTAAATTTTAATAAAAAAAATATCAATCATGATTCAAAAAATGATTCAGATAATAATGAGCATAATTCGGCAGAACTAAAAATTATCAAACGTGTCGGTAAACGATTAAAGAACGATTCTAAAGAATTAATAGTTCGTGGACCTGTATCTCAGGAAGAATATGAAGCAAGAAGAAATCGACTAAAACAACTAATTAAATTAGGAAAAGATCGTGGATATCTTACATATGGAGAAATAAACGATCATTTGCCTGATGATTTAGTAGATGCGGAAGCGATTGATGGAATTATTAGCACATTTAGCGATATGGGTATCTCTGTTTATGATCAAGCTCCTGATGCCGAAATGCTTCTTATGAGTGAAAATACTCCTGTGGATACAAATGATGATGATGTAGAAGATGAAACAGAAGTAGCTCTAACAACAGTTGATTCAGATTTTGGTCGTACTACAGATCCAGTAAGAATGTATATGCGAGAAATGGGAATTGTAGATCTTTTAACTCGTGAAGGTGAGATTGAAATAGCTAAACGGATTGAAGATGGCTTAAAACATATGATAATAGCTATTTCAGCATGCCCTATAACAATTCAGGAAATTTTAGTACATGTATCTCGTCTTCATGAAGGAAAGTTACAAATTGATGAAATTGTTGATGGACTTATAGATCCAGAAGACGGGGAAGAGTATGCTGGTTCGGGATCGATTTTTGAGGAAAATGAGATAGAAGATGGATTAGCAGGAGGAATGTCAAGTAAACAATTAGAAGACCTTCACATAAAAAGTTTATCAAAATTTGAAAAAGTCGCTTTTCAATTTAAAGAGATGCAAGATTTTTGTAGAATTTATGGCTATAAATCAGAACAATATGAAACTGCTCAAAAATCTGTTCAGAACGAATTGATTGGAATACGTTTTACAGCAAAAATGGTTGAGAAACTAGCAGATACACTTCGTATAAAGGTTGATGAAATACGTAAAATTGAACGAGAAATTTTATATAATTGTGTGAATCGTGGAGGAATGTCTCGATCTCGTTTTGTTAAAATATTTCCTGGAAACGAGACTAATATTAACTGGATATTAAACGAAACATCTAATGAGAATAGTTTTTCTGAATCTCTTAAACGTCAAATTCCTCCTATTCAAGAATTGCAAAAAAAATTAATTCATTTTCAAAATAAAATTATGTTTCCATTAAAGGATTTAAAAGATATTAATAAAAGAATGGCAACTGGTGAAGCAAGAGCTAGGAAGGCTAAAAGAGAAATGACAGAAGCAAATTTACGTTTAGTTATTTCTATAGCTAAAAAATATACAAATCGTGGATTACAGTTCCTTGATTTGATTCAAGAAGGAAATATAGGACTGATGAAAGCTGTTGATAAATTTGAATATCGACGAGGATATAAATTTTCAACATACGCAACATGGTGGATTCGGCAAGCTATTACTCGTTCTATTGCAGATCAAGCACGAACTATTCGTATTCCTGTTCACATGATAGAAACAATTAATAAAATGAATCGAATTAGTCGACAAATTTTGCAAGAGACAGGCACAGAACCTGACCCGGCTACTTTTGCTCAAAAAATGGATATGTCTGAGGAAAAAATAAGAAAAATATTAAAAATTGCTAAAGAGCCAATTTCAATGGAGACTCCTATTGGAGATGATGATGATTCTCATTTAGGCGATTTTATTGAAGATTCTTCGACACTTGCTCCATCTGATGCTGCTTTACATGGTTCCATGCGTGATGTTGTGAAAGAGGTTTTAGACTCTTTAACTCCTCGTGAAGCAAAAGTCTTGCGCATGCGTTTTGGAATAGAAATGAATACGGATCAAACTCTTGAAGAGGTTGGTAGACAATTTGATGTAACTCGAGAAAGAATTCGACAAATTGAAGCTAAAGCTTTGAGAAAATTGCGTCATCCAAGTAGAGTTGAGAAGCTTAAAAGCTTCTTAGAAGGGTTAAAATAAAATATAATAAATTGAAAATTTTAGATTATATGGAATATAATGCCAATTCTTATTAATTAACTTTTTAAAAGGCCTCTAGCTCATGCTTGGTTAGAGCAGCGGACTCATAATCCGTTGGTGCCGAGTTCGACTCTCGGGGCCCACTTATTTGTTGGAATATTTTTATCGGTAATCTACTAGGTCAAATTTTTAATGTTTATAAAATTTTGAAAAATAAACAATAATTAAATGAAATGACAGGTTAGAATTTGATAAATTCTAGTATTTACTCTTTATTACCATTTTGAATGGGGTACAGTTTATAAGGTTCGAAAAATCCTATTTCCCATGCAAATAGGTCTATTGAAAAAATAGATATATATATAAATTTAATGATTTAAATTTTATGAAAAATTTTTCAAATAATTGATATTTTGATTATCAAAAAATTTATTAACTTTGAGAATGTTCATATAAATAATAATTTATTCTAATTCTATAATCAAAAAACTTAATTTAAGAAATTTATATCTTAATGATTAAAAAGTTATAAAATCATTATTTAGGATATATAATTTCTTTTTTAAGAAACAATTTCCTTAAAAAAGAAAAATAGAAAAATATTTAGTTTATGAATTCTTTATTAAAAATGAATCCAATATTATTAATGCTAATTAATTTGGTAAAATGAAAAATTAGAGTGATAGAAATTTTATATTATATTCATAGACTTTTTAAGTAAATTACTTAATAAAATGCGAATAATCCATTTTGGATTTCTAGAGATTAAAAATCTTTGAGACCGAATTCATTTAAATAATATAAATATAAAGAAAAGATAAATGGACTCACATCATACAAAATTTTCTGATTGGATGAAGTTACAGAACCAGCATATAGAAACTGTTCTTGGAAAATTTTTACAAGATTCTAAAGTAACTCCAGAATATTTACATCAAGCTATGCGATATGCAGTTCTAGGTGGAGGTAAACGTATTAGAGCAGCATTAATTTATGCCACAGGTCTTATTTGTAACTCTTCTAATCCTAATTATATTTTAGGCATAAAAAATTCTTTAGATCATGCAGCAGCTGCAATTGAATTAATTCATGCTTATTCATTAGTTCACGATGATTTGCCCTGTATGGATAATGCTATATTACGACGAGGAAATCCTGCTTTGCATATAAAATTTGGAGAAGCTATTGCCTTACTTACAGGTGATGCATTGCAAGCTTTAGCTTTCGAAATTCTTGCAAAAATTTCTATAAAGCCTGATTTAACAGTAAAAGCTTTAAAGATCTTAGCTTCTTCAATAGGTAGTGTTGGAATGGTTGGAGGTCAAGCAATTGATTTACAGAGTGTAAATCAGGAATTATCGATGGAAGAATTAAAAAGAATGTATTCATTAAAAACAGGGGCTGTTTTTTCTTGTTGTATCACTTTAAGTAGCTTAATTTTAGATATAAATAAAACTATGCAATCTTCTTTGGATAATTATACAAAATCAATAGGTTTAGCTTTTCAAATTGTTGATGATATTTTGGATACTACAACCAATGAAAGCACCCTTGGAAAAACATCTGGTAAAGATGCATTAAAAAATAAACCTACTTATGTTTCTTTATTAGGAATTAAACAAGCTAAATGTATGGTTCAAAAATTAAGAGAAGAAGCTCATGAAGCTCTTATTCCTTTTGGAAAATCAGGTTTTCGGTTAGCAGAAATAGCTGACTTTATTGTTTTTCGAAAATATTAGAAACAATTCTTAGAATTTATCAACTATTTCAATAATGAATATGAAAAGTTTCTATTGGAAAAAAATGAAAACGAATTTGTTAGATGAAATTAAAACTCCTATTGATTTAAAACCTTTAAACCAAAAGAAATTGGAAGAATTAGCTAAAGAATTACGATGTGAAATCCTTGAAATAGTATCAAAAACTGGAGGACATCTTTCATCCAATTTAGGAACAATTGAATTAACTTTAGCCTTACATTATGTATTCAATACACCTCATGATCGAATAGTTTGGGATGTCGGTCATCAATCTTACCCTCATAAAATCTTGACTGGCCGAAGAGAATTCATGAAAAATTTACGCCAATTTGGCGGTATATCTGGTTTTCCTAGAAGAAGTGAATCTGAGTATGATTCTTTTGGTACAGCACATTCATCTACTTCAATTTCTGCTGCCCTTGGTATGGCTGTTGCCTCACGTAATAAAAATATTAACCGATGGCATATTGCTGTGATAGGAGATGGAGCTATGTCAGCAGGAATGGCATTCGAAGCTATGAATAATTCAAGTATTTTATCAAATATTAATTTATTAGTTATATTAAATGATAATGATATGTCCATTTCTCCAGCAGTAGGAGCTTTAAATCGTTATTTAGCAAAATTAATGTCAGGCAAATTTTATGCCAAAGCAAAAATCTTTAGCAATAACATTTTTAAAAATACACCAATTCTTGAATTCACTAAGCGTTTTAAAGAACATGCAAAAGGAATGTTTACACCTGCTACATTATTTGAAGAATTAGGATTTAATTATATAGGACCTATTTGTGGTCATGATTTTAATGCATTATTACCTACGTTAAAAAATATAAAAAATTTATCAGGTGTTCAATTTTTACATATTGTAACTAAAAAAGGACAAGGTTATAAACTCGCTGAAGCAGATCCTATTTTATATCATGGTCCTGGAAAATTTGATTTGAAAATTGGAATAGAAAAGAAAACACTTAATTCAAAGCAAACATTTACAGATGTTTTTAGTTGTTGGATTTGTGATATGGCTAATCAGGATGAAAGGTTAATAGCTATTACACCAGCGATGAGAGAAGGTAGTGGTTTGGTAGAATTTCAACAAAATTTTCCTGATCGTTATTTTGATGTAGGTATTGCAGAACAACATGCTGTGACTTTTGCTGCAGGAATGGCTTGTGAAGGTTTAAAACCAATTGTAGCGATTTATTCTACATTTTTACAACGAGGTTATGATCAGGTTATTCATGATGTTGCTTTGCAAAATCTGGATGTTACATTTGCTTTGGATCGAGCTGGTTTAGTGGGTGCTGATGGTCCAACACATGCAGGAAATTATGATATAGCTTTTTTACGCTGCATTCCAAATATGGTTATTGCAACTCCATCTTGCGAAAATGAAACCAGGTTATTACTTTCTACGTGTTTCAACTATCAAGGTCCAGCTGCTGTTCGCTATCCGCGTGGAACAGGCAATGGAGATTCTGTGTTTTGTGAATTGAATGTACTAGAACTTGGAAAAGGTTCTATAATTAGAGAGGGTAAAAAGATAGCTATTGTTGGTTTTGGTACTCTGGTAAAAACAGCTATTATGGTTGCAGATTCTTTTGATTTAACTGTTGCGAACATGCGGTTTGTTAAACCTATAGATAAAAAACTTATACTAAAATTAGCTAAAAATCATAAAGCAATAGTTACATTAGAAGATTCTGCAATAATGGGAGGAGCAGGTACAGCAGTTACTGAAGTATTAAATCAAGAAAATATAAATATTCCTATTTTACAACTTGGAATTCCAGATAAATTTATTGAGCATGGTGATCGACAAGAATTAATGAAAAATATCGGTTTAGATCAAGAAGGAATTGAATTATCTATAAAAAATAGATTTCCTGATTTATTAATCTAATATAATAGTATCTCTTTATTACTCAATTTATAGAAATAAAAAATAATATCTAATATGTCGAAATTAATTTTGCCTGATATTCAAAGTTTGACAGATGCAAGACATATTCCAATTCGTCGTGTAGGCATTCGAAATATTCGTCATCCCATAATAATTTCTAATTCTGAAGGGTTAGAACAATCAACTATTGCCTACTGGACTTTAACAGTATCTTTATCTGCTAAAGAAAAAGGTACTCATATGTCTAGATTTATGACTTTACTTGAATTATATCGAAAGAAAGTTATGACGCCTTTTATGTTTTGCGAGATGTCAAAAAATATGTTAGAAATGCTCTCAGCAGATTGTGGAGATATTAATGCCATCTTTCCGTATTTTATAAATAAATCTGCTCCTGTTTCTAAAGTTAAGAGTTTATTAGATTATGAAGTTAAATGGATAGCAAGAGCTACAAATAAAGAAATAGAATTTGAAGTAGTTATTCAAATACCTGTTACCAGTTTATGTCCCTGTTCAAAAGCTATTTCAAAATATGGAGCACATAATCAGCGTTCAAATATTACTATATCTCTTATTTCAAGCAAGGAAATAAAGATGGAACAAATTATACGTTTAGTAGAAAATGAGGCATCTTGTGAATTATGGAGTCTGCTTAAACGTCCAGATGAACGTTATGTAACTGAGTATGCTTATAACAACCCAAAATTTGTTGAAGATTTGGTTCGTGATATAGCTATTCGTTTGAATGAACAAAATGATATAACTTGGTACCGAATCGAAGCAGAAAATTTCGAATCTATTCATAATCATTCTGCTTACGCTGTTATAGAAAGTTAAATTAAAAATTTATTTAGTTTTTTTAAATTTTATAGATTGAAATTAATTTTTAAAAAATAGCTTAACTTGCTTAAAAAGTTTTAATTTGAGATAATTAAAAATTAATATTTTAGTTTGTAAAAATTGCATGAATTTTTATGTAGTTTTAAAGGATTAAATCTTCAAAAAGAAGAAAAATCCGAGATACAATTTATAAAAAATAACATCTGAGGAAATCTACTAATGCGTCACTACGAAGTGGTGTTCATTGTTCACCCTGATCAAAGTGAACAAATTTCATCAATGACAGAGCGTTATCGCTCCTTGATTGTAGCTCAGGGGGTGTTATTCACAATATAGAAGATTGGGGCCGCAGACAATTGGTTTATCCAATACAAAAGTTAATCAAAGCCCATTATATTTGTATGAATATCCAATGCAGCCATGCTACTATTGACGAGCTTCAGTATTCTTTTCGCTATAATGATTCAATTCTTCGCTATTTACTGATCAAGACAAAAAAAGCAAGAACATTACCATCCAGTATGGTGGCTGTAGCTGAAAGTGATACTATTGAAAAAACTTCTCAACATGTCTCGTAAATTAAGTATTTGAAGAAAAATCTTCACATTACCAGAAAGAAGAAATGAATAAATTAGAGCTTACAGCTCAAGTTTTAAGCGAAAGCTGTCTTCGATATACTCCTTCTGGATTGCCAGTTCTGGAAGTTGTTTTATCTCATAAATCTGAGGTTTTAGAAGCTGGTGAGTTTCGTTACATTAAATTAAAAATTTTAGCTGTAGCAATAGGAGATATTGCTACAAGTTTATCAACACTTTTAAAAGTAGGAAAAATTTTTCAAGTTTGCGGTTTTATTGCTCCAATTAGCAGTAATTCAAGTGAATTAAGGCTTCATTTGCAACAAGCATATGAAAATAAAAATCAAAATAAGTAAATTAATTAAAAAAATTTAAGGGTAAAAATATGATTTTTTCTGGAAAAAGAAAAGAAAAACGAAAACTCATTCAACAAAATCCTTTATTTAAAAGACGAAAATTTTGTCGTTTTACTGCAGCTAAAGTTGACGAAATTGATTACAAAGATCTTGAGACTTTGCGAGAATTCATTCAAGAAAATGGAAAAATAACACCAGCTCGTTTAACAGGGACAAAAGCTGTTTATCAAAGACAACTAGATTGTGCTATAAAGCGTGCTAGATTTTTAGCTTTGCTGCCATATACCGATAACCATCATTGATTTATCTAGGCGTTTATATGAAAATTATTTTACTTGAAAAAGTTTTTAATTTAGGTAATTTTGGTGAAATTGTGCGAGTTCGAAATGGTTATGCTAGAAATTTTCTAATTCCAAAAAAAATAGCGAAACGTGCAACTGAATCATCTATTCGTGAATTTGAGATTCGTAGATTAGACTTAAAAGAGGATCAAGAAAAAAAATTAGTTTTAGCAAAATTAATGGCTAAAAATTTATCAGAATTTAAAATTACAATTATTCGAAAATCAAGGGTTGGTGGTAATTTATATGGTTCTGTTACTAATAGAGACATTGCAGAATCTCTCAAAAAAGAAGGAATTAAAAATCTTGAGAAATCTCAAATATGTTTGTCTGATGGTCATATAAAAAAATTAGGTGAATACTCAGTAAAAATCTTTCTAGGTTCAGGTATTTCTCAAAATATAACTGTTTATGTAAAATCTGAAGAGTCTTAATCATTGATTTTTCATTATTATTTTATATACATCACGATTTTTTAAGATCACTTAATATCAAAAAAAGATTAAGTGATCCATTTTTAGACAGAATACCTCCTATTTTTTACCTGGATTTTGAACAAATTAGGATAAGGTAATATTACCTCTTTGCTAATTCATTACTTGATGAAGTTTGTAATTGATATATTTTCATTCTAAAAATTTTCTGTATTTAACATAATAACGTGTAGATTTTTATAGAGTTATTAATGACTTTTAATAATAATGCTACCTCGATTGAATATTTGCGAGTTCCTCCTCATTCCATCGAGGCTGAACAATCGGTTTTAGGAGGATTATTATTAGATAATAATTCTTGGGATCGTATAGTAGATATACTAGTTGAGGAAAATTTCTATCGACATGATCATCGATTAATTTGGAATCATATTGTCAGATTGATTGAGAGAAATCAACCTGCTGATGTAATTACAGTTAATGAATCATTAGTTAGATCAGGAAAATCTGATGAAACTGGTGGATTGTTATATTTAAATTCCTTAGCTCATAATACTCCATCTGCATCAAATATTAGAAGATATGGGGAAATAGTACGTGAATGTGCTATGCTGCGCAAACTTATTAGTGTTTCTGATGAGATATCGGCATCTGCTTTAAATACCGAAGGTAGAGAAGCTAGACAAATAATTGATGAAGCAGAATCTAAAGTTTTTAAAATTGCTCAGGAGGGGATTCGAAATGCATCAGGATTTAGAGAAATCTGTCCACTCTTAAAAGAAGTAGTGGAACGTATCGATGAATTATATCATCGTGATGGTGGTTCAGATGTTACAGGCGTACCTACTGGTTTTGTTGATCTAGATAAAATGACATCAGGTTTACAACCTGGAGATTTGGTTATTGTAGCAGGTCGTCCATCTATGGGAAAAACTTCTTTCGCTATGAATATTGGAGAATATGTAGCAATTAACCAGGGATTGCCTGTAGCTGTTTTTTCTATGGAAATGGGAGCTATACAGTTAGCTATGCGAATGTTAGGTTCGATTGGTGGATTGGATCAACATCGAATGCGAACGGGAAAATTACTTGATGAAGAATGGCCAAAAGTTACTAATGCTGTGCAATTAATGCAAGATGCTCAAATTTATATTGATGAAACTCCTGCTTTAAATGCAACTGAAGTTAGAGCAAGGTCTAGGCGGTTAGCCAGGCAGTGTGGACAGCTTGGATTAATTATTGTTGATTATATGCAACTTATGTCAGGTACTGGAAATCAAAAAAACAGAGTAACTGAAATTTCCGAAATTAGTAGATCTTTGAAAGGATTATCTAAAGAGTTAAATTGTCCTTTAATTGCTCTATCTCAATTAAATAGAAGCTTAGAACAGAGAGTTAATAAACGTCCTGTGATGAGTGATTTAAGGGAATCTGGTGCTATAGAGCAGGATGCTGATTTGATTTTATTTATTTATCGGGATGAAGTATATAATTCAGATTCCTTAGTAAAAGGAACAGCGGAAATTATTATTGGAAAACAAAGAAATGGTCCAATAGGTACCATAAGATTGACATTCCAAGATTTCATTACACGCTTTAGAAATTACGCTGAAAAAGAATCTTACTAAATTTAATTCTTTAGAATCAATAAGAATCTTTTGAAGTCATTAATAATGCTAAATTGTAAGCTTCAATAAAAGATTCCGGATTAGCTTTTCCCTGCCAAGCAATATCAAATGCAGTACCGTGATCCACGCTAGTTCTAACAAAAGGTAATCCAATAGTAATATTTACCCCATGATTTAAACCTAGATATTTTATTGGAATTAACCCTTGATCGTGATATTGAGCAACAACAATATCAAAATCACCTTGATGTGCTTTCATGAAAACTGTATCTGATGGCCATGGTCCTGTTGCATTTATTCCTTTTTTTTGAGCAAGCCTAATTGCTGGTAAAATGAATTTTGATTCTTCAATACCAAACTTACCTCCTTCACTTGCATGAGGGTTTAATGCTGCTATGGCGACTTTTGGATGTTTTATACCAAGCTGAATACAGGCATTATTTGCCATTTCTATAGCAGATAATTCTTTATTTAATGTTATTGTTTCAGCAACTTTAGATAATGGAATATGAATAGTTACCAGAAGTACTCGGATCATCCGATTAGATAGAAGCATTGCATATTTTTTTGTATTAGTATATTTAGCAAATATTTCAGTATGGCCCGGGTATTGAACTCCAGCTTTATGCATAGATTCCTTATTTAAAGGAGCTGTCACAATAGCTCTAATTCTGCATTTTAATGCATCCATAATAGCTTCTTTAACATAATTAAAAGAAGCTTTTCCAATTAATGGATTTACCTTTCCAGGTAAAAATTTCTTAGGCATTACAGATTCACATTCTATCACTCCTATTGTGTCTTCTTGAAATTCGACCTCATCAATATTATTGAATGATACAATTCTAATTTTAGATTTTAATAAATTAGCAGCATATCTAAGTATTTCAACATTTCCATAAACTACCGAATATTTATTTATTAACCCTTGAGTGTAGGTTTGAATTAAAATTTCTGGTCCGATACCAGCTGCATCACCCATAGTAATTCCAATTGGAAGATTTTTTTTCAGCATTTTTGTATTGTAAAAATTTTTTTAAATACAAACCAAATCATCATGGTTCTATTCTTAGTATTTTGCATATACAGTGTTAAAATTCATTGATATATTAATTTTTAGAAAAATTATTTGCTATAAGTAAAATTTTGTAGGTAATGTATTATTTATATGTGTTGATATGGAATTTTTTTAAAAACTAAAAAAGTTTTGTTAAATTTAGTATAAAATTTCATATTTTATACATAGTTCCTGTATCCTTTGAAAATCCCAAGTCTAGCACTAAAAAATAGATAAGATATTAGTATATTACATAGATTTTTGAAAATCTTAGAATTTTTTCACTGCGAACTATTTCTTACCATAGACTATTCATTTTCAAATCAATATATAATTTCAAATATTTACCGCTTATTTGAAATACAAAATTGGAAAAGTTATATTTTGGTATTAATCATAAATTATGTTGAATTTTAACTAGTATTTAATTAGAGCTATTTGAGGAATGAAATAGGTAAAAATTTAGTTTTCATTCTTTTTTATTAGGTCTTTTAAGGATCTTCCTTATGAGAAAATTTTCTCGGATTGAACAACTACCTCCTTATGTGTTTAGTATAACTAGAGAACTAAAAATAGCTGCACAGCAACGTGGTGAAGATATTATAGATATGTCTATGGGTAACCCAGATAAATCACCCCCTAAACATATAATTAACAAGTTAATAGAAGCTTCCATTCGACCTGAAAATCATGGCTATTCATTAACTAGAGGTATTCCAATACTTCGTCAAGCAATTTGTAATTGGTATAAAAGACGTTATTCAGTGGAATTAAATCCAAATTCAGAAGCAATTGTTACAATTGGGTCTAAAGAAGGTTTAGCCCATTTAATGCAAGCTACATTGAATCCTGAAGATACTGTTTTAGTACCCAATCCAAGTTATCCAATTCATATCTATGGCGCTGTAATTGCTGGTGCAAATATCAAATCATTTCCTATGGGTTCTGGAATTGATTTTTTTGATGAATTAAAAAAAAATGTTATGAGTTTATCTATTCCGCCAAAGATGATCATTCTTGGATTTCCTAGTAACCCAACTGCACAATGTGTAGATCTGACATTTTTTGAACGGATTGTAAATTTAGCAAAAACATATAATATTCTATTGGTTCATGACTTGGCTTATGCTGATATTACTTTTGATGGCTATAAAGCTCCATCAATCATGCAAGTTCCGAATGCAAAAGATGTTGCTGTTGAATTCTTTTCGATGAGTAAAAGTTATAGTATGGCCGGATGGAGAATTGGGTATATGGTAGGTAATCATGAACTAGTTAGCGCTTTAGCCCAAATTAAGAGTTATCATGATTATGGTGCGTTTACACCAATTCAGATGGCAGCAGTTACAGCCTTAGAAGGACCTCAAGATTATGTGTCTGAAATTGTTGAACAATATCAAATTAGACGAAATGTTTTAGTAAAAGGTTTAAATGAAATTGGTTGGAATGTAGATATTCCTAAAGCATCTATGTATATCTGGGCAAAAATCCCAGAGCCATATAGGATGATGGGTTCCCTAAAATTCTCAAATCATGTTTTAACTGGTGCAAAAGTTGCTATATCTCCGGGAATCGGTTTTGGAGAATGTGGTGATAGCTATGTTCGCTTTGCTCTTATAGAGAATCAGGAACGAATTCTTCAGGCGATACATGGTATTAGAAATATGTTTCGCAAGGATGGATGGTTTAAATGAAATCAATAAAGGTAGGTCTCCTTGGTTTGGGAGTAGTAGGTACAGGAACATGGAGAGTTTTATCAAGAAATATAGATGAGATATATCGTAGAACTAACCGATATATTGAAATAACAGACATTGCAGTAAGGAATGTTGATAAAGCATATTCTCGAATAGGAAATAAAATTCCAATATCAAATGATGCATACAAGCTAGTTAATGATCCAAAAATAGATATTATAGTTGAACTAATAGGAGGGAATACCCTCGATTTAACGTTAGCAGCTATTTCTAACGGAAAACATATTGTCACTGCTAACAAAGATTTGCTTGCTAAACATGGGAATGAAATATTTTTAGCTGCTTCTAAACACGGTGTTATCGTTGGATTTGAAGCAGCGGTATGTGGAGGCGTTCCTATCATTAAAGCCATGCGAGAAAGTTTAACAGCAAACCGTATTCAATGGCTTGCTGGAATTGTTAATGGTACTACTAATTTTATTCTTTCTGAAATGCGTTCACGAACTTTGCCTTTTTTAGAAGTATTATGTGAAGCTCAAAGATTAGGCTATGCAGAATCGGATCCAACGTTTGATATTGAAGGTATTGACTCTGCTAATAAAGCAACATTACTTTCTGCATTAGCTTTTGGAATACCCCTTCAATTTGAAAAAGTTCATATAGAAGGAATTTCAAATCTAGCTCAAGAAGATATTTTGTACGCAGAAAAATTAGGTTATCGTATCAAACTTCTAGCAATTACAAAACGAGTTTATAATGGAATTGAAATTCGTGTTCATCCAGCTTTGATTCCAATTAATCATTTATTATCCAATGTGGAAGGAGCTATGAATGCTGTAATTGTTCATGGTGATATTGTAGGATCTACCATATATTATGGTCAGGGAGCAGGTGCACAACCTACAGCTTCATCAGTTGTTGCTGATTTAGTAGATATTGTACGATTATATTCTGCTAATCCTTTGCATTGTATTCCACACTTAGGTTTTCAATCTAATTCTTTATCTGATTTAAAAATTTTGCCTATTGAAAAAATCTCTACTTCTTATTATTTACGACTAAGTGTTGAGGATTTACCTGGTGTTCTTGCTGATGTAGCTCTTGTTTTAGCATCAAGTTCAATTTCAATTAATTCAATGTTTCAAGAACCATCTATTAATAAATGTTCAGATATTATTTTCTTAACCCATAAGAGCATTGAAGAGAATATTAATTTAGCCATCAAAAATATTGAATCTTTGAGGTTCGTCCGTTCCAAAGTAACACGTTTGCGTATGGAGAATTTAGTATGAAGTATATTTCTACTCGTGGAAAAGAGGTGTGCCAAGGTTTTTCAGATATTTTGCTCGAAGGTTTAGTTGCTGATGGTGGATTAATTATTCCAGAATCATTACCAAAAATTGGTATCCAAAAATTGGAAGAATGGAGAGAGCTTTCTTATGAAGATTTAGCGTTTGAAATATTATCGATTTTTTCAAATGAAATTTCTTCTAATGATCTTAGATCTTTAATAACAAAGACTTATCATTCAGAAGCATTTAATTTTGGAAAAGAAATAGTAACTCTGAAGCCGTTATTTAATAATCTATCATTGTTAGGTTTATCACAAGGACCAACTCTCGCTTTTAAAGATATAGCTATGCAGTTTCTTGGAAATGCATTTGAATATGTTTTAATAAATAAGAATTTAAAATTAAATATTATTGGTGCTACATCTGGAGATACTGGATCTGCTGCTGAATATGCATTAAGAAATAAAAAAAATATTTCTGTTTTCATGTTATCCCCATATGGTCGAATGAGTTTATTTCAACGATCACAAATGTATTCGTTAAAAGACCAAAATATTCATAATATTGCTGTATATGGAAATTTTGACGAATTGCAGGATATTGTTAAATTCTTATCATCTAATTTAAAATTTAAACAAACATATCGTTTAGGTTTAATAAATTCAATAAATTGGATTCGCATAGCTGCTCAAATAGTTTATTACTTTTACGGATGGCTAAGGGCTACTAATTCAAATGATACAAACAAAAAAGTATCATTTACCGTTCCATCTGGAAATTTTGGAAATATTCTTGCTGGTCATATAGCACGCTGTATGGGATTACCGATTCATAGACTCGTTTTAGCTACAAATGAAAATAATGTTTTAGAAGAATTTTTTAAAACAGGTATTTATCGACCTAGAAAACCTGCATTGACTTATATAACATCAAGTCCATCTATGGATATTTCACATGCTTCCAATTTAGAACGTTTTATCTTTCAGTTGGTAGAACAAGATCCTGAACAAGTAAAAAAGTTATGGTTAGATTTAGCAGAGAATGGATTTTTTGATTTATCTCATTTTCAACCTTTATTTGAAAAAGAATACGGATTTGTTTCTGGAAGTAGTACACATCAAGACCGAATTGAAACCATTAAATGGATTTATAAAACTTTGGAAATTTTTATCGATCCTCATACTGCTGATGGAGTTAAAGTTGCGACAAAATTTTCAGAACCTGGAATTCCAATGTTAGTGCTAGAAACAGCTTCACCTGTTAAATTTTCTGAAACTGTTAAAGAAGCGTTAGGCAAAACGCCACCTATCCCTTCTTATTTAAAGAATATAGAACAATTACCTCAAAAGTTTACAATAATGAATTGTAATGCAAAAGAAATAAGAGAATACTTTGAAGTACATGCTATTACATGAATTTCAATAGCTAGTTCAGAATCTATTTAATGAATTGATTTATCATCTAAAAAATTTGGAATTATCAAGACCTCTATGCCATCTTCACTTAAAGATTTTCTTTCTTCTGATGTAATAGAACCTCTAATAGGACGTTCAGGTGATTCGCCTTGATGTATGAGTCTTGCTTCTTCTGCAAAACGTAGTCCAACATTTTCTGTTTTTTTTATAAATTCACGCATATGTCGTAACATAGCTGCTTGTAGATTTACAAGCTTATTTTCTGAGGATTCAACTGCAGGATTTTTTTCTGAATTAGAATCATTGATCTTTTTAGGATCCTTACTATGATTTGTTACCTTTAAATAAGGTGCAGATAAAATTTTACTAATGATGATTGACTCACAAATTGGACAGCTCAAAAGCCCATCTGTACGTTGATGCTCATAATCTTCATGAGAACCAAACCATCCTTCAAATATATGACCGTTTTCACATTGAAGGTTAAAAACTTTAATTGACATAAGGAATAAAAGAATCTTGTAAGTGAAAGTAAACATACTAGCACAGTATGTTATATAATAGAAAAAAGCAAATTTACAAAATTATTAGATAATAGAGCTCTACTATAAATTTATTTTAAAAATTTTAATCAGATATACGATTTTTGTATTCATTTGTTCGTGTATCTACTTCAATTTTATCACCAATCTCACAAAATAATGGAACATTAATTTCTAAATTTTCGCTAATTTTTGCTGATTTTAAAACTTTGTTCGAAGTATCTCCCCGAATAGCAGGTTCAGTATAAATGATCTCTCGAATAACAGTGTTTGGTAATTGAATGGAAATTGGGAATTCGTTGTATAAAACCAGATCAACATGCATACCTTCCTGCAAATAATTCAGAGTATTAGAATCAATATTATTTGATAGAATTTCATGTTGATTATATTCTTCATCCATAAAGACATATATAGATCCAGATAAATAAGAATAAATGCATTTTTTATATTCTAGATTAATTACCTCAAATTTTTCATCTGCTTTAAATACAAACTCACTGGCAGAATTTGTAAATAAATTTTTAAATTTTAATTTAACAACAGCTGAATTTCGACCAGATTTATTATACTCAGTACGTTGCACAACCAAAGGTTCTTTATTAATTAATATTATATTTCCAAAACGCAATTCTTGAGCTGTTTTCATGAAAATGATTCCATAAATCTTCAATTATTTAAATGATCTTCTAATTATATTTATTAAAATTATCAGGATTCTTATTTTTAAAGAAAAATTGTTCTAAATTGCGAGATAACTCAGTTTGAGAAGCTAGTTTTTTATCCCAATCTTTTGATGATTTCAACCATCTTTTCCAATTAATTAAGAGAGATTCTTTCAAACTATCATGCATAATTTTGATTTCTCTTTTATTCCAAGCTCTAATAAATTTTTTAACAGATAAAGGAACAGGATACTTATTTAACCAAGCATCTAATTTTTTAAAATGAATTTTTTCTTTTTGTTCATAAATATTCCATACCAAAGGTCTTGCTGCCCATATAGCACGTATTAAAGAATCTTCTCCTCGAACAAAATTAAGATCTGAACACCATAAAACACGATCAAAATCAGATTGTGAAACAAAAGGAATTCTAATAATCTTGACTTTGTTAGATGGTAAGCATTTATTTTCAATATTAGGAACTACTCCTTTTGGAATTAAAAGAATTGTAGGGGTTTGTTTTTTTTCTAATATATTAATTAATTCATTTACAGGAGCTTTAGGATAACAAAATAAAGTACAAAGAAATGTTCCAGAACGTCTATTCTCAATTATAGAATTCCGTATTCCTAGATTTTTTAAAAATTCTTCCTGCATTGGCCAAGAATTTTGTAACTCATCTCTTCTTTGAGATAAGAAATCTTCTCTTATTAAACCACCACTTGATTTTGAAAATCCAGGAAAGAAAAAAATTTTCTTAAACCCATAAGAATTTAAAGATGTTAATCCGTGGTACTTATCAATCCAGGGTTCAGCTGTTAGATATTCAATATGAATCCAAATTAATCTTTTATTACGCATAGCTTCGATAAAAGATTTTGGAGGATTGCATTGAAAGGTTTCAATTATAATATCTCCAGGAAGAATATTTTTTATATATGGATTGTTTTTGTTCCACCATATAATTTCAATATCCATTGCTGTTTGATAATATTTTTTAATATTTACTTCTGGTTGAATCTTTGAAAAACTAACCAAATTATCAACCCAGATTCTGATTTTCCATATCTGATTATTTAAAAGAAGTTGTTGAGATAATCGCCAACAAAATCCAATATCTCCATAATTATTTAATACTCGGCAAAAAATATCGACTAACATTTTTTATTAAAAAAATTAACATGTATAATTTCTAAAAATTACTTTTTAATTATAATTAAATTTGTTAAAAGTGAGATGATGTATTTTAATTTTCTAACAAGAATTCGAAATTAGTATAAGTAACCAGCTAAGAACTTTTTTATTTTAAATAAATCTTGTAAACAAAAATGAATAATTTGTTTAATTTTAAGAGAAAATCCTCACAAATAGTATATGTTGTATGTAAATGCAAATTTACTCATATGAATTATTCATTTTTGTTTTTTTATATTAAGGCATAATCATTATCGTTAGTGTTTAGTAATTTTAGATTATCGTTCCAAATTTATATTTTTCATTTGATTAACTCATTTTTATGAAAAACTTTATTTATTATTAATTCTGATTAAAAAATTTTGGGAGATTATAAATAAAACTTAATTTTTTAGAATACATAAATCAATTCAAAATTCATCTTAAAAAGAATAGCTATATTACTATTCTCAATATTATGTATAAAAATATAATTCATTATTTTTCATATCAAGAGCATTTTTATTTTTAATAAAGTGAAAAATTTTATGCCTTTTACTCATTTATTATTAGCTTTGCTTGTAGTATTTATTTGGGGTACTAATTTTGTAATTATCAAATTAGGTTTGGAAAATTTTCCTCCTTTCTTATTTGCTACACTGCGCTTTATTTTTTCTTTTTTACCATGGTTATTTTTTGTTAAAAAACCAATTGTGAATTGGTATGCAATTGCTGGAGTAGGAATTTTGATGGGAGTAGGACAGTTTGGTTTATTGTTTTGGGCAATGCAAAAAAATATTTCTGCAGGTATGGCCTCTTTAGTTGTTCAAGCTCAAGTATTTTTTACAATTATTATGTCTATGTTTATTTATTGTGAACGCCCAAAAATTACACAGTTAATAGCATTATCAATAGCAACTATAGGTTATATTATAGTTGGTTGGCATAGCGCGGAAAATTCTCAAGGATCAGCTACAACAACATTACTGGGATTATTTACAGTGTTGTTAGCTGCTTTTTCTTGGTCTTGTGTCAATTTATTAATTAGATCTGTAGGTCGTGTGAATATGTTAGGATTTATGGTGTGGAGCAGTGCTTATTCTGTTCCTATTTTATTGATTCTCACTGTTACGATAGAAGGTATCGATACTATATTGATATCATTAGACCAAGCAAGTTGGTCTGGATGGTTAGCTGTGATTTGGCAAGCATTAGCTAATACTTTATTTGGATTTGGAGTATGGAATTGGTTATTGATTCGTCATTCTATTATGGTTGTAGCTCCAACAGCTCTGCTTGTTCCTATGTTTGGAATTATATCTTCAACCTGGTTATTGAATGAATCTTTACCAAGATGGAAAATTGTATCAGTAATATTAGTATTATCTGGACTTGCATTTAACATTTATTCTGATCGGAGAAAAAACATTTAGCAAACAATAATGATGTTTATCAATCTCATGTTTCTGCTTAATTATGTGATCATGATATTATTTTTGTGAAATATATAAATGATTAATTAATATATATTCTCTTACCGATTTACAAAGATACTCTTGAGTATTTTGTTTTAAAGCAAGACGCAACCGGATCTCAGTTGATGAAATATTTGACGAAATAGAAGGAACATATAAATACTCGATGTTTAATCCTTTTATAAAAAGAATGTTATTCAATTTATCAGGAATTTTAAAGAAAAAACCAGGTCTGTATATTGCAGCTAAACTTACATAATTCAAAATCTCTGACCAACTTTTCCAGAAACAAAAATTAGCTAACTGATCTGTTCCTAACAACCAAATATATTTGTTGGATTTAGAAAAAGACTTCACTGTATCTATAGTATTTGTAAGACCACCTCTTTCGATTTCTGTAAGATTCAAGGTAAGTCCTTCTATTTCTGCTTTAGAAATCGCTAATCTTAACATTTCTACTCTTTGATGAGGCAGAGCTTGTAATTTCTTTTCGACAGAATTGAAAATAGGCATTAATTGAACTTCATCTAAACTTAATACTTGTTTTGCAGATTTTGCTAAATCTATATGTGCAATATGAACAGGATCAAAGCTACCACCTAGAATACCTATTCGCTTCATAAAAATAACCAATTACGAGGTTTTAAATATTTAGTAAGATTTGATTCGGGACTATTATTTTTAGGCTTCCAGTTATAAGACCATCTGGCAAGTGGTGGCATGGATAAAAGAATTGATTCTGTACGACCTCCTGATTGTAAGCCAAATATAGTGCCTCTATCTAAAATTAAATTGAATTCAACATAGCGACCACGTCGATAAGTTTGGAAAAAACGTTCTTTTTCTCCATAGGGAGTCATATATCTCTTTATTAAAATTGGGAAGTAACTTTCTACAAATGCATTACCTACTGATCGAGTTAAAGAAAATGATTTATCAAAACCAAGCTCATTGAGATTATCAAAAAATATTCCACCAACTCCACGCATTTCATTTCTGTGTTTTAAAAAAAATAATTATCGCACCATTTTTTATATTTTGGGTAATAATCATGTCCATATGGGGAAAGCGCTTTATAACAAGTTTTATGGAAATGAATAATATCTTCTTCATATACATAACAAGGCGTTAAATCTATTCCGCCACCAAACCAAAATACTATATTATTTTGACTATTATCTTTATTTATTATAAACATGCGAACATTCATATGTATAATTGGTACGTAAGGATTACGTGGATGAAATATAATAGAAAGCCCCATAGCTTGCCAAAATGAATTTTCAGTTTGACTAATTTCTAATTCTGAAATTACATTAGCCGACCTTGGCAATTTTTTTCCTTTTACATGACTAAATAAAATTCCTGCTCTTTCGAATGTTTTTCCATTTTCAATTAAACAAGATATGCCTTCACTATCCTTTTCTTTAAAAATCCAACGATCTTGTATAAATGAAGAATTTTCAAATTTCTCACATTCCTTAACGATTTTTCTTTGTAGAGTTAATAAATAATTTCGAACAGGTGGTACAAAATATTATCCATTTTTAAAATTTTTTGCTAAAAATACAGTTCGTATAAATTTCTTGTACTTCATCTAAAAGATTCAAGGCATTAATTAAATTTCGTGTTTTTAACATATTTTCTTCGTTTAAATTTATTGTGCTTATTGGTTTTAAAATTAACTGATGTTCTTTAATTTTTATTTTTGCAAGATTAATTGCATTAAGAACATTTTCATAATTTTCTGGTAAAGAAGTGATTTCTAAAAGATTTTCTTGATTCATATACATATCATCAGATTTTGAATTTATAGCAATCTCCATCAAATCAGATTCCAATGTGTGAGGAAAAAATATAAATTGAACATATTTTTTAAATAAAAATAATACAGAGCCATTTTGGCCTAGATTGCCGCCATATTTTTTAAAAATATGGCGGATATTAGACGTTGTACGAGAACGATTATCTGTTATTGAATTAACAATAACAGCGGCTCCACCAGATGTATATCCTTCATATTGTATCTCTTCATAATCGGAAGAATTTTTTTTCCAAGACCACGAT
Source organism: Bordetella sp. (assembly GCA_022818765.1). GTDB lineage: Bacteria > Pseudomonadota > Gammaproteobacteria > Burkholderiales > Burkholderiaceae_B > CAZTUH01. The sequence continues at coordinate 417,245 of CP063810.1, read as the reverse complement.
TGATTGCTTTTTGAATATTATCTTTGGGTATATTAAAATTTGCTGCTTTATCCAAAGCTATTCGTAGCCTAGGATTATCAGAACAAGAATTTCCAATATGTGCAGCCACAGTTATTTCACGAATTACTTTAGTCCATAATTTAGAACGTTTAATATCTTGTCGCGTCTTCCGATGTTGAATATTTGCCCACTTACTGTGTCCAGCCATATAATTCCTAAAAAATCATCAATCAAAATTTTTTTAAGAAAAATTAAATTTTATTCTGATTTTCAAATATTAATTTTATCATTTCATTTTCTAATATATTAAAAATAATAAATATAAATTGATTAAATTAAAAATTAATTTTCATTTTCATTTAAAATAAATAAATTTATAGATCATATAGATGATAAATATTGCTTTTATAGTGGTTTTTTAATAACTTTATATTTTATAATATTACATTGTTTTCTATTAAATTTTCATTAACAAATTGATTATTTAATTTTAATATATGATAGGTTGAGCAAATATATTAAGTAGTAAATTTTTTTATTAAAGATTAAATGACTTCTTAAATAAAAAATTTATTAAAAAATTATCAAATAATTTATTAATAAATTATTAAATGAAATATACTGCATAAAAAGTCATTACTAAAATAATCACATTTTTGTGAAAATTTGTTAATTTTGATAATTTGTGTATAATGAGAGTATATCGCGGGGTGGAGCAGTTTGGCAGCTCGTCGGGCTCATAACCCGAAGGTCATAGGTTCAAATCCTATCCCCGCAACCCAAAAATAATTCTTGATTCAATTAATTCTATTGAATGCATAAATTATGATTTATTAAAATTAATCAAAAATAAAAAGCTAATTTTCCAAACAATTGAACATAATTTTTTATTCCTTACTAATTTTTAATTTAAAATTTACAAAAAGGCTAAATTTTAATAAGTAAATTTTTTTGGTATAAAGTTCTAAATTTTGTTTTTATTTTTTATTAATTTTATGTCAATTTCTAAAATCTTATTGCGTGACCAAATTTCTTTTAACGGTAAATATCAATTGTTATCTATTGATCAATTTACACGTGATTCGGTCGAGCAGCTATTTAAAATAGCTGACATATTACAGCCTGTTGCACAAAGAAAAAAAATATCTAAAATATTAGATGGTGCTGTATTAGGAAACCTATTTTTTGAAGCTAGCACTCGTACAAGAGTTAGCTTCGGATCAGCTTTTTGCAGATTAGGTGGATCCGTATGTGATACAACAGGATTTACTTTCTCATCAATGGCAAAGGGAGAATCAATCTATGATACTAGCAGAGTAATGAGTGGATATGTCGACATTATGGTGATTAGACATCCTGAAAAAGGATCAGTAAAGGAATTTTCTCGAGTAACTGATATTCCAATTATAAATGGCGGAGATGGTTCAGGAGAACATCCAAGTCAAGCTTTACTTGATTTATATACAATTAAAACTGAATTTTCCAATCTGGGAAAAAAATTAGATGGAGCTCATATAGCTATTGTTGGAGATCTAAAAAATGGACGAACTGTGCATTCACTTGTTAAACTTTTATCTTTTTATAAAGGTTTAAAAATTTCATTAATTTCACCTGTTGGAATGGAAATTCCAAATTCTGTACTTGAGGATTCTTCATATCGAAATAATAATATTTTTGAGTTTAAGAAAAATTTATCTGAAGGTTTAGTTAATGCAGATATTGTGTATGCAACTCGTGTTCAAAGAGAACGAGATGATGCATTAGAAAATTGTAAAGGATATACTTCTGATTTTAGGATTAATAAAGAAATTATTAATCTTTATTGTAAAAATGATGTTGTTATCATGCATCCATTACCTCGTGATAGCAGGCATGGAGCTAATGATTTAAGTACAGATTTAGATAATGATCCCAGATTAGCAATATTTCGTCAGACCGATAATGGCATTTCTATTAGAATGGCTATATTTGTAATACTAATGGGCCTAGATGATTTAGTATATAATTCTCTGATACATGCAGAATGGCAAGTTCGACAAAATAAAAATCTTAATTTTATATAATTTTTACAATCTTGAGGACAATTTTTCTATCATTTTTGGATCAATTCGTTCCACAAAATGCTTGAATGGCAATATATTTTTAGGCAAGATACTTGCATCTTGCCATTTAAAATCAGTATCAATTTTAAAAAATTTTTGGCAATACATGTCGTAAGCTTTGGAAGAATAGGGCAAAGCATTACAGTTAATGCTTTGAAACCAGCTAAAGCATTCGAACATGCGTGTTGCAATTGATTGCGCTCATTTTTCAGATTTTCTGTTGCTTTATTTAACACCCATGGTTTTGCGGTATCTATATTCTGATTAATATGATCAGCATAATTCATAATTTCACGTACTGCATAACGGTAATTTCTATTTTCAATAAGCAATCGGACAGAATTAGTTCTATGTTTTATATCATCCAATAATATTTTTTGAGTTTCCTCTTCATAATCTAAAACTCCATTGAAGCATTTTGTAATAAAATTAGATGTTCGACTAGCAATATTAATATATTTTCCAATTAAATCTCCGTTAACTCGGCTTGTAAATTCTTGAAAATTAAAATCAATATCTTCAATTCTATGATTAAGTTTTGATGCAAAATAATAACGTATCCAATCTGGATTCATACCTATTTTTAAATACTGCATAGGACAAATACCAATTCCTCGACTTTTTGACATTTTTTCTCCATTTATAGTAATAAAACCATGCACATTTAATGTATCTGGAGTTTTTCTGCCTGAAAATTTCAATATTGCAGGTAAAAATAATGTATGAAAATAAATAATATCTTTTCCAATAAAATGTATTTGTTCAGTATTACTGTTTGGAGCTATCAAAGATTCAAAATCAATTTTTTTCAAAGTACAATAAGCTTTTAACGATGATAAATATCCAATTGTTGCGTCTAACCAAACATAAAAGTATTTGCCAGGCTGATCAGGAATTTCAATTCCATAATAAGGATAATCTCGAGAAATATCCCAATCTTTTAAGGAAGATTTATTTTTTCCTATACCTAACCATTCATATGTTTTAGCTTGTACTTCAGTTTGTAAATGAAAATTGCCAGATGAATTTTTTCCAGCAACCCAATTTTTTAAAAATTTTATACAATTTGGATCTGATAATTTAAAAAAAACATGTTCAGAGAATCTTTTAATAGGTTTAGTTCCACTTAAATCTGAATAAGGTTGAATTAATTCATCAGGTGAATAAATAGCACCACACAATTCGCAAGAATCACCAAATTGGTCCTTTCCATGACATTTTGGACATTCCCCTTTAATGTAACGATCTGCTAAAAACATTCCATTAATTGGATCATAAAATTGTTCAATACTTCGTGTTTCAATAAAACCATTTTTCTTTAAAAGATAATAGGTATCACAACATAATTGCCTATTTTCTGCTGAATTAGTTGAATGCCAATGATCAAATTCTATTTGAAAACCATTCAGATATTTTTTTCGTTCTCTTGTATAGAGTTTGACTAATTTATCTGGAGATAGCCCTTCTTTCTCAGCTTTTAGCATGATTGGAGCACCATGGGCATCGTCTGCGCATATAAAATAGACTGTATGACCAGACATTCTCATTGATCGTACCCAAATATCGGCTTGAATATATTCCATAATATGACCAATATGAAAAGATCCATTAGCATAAGGTAAAGCTGTTGTAACAAATAAAGTTCTAGACATAATTATCTTTTTATACAACGAAAGACAGACTAAATAATATTTTTTGACTAATTCTTATCGATATGATTAAGAAAAGTTACAGAATTGATTATTTCATATCGATATATTTTATTATTAACTTGCCTTGACTTAAATAAAATACAAAAATAATTTTTTATTTAGAATAAAGTATCGATATACTTATATAATTTTTGTTTTTTTAATTTAAAAATAACATACATAAAATGTAATGATGACATGGTTGTGACAATAGATCAAATTCGCACTGCAATAAAACTATCAAATATCCAAACATTGATTTGGATTTATCACATTTTTTAAAAAATTCTATCAACCCTCCTGAAAACTCGCCAATCAAATTAAAATTTGAATTAGATTTTCCTGCTAATGATATGTTAGATAAAGCTCGTTTATTAATTAACAACGCTTTGGAAAAATACGAAATAAAAATTTCAAATCTCGAAATTTCTTGGAAAATAATTCCTCATAAAGTCCAATTTGGATTAAAAATATTAAGTCACGTTAAAAATATTATACTAGTTGGATCCGGAAAGGGAGGTGTTGGAAAAAGTACTATTTCTGTTAATTTATCATTAGCTTTAGCAAAGCAGGGAGCTCAAGTTGGAATTCTTGATGGAGATATTTATGGACCTAGTATTCCAACTATGTTAGGGATATCAGATCGACCAAAATCCTTAGACCAGAAAAATATGGAACCGTTAATTGGTTATGGATTGCAAACTAATTCCATTGGATTTTTAATAAATCCTGATTCACCAGCAATTTGGCGTGGACCAATGGTTGCCAAAGCTTTAGAACAATTATTGTATCAAACAAATTGGTTTGGATTAGACTACTTAATTATAGATATGCCTCCTGGAACTGGTGATATTGCTTTAACTTTAGCTCAAAAGGTACCAGTAGTAGGAGCTGTTATTGTCACAACACCGCAGGATATTTCTCTAATAGATGCTAGACGTTGTTTAAGAATGTTTCAGAAAATCAAAATACCAATTTTAGGGATTATTGAAAATATGGCAATGTATATATGTACTCAATGTAATAGAATTGAGCATATATTTGGAGAAAAGGGTGGTCAAAATTTAGCAAATCAATATAATGTGCCATGGCTTGGAAGCTTGCCTTTAACAAAAACAATACGTGAACAATCTGATATAGGAATTCCTATTGTAGAATCAAACATAGAAAGTATAGATGCAAGCTATTTTTTAGAAATTGCTCGTAGGCTAGCAATCAACATATCTGTTTTACCACATGATATGACTGCTAAGATTCCACCAATTGTTGTAAAGAGTGTTATTTAATATTATTTTTAGCAATGAGCCGAATTCTGGCAATTTTTTTTGCTGTCGCATATAGCAGTATCATTAGGGGAGCTCCTTACCCTGAGATAATTATTGAATCAAATCACGAAACTTCAAATATTTTAATAGTAGTAAAAAATACTATTAGTATGGTTTCTGCACTATCGTCTAATCAAGATGATAGTGCAGGAGGAGTAGAGCATTTGCACAAGGTAATGCATGATGAAATTCGAGCAGCGTTAGCTGCTGAAGGGTATTTCTCTTCTACAGTCACTTTTGCTATTAATAATAAATATTTAAATTTATATTGTATTAGAATATCTTTAGGAGAAAGAACTATAATATCAAGTGTGGATCTTAAAATTTCCTATAGAGTAGATCCTTCAAATTCAGATATAGATTTCAAAAAAATAGATCAATTACGCGAAGCATGGGATTCACAAATAGGACAACCTTTTAGCAATAAATCTTGGAACAAAATAAAATTTTCTTTGTTAGATGAAATTTCCTCGCAGAGCTTCATGCTTGCACATATCATTCATTCTAGTGCAACAGTTAATCTGGAGAAAAATGAAGTTAATTTGTCGGTTCATATTGATAGTGGTCCACGAATATTAATGGGCCCTCTGTATACTTATGGTTTTAAGCGAATACCTGAAAACATAATAAATCAATATATTGATTATAAAAAGGGAGAACCTTTCAATCAAAAACGCATTAACACATGGCAGAAGAATCTTCAAGCTACTGGATTATTCCGAGGTGTCTTTATTTCTTTAGTTAATCCAATTACAGAAATATCTTTCCTGCCATATTATGAAAATAATAAATTTCTTTTGGAAAATGATTTATATAAAGAAAATGGAGAATCTTTTTCAAAAGATGATTTTAATTTAATTCTGAATTAATTCTTCCTGTTCAAATTATGGTTATAGAAGCTCCAGCAAAACAAATAGCTTTATCATTTGGTATAGATGATGGAACAGGTGTGCAATTAGAAAGTCTCTATCGAAAAAATATATTTCGTTATCATGATTTTCCATTAATTCTATCTACTGGATTGGCGATAGATCGTTTAAGACAGCGGGCTTTTATTGATATTAATTTTCCTTCTAATTCAAATGAAAATAAAGATGCTATTGGTTTGCTAGCAGATCATTCTAATATTCAAGATATGAAAATAATTCGATTAGCACTCGGAGCAACAAATATTAGGCAAATATGTATCAAAAATAATGGAAAATCTATTGAATATGAAAAACGCTTAGGTTCTTTATTAGCATATGACTATCAAACAAGAATTAAAGATAATGCTAGCTTTCAATTATCTTCAATTACAGCAACTTTTGATTGGACTAAACGAAATATAGATAATAAGTATAATCCCCGAAATGGCGATTTGATTACATTTGGTTTTGGATTAGGATCAACTATTAATGAAGTTAATCCATATGCCAGAGTTAAATTGCGACTGCAAGAATGGAAATCTATAGGAAGGTCAAATGTTATTAGTTCTCATTTGGAAATCGGTAAAGTTTATACAAAAAACAGCCAATTTCCATATGATTTTGGTTTTCGATCAAATATAGTGCGCCGAAAAAAAAGCGAAATTGCTGATTCAGCATTAGCATTAGTTAGCTTGGAATACGAACATGATTTTACTGATAAATGGGGATTGGGCTTATTTATTGAAACTTGGAATAGTGAAAATTCATTCAGAAGTATTGGCGTAAATATGGATTATGGTATAGGAATCCGCGCACGAACTTTGGCAAGTCCTTTATCTCTAGATTTAATTTATAATCAACTCGAAAAAAAGATTCGATTACATTTTTCTTTAGGAATTGTATTTTGAATCAATGTAAAAAATTTCCTTATCGCATATCTTTTAGATTATTAATTACTGTAATTTTTATTGCATTAATTATTTTTTTACTCTGGATAAGTTCTTCTAAACAAGGTTCCCGTTTTTTAATAGAAAAGATTGTTGAAACCTCAGATGGGATAGTTGGTGATATTCAAGGAACTATATTAAATGGAATAAAAATAAATCAATTAACTCTTAGATCATCTGATATAGAAATTGACATTTCAGAATTACATATAGATATAGTTTTGTCAGATATAATTCGAGGATTGTTGCACATAAAAAAAATATCAGCAAATTCATTAGTGATTGAAAAAATAAAAGGGTTCCAAGATTTTTCTACGCAAAAAGAGAAAAATATTAAATGTTTAAGATTACCTATTAATATTAGGCTAGATGAATTAGATATCAAAGATATTATTTGTTCTTTTCAAGAAAAATATAAATTTTTAGAATATTTGCGAGAAGTAAATATAAATTATTTTGAAGATAATATTGTTTTAAAAAAAATTTCTGGATTAAATTTGAAAGGTCAAGCATTTATTGAATGTAAAAAAATGAATTCATGGCCATTTTTTGTAGAAATGGATATCACGAACCGATCTATCAAGGAAGATTGTTTTAATAAAAAAAGAAACATTATTGAGAATATCGAATTTTCTAAAACAGATAATTTATTATCCAATTGTAAAATTAAATTTAATGGAACTATAGAAAAATTAAGTGATAATAATTTAAGCTTACAAAATCAAATTTTTTCTGATCAAGAAATAAAAATTTTTCAAACAAAAAGAACATCAATTAATTTTGCAAACTTAGATATATACTTAGGTCAACTTGATTGCTTTATATCTGCCTCTCTAAATTTGCAGCAATCTGATGAAAAAATCAATCTATATAATTATTTGGAAATTAAAGTTTTAACAAATAACATAAATTTAGAAAATCTTATACATAATAAATTTCCAACTACTTCTTTAACCACTGAAATTATATTCAATTTTTTATTTTATGATAAAAAAAATCTTGAAAAATCAATATTGATTTAAAAATAGATACTGAGAGTAAATGGAATAGCCAAAATATAAATGGCATATTTCAATCAAGAATTTGTTTTAAAAATAAAGATATTCAAAATAAATTCAGTTCTAATTTAGTAGAATTAAAAGAGACATATTTGCAAAATATTGATTTCAATATGAATATAAATCTGGGCTGTAATAATTTTTTTTCAGAAGGCAAATATTGTTCAAAATCTAATCATCATGTTTTATTTGATATATCCGCAAATAATTTGTCTGAACTTTCTCCTATGCTTTTTGGTAAAACCAAAATACAAGTAAATTTTGCGGGAAAATCCGGAAAATATGATGTATTTTTTAATTCATCGTTTACTCCTTTAGAATCCAATCAGAATCTTTCTTTATTTTTTAGCAATATGATTTCTGATATTCATATGAAAGCATCATTGGAATTTTCAAAAAATTTATCTAACTCAACAATAAAAAAATTCATTGATAGTTCAGATTGGATTATAAATCTTTTAAATATAGAAGTTACAACAGATGATTTTTTAATAAAAAATAATGATGTTATTTCTGCTAATATTAGCTTTTTTAAAAAACTTCCAAAAAAAATTCTATGGAAATTAGAACCATTTGAAATGATGTTTCATCATATAAATCTTCCTGATTTAATCTTTCAACATTTAGAATCTTGCGGAAATTTTACACAATGGACAACAAAAGGATTCTTTAAGAATCTGAGTATAAATACTAAAGATATCTATAAAATAGTAAATATTTTTGAAGAAAAAATTTCTTTTTTAAAAAAAACTTAACTTTACCATTAATTTTTAAAAAAGAACATTTAGGAATCTTCGATGGGACTTGGGATTTAAAATTTTGCAAAATCATTTCAGGTGAAATTCACATTTTTTCTAATGATATACACAAAAAAAGCATGGAATCAAACATTATTTCTGCTGATGTTATTTTAACACCTATAAATGATATAAAAAGCGAGGTTAAAGTATATTTTAATATACCTGTATTTCCTAATTCTTTGATTACAAACAAGATTTCATTTGCTATTTTTTTTAATGATCAAAAATTATTTAAATTAGATAAAAATTACCCTATATTTATCCAAACAGATGCTGAAATTCATGATTTAGATTGGTTAAATTCTCTTTTTGAAACAGATTTAAAATTTAATGGAATATTTAAAATACATATAAGATCTCAAAAATTTAAAAATAATTATTGGAATACTCAAGGTATCATTGAAGGTAAGCAAATTTCTATTATTCAAATCGAAGAAGGAATTCGATTAATTAATGGTAATTTATTAGCAAATATTAATAATGAAAAACTTACAATAGAATCATTTCATTTTCCTACAGTTTTAAAATTTATTCCATCGAATTCCAAAGTTCGAGAATGGGTAGACAAAAAATTAGACATCCAAAATGGATATGCAAAAATTGCTGGCAGCTTTTATCTCAATACAGGTAAGGGTGAATTTAAAATCTTTATGAATCAATTTCCAATTATTCAAAGACCTGATCGTTATATAATATCATCTGGTAAAATAATTACTTCATTATCTAATTTAACAGATATCAAAATTGACGGTCAGTTAATAGCGAATACAGGATTGGTAAATATAGAATATGTACCGCAAATTTTAGATGATGATGTTATTCAGACAGGAAATAGTATTGCAATAAAGAAAACATCAATTTCTGCATTAAAAAAAATAAAACTAAAATTTGATACAGGTTATTATTTTCGGTTGACGGGTCTAGGCTTAGATACTGGTTTGATAGGATCAATAACTTTTAACCTTAAAGAAGAAAATAAAGCACTTATAAGTTCAGGAGTATTGCATACTACATCAGATGGTACAATTGAAGCTTATGGTCAACGTTTAAAACTACGTCATGGACAACTATTTTTTCAAGGAAGTTTAAATAATCCACATTTAGATATAGAAGCTTTGCGTGTAGGTGAACAAATTGAAGCTGGAATTCATATTCAAAAAACAGCCCAAAGACCAAAAATTAGTTTGATATCATATCCAAATGTAAATGATCTAGAAAAATTATCATGGTTAATTCTTGGACGTGAATCTGATGATATAGCTGATAAAGCACTCTTAATTTCTATCGGAAATGCTCTATTAAATGGAAAACTACAACTTTTTAAACAATTAGGATTAAGTGATATTAGAGCTCGGAAAGGTGATATTGGTGGAAATTGGTCGGGTTATTACCAGATAAAACGGCAGCAAGCATTCTTAGCAAGAATAATCCTAATAATGTAGAAACACAGTTTTTAGTTGCTAGAAAAGATTTTTCGAATGGTATTACATTAAGTATTGAACAGGCCATTGCAAGCAGTGAAACATTAGGACGAATTAGTTATCGTTTGTCGCGTGATTGGACATTTGATATAAAAGGAGGGTCGCATAATGGTGTTGCATTGGTATATCAAACTTTTTTTGAGAATTGATAAAACTGAATATTTTTTAGAGGGAAGGATGCTTAATGAGTATTAAAAATGATCGTTGGATTCGACAATTAGCCTCTAAAGGTATGATTAATCCATTTGAATCGAGTCAAATTAGAAGCATTAATAACAGCAAAATACTCAGTTATGGAACTAGCAGTTACGGGTATGATGTTCGTTGTGCAAATGAATTTAAAATATTTACTAATATTAATTCGACAATAGTTGATCCGAAAGCATTTGATGAGAAATCTTTTATAGACTTTCAAGGGAAAGTATGCATAATACCACCAAATTCTTTTGTCTTGGCTAGAACAGTTGAACATTTTAATATTCCTCGGAGCATTTTAACCATTTGCTTAGGCAAAAGTACTTACGCTCGATGTGGAATCATCGTTAATGTTACTCCATTGGAACCAGAATGGACAGGTTACGTTACTTTAGAATTTTCTAATACAACACCATTACCAGCCAAGATATATTCAGGTGAAGGTTGTGCACAAATGTTGTTTTTTGAAAGTGATGAAATTTGCGAAATATCATATGCTGATCGAAATGGAAAATATCAACAACAAAAAGGAGTTACACTACCTTATGTTTGATTCAATTGGAACTTTCTTTCTTATTAATTCTATGAGTGGAAATATTTCATCTGTATATGTTTTTAACATAGGTAACAAAATCATAATTGTAACCATTTTCTCTATTTTGAGACTCACGTTTTGTTTCTATCCATTCATAAGATGATAATTTTGGAAAAAAAACATCTCCTTTAATATTAGCATGAATTTCAGTCGCAAAAATGGTTTGCACCATATGAATAGTTTGTTGATAAATTTTTTCTCCTCCTATGATGAATACATATTCATACTGATCATTGCAAATAGATATAGCTTCTTGAATAGAATTTACAAAAAATACATTTTTATCAAAAATATGATTTTTATTTCTGCTAATAACTATATTAATTCGTCCACAAAGAGGTCGATTGATTGAGTTCCATGTATTTCTTCCCATAATTATGGGAAAACCCATTGTAATTTTTTTAAAATGATTTAAATCATTCAATAATTTCCAAGGTAAACTCCCATTAAGACCAATGGTTCGATTACTAGAATATGCAACTACAATTGCCAGTTTCATTATTTATAAAAATGGTTTGAATAAATTCATTTTTTAAAATTTTATATAGTTAATTAGATAGCTACTTGCCCTTTTATATGAGGATGACTTTGATAGTTACGGATCTCAAAATCTTTGTAATTATATTCGAAAATAGACTTGGGTTTATTTTTAATAAATAATGATGGATAGGGATAAGGATCTCTAGAAAGCTGTGATTCTACCTGTTGAATATGATTTGCATATATATGGCAGTCACCTCCAGACCATATAAAATCACCAATTAATAAATCAGATTGTTGAGCCATTATATGTGTCAGTAAAGAATAACTTGCAATATTAAAAGGTAATCCAAGAAAGATATCTGCACTTCGTTGATAAAGATGACAAGATAACTTCCCATTTTCTACATAAAATTGAAATAGTACATGACAAGGAGGTATAGCCATATCAATTATCTCAGATACATTCCAAGCAGATACAATTAAACGTCTTGAATTAGGATCCTGACGAATCTGATTTAATACTTGCGATATTTGATCAATATAGTTTTTATTAGAAGTGGGCCATGATCTCCATTGTTTTCCGTATATAGGACCTAAATTTCCACTAGAATCAGCCCATTCATCCCAAATATGAACATTGTTCTCTTTAAGCCAATTTATATTTGAATCACCTCTTAGAAACCATAATAGCTCGATAAATATGCTCTTGATATGTAACCTTTTTGTAGTTATTAAAGGAAATCCTTTTGATAAATCAAATCTCATTTGATAACCAAATATGGAATAGGTATTTATTCCTGTCCTATCTTTTTTTAAAATGCCATTTTTGTAAACATAACGCATTAAATTTTCATATTGTTGCATAACACATTTTATATTGAATCAAATTTGGAAAATTCAGAGATTGGATATTTATCTTGTAAAAATTTTGTTTGAAATTTTATTTTTTATAAATTAAAAATACGAAATTTGTTCATCTTTAATTGTGGCATAATATTCATATATTTTTTTAATTTTTTATAAAAAATTTAACTAATTTGGATTTCTAATGCCTATTTTTCAAAGAGAAAAAATTTCTCCAAATAATTTTAATTTATTTGATTCAATATTAATTGAATTTGAAAGGAGTCTATATGTTTTATTTGGAACTCCTATATCTAATCAACCTAATCCAGCTAAAACAAAAGAATCTAATAACAATTTATCTTTTGAAGATAAAGTTCATTCATGTGGACTTATGCGAATTAATCATATAGGAGAGATTTGTGCACAAGCTCTTTATAGAGGGCAATCTTTAATATGTAAAGAATCAGAAGCTAAAGAACTGCTTCGAAAGGCAGCAGATGAAGAATTAGATCATTTAATTTGGTGTCATCACCGTATCAAAGAATTAGGTGGAAATTCAAGCATTTTAAAACCATTATGGTATGTCTCTTCATTTTTTTTAGGAGTTATTGCTGGAGTTTTTGGAGAACCTTATAACTTAGGTTTTGTTGTCGAAACTGAAAAACAGGTGGAATCTCATTTAGAAAAACATTTGCTAATTCTACCTAAAAATGACCAACGTTCAAGAGAAATTCTAGAAAAAATGAAAGAAGATGAAAAAAAACATGCAGATGAAGCTAAAAATGCAGGTGGGGTTGAACTGAATTTTCTAATTTGTATTGTTATGTCTCTTATGTCTAAAATTATGATTAATATCAGTTATAAAATATAGATTCATATCTTCATATTTAGATGAATTCATATGATTTTAATTTAATTTAAAAATTGGTTTTTTATTAAATAAAAAATTAGATCTAGAAAAAATTTACAAAATAATAGTGCATACTTTTACAAAAGTAAGGATATAATTATTGTAAAATTTGCAGATATTTTTTAGACAAATTAAATTGATTTAAAGTTTTTATGTTTATAAAATCAAAAAAGCATCAATTTTTGAGGAGTGAAACATTAAAAATTCAAAATTTTGATATTTAAGCACTCTAATCATTGAAAAATGATAATTGTTTTTGATTTCTTATTCAAAATTTAGAAAAATGTTATAATTGCAACACTTGTTTAATTCAATTTCTAGTTGGGGGGATGTTTTTAAAAAACAATTTTTTATTATGATATCAAATAAAGAATCGCTCTCAACATCTTATTTGTATGGAAGTAATGCACCATATATAGAAGAGCTTTATGAATCCTATCTGGGAAATCCAAGCTCTGTTTCTAATTCTTGGCGAAAGTATTTCGATAAGTTGCAACATATTCCAGCAACAGATGGAAAAGAATACACCTATGATCAATCTCATAGTCCTATTATCAAAGCATTTGTTGAAAGAGGACGATCTAATGCATTTTTCAATAAATCTGTTTCTATAGAATCGAATTCTTCGATTGCTTCCAAACAGAATTGTATACAACGTTTAATTACAGCTTATCGCACACTTGGCACATTTTGGGCAAATTTAGATCCTCTTGAACGACAAGAACATCGAGAAATTCCAGAATTAGATCCTGCTTTTTATGGATTAACCGAATCTGATTTAGATCAGGATTATTCAATCAAAAATACTTATTAACTAATAACTTTTTAAAATTATTAATATTATGATTCTGCGCCAATTCTTAAAATCATTACACGATACATACTGTCATTCAATTGGAGCTGAATTTATGTATATTTCGGATCCTTCTGCAAAACGTTGGATTCAAGAGCGAATGGAATCGAGTCACGGGAAAACTTTATTAAATTCAGAAAAAAAACTGGATATTTTAAAGATATTAACAGAAGCTGAAGGTTTAGAAAGGTTTTTGCATAATAAGTATGTTGGACAAAAGAGATTCTCGTTAGAAGGAAGTGAAAGTTTCATAGTTTCTATGAATGAAATGATCAATCATGCAGGAGAATCTGGCATCCAAGAAATAGTAGTTGGAATGGCTCATCGTGGACGATTAAATATGCTGGTTAATATTATGGGTAAAATGCCGGCTGATTTGTTCGCAGAATTCGAAGGTAAATATTCTGAAAACTTAACCGATGGAGATGTAAAATATCATAATGGGTTTTCTAGTGACCTTTGTACAAGGGGTGGGCCAGTACATTTATCTCTAGCATTTAATCCATCTCATTTGGAAATTGTTAACTCTGTTGTAGAAGGCAGTGTTCGTGCTAGACAAGAAAGACGAAATGATTTTGAAGGTAAGCAAATTTTACCTATTTTAGTTCATGGGGATGCTGCTTTTGCAGGGCAAGGAGTTGTAATGGAAACTCTTAATCTTGCTCAAACACGTGGTTATGGAACTGGTGGAACATTACATATTGTAATTAACAACCAAATTGGTTTCACAACCTCTGATCCCAGAGATTCTAGATCCTCCTTATATTGTACTGATGTAGTAAAAATGATTGAAGCTCCAGTATTTCATGTCAATGGAGATGATCCAGAGGCAGTTGTTTTTGTTACACAGTTAGGTTTGGATTATCGAATGAAATTTGGCAGAGATGTGGTAATTGATATTGTTTGTTTCAGAAAGTTAGGTCACAATGAACAAGATACGCCATTATTGACTCAACCATTAATGTATAAACGAATTAATCAACATCCTGGTGTTAGAAAACTCTATGCTGATAAATTAATTGCTCAGAATTATTTAACTAAATCTCAAGAAGAAAAATTGGTTAAAGATTATCGTCAATTTTTAGAAGATGGGCGACGCACTATTGAACCAGTGTTAACTGATTATAAAAGTAAATACGCTATTGATTGGGCTCCGTTTCTTAGGTCAGCAAATTTATCTGATCATGTTGATACAGCAGTGCCTATTTCTGAGCTTAAACGTGTCGGTTATCGGATTTCGAGTATTCCTGATAATTTTACTCTTCATCCTTTAGTAGTAAAATTGGTAAATGATCGAAAAAAGATGATTGATGGTGATTTAAACTTGGATTGGGGAATGGGAGAGCATTTAGCTTTTGCTACTTTGTTAGTTTCTGGTTACGCAGTTAGAATTACAGGACAGGATTCTGGGCGAGGCACATTTACACATCGTCATGCAGTTTTACATGATCAAAATAGAGAGCGTTGGAATGATGGAACATATGTGCCATTGAAAAATATTGTTGAAAAACAAGCTACATTTAATGTGATAGATTCTGTTCTTTCAGAAGAAGCTGTACTTGGTTTTGAATATGGTTATTCATGTTCCGAACCTAATACTTTGACTATATGGGAAGCACAATTTGGTGACTTTGCTAACGGGGCTCAAGTTGTTATTGATCAGTTTGTCAGCTCTGGAGAAGCTAAGTGGGGTCGTCAATCAGGTTTAACTATGATGTTGCCTCATGGATATGAGGGTCAAGGTCCGGAACATTCATCAGGGCGAATAGAGCGTTATTTACAATTATCTGCTGATAATAATATGCAAGTTGTTCAACCAACTACTGCTGCTCAGATATTCCATGTTCTGCGTCGCCAAATGATTCGTCATTTTCGAAAACCATTGATTATTTTTACACCTAAATCACTTTTACGAAATAAAAAAGCAAGTTCTCTTTTAACCGATTTATCAGATAGTTATTTTCATTCTATTATTGGAGAGACGAATGATTTCACTAAAAGTGATTGCACGTTTATAAAACGTGCTTTGATTTGTTCAGGAAAAATTTATTATGATCTGGTTAATGCTCGAAAAGAATATTCTGCAAATCATATAATAATTATTCGAATTGAGCAGCTTTATCCTTTTGATCACAAAATTTTTCAACAAGAACTTTCTAAGTATTCTAATTTATTAGAGATTGTTTGGGTACAAGATGAACCTCAAAACCAAGGAGCTTGGTCTTCTATGCAACATAATTTATATGAAAATATGATCAAAAATCAAAAATTAGGATATGCAGGACGTCCATCTTCTGCATCACCTGCTGTTGGTTATTTTTCAAAACATTTAGAACAACAAAGATTTTTAATTGAAAAAGCATTTTCTTCGGAAATAAATTTTTTGTTTAAAAAATGAATTTCTAGTACATTGCTACATTCTTATTAATCAATATTACGGAAATTATTTCTACTGCCATGGCTATTATTAATGTTTTAGTACCTCAACTTTCCGAATCTGTTGCTGAAGCAACTATGTTAACTTGGAATAAAGAAGTAGGTTCTTATGTTGAAATTGATGAAATTTTAATTGAAATTGAAACAGATAAAATTGTATTGGAGGTCCCTTCTCCCGTATCCGGTATTCTTGTTGAAATTTTAAAAAGCAACGGCAGCATTGTTAATTCTCAAGAAGTGATAGCTCAAATTGATACCAATACTAAAATTTCCAATAAAACAATAAAAGCTTCTCCTTCTGCTTCTAAAATATTATCAGAAAAAGGTCTAGATATAACTTCTGTTACAGGATCTGGTACTGATGGTCGGATTACAAAAACTGATGTGATCAATGCAATTGAAAAAAATTCTGAATCCAATAATTCAAATGCATCATCAGTAATGACTGAAAATCATGATCGTTTAGATCAACGAGTACCTATGAGCCGTTTAAGGTCAAAAATTTCAGAACGTTTATTACAATCTCAAAAAGAGAATGCTATTCTTACAACTTTTAATGAAGTTAATATGCAAGCAGTAATAAATTTACGTAATAAATATAAGGAAGGATTTTTAAAAGAACATAATGTAAAACTAGGATTTATGTCTTTTTTTGTAAAAGCAGCGATTTCAGCTTTAAAAAAGTATCCTATTTTAAATGCATCTGTTGATGGAAAAGATATTATTTATCATGGATATTTTGATATTGGAATTGCTGTTAGCAGTTCTAGAGGACTAGTTGTTCCAATTTTGCGTAACGCTGAAAAATTATCTATTTCAAACATTGAACGTTCTATTATCGACTTTGGGCAACGTGCATCTGATGGTAAGTTGGATATTGATGAAATGTTAGGTGGAACTTTTTCAATTTCTAACGGTGGTGTTTTTGGGTCAATGTTATCTACCCCTATTATAAATCCTCCACAATCAGCAATATTAGGAATACATTTAACAAAAGAAAGGCCAGTCGTTGAAAATGGATGTGTTGTTATTCGTCCAATGACTTATTTAGCTTTGTCGTATGATCATAGAATTATTGATGGTCGCGAAGCCGTGCTTGGTCTTGTAACTATTAAAGATATGTTGGAAGATCCTCAACGGTTTCTATTAGACCTTTAATTTTTGAAAATTATATTAATTTGAAAAAAGTTATGAAAATCATTTTTATAAAATTTAATTTTCCAATTCTCTACGTTTCTTATTAATGGGTAGATAAAAATGTCTATAAAGTTTGATGTTATTGTTATTGGAGCTGGACCTGGAGGATATATTTCCGCAATCCGTGCTGCTCAATTGGGCATGTCTGTTGCTTGTGTAGATAATTGGGAAAATTCTCAAGGAGGAGCTGCTCCTGGAGGAACTTGTACTAATGTTGGTTGTATTCCTTCAAAAGCTTTACTGCATTCTTCTGAATATTTTGAAAAAATTAAACATCTTTCTAAACATGGAATTGAAATAGATAATCTGAAACTTAATATAGATACATTGATTGGTAGGAAAGATTCAATCATAAAACAGAATAATGATGGGATTTTACATTTGTTGAAGAAAAACAAAGTGACTTTTTTCCATGGAAAAGCTTCATTTTTAGGTAAAACATCTATAAATTGGTCGATTAAAATAGAGAATGTTAAAACGGGTCTTGAAAAAACAGTTTCTGCCAAACACATTATAATTGCAACAGGATCATTGCCACGAAAATTGCCTAGTTTACCATTTGATGAAAAATTAATACTATCCAATGACGGTGCATTAAGACTCAATAATGTGCCAAGCAAATTATGTATAGTGGGTGGTGGGGTTATAGGTCTTGAGATGGGAAGTGTTTGGCGTCGTTTAGGTTCTCAAGTTACAATTTTAGAATCAATGACTGAATTTCTTCCTGGTGTTGACAGACAAGTGGCTGAAGAAGCTTTTAAAATTTTTAGCAAACAAGGTTTAGATATAGAGCTGAAGGCAAAAATTGAGGATACAAAAATTGACCAAAATTCGGTTAGTATAAATTATTTTAATTCTCAAAATAAACTTAAAAATCTTGCAGTGGATAAAGTAATTGTATCAATTGGTCGAGTTCCTAATATAGGTGGTTTAAATGATGAAACTGTTGGATTAAGTATTGATGAAAATAATTTCATAATTGTTGATGAAAATTGTAAAACAAATTTATCAAATGTCTGGGCTATTGGCGATGTTGTTCGAGGACCTATGTTAGCCCATAAGTCGGAGGAGGAGGGTATTGCTGTTTCAGAACGCATAGCTGGACAACATACTCATGTAAATTTTGCCACAATCCCATGGGTAATTTATACTTCTCCTGAAATTGCTTGGGTAGGAAAAAATGAACAACAATTGAATAAAGAAGGTCGAAAATATAAAGTTGGAAAATTTCCATTTCTAGCTAATGGGAGAGCTCGTGTATTAGATGAAACTTCTGGATTTGCAAAAGTAATTTCTGATTTCAAGACAGATGAAATTTTAGGAGTTCATATAATAGGCCCATTAGCTTCAGAATTAATTGCTGAAGCAGTTGCTATTATGGAATTTCGAGGGGCTTCAGAGGATATTGCTCGAATTTGTCATGCTCATCCAACTCTATCTGAAGTTTTGAAGGAAGCAGCTTTAGGAGTTGAAAAAAGATCTTTAAATTTCTAAAAAATGATTATTTGTAATAGTTATAAAGATTTGCTATCTGTTTTTGGCTATCAAGAAGATCCATCTCAAAAGAAAGTCGTTGATCGTTTACAAAAATATCATGATGATTTTCTAATATTTAAAAGACTTCAATCAAATATAATAAAACGTTTTCTATATTCTCCAAAAATTCCAAGGGGGTTTATTTATGGGGAGGAATCGGTCGTGGAAAAGCATGATAATGGATATGTTTTATTCTTGCTTACCATCTAATAATAAAGCCAGATTTCATTTTCATGAATTTATGCAGCAAATTCATAGTGAACTTCGGAAAATTAAAAATGCAAAAGATTCAATTCATGAAGTAGCTCGAAGATTATCTAAAGAATATCGTCTAATTTGTTTCGATGAATTCCATGTATCAGATATTGCTGATGCTATGATTTTATATAGATTATTATTAAAACTTTTCAAGTGTGGAATATCACTTGTTATAACTTCAAATTATGAACCTTCAAATCTTTATCTAAATGGATTAAATCGGGATCGTTTCTTACCCACTATAAATTTAATTCAGAAACATATGGATGTAGTCAGTATTAATACAAATAAAGATTATCGAATTGAAAAAAAAAATTAGATAATGTGTATTACACCCCTTTAAATGAAAAAACATCAACATCTCTAATGGAAATTTTTATAAAATTTTCAAATTTAAAAAAAATAGAGCCAAGTTCTATTAAATTGTCTCCAAGTAGAAAAATTTTTGCTAAAGCTATATTTGATAAAGTCGTTTGGTTTGACTTTGTAAATCTATGCGGAAAACCTTATTCACAAAATGATTATTTACAATTAGCTAACATGTTTGAATACTTTATTTTATCAAATGTATTTCAAATGAAATCAATTCACGCATCTGAAGCTCGCCGGTTTACTTGGTTAATTGATATTCTTTATGATAAAAAAATTAAATTGGTCATGTCTGCAGAATGTGATCCTCAACAATTGTATATTGAAGGATATTTTTCAAATGAATTTAAGCGAACTGTTTCTCGAATTATTGAAATGCAAACTATTGATTATCCTAAATGATGCTTTGATATTCAATAAATAAAAAAATATTTGAAGTTGAAATAAAATCTTTAATTTTTTACAGGTAACTTTGATAATTATGGGTATTCGAATATTAACTGGAATCACTGCTTCAGGTACTCCTCATTTAGGTAATTATATAGGGGCTATCCGACCTGCTATTCAAGAAAGTAAAAAAGCTGGTGTTCAAAGTTTTTTTTTTCTAGCTGATTACCATGCATTAATTAAATGCACTGACCCAAAAAAATTGCAGCATCAAGTTTAGAAATTGCAGCTTCATGGTTAGCTGCAGGACTTAATCCTGACCAGGTAATATTTTATCGTCAATCTGATATTCCAGAAATTTTAGAAATTTGCTGGATATTAACTTGTATAACACCAAAAGGTTTACTCAATCGAGCTCATGCTTATAAAGCTGCTATAGATCAAAATATAATCAATGGATATGATTCTGACCATGGAATTACAATGGGCTTATTTTCTTATCCATATTAATGGCAGCTGATATTTTAACATTTGAAGCGAATAAAATACCTGTTGGTCAAGATCAAGTTCAACATTTGGAAATGGCAAGAGATATAGCCAAAAAATTTAATCATGTTTATAGAAAAAATTGTTTTTTAATGCCTGAAATATTATCCAAGAATAAAACTATAACTTTACCTGGTTTAGATGGTAAAAAATGTCAAAAAGTTATAACAATATTATTCCCTTATTTAAAGGGGTTCAGATCTTTTATATTCTTCTATAATGAGAATTGTTACTGATTCTCGAAAATCTGGTGAACCTAAAAATTCTGAAAATTCATATGTGTATATGATCTATCGTGCTTTTTTTTCAAAAGAAAAAGCAGATATATTTTGTGAACAATTAAAATCAGGAATGAGCTGGGGTGAAGCAAAGAATATTTTATATGAATCTTTGCAAAAAGAGTTAGAACCTATGCGTGAAAGATATATAGAATTAAAGTCAAATCCTAATTTAATTGAAGATATACTGCAATTAGGAGCAGAAAAAGCTAGAAAATCAACTATTCCTTTTCTTAAAAATATTCGTGAAGTGATCGGAATTAAAAAATTAATTTTTTAAATTAAAACTTCTTTTTAAATAGATACTGAAAATCGTTTTCTAATTCAAATAAATCTAAAATTTTATACGATTTGGTTAAAAGAGAAAGAGCATCTTTTATTTCACAGAGTCCTCCGAAATTTTTAATAATTATCTGAGCGCGATTAATAGCTGCTAAGTAAGCCCCTTTATTATAATAATACTCAGCAATATTCATTTCATGTTTTGCAATAGTATTTGCTAACCAGACAGAATGATTTTTTGCATCAAATAAATATTTACTTAGTGGAAATTTGTTAATTAGTTCAACAAATGAATAATAAGATAAACGTAAATTTTCAATATCACGTTCTGAAGGATCTTGTTTTGTTAAAAAATTTACTAAAATTTTTGATGAATCTATATTTAATAAGCCTTGCATATATAAAGCTGAATCTGTTTTCTTATGATTTGGATAAAATTTGAAAAATTGTTCTAAAATTGACAAAGCTTTGTATTTTTCTCCATCTTTCCAATTTACATAAGCTAAATCAAGTAATAATTGAGCAGTATAAGGTCCAGAAGATTCATTATTCTCAATCAAATTAAAATAATTTTTCGCATTCTGCCAATGACCTAATAGAACTTCTTTTTTAGCTTTAGAATAAAGTTCTTCCAAATTTAAATTATTGAATTCATCAAATTTTAAAAAAATATTTCCACAACCATAAAGAAAAAAAGTTAAACTGCACAAAATCATAAAAATTTGAAAATACTGAATAAATTTATTTATGCAAATAGAATTGAAAAAATAACTCACAATAATTGCTTCCTTACTTAGGATCGTTTAATAATGCTATTATTAATTATAATTTGTATAATTCGATATTTTTACTTAATTAACAAGATTTCTAAATAAATTGTCTAAAAATTTTAAGGAAATAATAATTCCTGCTAACCTAGAACCTGGTAGATTGGATAAAATCCTAACTTCTCTATTATCAAAATATTCACGAAACTTTTTGCAACGTTGGATTGAAGAAGGACGAATTTATGTAAATGGTAAACCTTCAAAAAATAAAAAAATAATTTATCCTTTTGATATTGTTACATTTTTTGAGGAAAACAAATCAGATACATTAATTCCTACACCTGTTAATTTTAACACTATTGCTGAAAGTCCAGATTGGATCATTATTAATAAACCTTCTGGTGTAGTAACACATCCAGGAATTAATAATGTAAATGGCACACTTTTACATGGTCTTCTATATTATTATCCTGAATTATCTAAATTAGATAGAGCTGGAATTGTTCATCGTCTTGACAAAAATACATCAGGTTTAATGGTAATCGCTCGAAATAATGAATCTAGGATTAATCTCATATCTCAATTAAAACTTCGAACTATGTATCGTGAATATCGAGCTTTTGTGCATGGTCATATAAAAAACTCTGGATGTGTTGATAATCCTATCGGACGAGATATAAAAAACCGAGTTAGAATGACAATGAAGAAACCTAATTGTCCTAGATCAGCTATTACTTATTATGTACCTTTGAACAGAGGAACTTTTCTTATAATTTGATTACTGAGATAATTTGTAAATTAAAGACTGGTCGAACACATCAAATACGCGCACATATGTCAGGAATAGGTCATTCCTTATTAGGTGATTTATTATATGGCGGTAAAATTTTAGCAAATGCAACCAGACAGATGTTGCATTCTCAAACTCTATCCTTTAATGATCCAGGGGAAATGGTCAAATATCTTTCTCATCTAAACTCCCAGATGATATGTTACAAACTAAAGAGAAAATTTATTGGGAAATTTAGATTATTTTTTGTTTTTTATATATAATGTTCAAGCCAGTTAACAAAATTAAATACAAATTTCTAAAAAAAATTAAAACTTGTTAAAATTAATTATTCATATAAAAGCATTTGGAGATATTTAATGGCAGAACGCAAAAGAATAAGACGAAATGCACTTGAACGACGCTGTCTAGATAAATATCTAAAACGTCTTTTTATTGCATTACCTAATGGTATATTTAAAATGTTAGAAAAAATAAAACGTACTTCTTAGAACAGTTTAAGCATTTTTCATATTGATTCTCTCTATAATTTTTTTATAAATAATGATGATTATTTTAAATAATATTTTTGAAGATTAAGTTATTTATAAGTTTGAGTAGACTGAGGGATTTCAATCCTAACTTCAAAAAATTCCAATGCATCTTGTTTTTCTAAATTTATTTTAATATCATCTGGCTTTATTTCTATATATTTCATAATAACAGAGATCAGTTCATTCTGAAGTTGAGGAAAAAAATCAGAGGAAAATTTTCCTGATCGATCATGTGCTAAAATTAGCTGAAGTCGCCCTTTAGCAGTACCTGATGAATTCTTTTTTTCACTAAATAAAAACGAGAATAAGGGCATTAATTTTCTACCTTAAATAAACGCTTTAATAGATTAGGTTTTTCATATTTGATAAATCGCATTGGTATTTTTTCACTTAGATAACGTCCAACTACATCTTTATAAGCCATTGAAACTTTACTATCTGTGTAATGTATGATAGGCAATCCTTGATTCGAAGCATGCAATATGGAATCTGATTCTGGTATAACACCAATTAATTGGATCCTTAAAATATCTTCAATATCAGAAATTGATAACATTTCTCCATTGAAAACCCGTTTTGGATTATATCGATTTAATAACAAAAATTCTTTTATAGGTTCATCTCCTATAATCGCTCGATGTGATTTTGCAGATAAAATCCCTAAAATTCGATCTGAATCTCGCACTGAAGATACTTCAGGGTTAGTTACTATTAAAGCATCATCAGCAAAGTAAGCAGCCATAAGAGCTCCAGTTTCTATTCCAGCAGGAGAATCACAGACAATATATTCAAAACCCATATCTTTTAAATTTTCAATAACTTTCCTAACCCCTTCTTGAGTTAAAGCTTCTTTATCCCGTGTTTGAGATGCAGGTAATATTGATAATCTACCAAGTGTTTTATCTTTTATAAGAGCTTGCTTAAGAGTTGCTTCTCCTTGAACTACATTTATAAAATCATATACAACACGTCTTTCACAACCCATGATAAGATCAAGATTTCGAAGTCCAACATCAAAATCAATAACAGCAGTTTTGTAACCTCGCATTGCTAAACCTGCAGAGAAACTTGCACTACTGGTAGTTTTTCCCACTCCGCCTTTTCCTGAAGTTACTACAATGACACGAGTCATAAAGATAAAATTCCTATTTATAAAAAAATCAATTCTCTTATCGTAAAATAAAAACATAAAAAAGCCAAACAAAATAGTCTATCTCATGTTATTAGATTTAAAGATTTAAAAAAACATATTTATATTATTTAGTCATTTAATTTATATAGATCCGATTGATTGGATAATCAACACTTCGTTTCTTAATTCAATCAAAGCAGGTTGATTATCTAATTTTTCATTGCATTTATCTTCAAATAATTGATATACACCTGCAATTGCAATTAATTCTGCATTAAGTTGAGTTGTAAAAATGCGCATGGAAGTATCTCCACTTGCGCCAGCCATTGCTTTTCCACGCAATGGACCGTAAACATGAATATTTCCATCAGCAATAATTTCAGCTCCTTGACTTACCATTCCAACCACAATTAAATCAGTATTATGAGCGTATATTTTTTGTCCTGATCTTAATGGTTTTGAGATAACGAGAGAAGAAGTACTGGTAAGATTTTTTGGATCAACTTTTAATTTTCTTTTTGATTTTGTCGAAACTTCAACAATTTCAATGCCTGCTTTTCGTGCTTCTTTTCGGTTTTCTCCTTTAGCAACAACCCCAACTAAAGGTAAATTATAATTTTTTAAAATTTTTATTAAAAGAGGCCAATTAATTAGATTATTAACATAGCTACTATCGATCACTATTGCTTCATGTTTCCCAAAAAATTCAATATCATGTAAGCGTTCTTCTAATGATTTTTTTATAAGAAAAATATCCGAGGTATAAATTAAAATGCATATAACGTAAAGTGAGGAGCCTTTCAAGGTTAAAATTGCAGGACTATTTTTAATCATTTCATTAATTATGACCAAGAATTTTTTAAAGAAACAATACGGTTTAATATTGGGAGATTTTTATATGAACCAATGCTGTCAAGCACAAAATAACCTAATCTTTCAAATTGCCAAGTCTTATCAAAAGAATCAAAAGTTCCAGGTTCTAACCATGCTGAAATGGTCTTTTTAGAATCCGGATTCAAGCAGTTTATAAAATCTTTATCACCTATATCAGGATAGGGATCAGAAAATAAACGATCATATAAACATATGTATGCAGGGATAGCATGATTTAAGGAAACCCATGTAATATTGCCCTTAACTTTTACACTATTTGATCCCAATGTACCACTTTTTGTATTTTTCAAATATTCTGCATAGACTTCTGTAATTCTTCCATTAGAATCTTTATGAAATCCTGTACAACGAATGATATAACTATATTTCAAACGAACTATATTTCCTGGAAACAAACGAAAATAATTTTTTGGAGGATCTTCAAGGAAATCATCTCTTTCAATCCAAAGTTCTCGGCTAAATGGAAATTCCCGTTTACCAGATTCTTGAGTATGTGGATTTTTTAAAGCTGTACACAATTCAATTCTGTCTTTTGGAAAATTAGTAATAATTAATTTTAGTGGATTTAATATCGCAACTGAACGTTTTACGATAGGATCTAAATCGTTTCGAATAGATTGCTCTAATAAATTGAAATCTATATATGTATCGGATTTAGAAATCCCAATACTTTCACAAAATAATCTTAAAGAGGAAGCTGTATAACCACGTCGACGCAAACCTAATAAAGTTGGCATTCTGGGATCATCCCAACCATCTACATAACCATGTTTTACAAGACGAGATAATTTCCTTTTACTAGTAACTACATGAGTCATATTTAGTCTAGAGAATTCATATTGAGTAGGAAGAGGATGAGAAATTTTTCCTAATTCAGATAATTTATTTAAAACCCAATTATAGAATGGACGTTGATCTTGAAATTCAAGAGTGCAAATACTATGAGTAATCCCTTCTAAAGCATCTTCAATTGGGTGAGCCCAACTGTACATTGGGTAAATATAACATTTTTGATTTTCAATGCGATGGTGTTCAGCATTCCGAATCCTATATATTATAGGATCTCTAAGATTAATGTTTGGTGATTTCATATTAACTTTAGCTCTTAATACCAAACTTTCTTCTGGATATTTACCTTTATACATTTCTCGAAATAAATATAGTGATTCACTTATGGGACGATTTCTCCATGGAGAATTAATTCCAAGTTCAGTTAAGGATCCTCTATTCATTCGGATTTCTAGCGGAGTTTGCTCATCAATATAAGCATATCCAGCCTCAATAAAAGCTTCAGCGAACTCATACATATAACAAAAATAATCACTGGCAAAATATAGATTTTCTTGTCCATCTTCAGTGCGCCAATCAAAACCAAGCCACTGAATTGCTTCAATTATTGAATCAACATATTTTTTCTTTTCTGTATTTGGATTTGTATCATCAAATCGCAAGTGACAAATACCTCCATATTTCTTTGCTAATCCAAAATTTAGACAAATGCTTTTAACATGACCTATATGAAGGTAACCATTTGGTTCTGGTGGAAACCTAGTTCTAATTTGAGCTTGGTCTGGTTTTCCAAAAGCTTGAATACTAGATGGTCCTGGTTTTCCAACCCAAAGTTTCCCTTCAAAACGCTTTGATTTTATATCGTCTTCGATTATTCTACAAATAAAATTTGAGGAAGAATGTGATAATTTAGAATTACTATTCATTTTTGAAAATTAAATGATATTTGCAATGAAATAAACTCAATCTTTGAAATTTTTTTTTAAAAAAAACTTTTTTAAAGAAATTAAAAATTCAAATAAAAAGATCATCAGATTGATTTATTTTTTGAGAATTATCTGTTTTTAAATGATTTAAGGTCATTGATGTTGCAATTCTACCCCTTGAAGTTCGTTGCAAATAACCATTTTGGATCAAATAAGGTTCAATAATATCTTCTATTGTATTGCGTTCTTCACCTATTGCAACAGCTAGATTATCAATGCCCACTGGACCTCCATGAAATTTATGAACAATAGCATTAAGTAATTTTCGATCCATTAAATCTAAACCTTTTGGATCAACCTCTAACATAGCAAGCGCTTTATTAGCTGTCTCTATATCTATTAAATTTTTTGATTTAACTTGAGCATAATCTCGGACTCGACGCAATAGACGATTTGCAATGCGAGGAGTTCCTCTCGCTCGAAATGCAAGTTCTTTTGCTCCTTCTGGAGTAAGATTAGTTTTAAGAAATAAAGCACTTCGAGTAATAATTTTAGTAAGCTCAATTGGAGAATAGAATTCTAATCTAAGTACAACACCAAAGCGATCACGTAACGGATTTGTAAGCATACCAGCTCTTGTAGTAGCACCTACTAAAGTAAATGGTTGTAAATCTAATTTTATAGTTCGAGCTGTTGGGCCTTCTCCTATAAGAATATCAATTTGAAAATCCTCTAGTGCAGGATACAAGATTTCTTCAACTACTGGGGATAATCTATGTATTTCATCTATAAATAGAACATCATTTTTTTTCAAATTTGTTAATATGGCTGCAAGATCACCAGGTCGTTCTAAGATTGGTCCAGATGTCTGTCGAAGATTCGCTTGCATTTCATGAGCTATTATATGCGCTAAAGTCGTTTTGCCTAATCCAGGTGGACCAAAAAGTAAAGTGTGATCAAGAGGCTCTTTTCGTTGAAGAGATGCTGAAATAAATATTTCTAATTGATCTCTAGCTTGCTTCTGTCCAATATAATCTATTAGAGTTTCAGGTCTCAAAGTTTGTTCGATGGATTTCTCGTTAGGAAATGTAGGCTTTGGTGTTACTATTCGATTCATTGTATAGTACAACTTTATAATAATTAAGATTGCATTAAATTTAAAGAAACTATCAAAATTTAGGTAGCTATGTTAGTTTAATTAGTAAATTATAAGGTACTTTACCATTTTTACAGATAGAGATGAGTCTGAAAAGATGAAAAATATTTGGCATGAGATGGAAACGGAGGAAAAATTATGCAAATCTTAATTTTAGGGGGAACTGGTTTTGTCGGTCAAAATTTAATCGCTCAGCTTTCAAATAATTGTGAGAATCAGTTAGTAATTCCAATACGAAAATATAATAAAGCAAGAAACCTTAAAGTTTTTCCATCTGTAAATTTAACTGAATCTAATATTTATGATGATATTATTTTGGAGCAACTTATTAGCGAGAGTGATATTGTTATAAATTTAGTTGGGACTTTGTATGCAGGAAAGCAGAACAAATGGCCTTACAATGAAGAATTTTTTAAAATACATGTAGAATTGCCAAAGAGAATAGCAATAGCTTGCCGAAAATATGGCGTACGTCGATTTTTACATTTTAGTGCTATTGGATCAAATTCAAATGGACCTAGCATGTATTTGCGTTCTAAAGGAGATGGAGAAAAAGTTATCTATGAAACTTTTGCAAATTCAAATAAGGAAAGTTGGACCATTCTTCAACCATCTTTAATATTTGGCCCAAATGATAAATTAACAAATAGATTTGCTAATTTAGCAAAATGGCTCCCATTTATTCCAATTGTATCTTCGAATACTAAAATACAACCAATATATGTTAATGATATAGGAAATTTTATTTCATATATTTTGGATTCAGAAATTGGAATGAACAAAGTTTATGAACTTGGAGGACAAAAAATTTATTCTTTGAAAGAATTTGTCAGATTGTGTGCAGTTTATAGTGGTCATCCTAAAAAAATTTATTCAATTTCTAAAAGATTCGAATATTTACAAGCTTATTTATTCGAGTTTTTACCGTGGATAAATTTTTTATCACGAGATATTCTAAATTCTCTCAGCGTTGATAGCGTAATATCTAATTCTGAATTACTTAAAGATTTAAATTTCTCATTTTCGAATTTTGAGTCCATTGCACCAACTTATTTAAATAAAACATAGTCGAATTATGATAATGAACTTAATTTTTTAAGTGCAAAACGAATACATTCTTCTGAAGATATATCTTTTGGTATTTCTTTTAAAATTTCAGAAAGTTCTTTATTTGAATATCCTAAGCTAAGTAAAGCACTTTCAACTTCGTTTTGTGTTTCTTTATTAAAATGGTTTTTTTCATTAAGAGTCTTATTAGAAAAATTAAATTTTCCATGAAGCTCGAGAATTAAACGTTGAGCTGTTTTTTGTCCAATTCCAGGAGTTTCCGTAAAATATTCTAATTTTCGATGCAAAATGCCATTATAGAATTCTTCTAGAGATAAATTAGAAAGAATAGATAATGCTATTTTATTACCTATACCTGTAACCTTTGTTATTAATCTAAATACATCACGTTTTTCAATTTCATTAAATCCAAATAAAATGTAAGCTTCTTGACGTATTGCTAAGTGTGTAAATAAAACAATTTTTTTTCCAATTTCTGGAAGATTTGTATTCTCAGGTATGCTTATTTCATAGCCTAATCCTGAGACATCAACACAAATAGATGTTGAAGATATTTTTTCTATTAAAATTCCAGAAATTCGTCCAATCATTTTTTCTCATAATATACAAATAAATACTAGGTAAGTTAGATTTTAACAAATTTAAAAAAGTACAAATAATTAACTGATTAAATAATTATTCGCCTATCTTTAAATAAACCTCTTCCTCGCAATCTAATATGTGAGTCTTTTATTCCGATTTTTTCTAAAAATGGGGTAATATGAGCATGGCAAATAGCACATGCTAAAGCATCACCTGAATCTGAATTCAGTGATATGTTTAATGATAAAATATTCTTTACCATCACTTGAACTTGTTCTTTTTTTGCCTTACCTGTACCTGCTAAAGCTTTTTTAATTTGCAAAGCTGTGTATTCATATACAGGCAATTTACTATCTGCTAATCCACATATTGCAGCCCCCGGGCTTGTCCTAAAAGCAAAGTAGAATTTGGATTCGAATTCAAAAAAATAATTTCTATAGCTGCAACTTCAGGTTGAACTTCTTTAGAAATTTCACGGATTCTATCGAAAATGATCTTAAGCCTTTCAGGTAGAGAAAGATTTAAAGGAATAGATATAGCACCGCTAGTAATATAAGAAATATTACTACCATTAGAATCAATTACTCCAAAACCTGTTTTTCGTAATCCAGGATCTATACCTAATATTCTCATTAATGACGAAAGTGCCTGATACCAGTTATTAACATACTTATATTATTTTCATCAGCGAACTCAATAATCTCTTTATCACGAATGCTGCCGCCTGGATGAATTATACATGAAACACCTTCTGAAATTGCTAATTTTAAACCATCTTGAAATGGAAAAAATGCATCGGAAGCTAATACAGAACCTTTTAAGGAAAGTTTAGCTTCTCTAGCTTTAATACAAGCAAGCCGAACAGAATCTATTCGGCTCATTTGACCAGCACCTATTCCAAGTGTCATTCCATTTTTAGAAAAAACAATAGCATTAGATTTAATGTGTTTTGAAACATGCCATGCAAAATTTAAATCTTCTATTTCACTTTGGTTAGGAAAACGTTTTGTAACAACATGTGAAATATTATAATATGAATTCTCTAAATCTGGGGTTTGTACTAATATACCACCCCCTATTTGTTTAATATTAAGAGTATTTTGATCTTTTCCTAAAGGAATTTTTAAAACACGAATATTCTCTTTTTTCTTCAATTCTAACAAAACATTTTTTTCATAATCTGGTGCGATAAGTGTTTCAATAAACTGTTCACTAAGTATTTTAAATATCTTTTCATCAAGTTTATAATTAAACGCAATCGTTCCTCCAAAGGAGGATATAGGATCAGTTTTAAAAGCTTTTTTATAAGCATCAAAAGAATCTGTTCCAATTGCTACACCACAAGGATTAGCATGTTTAATTATCGCGCATGCTGGTTTTTCAAAACCTCTTATACAT
The DNA here is from genome assembly GCA_022818765.1 of Bordetella sp. GTDB lineage: Bacteria > Pseudomonadota > Gammaproteobacteria > Burkholderiales > Burkholderiaceae_B > CAZTUH01. The sequence continues at coordinate 385,727 of CP063810.1, read as the reverse complement.
TCCCAAGCTGCATCTGCATCTGCTATATTGTTATATGATAATTTTTTACCTTGAAACTGATGAAAATTAGAAATTAATCCAATAGAAGGTTTTATGTTAGAGTAAAAAGCTGCTTTTTGATGAGGATTTTCTCCATATCGCAATGTTTCTTTCTTTTTAACTTGCAAATTGATTATTTCAGGCCAATAATCTTGGTTAGGTATTGAATTTTTATCAGGTTCAGATTCCGAAAAACTGCTCAAATAAGAGGAAATTTCAGCATCATAAGATGCGGTTTTTAAGTAAGCTTTTTTTGCAAAATTAAAACGTAATGAGTGAGAATTGTTTCCTAAAACATCCATATCATTTAGTACGATATCATAATCATTTGGATCAGTAACAACTGTAACACCATTAACTTTTGAACCATGATTTTTAGCAGCAGCACGTATCATAGCTGGACCACCTATATCGATATTTTCAATAGCTGTCATAAGTGTACAGCTTGATTTGCTGATTTCCTCGAAAAATGGGTAAAGATTTACTACTAATATATCGATACAATTCATTTTATAGAAATCAATCAGATTTAAATGCGCAGTTTCGTCTCGTTTAGCAAGCAAACCTCCATAAATTTTTGGATGTAATGTTTTCAGACGACCATCCAAAATTTCTGGAAATTCTGTATATTCAGAAATTTCTTGCACTTTCAATCCTGAATTTCTTAAATGTTTAGCTGTTCCTCCAGTTGATAGTAAATGGAAACCTCGATTATTTAAAATCGTTGCAAATTCAATAATACCTGTTTTATCGTAAACTGAAAGTAAGGCTGTTTTCATATTTATTTTGGAAGTTAAAAAGTAGTATGAATTAGATTCGAATCAGTTAAATAATATTTAACAATAGAAAAATTATATCAAGATTAAAATTTTAATAAAACATAAAAAGTTTGTTGTATACATCATCTACAATATTTGACACTGTAAGAAATAAAAATTTCAATAACGAAATCCAACTAAAAAATGTTTTAAAAAAATCTTTCGAAGAGAAGGAATTAAATCTAACATCATTAAGGCCATTCCGCATGCATATTCAATAGGAAATAATTTCGTAGAAAATATATATGGTAAAAAGTTTGTAATGTTAATAGTTAATTTCCGATCAAGATTACGTGATTGTTTAAAAGATTGCAATAAAGGTAAGGGATTAGATTCAACATTTCGAAACCAATCTTTTAAACATTCAGATAAACAACCCGCATCACGAAATCCAAGATTTAATCCTTGTCCTGCTACTGGGTGCAATATTTGGGCAGAATTTCCAATAATAACTAATCTATCCAAAACTAGATTTTGACAAACATTTGAAATTAAAGGAATCATCTGCTTGTTTTCCTCGCATTCAAATCGACCAAGACGATAACCAAATGTTTTGTTTAAAATTTCTGAAAAATGTTTTCTGTCCAATTCATGTAAATATTTAATATTATCGAATGTTCCGCACCAAATTACAGAATATACCCCTTGTCTTTGAGGAAATGGTAATAATGCCAGAGGTCCATTGCTAGTGAATCGTTCCCATGCGTAATAATTACATGGTAAATCTGCTTTTATAATAGTAACAAGTGCATATTGATTATTTTTTAATGTATTCATACCATCTGAAATAGTCCCATCACATTTTATGCCAATTCTAGATGAGATGTTTAAATCTTTTAGTTTCACATAAAATGCATCGATGTTTTGTTGAGTGAAATATTTTTCAGATGATTGATTTAATATTGTAACTCCACACTTTGCGATTGATTTTTCTAAAATAGAACATAAATGATTATATGTTACAACATTTCCCAAATTTGATAATCCAAAATCCTCACTATTAATAATACATCGACCAAATTTATTATATTGTGAAATATGTATATGCTTAATTTCACAAAAATATTTCAATTCAATGTTTAAAGATTCCAATAAAGCTAAGCTGCCATAATTTAAAGCTAAAACACGAGAATCATCAATAATCGATTTACTTTTAAAAGAAAATTTAGATTTAGATAAAGGATTTTTTATTAAGGCAATAAGTTGTGGATTTTGAGAAATTTTGGCTAAAAGTAATGCTAAAATTTGGCCAACGGGACCATCTCCAAGTATGACAACATCAAAGTTATGATTAATCATTCTGTACACTCGGTTACTCATATATTAAATTAATTGCTCATTTAATTTAAGTATATTTATATTAAAAACAAGAATGTTTTAGGAAACACACTTCCTCGTTATCTTTTCATTAAATCTTCAATTTGATAAGGTTCTACTGGAACATCCCTAGTTATAAGCTCATAACCTGTTTTCGTTACAATAACTGTGTCTTCTATTCTGATTCCTATATTCCAAAAATGTTTAGGAATATTTTGATTTGGATTTATATAGAGTCCAGGTTCAATTGTTAAAACCATACCTTCCTTTAATTCACGCCAAGTAGAAAAATTATTTTCATTTTTTGACGATAATTTTTTATAATTTCCACAATCATGAACATCTAGACCTAGCCAATGGCTAGTACTATGCGGATAGTATTTAAGATACTCGCGAGATTCAATAATACCATCTAAGCTACCTGTTAAAAGTTTTTCATCTAACATACCTTGAGCCAATATTTTTACTGCAGCTTCATGCGCTTCATTATATTTTTTACCAGGAATAATTTTTTCAATAGCTGCTTTTTGCGCAGATAATACGATTTCATAAAAAGCTAGTTGAACATTGTTAAATTTTCCATTTACAGGAAATGTTCTTGTAATATCTGAAGCATAACTATTGAATTCACATCCAGCATCAACTAAAATTAAATCACCATTGCACAATATAGAATTTCCTGTTGAATAATGTATTGTACATGCATTCTTTCCAGAAGCAATGATACTATCATATGCAATTGACGATGCTCCTTGGCGTCGAAATTGATAAGTGATTTCTGCTTCGATTTCATATTCATGCATACCAGGTTTAGTATTTAACATAGCATGTATATGCGAAGATGCAGCAATATTTGCAGATTTGCGAATTATAGAAATCTCATTGTGATCTTTTATTAATCGCATATCAGATAATAAATAACTGATATCACATAAGCTTGTTGGTAAAGTTATTTCACTAGAATTTTCCTTTTTAGCAGTGTGAATCCAAAATTGGATTTGTTGCAATATGTTTTTATTATTTATAGAATACAATTTCGCATATATTGATTTTTTATTCAAAACCATATTTGGAATCATTTTATTTAATTCTTGAATCGAATATCCTTCATCAAATCCAAATAATTTTGCTGCTATATTTGGTCCATAAACAGGTCCTTCCCACATGTCTTTGATGAAATCTTTAGAACGGCAAAATAAAATAGATCGTTGATATTGATCAGATACAATTAATACTAAACATGCATTAGGTTCTGAAAATCCAGTTAAATAATAAAAATCGCTATCATGTCGATATGGATAGTATATATCTGCATTGCGCTGGTATTTTGGCGAATTATAGATAATAACAATACCACCTCCTAAATCGTTAATTTTATTCATTAGTTTTGTTCGTCTATTAGCATAAATATTTATATCTTTCATCATTTTTAAGAATTTTAATGAAATAATTAATATTTTTTAAATTATTCCGAATACGTTGATTTGTTAATATCGATCAATCAAAAGATTTATTGATAATTAAAGTGTTTATCTAATTTAATAATATTTAATATTTTATTTAACTTAAGAAAAATTACATATTTATTAAATGTAAAAGGATATTGAACATTTAATTTTTTTAAAATCATGTTAGAATCGCACATTCTCAATATTGCATCAATTTAAATTAATCTTCACAAAGAAATATTGCTGAAAGTAATTTATCTTTGTTTTCTCTGTGAAAATATTTGTATATTACAGCATATATTGCTTTTCTATATTTTCTAATAATGCATTCAGAGTAAATCTTTCTTATATTTTTGATTAGTAGAAAGAAGGGTGTATATGCGTTTATTTGACTTGTTTTTGCGTCGTTCTGGAATAACTCGCAACCGATGTATAAACCGAATTAGCACTATTTCGCATTTTTCTATTGTATGTGCAGATAAATCTATTAATAATCTTCGAGAACAAATTTGTTTGGATTTTTCAGAAGCAGGATTAAATATTACTAAATTTACGATTCATCGTTCTCAAGAAAAGGGTTTAGCTGCAGCGTATATTACAGTTAATTATCCAATAAAATTGCGTTCTAAATTGGATTTACAAACCAAAATTTTGAGAAACAATCCCAATGTAAATTATATTCAATTTGGAAATTTAGATTTGGAATGTTCTTAATTTGTTAGAAATTAAATTTATTAATTTTCAATGAATAGTTTATTATGGTTTATACCTTGGGAGTTTTCTCCATCTTTAATTGTTATTTTTTTTATAATTATTGTTCTTTTCATTAAAGGCCAAAAAACTAGAAAGATTTCAATAACACGAAAAACATTTTTTTGGATGAGTATAGCTTTACTATATTTAGCTTTGCATAGCAAATTAGATTATTATGCAGAGAGAGTATTTTTTATTCATCGTATACAACATCTAGTTCTACATCATATTGGTCCACTATTATTTATAATTTCAGTTCCAGGCCCTATAATAAGATCTGGGTTATCAATGAAAATTCGTTTTCAAATTCGCAATTTTTTTAAATTTACATTTTTAGGTTGTAGTTTAATTAAACTATTAACACATAAAATGCTAGTCCCAATTTTGTTTACATTTCTAGTATTAATATGGTTAGTTCCATCGGTTCAATTTTATTCAATGTTAGATTGGCGTTTATATCGACTTATGAATTGGTCTGTTGTAATTAGCGGAGTTATGTATTGGAATATTATATTAGATAATCGAATTAGCCCACCATCAGTTATGTCTCCTGGATTTAGAGTCATATCTCCAGTTTTAACGATGATTCCGCAAATGATTGTAGGAGCAATAATTGCTTTTTCAGAATATGATCTATATCCATTATTTGAATTATGCGGACGTGCTACCAATATTACACAACAAACAGATCAGGTTATAGGTGGCCTTACAATTTGGATTCCTGCTGCTTTTGTCGAAGTTATTGGAATGTTAATTGCTTTGAAAATTTTTATGAACTTATCTAAAAAAGGCAAATTGGAAAATAAATACTAATTTCAGATTTTGTTTAACAAACCATGATATTTCATTCCATATGATATTGTTGCTTGAAAAAGCCCATTTATATCACCACAATCATATCTTGATCCATTATATCGATATGCATACACATCTTGCTCATTAATAAGTGAAACAATACCATCAGTTAGTTGGATTTCATTATTTACACCAGGTTTTACATTTTGTAAATGCGAAAAAATTTTAGGGTTAAAAATGTAACGTCCTACTATTGCTAAATTAGAAGGTGAATCTTTAATATCTGGTTTTTCAATAATATTAATTATTTTCTCTGCCTGTTGATTTGTTTTATTGATTGATACTATTCCATACCTATTTGTATGTATTGGCATAATCTCTTCTATACCAATCACATTTGTTTTTTTCGAAATTGCTATATTTATTAATTGTTTTAAAACAGGAGGATGTGGATCGGAATCAATCAAATCATCAACAAGCAATACAGCAAAAGGATTGTTTCCAATTTCTTCTTCTGCTAGCAATATAGCATGGCCTAATCCCAATGGAAATTCTTGAAATACATATTTGCAATTAATATGCATTGGCATAACGTTTTGAATAAGTTTTATAAGATGATGTTTACCAATTTTAATAAGATTTTTTTGCAATTGAATATCTGAACCAAAATAATTTTTTACAATTTGTCCATGAGATCCTATTATGAAAATAATTTCAGTAATTCCTGAAGAGATAGCTTCTTCAACTGCATATTGTATTAATGGTTTATCTATAATTGGTAGCATTTCTTTGGGTATGGCTTTTGTTATCGGTAATAATCTGGTTCCCATTCCTGCTACCGGTAGTATGGCTTTTCGAACTGTATCCATATTGTATTTAAGTTTTTTAAGAAAGATCAAGAATTAAAAATTTTTTGTGTTCAACCCAACAATTATTTAATTAACTAAGTTTAACAAACAATCTTTTATTAAAATTAAAGATATTATTTGTTCTTGAGCATAAATCATAATATTTCGATAAGTTAGTTTTTTGCTATTGAAATAAAATATCCGTTACTAATAAATTACTGAATCTTTTTCTTTTTTCTGAAATACTGTTCCACAGTATGGACATTTTGCATACCCTGCATTGTCAAATTCCAAAAAAATTCGAGGATGCATATTCCACAAATCTGTTTTTGAAGTTGGACAGGAGAATTTTGTTTCAATACTTGGAATCATAGCTAGAAATCAATGTCAAAATATATTTGAATTTTACGAGTTAATAAAATATTTTATAATAAATATTTTATTAACTCAGTTTAATAATTAAATTTTTATCATGATAGATCATAAAAAATTATCAATATTGATAAGTAATCTATTTGAAAAATGATCGCATATCTGGAAAACTGGTAAGAATATTGTTATTGTTTTGATATAAATCAATATTCTTAATTAATCGTTTAAGACAAAAAATATGAGGTAAAATAGAACCAAAGAAAACAGTTTGCCCCTGTTTTTGAATCAAAATAGTTGGAAAATTCTCAACATCTTCATCATATAAAAGATCAGGATTGTTCTCGATATCTACCCAATGAAGATTATATTCAGGTAAATTTGTTGATAGAATTCTAAATTCGTGAATATACTTACGACAAGTACTGCACCAATTCGCACAAAAGCATATAATTAAGTAAATTGAAGTCTCCATTTCATTTAAAATCTTTTAATACTGATTAAAAATAAGTAATTTTGTATTCATCACATATATTTTTGGTTATACATTACCAAAATTTATATGAAGGATTTATTTTTAGAAAGTTTAAATTGATCAATTGCTTTAATACATTCATTAATTAAAATAGGCCCCCTATATATAAGACCTGTGTAAAGTTGTACAGCTTTGCTGCCCGCTAATATTTTTTCTATTGCTTGTTGTCCAGATAAAATACCGCCTACTCCAATGATTTCTACACTACTATCAATTTTTTCTTTCAAGCGATTGATAATTTTAAGAGATGTATCGTGAATAGGAGATCCAGAAAGTCCTCCACTTTGTTTTGAAAATCTTAAATTAGTTAAATTTTTTCTTGAAAGAGAAGTATTTGTTGCAATAATTCCATTAATTCCATAGGTTGGTAAAATCTGAGAGATAAAATCTATTTGATCATATTTTAAATCGGGAGAAATCTTGACTGCTAATGGTACATTTTTTTCATATATATCGGTTAATTCTTTCCGTTTTTCTTGGATCTCTTTCAGTAGATTTATCAATCTATTTCCACTTTGCAATGTTTGAAGTTCAGAAGTATTAGGAGAAGAAATATTGATTGTAATATAATCTGCATATGGATATAACCTTGTTAAGCTTTTCAAATAGTCAAATGAGGCATCTTCAATCGAAGTATCTGAATTTTTTCCAATATTCAATCCTAGAATTCCACCCTGGTTACGCCATTGACTTTTTAAAATATTTTGAATAAATACTTCTAATCCATCATTATTAAAACCCAATCGGTTTATAATTGCTTTATCTTTTACCAATCTAAAAATTCTAGTTTTTTATTGCCGTATTGAGGTTTAGGAGTCACAGTACCTGCTTCTATAAATCCAAACCCTAAATTACCTAATGCATCAATGCTTGATGCATTTTTATCAAAACCTGCAGCTAAACCAATTGGATTTCTTAAATTTAAGCCCATTAACGAACAAGGATAGATCGGTTGTGAATGTAAAACCCATCTTCCAATAAAGCAATCATACATTTTTTGTAAACCATACAAAGAAGCTTTATGTGCAAATTCAGGGTTTATAGAAAATAAAACTTTTCGAATAAAAGGGTAAGTATGAAAAATCAATGACATGACAAACTAAAAATCAACAATTTTTTTAAAAAAGTACGAGAAAATATCAATTGAATAATGCATTTCTTATTTCACTTATTTAAACATACAAATCCATTTCTTTAAAAATTGATAATGAAATATTTGAACATTCATTCCTTATTTAGAATTTACGGAATAATGATGCATATTAAATATTCCAAGTCGGCGATCTTTAAAAAATTGAGAAATAGTTATTATCACCGTATGAAAAGATAATTCTTTCCAAGGAATTTCACATTCTTCATAGAAGCGAGCTTCAAGACTTTCATTACCAAGATCGAATTTTAAATTCGAAGCATTAGCTAAATAAAATAAATGCAGTTGTTCAACTTTAGGCACATCTATGATTGTAAAAAGATTTTTAATTTTTACTCTAATTCCTGTTTCTTCAAATGTTTCACGAATTGCACATTCTTCAGAACTTTCTCCCAATTCCATAAATCCAGCTGGCAATGTCCAAGTATTATATTTTGGTTTAATCGCTCTGCGACAAAGAAGGATTCTATTATCTAATATTGGAATAGTTCCAACAACCATTCTAGGGTTTTGATAATGAATGGCTCCGCAATTATTACATACATCTCGTTCCCGAGTATCTCCATCTGGAATACAGCGATGTATTGTTGAGCCACATTGACTGCAAAAAAAAGATTGTCTTGGAGCAGGAAAATATGTGTTTAATAATTGATTTGTCATAATGACAATTAACTCTGAATATCGATAATTTCAATTCTTGAAATTAAAAATTGATTTGAAATCAAGAATCTTTTGAAATTTAATCAAATAAAAAATTTTTAAATGTGCAAACTCTGTCCGATTCATAAAAAATTTAAAAAATAAAACCGTATAAGATTTTGGAGGCGCAAGCCGGGATCGAACCGACATTTACGGATTTGCAGTCCGCTGCATAACCATTCTGCCATTGCGCCAACTAAATATATTCTATATATATTAAATATAAATATCAGAAAAAAACTTATTTTAATTTTGAATTGAAATCCAAATACATATATGATCGAATTTCACCATAACATCTTATGAGAAATTATTCAAATATCTTTGTATGAAAAGTTTAACTATCAACAGGAATTAATACAATATTTTAGAGTTTTTCGCACAACTATAAAGATTGATATCGATAGATATAATAGTGAAACATAAAATGGAGCGGGAAACGAGGTTCGAACTCGCGACTTCAACCTTGGCAAGGTTGCGCTCTACCAGCTGAGCTATTCCCGCCTGTGAATTATTCTATCAAAAAATAATCGACTAATAATTAAATATGCTTTTGATTTTATCTAATGAATCTTGTTTTAGCAAGTGTGTGCTTGAAACTTGAATTACTAAATAGTATTTTTGTTCTTTTGAAAACTTATCCAAATTTTTTTCAAAAAAGAAAATAACACATAAACATGTTGAATTTTTAATTTCATCAATCAAAAATTCAAAGAATTAATATTTTATTTGTAAAATTTTTTAGTTTAAGCTGAAAATTTTTTTTTAGATTATGAAAAATATGATTTCCGAAGAAAAAAGTTTAATACCCTGTAAAAAAAATCTTCAAATATTTAATACATTTGGACTTCACTCTATTGCTCAAAATTTTGTAACTGTTTCTCAAATCTCTCAACTTTCATCTCTATCTGAACTAGCTTCTAACTATTCACGCATACATATTTTAGGAGGAGGCAGTAATATTATACTCCCTGAAATCCTAGATGGTTTGTTGATTAAAGTTGAGTTATTAGGTATAAACTTAATTGAAAATCGGCCTAAAAATAGGATTATTGAAATCGCAGCTGGAGAACTTTGGCATAATATTGTTGCCAATTTTACCTTTAACGGTTGGGCTGGTTTAGAAAACCTTGCTCTAATTCCTGGTACTGTTGGAGCTGCACCAATACAAAATATTGGTGCATATGGGGTCGAGTTATCTGACTATTTTCATAGTTTAATTGCATGGGATTTAAAATCAGGTAGTATGGTTCATATGGATGCTAGTGATTGTCAATTTGATTACCGAGATAGTATTTTTAAGAAAAAGACACATAGCCATCTATTAATTCTTTCAGTTCGATTAAATTTACCCAAATGTTGGAAACCAAACTTAGAATATCCAGACTTAAAAAAATTTTTTAAATTTTCATCAACAGATCCTAAATTGGAAGAAATCTTTTATGCTATATGTAGCATAAGAAAGGCAAAATTGCCAGATCCTAATATAATTGGAAATGTAGGGTGTTTTTTCAAAAATCCTGTTATAAATTTAGAAAAACAAAATATTTCATTTCAAGAGTTTCCTGATATTATTCATTATAAACAAAGAGATGGTCGTTGCAAAATTTTTGCTGGTTGTTTGATTGAGAAATGTGGTTGGAGAGGTCGATCAAAAGGATCTGTAGGTGTTTACAAACACCAACCCTTAGTTTTAGTGAATCTTGGAGGAGCTAAAGCCAAAGAAGTTATTCAGTTAGCTCAATCTATTCAACAAGATGTCACAAAAAAATATGGAATATTTTTAGAAATTGAACCTGTCATAATATAAAACTGAACTTTGATGATGTTTTTGTGACCCTCATAAGGAATTTTTTGATTGAAGTACAGCGTGCATATCATAAAGTCCAATCTTCTTATCAGCTAAAAAACAAGCTGCATGTATTGCTCCATTAGCATAAATTCTTCTATCATTTGATTTATGCTTAATTTCAATTTGCTCTCCTGGTCCATAAAAATAAGCAACATGTTCACCTGATATATCTCCACCTCGCATACAAGAAAATCCTATAGATCCTGGTTTCCGAAGGGAATTATTCTTACATGATTCCCAAGATGCGATTTTAGATAATTCAGTATTGCGAGAAGCAGCGATAATTTCTCCCATTTTTAATGCTGTTCCAGATGGAGAATCAAGTTTATGTTTATGATGGGCTTCAAGTATTTCAACATCGTAATCTTTACCTAAAAATTTAGATGTTACATCAAGCAATTTGAATATTAAATTAATTCCAATGCTCATGTTTGGAGATAAAACAATAGCTGTTTTTTTGGAAAAAAAATTAATAAGATTTTTATCTTTTTCATTAAATCCAGTGGTTCCAATTACAATTTTTTTGCCTAGTTCGGCACATATTTTAAGATTATTAATCGTATTTTGAGGTTGAGTAAAATCAATTAAACAATCTGCTTTAGAAAGATCATTAATATTATTGCTAATTGAAATATACGTATTTTTACCAAATTTAAAACCAGCATCTTTTCCTAAATTAGGATTATCATTTTTTTCAAATGCAGCAACGAGTTTTAATTTAGGATTATTTAATATTTCATTAATAATTGCTTGACCCATTCGACCTGAAGCTCCAGAAACCGCAACATGTATCATAACACATTCCTCTTTTATTCATTTTTATGAAACAATATATTAAGAAATAATAAACAGTCCTAAACTATATCCATTCTATGAAATCTTTTCAGATTGAATATTAGTTGACCAACCAACGCACCAAACAATCATCTTTAAACCAAACAGTTAATTGTCTTTTATTAATAATAATGTGATCAATTATTTGGAAATATAAATAATCCCAACGATTCTTGTCAAGAATACTTGATAATGAAGGATTTCCTAATAATAAAAGCACTTCATTTTTTGTCATATTTGGTTGCAATAATTTAATATCTGAATCTGTAATCCAAATGCCTTGGTAAATTACTGATTCGCAAGGGGAAAATAGTTTTTTAGAAAAAAAACAACTACTAACTGATAAAGTTATAAATAAAATCCAAGTGATTTTTTTTATAAAATAAAACGTTTTGTGAAAATCAAAAATTTTGCTGAATATTCTTAATAAGAAGATCAACTTTCTTAAATTGATAGAAAGAAAATTTTTAAACATTTTCAAAGTGATTCTTACCCGAAAATTATATCAAAAGTTTTATTATTGTTATTGAAAACTTTATAAATTTAAAATAGTTTACAAAATTAATTATTGGATCTATATTTCGGCCAAATTCAATTTTATAATTTATACTTGTTAATGTGCAAATTTTCTTGGAAATTTAATTTCATTAAAACTTGCAATCGGAAGATTTTGGCATGATGTTCCAGTGTAATTTTTTACGCAAAGTAGAAAAAAAACTGTAACCATCAGGATGAACAAAACGAGTTTTATATTTAGATCGTTCGACTGTTATTTGATCTCCTAACTGCAAATTTGATAAAGTTTGCGTATCAAAATGAACATTAGCTCCAGTATCTCGACCGATCTCAGTTAATTTCATTTTTAATATTCCATTTTCAGGGATAATTATTGGGCGGTTTGATAAAGTTTGAGGAGCAACTGGTACCAATAATATTGCATTTAAGGTAGGATGTAATATTGGTCCATTAGAAGCTAATGCATAAGCAGTAGAGCCTGTTGGAGTTGCAATAATCAATCCATCGGCTCGTTGTGTATACATAAAAGTATTGTTATATTCAATTTCAATTTCAATCATTCCTCCTCTACTTGACCGATTTAGAACAACATCATTAAGTGATAAAGCTGAATGTATTTTTTCGTTATCTCTCCAAACAGTACTTTTTAACAAAATTCTTTCTTCAATTTGGTAATTTCCTTCAATAATCCAATTAATAGCATTTGTCATATCACATATGGGTATATCCGTAATAAACCCAAGTCGCCCATGATTTATTCCAAGCAAAGGTACTCCATATGGAGCTAAATAGCGTGCTGTGGATAAAACTGTACCGTCTCCTCCTATTACAATTGCTAAAGAAGCATAGTCTCCTATCTGTTTTAAACTAGCAATAGGATAATTGCATAAACCTGTATTGTAGGCGGTTTCCGATTCAATTAATACCTGACGGTTAGCTTTAATTAATAAGTTAACAAGTTTTTCCAGTGGAGTATTTAAACCTGTATCTCGATATCTTCCGATGAGTGCAACTGTGGAGAAATTCATAATAAAATAAGTTGAAGGTTTCAATGTTTTTATATTAATTCAACTATTAAATTAATTATGAAAACTTTCTTTATATTTTTATATTGTATTAATGAAAGCAACATATTATTAATGTTTAAATTAAAAAACAACATTTATAGTCAGATGTTATTTAAGGAAACTCAATATTCGGAATTATTTTACGTGAGATCAAGATTAAATTCTTTAATTATAATTAATATTAATGTTTAATTTTCACTATATATTTTATGGTTATCAAACCAAATCAAAAAGTCAATCTATCATAATAATCCGTGAAAGATCTTCTAATTAAAAATATTTGTCATTCATTAGATGACAAATATTTTTAATTAACAAAATAATTAATTTGTATTAAAATCAGGAAAGATTAACAGGTAATGCAAACGAAATGATGAAGAATATCAGCTAATTTATTAGAGATATGATATGTTTAAAAAAGTAAAAGATTTTTTTCTGTTTTGAGAAAATTATTAGAAATGATACATTGAACAATAAAATTTTTATTGATTTAAAAAATTTGTGCTAGTGTAATTTTTAAGACTTTTATACATTTTTGATAAAAATACATATTCGATGAATGGTTTCTCTAGATTTCAAAATATTAATTTTAAAGAAGGTGATTTCTCATTAAAGAAGTCAAATAACGACAATTTACAAGCAGTATTACTTGTTCATTTAGGAACTCCAGATTTACCAAACAGAAAAAGTATACGAAAATACCTATCTCAATTTTTATCTGATCCGAGAGTAATAAAGATTCCGAAGATTATATGGTACCCGATTTTATATTGTTTAATTCTACCTATAAGATCTAGAAAACTTCAATCAAAATATGTGAGTATTTGGAAAAAAGATGGCTCTCCTTTAAGGTTTTATAGCAAATGTCAATTGAATTGTATCAAACAATTATTTGAAGAAAAAAAATTGAATATTAAAATTGAATTAGCTATGCGATATGGTTCACCTTCTATTTTAGAAATATTAAGGAATTTACATAGTCAAAATTATCAGAAAATTTTAATTATCCCAATGTATCCTCAGTATTCAGCTAGCACTACAGCTAGTGTAGTGGATGAAGCAAATCGATATTTAACTAATGTATATGACCAACCTGAGTTACGTTTTATTAAAAGGTTTTATTCTTCACAGTATTATATTTCTGCAATAATTCATCAAATCGAATCATCTTGGGAAAAAAGAGGAAAACCAGAAAAATTAATAATAAGTTTTCATGGGTTACCTAAATCATCTATTAAATCAGGTGATCCTTATTATCTAGACTGTATAGAAACTGTCAATTTAATTAAAAGGGAAATCAATTTTCTTAGAGAAAATATAGAAATATCCTTTCAAAGTCGTTTTGGTTTTCTCCCTTGGTTAAAACCTTCAACAAATTTTGTGCTAAAAAAACTTGCTAAAGAAGGAATTCAAAATGTTGATGTTTTTTGTCCAGGATTTGTAGTTGATTGTTTAGAGACTATTGAAGAAATAGCTAATGAATCTCGATCCATTTTTTTAAATGCTGGAGGCAAGAAATTTCACTATATTCCTGCTCTGAATCAGAGTCCAAAATGGATAGAAAATTTATCATTAATGATAGAAGAGCATATTCAAAATTGGTAGAATTACCATTCTAATCATAAAATTAGATAAGATGATAACTATAAAAAATATTATATTAGAAGTTTTTCATCACAGTTATTCAATTGTCTGTGTTCTCTCAATTTATTTGCTCTTGAAACATAAAAAATCATCCCCAAAACCGATCGGTGTTAATATTTATTAAGGAGTTTCCAATATGATAGAACATAACGGTTCAGAAAATCAGCTCTCAAATATTGAAAATGATGAGCTGTCTCCACTGGAAAAGTTACAATCAGAAATTGATCAACTTCGAGTTGAGATAAAAGTAGCTAATGAAATTGCTGAAAATCAGAAAGATCAGTTTTTGCGTGCCAGCGCTGAATTAGAAAATTTAAGAAAGCGAAACGCAGAGGATATGAGCAAAGCTAGAAAATTTAGTATTGAAGGTTTTGCTCAAGATTTAATTCCTGTTAAAGATAGTCTTGAAGCTGCATTAGATCAAAAAGATCAAACTGTTGAAATTTTGAAGAAAGGTGTTGATGCTATTCATAGACAACTGTTTTCTGTTTTTGATCGCAATCAAATTAAAGAAATAGCTCCAGAGAATGGTGATAAATTTGATCCTCATCTTCATCAAGCAGTTTCATCTATAAAACCAGATAATAAGCAAGAAAATAATACAATTGCTCAATTATTGCAAAAAGGTTATACAATTTTTGATAGAACACTTCGTCCTGCTATGGTGATTATAGTTTCTAACGATACCTAATTTTAAGATTATTTACCTATTGTGGGAATGTACGAGTCTTATCTAATTCTTAAATAAAAATTTTATCTTGAAAAACTCTGTTCTCACCCCCAGTTAGGTATCGACTATTTTATCCAAATATAAATATAAGTTCGTTTTAAGGTAAAGACCATGGAAAAAATTATTGGTATTGACTTGGGTACAACCAATAGCTGTGTAGCTGTAATGGATGGAAACCAAGCTAAAATTATTGAAAATATAGAAGGCACACGCACAACACCATCGATAGTTGCTTATATGAATGATGGTGAAGTTCTTGTTGGTGCTCCAGCAAAACGTCAAGCAGTTACGAATCCAAAAAATACTCTACATGCTGTTAAAAGATTAATTGGTAGGAAATTTTCTGAAAAAGCTGTACAGAAAGATGTAGAACTTATGCCTTATTCTATAATCAAGGCTGAAAATGGAGATGCTTGGGTGGAAGTTCAAGGCAAAAAAATGGCACCTCCACAAGTATCAGCAGAAGTTCTGCGAAAAATGAAAAAAACAGCTGAAGACTATTTAGGGGGGAAGTAAAAGAGGCTGTTATAACGGTTCCAGCCTACTTTAATGATAGTCAGAGACAAGCAACTAAAGATGCTGGTCGCATAGCTGGATTGGAAGTTAAGCGCATCATTAATGAACCGACAGCTGCTGCTTTAGCTTTTGGCCTTGATAAGACAGAGAAAGGTGATCGAAAAATTGCTATTTATGATCTTGGAGGAGGTACATTTGATGTTTCAATCATAGAAATTATTGATGTCGATGGCGAAAAACAATTTGAAGTTCTCTCAACCAATGGAGATACATTTTTAGGGGAGAGGATTTTGATCAACGTATCATAGAATATGTTATTTCTGAATTTAAAAAAGAACAAGGTGTTGATTTATCGAAAGATGTACTTGCTTTACAACGTTTAAAAGAATCTGCAGAGAAAGCAAAGATTGAACTTTCTTCAGCTCAACAAACAGAAATTAATTTGCCATATATTACAGCTGATTCATCTGGTCCAAAGCATCTTAATCTTAAGCTTACTCGTTCTAAATTAGAATCTTTAGTAGAATCGCTAATAAAACAAAGTATTGAACCTTGTCGTGTTGCTATTAAAGATGCCGGCATAGACATTTCGCAGATACATGATGTTGTATTAGTTGGTGGAATGACTAGAATGCCAAAAGTTCAAGAAGAAGTAAAAAAAATCTTTGGCCAAGAACCTAGAAAGGATGTAAATCCTGATGAAGCTGTAGCTGTTGGTGCTGCTATTCAAGGTTCTGTACTATCTGGTGATCGCAAAGATGTTCTTCTCTTAGATGTTACACCTTTATCTCTAGGTATTGAAACATTGGGCGGAGTCATGACGAAAATGATTCAGAAAAATACTACAATACCAACTCGTTTTTCTCAAACATTTTCAACAGCGGAGGATAATCAACCTGCTGTAACTATAAAAATTTATCAAGGTGAACGTGAAATAGCTTCTGGAAATAAAGCGTTAGGTGAGTTTAGTTTAGAAGGAATTCCACCTTCTCCTCGTGGTATACCTCAAATTGAAGTAACTTTTGATATAGATGCTAATGGAATTCTTCATGTTTCAGCAAAAGATAAAGGAACTGGAAAAGAAAACAAAGTTACAATTAAAGCTAATTCTGGTTTATCAGAAGATGAAATACAGCGTATGGTTAAAGATGCTGAGGCTAATGCAGAAGAAGATCGAAAAATAGCTGAACTTGCTTTAGTAAGAAATCAAGCTGATAATTTAATACAAACTACCCGAAAATCATTGAATGATTATGCAGATAAATTAGAATCTTTAGAAAAAGAAGCTATTGAAAAAGCTATCAAGGATTTAGAGGATGTTCTGAAAGATGGAGATAAAGCATCAATAGATTCTAAAATTGAACTGCTTACATCTGCTTCTCAAAAATTAGGTGAAAAAATGTATGCTGATATACAAGCTAAGCAATCAGATGTCCAAACCCCAAAAAATGATAATGATAAAGCAAAAGATGATAATGTAGTTGATGCTGATTTCCAAGAGGTAAAACGTGATCAACAATAATGATGAAAATATATAACAATAATATTTATTGTTAATTCAACTTTTAACTCGGCAATGGAAATAAGAAAAAATCTGTTGCCGAGAAATTTTTTTAACATATCAAATCATCCTATTAATACAGATATATTTATCATGAAACGCGATTTCTATGAAGTTTTAGGCGTAACAAAAAATGCCTCAGAAAATGATCTGAAAAAAGCTTATCGAAAATTAGCAATGAAATATCATCCTGATCGAAATTCAAATGAGAAAGAAACAGAAGAAAAATTTAAGGAAGTGAAAGAAGCATATGAAATTTTAATCAATCCGGAAAAAAGAGTTGCCTATGATAATTATGGACATGTAGGTATAGATCCTAATGTCAATATGAAAAGCTCAGGAACCTCTTCATCTATGGGTGGATTTTCTGATACTTTTGGTGATATTTTTGGTGAAATATTTGGAGCAGCAACAGGTAACCGTCGTAGTGAATCCAAATCGAATAGTTATAGGGGATCAGATCTAAAATATTCTCTTGAAATTACTTTAGAACAAGCTTCTAAAGGCTTTGATACTGAAATTCAAGTTCCAAATTGGGAAAATTGTAAAACCTGTCAGGGTAGTGGATCTAAACCTGGAACAAGTCCGAAAACTTGTCGGTCTTGTGCTGGTGTAGGTGCTGTTCGAATGCAACAAGGATTCTTTAGTATCCAGCAAACTTGTCCAACTTGTCATGGAAGTGGAAAAGAAATCATTGAATCCTGTATATCTTGTAATGGAATAGGAAGATTACGTTGCAAGAAAACATTAAAAGTTAATATTCCTCAAGGAATTGACGAAGGTATGCGCATTAGATCCGCAGGAAATGGAGAACCTGGAGTGAGAGGAGGATCACCTGGTGATTTATATTTAGAAGTTCACATTAAAAAACATAAAATCTTTCAACGTGATAATGAAGATTTACATTGTGAATTAACAATTCCTTTTACTTCTGCTGCATTAGGAGGAGCAGTGCAAGTTCCGACGCTTAATGGAAAAGCAGAAATTTATGTACCAGAAGGAACACAATCTGGAAAAACATTCAGATTGCGTGGTAAAGGTATCCAAGGAATTCGAAGCCATCATTCAGGTGATTTATATTGTCATATAATTGTGGAAACCCCTGTTAGACTCAGTGAAGAGCAAAAGAATATGTTACGTCAATTTGAAGCTTCACTGAAGGAAGGTAGTCATCGACATTCGCCTCAAAGTAAATCATGGACAGATAGAGTAAAAGAATTTTTTAATTAACAAAATTATTCATCTTACTCAATGAATAATTGCTTTGAAATAGTTAAATGTGTCGATAAATGTAGATATGGGTTCTGATATACATAATTTGACGAATAATGATCCAATTAAGAATATAATTACATTGAGGATTATTCAATGAACAACAGTTCTATACATCAAAATTTTAGTTTTGACTTTCTTGTTTTTTTGATAATTAATTGATCGTTCATTCTTGACATTCAATCTTCAATTTTGAATGATATTGGCAATATTCTTTAATTAATGTAAAAATTATTTAAATAGGTAAGCATCTTCAAATTTAAATTTTGATATTACTCAATAATCACAATTTAAATATAGCGTATTCCAAGAAATACAAATTCAATTTTTACTGTATATTTTACGATATGATTCAAAATCTCTCTCAAAATATTCACAGAGACCTGTCTTTTCGAAACCGATTTTTAAGTTTTTTATACAAGTTTCGTTGGATGGTTTTGTATTTATTCACAGGATGGTTAATCTTAATTTTAATGACTTGGAACCCTAATGATTTGTCTTACTTTCATTCTTCAAATGCAGATTTGATTCAAAACAAAGGCGGCTTACTAGGAGCTCATTTATCTAATATTTTGCTTTATTTTTTTGGGTTTTCAACTTGGTGGTATGTAATACTTTTGTTATATTTCATATGGAATATACATTTCCGTCTAATTTTCTATATAGGTTTTGATTTTTCAAAGAATTTTCTGAATTCCAAGCTTGAAAAGCTCATAGGATTTGTATTTTTATTTTGTGGATCTTCAGGTTTAGAAGCGTTAAGATTTTACAGATTTGGAGAAAATTTACCATATTCCTCTAAACAAATGAATGGTTCAGGAGGAGCTTTAGGGCAATTAATAGGACATTATTTATCTGATGGCATCGGATTTTTTGAATCAACACTTTTTTTGTTAATAATTTTAGGAATAGGAACTAGTTTAGTTTTTTCCTTTTCTTGGTTATGGGTATCAGAATACATAGGTTTTTTTATTGAAAAAATATTTTTAATTTTTTTTAAATTTTTTATTAGAAATCAGCAAGAAAAGAAAAATAATTTTTCAAAAGAATTCTCTAACAATGAAATCAATATTCAATTTAAAGAAAATAATAAGTCATATCAGGAATGTGAAAAACAATCTTTTCAAGAATTAACGATATCAAATTTAAATTCTAATAATGCAGAGAGTTTTCTGAAATCTTTTTCAAACAATACGAACAATATTCTATTGCCCAATCTTGATTTATTAGATTTACCCTTAAAAAGGCATAATTTGATATCACCACATACTATTCAACACATATCTAAACTTATTGAAAAAAAGCTAGGTGATTTTGGTATTTCTGTTTCAGTTGTAAATGCTCAGGCAGGACCTGTAATTACTTGTTATGAAATAGCACCATCAATAGGTGTAAAAGGAAGTCAAATTGTAGCTTTAGAGAAAGATTTGGCTAGAGTACTTAGCCTTGCTAGTATACGTGTTGTAGAGACTATACCAGGTAAGAATCTTATGCGTTTGGAATTGCCAAATTCAGAACGTCAAACAGTAAAGATTTTTGAAATTCTTTCGTCAAAAGCTTATTGTGATAGTGAATCGTTAGTTACAATTGCTTTAGGTAAAGATATCTCTGGAAATGCTATTGTTATTGATTTGTTGAAAATGCCTCATTTATTAATATCAGGAACAACTGGTTCAGGTAAATCGGTGGGAATTCATGCAATGATTTTATCTTTATTATATAAATCAAAACCTTCGGATATTCGAATTATTTTAATCGACCCAAAAATGCTTGAAATGAACATTTATAAAGGGATTCCCCACCTGCTTTTTCCTGTTATAACTAATGTTTATCAAGCAGAAAATGCCTTAAATTGGTGTGTGCATGAAATGGAAAAACGTTATGCTATAATGAGCAAGTTGGGCGTAAGAAATTTATCAGAATATAATATTAAGGTACGTGAAAAATCAGATTCAAAAAAAATCATTAGTGGTTCTTTATCTCACGATAATAAAAAAGAACAGAGTAATACTCTACCAATTATTATTGTTATAATTGATGAATTAGCTGATTTGATGATTACTGTTGGAAAAAAAGTTGAAGAGCTTATTGCTCGTTTAGCACAAAAGGCTCGAGCATCTGGCATACATTTAATTTTAGCTACTCAAAGACCTAGTGTTGATGTTATTACAGGATTAATTAAGGCTAATATACCTGCTCGGATTGCTTTCAAAGCATCATCTAAAATAGATTCACGGACGATACTTGATCAAGTAGGAGCTGAAACTCTTTTAGGACAAGGGGATATGTTATATGTATCACCTGGAACATGTTATCCTGTTCGTGTGCATGGAGCATTTGTAAATAATAAGGAGATAACTCGTGTTGTAGATTTTCTCAAAAAACAAGGCGAACCTAATTATATTCATAATATGTTAAAAAACGAATTTACAAGAAATGTTGTAAATTAGACCTTATCCTTAAGTGCGAGTTTTCATTCAAAAATTAAAATTTACTTAGTAGGATATTGATTAATGTTCAGAAAAATTTTATTTTTGATATTTTTAATAATTTTTTTGGTATTTTCTAAAGAATCTAATGCCTCAAATGAATTAACACAATTCGAAATTTTCACAACAAAGATAAAAAATCTGCAAGGATCTTTTATACAAAAAATTATTGAATCTGACAATACTAATCAAATGGAACAAAAAGGAAAATTTTCGTTTCAACGTCCTGGAAAATTTAAATGGGTTATTCAATATCCATATGAACAATTAATAATCTCTAATGGAGAATCTATTTTTCAATATGATCCAGACTTGGATCAAGTGTCAATTCAGAACTTGAATGAAGTGTTAATAAATGCACCTGCTACTGCTTTGTTTATATCAAATAATATTGAAACGCTCCTTGATGTGAGACTTTTATTTCAAAAAAATAAGATAGATCATTTACAAGTTAAGCCTAAGATTGAAAATGTAGGTTTTAAACATATGTTTATTGGCCTAAAAAATAATATGCCTTTATATTTGGAATTTGTAGATATTTTTGAAAAAAAAATACGAATTGAATTTTTGAATGTTTCTGAAATTGCAGATTTTTCTGTTAATGAATTTGATTTCACTATACCTGATAATGCAAATATCATTCATATGTAAATTTTCAAATGATTTTTTATTTAATGTATAAATTTTAACCTGTTTTTTGATTTTAAATTGCATTTAGTTTTTTAAAATTGTCATATTTTGGATATATTTTTGTTTTATGTTAAGTCTAAGCTTATTTCGAAAAAACCCTGAAGTTATTGTAAATCATTTAAAAAAAAGAAATATTAAGTTTAATATTGAGAACTTTAACGATTTGGAATCTCAGAGAAAAATTGTACAAATAGAGATAGAAAATTTGCAATCTAAACGGAATATCCTTGCGAAAAGGATAGGTCAACTTAAAAAGAATGGAGAAGATGCTACAGCAATTATATTAGAATCTAAACTTATACCAGAAAAACTTAAAAAGTTATATGAGAAATTTGAATATTTAAAAGAGTCAATTAATGAAATATTAATTTCACTTCCTAATCTTCCTCACTATAGTGTACCTATAGGTAATTCTAATTATAATAATAAAGAAATTCGTCGCTGGTTACCAAGAACTTTAATAGAAAAAGGAGGCATAAATTATCAATTTTCTTTCAATCCAAAAGATCATGTTTTTTTAGGAGTTCCTTTAGGATTAGATTTTTCTACAGCTTCGGATCTCTCTGGTTCACGTTTCTCATTCTTGCGAGGAAATATAGCACGATTACATAGAGCTCTAATTCAATTGATGCTTGATATTCAAACTAATAAACATGGTTACATAGAATGCTATACACCTTATATTGTAAATCGCCAAATATTATTTGGAACAGGACAATTACCAAAATTTAAAGAAGAGATGTTTATTGTTTTTAAAGGTAGTGGGGTTTCAAAAAATTTACCTACATATGATAAAAAAACTAAATGTAAAAACGAGGAACAATATTTAATTTCTACATCAGAAATTACTTTAACTAATACAGTTCGAAATCAAATCATCCCACATACAGACCTACCTATTAAACTTACTACACATAGTCCGTGTTTTCGTTCGGAAGCAGGAAGTAATGGTAAAGATACTAAAGGTTTGATTCGTCAACATCAATTTGATAAAGTCGAATTGGTATCGATCGTTCATCCTAAATCATCTTATTTTATACTTGAAGAGATGGTTAATCATGTAGAATATGTTTTACAATTATTAGAAATACCTTATCGTGTAATGTTGTTATGTACTGGGGATATGGGTTTTTGCTCAGCTAAAACTTATGATATTGAAGTATGGTTTCCAGGACAAAATTCCTGGAGGGAAATTTCATCAATTTCAAATTGTGAAGATTTTCAAGCAAGGCGCATGATGGCTAGATTCCGCGATTCTTTAGGAAAAATTGAATATTTGCATACTCTAAATGGATCAGCTCTTGCAGTAGGTCGAACTTTGGCAGCAGTGCTAGAGAATTATCAAATGCAAGACAAAAATATTCTCATTCCAAAAGTATTAAAACCTTATATGGGAAATATAGAGACTCTCAAAATATAAAAAATTTTTGTTAAATAGTATATCAAAGTATATTCTTTGATCTATGGAGAGGTGACAGAGTGGCCTAATGTACCTGATTCGAAATCAGGAGTACTTCTTTTGTACCGTGGGTTCGAATCCCACTCTCTCCGCCGATTACAAGCTCCTCGATCATTAAAATAAAAAATCATTTTTTTATTTTAACTTCCTAAGATGCATCTTGTCTAAAAAATATTTTTTTTACAAATCTTTTCTGATTTGTAAAATTTATTAAAGCAAGCTTGCAGCAATCATCACAACAAGCTAAATTGTATCCTTTAAGATTGATTAACAAAATGTCAATGTATAAAACCTGATGAAATTTTGGCATATCTGCTCATTTATATTCTCAGTAATATCCTTTTCATTGTGCCAAAAGCATATAATTCAATGAATTTTTCGTTTCTCTATTGCCATATATCTTATATTAAGAACTCAGATCTTATTGATATGTCATTTAATTGTGAAAAAATAATGAATGTTTTGATAGTATTTTTGCTAAATTTTCTCTGATTCTGGTAAGTAGAATTACATCAATATATTCTTCATCATATTTTTTTAATAATTAATCTAAATCATGTTGGATATGATGTTTAAATAATATTAGATTAATGTTAGAAGGAAATACATTATGGAAATGAATGGCGCTGATATACTTGCGCATAGTTTGGTAGAAGAAGGTGTAGAACATATTTTTGGTTATCCTGGAGGTGCTGTTCTTTATATATATGATGCAATTTTTAAACAAAATAAATTTAAGCATATTTTAGTAAGACATGAGCAGGCAGCCGTGCATGCAGCAGATGCTTATTCTCGTTCTTCAAAAAAAATAGGAGTCTGTCTTGTGACAAGTGGTCCAGGTGCTACAAACGCTATTACTGGTATTGCAACTGCTTATATGGACTCTATTCCTATGGTCATAATAAGTGGACAAGTTCCTACAACTTCTATTGGAGAGGATGCATTTCAAGAATGTGATACTGTTGGAATTACTAGACCATGTGTAAAACATAATTTTCTTGTTCGTGATATCAAAGATTTATCTAAAATAATTAAACAAGCTTTCTATATTGCATCAACAGGAAGACCTGGTCCAGTTTTAGTAGATATTCCTAAAGATATTACTGCTACAAAGTGTGAATATGTTCCTTTCAAGCATGAAGTAGCATTACGATCTTATATTCCACCTAAAAAAGGTCATCAAGGTCAGATAAAGAAAGCAATTCAAATGTTATTAAGATCTGAAAGACCTATGGTGTATACTGGTGGAGGTATTATACTTTCTAATGCATCGTCTGAATTGCAAAATTTTTTAAAACAATTAAATGCTCCTTGTACTAACACATTAATGGGTTTAGGAGGAATACCTTCAAGTAATCAACAATACCTTGGTATGCCTGGTATGCATGGAACTTATGAAGCTAATATGGCTATGCAGAATTGTGATGTTTTATTGGCTGTTGGAGTTCGGTTTGATGATCGTGTCATTGGAAATCCTAAACATTTTTCTGAAAATTCTAGGAAAATTATTCATATTGATATTGATCCATCTTCTATTGCAAAACGTGTTCCAGTTGATGTTCCAATAGTTGGTAACATTAAAGATGTTTTAATAGAATTCAGTGCTGAATATGAATTAGCGAAAGTTGAAATTAAGCGACCATCAATTAAAAATTGGTGGGATCAAATTTCAATTTGGCGAGGAAAAAATTGTCTAAAATATACTAATTCTGATGAGTGTATTAAACCACAGTATGTAATAGAAAAATTATGGGAAATTACAGAAGGTAATGCATTTGTAACATCGGATGTTGGGCAACATCAAATGTGGGCTGCGCAATATTATGGATTTGATTATCCTCGTCGTTGGATCAACTCAGGTGGTTTAGGAACTATGGGGGTTGGCTTACCATATGCTATGGGCGTGCAAATTGCTAATCCTAATTCTGAAGTTGCAGTAATTACTGGTGAAGGTTCTATTCAAATGAATATTCAAGAGTTATCGACTTGCCAACAATATCATTTAACTCCAAAAATACTTTGTCTAAACAATCGTTTTCTAGGAATGGTAAGACAATGGCAACAAATTGATTATGGGTCACGTTATTCAGAATCATATATGGATTCTTTGCCAGATTTTGTTAAATTAGTGGAATCTTATGGACATATAGGATTCCGAATTGAGAAACCAAGTGATGTGGAACCTGTACTTCGAGAAACGTTTTCTAAATATAACAAACGATTAGTTTTCATGGATTTTATCACAGATCGAACTGAAAATGTTTGGCCTATGGTAAAGGCTGGTGAGGGATTAACAAATATGTTATTTAGCTCGGACAGTTTAAATCTGGAGGATTAAGAGTGATGCGACATGTAATTTCCGTGCTTATGGAAAATGAATCTGGTGCTTTATCTCGTGTTGTTGGTTTATTTTCTGCTCGTGGATATAATATTGAAACACTTACTGTTGCTCCTACAGAAGATTTCACTTTATCTCGTTTAACAGTTGTTACAACAGGATCTGATGAAGTTATTGAGCAAATTACAAAACATTTGAATCGTTTAATTGATGTTGTTAAAGTAGTTAATCTCATGGAAGGAAATCATGTTGAGCGAGAATTAATGTTAATAAAAGTTCGTGCTATTGGAAAAGAACGTGAAGAAATGAAACGTATGACAGATATTTTTCGAGGGAGAATTATTGATGCTACTGATAAGTCTTACATAATAGAATTGACAGGAATGCAAGAAAAAATTCAAGCTTTTATTGCAGGATTGGATCCTGGAGCAATTCTTGAAACTGTTCGAACAGGTGTTTCAGGAATTGCTCGAGGTGAAAGAGTGCTTAAAATTTAATTTTCTTTTTTAACTTACATATGGATAGTAAATTATATATTTTATTAATCATGAATGAATCTGAAGTAAGGAGTATTTGATGAAAGTTTTTTATGATAAAGATTGTGATATTTCTTTAGTAAAGGGAAAAGTTGTATCTATTATAGGATACGGCTCGCAAGGACATGCACATGCACAGAATTTGCATCAATCTGGCGTAAAAGTTATTGTTGGTTTAAGAAAAAATGGCTCTTCCTGGGATAAAGCGAAAAAAGCAGGTTTGGAAGTTAAAGAAATTGTTGATTCAGTTAAAGAAGCTGATATTGTTATGATGCTGTTGCCTGATGAAATCATTGGGGACATTTATATAAAAGAAATTCATTCGAATATGAAAAATGGGGCAGTTTTATCTTTTGCTCATGGATTTAACATACATTATGGGCAAGTTATTCCTCGAAAAGATATAGATGTAATCATGGTAGCTCCTAAGGCTCCAGGCCATACAGTTCGTAGCACATATCAACAGGGGGGAGGTACTCCGCATTTGATTGCTGTTTATCAAGATAACTCTGGCTTTGCCCGAGATATTGCTTTGTCATATGCTTGTGCAAATGGTGGAGGTCGCGCTGGAATTATTGAAACTAACTTTCGAGAGGAAACAGAAACTGATTTGTTTGGAGAACAAGCTGTTTTATGTGGAGGGGCTGTAGAGTTAATGAAAGCTGGTTTTGACACTTTAGTAGAAGCTGGTTATGCTCCAGAAATGGCATATTTTGAATGTTTACACGAACTTAAATTAATTGTAGATTTGATCTATGAAGGTGGTATTTCTAATATGAATTACTCGATTTCGAATAATGCAGAATTTGGTGAATATGAAACTGGAAATAAAATAATTACCAAAGAGACGCGAAATTCAATGCGACAATGTCTTTCTGATATTCAAACGGGTAAATATGCAAAAAAATTTATTTTGGAACACCTTTCTGGATCGCCTACTTTAATTTCTCGACGCAGAATAGAGTCAGAATCTAAAATTGAAAAAGTAGGTTCTAAATTACGTGCTATGATGCCATGGATTAATAATAATAAGTTAGTTGATAAAACAAAGAATTAGTTTTCATATACAACGATATTAGTATCAATAATAGCGGTGTTCCGAAAGGTATGCCGTTTTTTAATTTTCAGTTTAATAAAGATTTACATCTTTCATTTTATTGAATTATGTTTTAGTGGAAGAAAGATCTTATTATGCATAACTTGCCTATTCACTCTTCTAAAAATCGGCATCGCAGCATTTATTTATTGCCTAACGCTTTTACTACTTCGGCTCTTTTTGCTGGATTTTATGCTGTAGTACAAGCTATTGATAGTCAATTTGAAATTTCTGCTATCGCTATTTTCATAGCTATGTTATTTGATGGACTGGATGGTCGTATAGCTCGTTTAACTAATACACAATCTTCATTTGGAGAACAATATGATTCTTTATCTGATATGATATCATTTGGAATGGCACCAGCATTAATTATATATGAATGGACCTTAAATAACTTAGGTCGTTGGGGTTGGCTAGCTACTTTTGTATATGTTGCAGGGACCGCTCTTAGGTTAGCTCGGTTTAATTCTAATGAATGTATTGATAAAAGATTTTTTCAAGGTTTACCTAGTCCTGGAGCAGCAGCTTTAATAGTAGGTTTTGTTTGGTTAGGAGTTGATAGAAATTTTCCATCTGAAGATATAAGAATTTCTTGGTTATCTTTTTTGTTAACTATATATTCTGGTATAACTATGGTGATTAATATTCCATTTTTCAGTGGAAAAGATATTTCTTTTGGAAATAGGATACCTTTTTGGGGTGTTTTGCTAATTGTAATCACTTTTGTATTTATATCGAGTGATCCTCCGATAGTACTATTTTCTTTTTTTGTTTTATATAGTTTTTCAGGTTGGATTATATATATTTGGCGTTGGGAAAAAGCAAAAAAAATACGTCGAAAAAGAGCCAATCAAATCTTTTTTTAATAGAATCTTTTATCAATAAGAATTAACAAGAAAGAAGATTTACTTTATTTTCCAAATAAGTTCTTATATGTTTTGTATATTCAAGTTACAATAACAAACATAATTAAATATTTTTATATTTAATTATAATATTTTGATATATAAAAAATATAGAGTTATTATTTTTTAAGTAATCGTACATTGTTCAATTATTTCAAAAATTTTACTTTTTAATTCTTACAGTAAATTAATTATAATGTGTAAGAAATATGAAAACTAAATTTTTTAAATCACGTCGATAATCCTCAAATTCGGCGCTTGTTAAGAGAGGTCCTAAATAAATGTCTAGAACTAATAGTAAAAAATCTGATGTTATTACAAAATTTCGACGAACTGAAAGTGATACAGGGTCGCCTGAAGTTCAAGTTGCTTTGTTGACTCAACGAATAAACGAATTAACAATTCATTTCAAAACACATATGAAGGATCATCATTCTCGTCGTGGTCTTTTATGTATGGTAAGCCGTCGCAGGAAATTGCTTGATTATTTAAAACTTCGTAATGCAAATTCTTATAAGTCATTGATAGATAGATTAGGATTGAGAAAATAATATACAGTAAAAAAAACAATTAATTCTTAGGTAGTACAATTTACATTAGTAAAATTTAATTATTAAACTAGTGAAGATTTATTTGATTTTTAAGGAAAATTTTTCATGTTTAAAAAAGTAATCAAGTCATTTCAGTACGGTCCACATATGGTTGTATTGGAAACTGGAGAAATTGCTCGCCAATCAAATGGCTCAGTTTTAGTGTCTATGGAAGATACAATTGTATTAGCAACAGTTGTTGCTAATCGAGAAGCTAAAGCTAATCAAAGATTTTTTCCGTTAACAGTTGATTATATTGAAAAAACATATGCTGTAGGTCGAATTCCAGGAGGATTTTTCAAACGAGAAGGAAAACCTTCTGAAAAAGAAATATTAACTTCTCGGTTAATTGATCGTTCTCTTCGACCATTATTTCCTAAAAATTTCTTCAATGAAGTACACATTATGCTTCATACTTTATCAGTTAATCCTGAAATTAATCCAGATATAGTGGCGATGATTGCAGCTTCATCAGCCTTGGCAATTTCTGGCATTCCGTTCGAATCTCCTGTGGGAGCAGCAAGAGTTGGATATATTGACGGAAAATATATTTTGAATCCAAATTCAATCCAGATAGC
The DNA here is from genome assembly GCA_022818765.1 of Bordetella sp. GTDB lineage: Bacteria > Pseudomonadota > Gammaproteobacteria > Burkholderiales > Burkholderiaceae_B > CAZTUH01. The sequence goes on along the minus strand of CP063810.1, from coordinate 356,280 downwards.
ATCTTCTGAGTTAGATTTAGTAATTGCAGGAAGTGAAAATGCAATTATTATGGTCGAAGCTGGAGCTAATCAACTTTCTGAAGAGATAATTCTATCTGCTATGGATTTTGGTCATACAGCATTACAAGCTGTTATTGAAAATATTCATAATTTAGTTAGTGAATCTGGTAAATTAGAATGGGATTGGAATCCTCCTGAAAAGGAAGATATTTTAGTTTCATCTTTAAAATCTACTTCATATCAGGAATTGAAAAACGCATATAAAATAACCGATAAACAAATTCGTGTATCCACAATTCATAATATTAAATCCTTAGCTAAGGAAAAAATTATTAAAGATGAAGTGTCTAATGGAAGAATTCCACGAGATGATGCTATTTTTAATGATTGTTTCCACGCGATAGAATCAGAGATTATTCGGGGTAATATATTAAATGGCGAACCGCGTATTGATGGACGTAATACACGATCTGTTCGTCCTATAAATATTCGTACGCAGGTTTTGCCAAGAGCACATGGAAGTGCTTTATTTACTCGAGGTGAAACTCAAGCATTAGTTGTTGCAACTTTAGGCACAAAACAAAATGAACAAATTATTGATGCTCTCATGGGTGAATATCGTGATCGGTTTATCTTACATTATAATATGCCTCCATTTGCTACCGGAGAAATAGGTCGAATAGGTATACCTAAAAGACGTGAAGTTGGTCATGGGTGTTTAGCTAAGCGTGCTTTGATTCCTGTATTACCATCGGTTGATGAATTTCAGTATACAATTCGTCTTGTTTCAGAAATAACTGAATCAAACGGATCATCTTCAATGGCTTCAGTATGTGGAGGATCTCTTGCAATGATGGATGCTGGAATTCCGATTAATGATCATGTAGCAGGTGTTGCTATGGGTCTAATATTAGAAGATGGAAAGTTTTCCATTTTAACTGATATTCAAGGAGATGAAGATCATTTGGGAGATATGGATTTTAAAGTTGCAGGCACAGAACGTGGAATTACTGCTCTACAGATGGATATAAAAATTCAAGGTATTTCTCAAGAGATCTTGCATATTGCATTAATTCAAGCAAGAGAAGGTCGTTTTCATATTTTACAGGAAATGAAAAAAACTTTGGAATCATCTCGAAACCAATTATCAATTTTCGCTCCAAGCATGGTTACATTGACAATTAAACCAGAGAAAATTCGCGATGTAATTGGAAAGGGGGGAGCGACTATTCGAACTTTGACTGAGGAAACTGGAGCTCAAATTGATATTTCTGATAATGGTACAATTATCATTTCAAGTGTTGATGAGAAAAAAACTATTGAAGCAAAGCGTCGAATTAATGAATTAACAGCTGATGTAGAAGTTGGACAAATATATGACGGTCAAGTTTTGCGAATTTTAGATTTTGGTGCAATTATACAAATTCTTCCTGGAAAGGATGGTTTATTACATATTTCAGAGATAGCTAATTATCGAATTAATAGCGTTAATGATATTTTGAGTGTTGGACAACAAGTTCGAGTAAAACTTATTGAAGCTGATGATAAAGGACGTTTACGTTTATCTATGAAAGTTCTAATTGATTCTAATCAGCAAAAAGATATTTCTAACGATGAAAGATCTCAACCTCATAAAGAAATAAAGGTGTAGCTTATTTTGGACATATCCTAAAAATTAAAACATTAAAAAGATTTTTTTGTGGAGCGGAGGAGGTTTGAACTCCCGACCTTCGCATTGCGAACGCGATGCTCTACCATCTGAGCTACCGCCCCATAAATTAATGCTAAATTTTTTTAGAAATCTAATGTTGCTATTACTGGAGTATGATCTGAAGGTCTCTTTTTTTTACGAGGGGTAAAATCAATTGAACAATCATTACAAATTTTACATAATTCCTTGGATAATAGTATGTGATCAATTCGAAATCCTATATTTTTTTTAAAAGATTCTCTCCTATAATCCCACCAAGTAAAAGATTTTTCAGGTTGTTCAAAAAGACGGAAAGCATCAAATAGACCTAATTTTAAAAGACGATTGAAAGCTTTACGTTCCAACTTAGAAATCAAAATATTATCACTTATAATTTCAGGATTATAAGTATCAATATTTGATGGCGCAACATTATAATCTCCTAGAATTGCGCAATATTGATAGAATTTCAATTCTTTTTTCAAAAAATGATATAAAGATTCAAACCATTTTAATTTATAGATGTATTTTTCACTTTCTATAGATTGTCCATTTGGACAATAAATGCAAATAATGCGAATTTTTTGATTTAAAGAGGAAGAGATGGTCATAGCAATAAAACGCTTTTGAGCATCATCAGATTCAGTTATTTTATATAAAATATCAGAACCTATTTTTTTACTGATGATAGCAACACCATTGTAGGTTTTCTGTCCAGAAAAAACACAATGATAACCTATTTCACTAAAAACTTTGCTAGGAAATTTTTCATTAATCATTTTAATTTCTTGAAGACATAAAACATCAACAGAATTAAACTTTAACCATTCTATAACTTGTTCTAAGCGCACATTTAAAGAGTTTACATTCCAAGTAGCTATTTTCATAATTTTTTTATCCACGTTAAATCTCAATTAATTGAAATAATTTTTCACAAAAAAATAAAAAATTGAAGATTTATAAAATAAAATATTTAACTTATCGGTAATAATTAATTAAATTTTATTCTTTTAAATTTTTCAAGCTGAAATGAGGAAAAATATGTCGGCATGTACCGATATTAGATTACGACCATTAGAAAATACTGATCTGTTATTTGTTCATAAATTAAATAATAATGATGCAATAATGAGATATTGGTTTGAAGAGCCATATGAAGCATATGATGAACTAGTTTCACTATATAATCGTCATATTCATGACCAATATGAACGACGATTTATTGTTGAACATATTAGCGATCAACCAGCAGGATTAGTAGAATTAGTCGAGATTGACTACATTCATCGACGAGCTGAATTTCAAATAATAATCGCTCCGAATTTTCAAGGACGTGGATATGCTAAAAGCGCTACTAGGATTGCTATCAATTATGCTTTTAGAATATTGAATTTACATAAAGTATATTTGGTTGTTGATATAGATAATATTGTAGCTGTTCATATTTATAAGCAATGTGGATTTGTTATAGAAGGAATTTTATATCAAGAATTTTTTTCAAATGGAATTTATAGAGATGCCTATAGAATGGGAATATTACAAATCAATTATTTTCAAGATTCTAAGACAATTCCTGAAAATGCATCGATATTATGCGATTGGTCATCTACATATCAACATAAAAATTAATGTTAGATATATACAAGATTAATCCAAAGATTTCTAATAATTTTAGAAACCGTAAATTTTATGTGTTTCTAAGAATTACGGTTTCTAAAATTATTTTTTATTATATTAAATATGAATTTATAGAGTTTTTATAAACTGTAATAAAGGTCAAATTCAACTGGATGTGTTGATATTCTAAGTCGCTCTACATCTTGCAATTTTAATTCTATAAATGCATCCAACATACCATTAGTAAATACCCCGCCCCGGGTCAAAAATTCACGATCCTTATCAAGGGTAACAAGAGCTTCTTCCAAAGAATTACATACGGTTGGTATTGTAGCATCTTCCTCTGGAGTTAAATTATATAAATTTTTATCAGCAGGTTCTCCTGGATGAATTTTGTTTTGCACACCATCAAGTCCAGCCATCATGAGAGCAGAAAAAGCTAGGTATGGGTTTGCGAGGGAATCAGGAAATCGTGTTTCTATTCGACGATTATTTGGATTATTTTCATATGGAATTCTAATAGATGCAGATCGATTGTTAGCTGAGTAAGCCAATTTGATTGGTGCTTCATAGTTCGGAACTAAACGTTTATATGAATTTGTTCCTGGATTTGTAATTGCATTTAAAGCACGAGCATGCTTTATGATTCCACCAATATAATATAAAGCAAATTCAGAAAGTCCTGCATAACTACTTCCAGAAAACAAGTTTTTTCCATCTTTCCAGATTGATTGATGAACATGCATTCCAGATCCATTATCTCCGACAATAGGCTTTGGCATGAATGTTGCTGTTTTTCCATAGTTATGAGCAACATTTCGAATAACATATTTCATCATTTGAGTCCAATCAGCACGTTTCAATAATGTATTAAACTTAGTACCAATTTCCAACTGACCTGGAGCAGCAACTTCATGATGATGGACTTCAACAGGTAATCCCATTCTTTCCATTAATAATGACATTTCTGAACGCATATCATAAAAAGAATCTATAGGAGGAATTCGAAAATAACCGCCTTTAGTTCCAGGCCTATGACCTATATTGTTTCCGTTTCTTTCAACTCCACTTGACCAAGAAGCTTCATCTGATTTAATTTTTACAAAAGAGCCTGACATATTTGTATCCCAGATCACACTATCAAATACAAAAAATTCCGGTTCAGGACCAAAATAAGCATTATCTCCAAGATTAGAAGCTTTTAAATAAGCTTCTGCGCGCTTAGCTAATGAACGTGGGTCACGATCATATCCATTCATATCTGGAGGCTCAACTACATTGCAATTCATAATCAATGTAACTTCCTCATGAAATGGATCCAAATTAGCTGTATCTAAGTCTGGGATCAAGATCATATCTGATGCTTCTATACCTTTCCATCCTGGAATTGAAGAGGCATCAAAAGCTTGTCCGTTCTCTAATTTATCTTCGTTGATAGCACTAGTAGGGATAGTAACGTGATGTTCGCGACCTGTTGTATCTGTAAAACGAAAATCAACAAATTTCACTTCTTTATCAATTATATCTTTGAGAACGCCTTTAAGGCTGGCCATGTTTTACCTTCCCCTATTAAATATTAATAAAATTTAGACAAATTTGAGACAATTGTTTACATGATATCGATATTCACTGTACCAGTCTAATATAAAATTGTTAGCAACATACATTGGAATATGGATATCATGAAATTCTCACAGTCTGATTTTTATAAAAAAATCTCCTGTAAATTACTTAAGTAACGCCATCCCATTTGGGTTGCCTTTAAATATCTAGGATCATTGTCTAATAAGTTAGATTTACAAGCTTTTCTTAATTTATTTGTGATTTTTGTTAAAAAAAGACCCGTTCGTTTATAAAATAAACTTGTTTCTACTCCATTCTTTAATCGCAAAGCATTAAGCATGAATTCAAAAGGTAGTTCATTAACAGAAATTATTCGTTCTTCTAAAATATGATTTCCATTACCAATAATGGCATTCTTTATCCATAAATTTGGATTATGTAATCGAATCTGCCGAATAATTTTTCCATTAAGTGATATTTTACCATGAGCCCCAGGCCCCAGACCAAGATAATCTCCAAATTGCCAATAATTCATATTATGTACCGATTTATTCCCATTAATAGCGTAAGAAGATACTTCATATCGTTCAAAACTATTTTGTGCTAATTCCATCTCAATAATATCTTGCATATTTGCACTTGAATCATTATTGGGAACTTTGGGTGGTTTTTTAAAAAAAATAGTATTTGGTTCAATGGATAGTTGGTAAGCAGATATATGATTTATTCCTAATTTTATTGCTTGTTTTATATCTAATAAACATTCTTTAATATTTTGTTCTGGTAAAGCGAACATAATATCGATGTTTATTTTATCTACTGATTTTTGTGCTATTTCAATAGCTGAATAACACTGATCGGAATTATGTAGTCTTCCTATTTTTTTTAGATGCTTGTCATTAAAACTTTGTATACCTAGGGAAAAACGATTTATTCCACTTTTTGCATAATCTTCAAATCGTTCAGATTCAACTGTTCCTGGATTAGCTTCCATAGTGATTTCAATATCTGATGGAGGATTTAGTAGCTTTCTTAGAATATTTAGCAATTCATCAATTGCATAGGAAGAAAGAAGATTTGGGGTCCCTCCTCCAATAAATATTGATATGATTTTTCTCCCCCATATCAAAGGTAAAGATTGCTCTAAATCAGAACGAATTGCATCTAAATAAGCACGTTCAGGAATTTTGTTGTTTTGCTTATTTACATAAGTATTAAAATCACAATATGGACATTTTTTAATACACCATGGTACATGGATGTAAATAGATAAAGGTGGTAATTCTTTTGGCCAAGATAATTGCTTTTTTGGCGAATAATTTTCAAATTGAATAGGAGTGTAAATATTGTTAGTGTACATTTTTTTATAGTAAAAAAATTTGAATTTTTTCATCAAGAAGACTCTAATATTATGTAATTTCTTATTTTATAGAAAAACCTAGTCAGGTAATTTAATTTTTATTTTGAAATTTAACTATTTAATTTTCAATTCAGTCTTCATTGAACTTTAATTATTGCATTTTATATGAAAGGATTTGTGCAAAAAATCCTTTCAGGACGAATAAAATTTTTCACAAAACTATTAGCAGGATAGTTTCTGATATTATAAGGAGTATCCCATTGTATAATTTTTCCATCAAATATAATGCCAATACGATCAGCAATAGAAAAAGCTTCAAATTGATTATGAGTAACCAAAATAGCTGTATGACCAGTTTTTTTCAATATATCTCGAACTTCAAATGCTATTTTTTCTCGTAAATCTGTATCAAGATTAGAGAATGGTTCATCCAAAAGAAGCAAATTTGGTTCTGGGGCTAATGCACGTGCTAATGTAATGCGTTGCTGCTGACCTCCTGACATTTCATGTGGGTAATTCTTTCTTAATTTGTCTAATCCAATTAAGCCAAACATTTCATCAATGCGTTTTGTTTTATCAGAATGATTTAGCTTTCTAAGACCAAAACCTATATTTTCTTCTGCGGTTAAATGAGGAAATAAAGCGTAGTCTTGAAATGTCATACCTATGTAACGTTTCTCAGGAGGAACTTGTATATTGGTCGAAGAGATAACATGACCATTAACCCGAATTTCGCCAGAACGAACTGGTTCAAATCCAGCAATAGCACGTAAAATCGTTGTCTTTCCACAACCTGATTGACCAAGAAGAGATACAATATATCCAGAAGGAAGATTCATAGATAATGAATCTATAACTTTTTTTAAACCTTTAGGGGTATCATAAGCAAGAGAAATAGAATCTAATTCTAATAAATTGGACACTTTATTTATTCCATTCTCGCATTGATTTTAGATAGAAAAGCTACTGGAAGTAATCCAGCAAGTACTATGCATAAAGCTGCAATAGCACCTTCTTCATATGTACCACGAACAGCTTCAGCATAGAGCCATGTTGATAAAGTATCAAAATTCATTGGACGAAGAAGTAAAGTAGCAGGAAGCTCCTTCATAGAATCAACAAATATTAACATAGCTGCTGCTATTAATGTCGGGCGCAAAATAGGTAAGTAAACACGGCGCAATGTGCTACCTGAAGATTCTCCTAATAAACGTGAAATTTCTTCGAGTTCAGGTTGAATTTTTGCTAATCCAGCTTCTATATATCCTGTAGAAATTGCTAAAAATCGAATTATATACGCAAAAATCAAAGCAAAAATTGATCCCATTAAAATTTGACTATAATGGTAATTTGTAAGTTTTGAAAAAATGTGATCTATCCAGTTAAATGGTGTAAGCAAACCAATAGCTAGAACTGTGGCTGGTATTGCATACCCTAAACTAGAGATTTTTAAGGATAAATACCCAAGATTGAAATTGTTATTTTTATTCAAATTATATCCAGCCCAAGCAATAATCAAACCAAATATTAGCGTAAAGATTGTAGAAGAAAAAGCTAAGATCAACGTATTTATTAAGCTTTTTAATAATTGATGAGAGATATTTCCTACAAGAGTTAAACGTTTGTATGTTTCCAAAATCAGATATAAAAAAGGGGTTATAAATCCAATTAAAACAGGTATCCAACCTAGAAAAATAGCAATACAAATTTGACCTTTTTGTTTCAGTTTTTTACCTTTCATAGTTCGTATTTGTGTATTAATTTGATTCTTTTTTTTTATCCCAAAATTTTCCAAAAATATTAAAGAAATCACTATGATAAGCATCATTATGGAGATTTGTGCTGCACTACCTAAATCTGATCTTGTAATCCAGGTTGTATAAATTGAGGTTGTTAAAGTTTGAACTCCCAAAAATTCTGAAGCACCAATATCATTTAATGTTTCTAACAAAGCAAGACTTAAACCTATAGAAATAGCAGGTCGAGCTAAAGGAAAAGCTACTCGAAAGAAAATATCAAACTTTCCAGATCCTAAAGAACGAGCTGTTTCTAATAAATTAGAAGCTTGCATCATAAATAAAGCTCTAGTACTAAGATAAACATATGGATATAGCACAAAACCTAATACAAAAATAGCTCCATAAATTGATCGAATATCAGGTAAATGAAATTGGCGTGGATTGTCAAAACCAAATATATATCGTATTGCTGATTGCACAGGTCCTATAGGATGAAGAATATCTAAATAGGCAAAGGCAACAATGTATGTCGGAACGGATAATGGCAAAAGAAGAGCCCATTCTAAAGTTCTTTTTGAAGGAAAATCATATGCAGTAACTAACCAAGCACAACCGGTTCCAAGAAAACTTACCAAAAATCCTACACCAATTAAAAGTGTAATTGTATTTTTAGAAGCATAGGGAATTACATAAATAATTAAATGTTTCCAAATGTCTGAATCTCCATAAACACTCCACCAAGCAAGTACTAAGAAAGGAATTAGTACAAATAATGAAATCGATATAGAGCTTAATAACCAAATCAATCCACGTTCAGCTTGAATATATGATAACCATCGAGAAAAATAAATTTGCATAAAACGTGTGTAAATTTTCTGAAATCCTTAATTATCAAAACCTATTTGATCAACTAATTCACTTGCTTTTTTGCGAAATCTAGCAATCTCATCAAGAGATAAAGTATCAACTTTAAATGGACCTAAATTACTAATAACAGGATCAATTTCAATTCCGGATCGTATGGGATGTTCATAATTAATTTTTGCATATAAAGTTTGTGCTTCTTCTGAAACTAAGAATTCCAAAAATTTAATAGCATTATTTATGTTAGGTGAGTGTTTGGCTACAGCTGCACCGCTAATATTGACGTGTGTTCCACCACTTTTTGAGAATTTTGGTCTTATTACTCGTATAGCATCTCCCCATTTTCTAGCATCAGAACCTAATGGAGCGTTTTTCATATGACCAACATAGTAAGCATTCGCGAGACCTATATCACATATTCCTCCAAGTATATCTCGAGCTACATCACGATCGCCTCCTGTCGCTTTTCTAGCTAAATTATATTTTACATCACGCAACCATTTTTCTGTCTCATGTATTCCATTATGTGCAATCATTGCTGCTATCAGTGCTATATTATAAGGGTGTTGACCAGATCGAATGCAAACTTTTCCTTTCCATTCTAATCTAGCAAGATCTTCATAATTAAAATTGCTGATATTCATATCCTTTTCAATATATAACACACGATCTCGCAATGAGAGTGAGAACCATTCACCATTTGTTCCACGGAGATTATTTGGAATAACAGATTCAAGGATTTCCGACTTAATATTCTGAGTTATTCCAGCTTGAACAAGATCTAAAAGATTTCCAATGTCTACAGTCATCAATACATCGGCAGGTGATCTAATGCCTTCTGACTTCACTCGTTCAAGAAGCCCATCTTTTACAAATATTGTGTTGACAAGAATATTTGTTTCTTTTGTAAAAGCATTTAATAAAGGTTTTATAAGTTTAGGTTCTCGAGTAGTATATAAATTAATTTTTTCTGGAAAATTAGCAAAAGAATAAGAGTGGCAAAAAATTGCCAAGCTCATCATAAGAATGGAAAAAAATCTGATTGACATTGATCAACTCCAACAGTAAAAAAGGCCTTGAAATTTTTTAAAGGTTAAGTTAAACAGATAAAAGATAGCAAGAATTTAAATTTCTCAGATCAAAAAATAAATTTTTTATTACAATAACAGGAAGTTAAGAGGTGTTCAATAAAGCTTTTGGTTTTAGAACAAGAATAAATTCGATAAGTGAATTTCATTCCTTCTTAAATTAAGTTTGAAATAATAAAAACTTTAAAAAAGTTAAAAAATAAAGGGAAATACATTTCTTACAGCTAGATTTTATTTAATTTTCATTAAAGAATTCCAATATGAAAAATTTTAATATTGAACATGTACTAACAATCCATCATTGGAATGAAAATCTTTTTTCATTCACTACAACACGCAACGAATCTTTAAATTTTATTAATGGGCATTTTGTTTTAATTGGAATATTGATAAATGATAAACCTATAATGCGAGCTTATAGCATTGTCAGTGCAAATTACGAGAAACATTTGGAATTTCTCAGTATTAAAATTCAACAAGGTTTACTCACATCAACTTTGCAAAATATAAAAATAGGAGACAAAATTTTCATCAGTGCTAAACCAGTTGGCACATTGATTTTAGATAATTTAAAACCTGGAAAAAATCTTTATTTATTTTCTACAGGGACTGGTTTAGCACCTTTTATGAGCATAATAAAAGACAGTTCTGTTTATGAGAGATTTGATAAAATTATATTAGTTCATGGAGTTCGATTAGTAAGTGATTTAGCCTATGCCAGTTTTATTGAAAATGAATTGCCTTCTCACAAAATTCTCGGAAATTTTATTCGAAAAAAATTAATTTACTACCCAACTGTAACCCGTCAAGATTTCAAAAACTATGGTCGAATAACAGATTTAATTATGAATAAGAATTTTTTTGAAGAAATAGGCCTTCAAGAATTAAATCCAGAGATAGATAGAGCAATGATTTGTGGAAATCCTAGTATGTTAACTGAAATTAGTAACTTTTTAAAAAATCGGGGGTTTAAAATTTCATCAGCTGATGGAAAAATGGGAGATTATGTTGTTGAAAAAGCATTTCTTAGAAAGAAATCTTAGCTTGTATTAATCGAAATAATATTTAGCTAGTTAAGTTCTTGTTTTTTTTTAAATTCTATTACCCATTATCTTACTAAGATATTAAGGAACACTTAAAATGATTTATCAAACTATTTATACTAATTCTGCTCCTGAACCTATAGGTCCATATTCTCAAGCTACAGAGATTTTTAATAAAAGAATTATTTTTATATCAGGTCAGATAGGATTAAATCCATCTACAGGGAATCTCGTATCGGAAAATTTTGAAGATCAAGTACATCAGGCTATTGAAAATATAAGAACTGTTATCGAAGCAGCAGGAGGAAATATAAATAATATTGTTAAATACACTTTGTTTTTAACAGATTTAAATAAATTTTCGCTTGTTAATTCTATTATGCATGAAATATTTAAAAAACCGTTTCCATCTCGTTCCACAATAGAAGCAAAAGGACTACCTAAGGGAGCTCAATTTGAAATTGAAGCTATTGCAGCAATATAATATATCATTCAAATTATTAAATTTGATTAATTCTCTTGAATTGTAAAAGTGCAAGACGATCCTATAAATTTAAAAAGTTTATTTTTTGGAGAAAAAGGAATAGAAAATTTGCTATGCAAATTTAGAAGTCTTGGTTTATATTTGATAGAGGATATTTTATTTCATTTTCCTATTCGTTATCAAGATGAGACTTCAACCATTCCTATTGTAAAAACTAAATTAGGAAATTTTTATCAACTAGAAGGAGAGCTTAAAAAAGTTTTTGTTACACATAAACCTAAATATCAATTAATAGCAATTATTTCAGACAAAAGTGGAGAAACACAATTACGTTGGTTAAGATTTAGCTCTTATCATAAAAAAATCATAGCTGGAAAAAAAATAAGAGCAAAAGGAATTGTACGAGGCGGATTATTTGGTCGGGAAATTATTCATCCTAAAATAACTTTTTCTGAAGTTCCTTTACCTAAAAATCTAACACCAATTTATCGAACTGTTCGAGGATTATCTCAAGATATTTTGCGAAAAATTATTTATAAAGTTCTATGTCAGAGTGTGTTACTAGATACTTTACCTGATAGCATTCGAGAACATTTTAATCTAATGAAATATGCTATTGCAATAAAATTTTTGCATCATCCCCTCCTAATATTTTTAAATATTCTTTAATCAATAATAATAATCCAGCATGGATAAGGATAAAATTTGATGAATTATTAGCATATCAACTTTCTTTAGAAAAAATCAGAGCTAATCGATATTTAAAATTTTCCAGATCTTTGAAATCTTCGGACAATCCAGAATCGATAGTAATTCGTTTTCAACAATCTTTGCCATTTAAATTAACTCATGCACAAGAAAATGTCATACAAGAAATATTTAATGATATGAAAAAATCATATCCTATGTATCGTTTATTACAAGGGGATGTAGGAAGTGGTAAAACAGTAGTTGCAGCTATGGCTAGTGCTCAAGCAATTGATTCTGGTACCCAAGTTGCTTTAATGGTTCCAACAGAACTTTTAGCTCAGCAACACTTTCAAAAATTTTTTAATTGGTTTCATCCTTTAGGAATTCATTTAACCTTTCTAAGTGGAAATTTAACAATAAAAAATAAGAAGAAAGCCCTTGAAAAAATTTCTAATGGAAGCACACAAATTATAATTGGTACTCAATCACTTATACAAAATGATGTTAAATTTAAGAATCTGGGTTTGTCAATAATAGATGAACAACACCGTTTTGGAGTCAATCAACGTTTAGCGTTAAATGATAAAGGAAAGATTGGATCTGAAGGTTTTTGCAACGTATATCCACATCAATTAACTATGAGTGCTACTCCTATACCCAGAACCCTTGCTATGACAGTTTTTGCTGATTTAGATCTTTCAGTCATTAATCAATTACCTCCTAATAGAACTGAAGTTCGCACAAAATTAATATCTATTTCAAGAAGAGATGAGTTAATTTCTAATGTTATTGAAATTGTAACAAAGGGTCAACAAGCTTATTGGGTGTGTCCATTAGTTGAAGAAAGTGAAACATTAACTTTAAAAGCAGCTGTGGATTTTCATAAGGATATAATTAAAAAATTTCCTAATTTGCATGTAAGACTAATACATGGAAAATTATCTTTAATAGAAAAGATAGCCATAATGACAGATTTCCAAAATGGTAAAATTAGTTTGCTAATAGCAAGTACTGTCATAGAAATTGGAGTTGATGTACCTAATGCTACTCTAATGATTATTGAACATGCAGAGCGATTTGGATTAGCTCAATTACATCAACTACGAGGGAGAATCGGTCGTGGAAATAACCTGTCTATTTGTATTTTGCTTTATCAAAAACCTTTATCTTTTATAGCTCGTGAAAGGTTACGAGCTATGTTTGAAACTAATGATGGTTTTGAAATTGCAAAAATGGATTTAAAACAACGCGGTCCTGGAGAGTTTTTAGGTATTCGACAATCAGGAATAAAACCCTTGCGCTTTGCTGATTTAGAAAAAGACTATGTTTTGATGAAGCATGCAAACAAAGCAGCAAAATGGATGTCTAAAGAATACCCAAATATGATTAGAAATCATTTAAACAGATGGATTAAAGAATGTAAATTACATGAAAAATCTTTATGATAATTAATTGTTAATTATTACATACTGATTTCAATGAAATATTTTATATAAAATATAAAATAATTATTGAATGAAGGGAAAACAGTGAAAAGTAAACTACATTTTATATTATTTTTAGGCTTTATCTTTGAAATTATTACTGCTGCAATGTTACCTATTAAAGCTTCTTCTCAATCTCATAATATTTTAATCGGTGTTGTAGGACCAAATACGGGATCTTTAACTCAATATGGGGATATGATCAGAGAAGGTGTTGATACTGCTATTGAACATATTAATGCCTTTGGTGGAATCAATGGGAAAAATCTTGAAACAGTAATGATTGATGATGGATGTGAACCTAAACAAGGATCTATTGCTGCAAATAGAATTTTAAATAAAAAAATAAATTTTGTTATTGGCCCTGTATGCTCTGGAGCAACTATTGCTGTGACTGATATTTATAATAAAGAAGGTGTAATTATGATTACACCTTCTGCTACAGCCCCATTAGTAACAGATGGGAAAAATTACAGTTTCATTTTTAGAACAATTGGTCGCGATGATCAACAAGGACCAAGTGCGGCTAATTTTATTATCAAAAAAATTCGGCCGCAAAAAATTGCAATCCTTCATGATAAACAATCTTATGGCCAAGGTATAGCATCTTCTGTTAAAACTAATCTTGAGAAAAACGGTCTAATCATTTCATCCTTTGAAGGTATTAATATAGGGGAAAATGATTTTTCTTCAATTATTACTAAATTAAAAAGTATGAAAGTAGATTTTGTTTATTTTGGTGGATATTATCCAGAAATGGGTCTACTACTTAGACAAGCTTCCGAACAAGGATTTAAAGCCCGTTTTATGGGACCAGAAGGTGTTGGTAATGAAGATATAAATATAATAGCAGGAGAAGCTGTTGAAGGTATGTTTATAACATTACCTAAAGATTTTAGCAAAAATCCACTCAATTATAAAATTGTAAAAGATTTTGTTGATAAGAAGCGCAATGCTGGCGGTGTGTTCCAATTAACTGCATATTCAGCAACACAAGTTATTGCAGATGCTATTAGAAATACAGGTAGCATGAATACAATTTTAGTTAGTAACTATTTACATCAAAATATTTTTGATACACCTATTGGAAATATATCTTGGAATTCTCAAGGTGATTTAACAGAATTTAATTTTGATGTTTATTGTTGGCATAAAGATGGTAGTAAATCTTTATTTCCAACTAATTCGTTTAATTAACTTGAAACAATTAATGATAATTATTAATTAAAGGTAAAAATATGGCCAAAGAAAATGATTTTTCCATAGCTTTTATTGGTGGAGGTAATATGGCAAATGCAATATCCAATGGAATAATTAATAAGATTTGTACTGCCAATAATATTCATATTCTTGATACAGATCAAATAAAACTTTCTAAATGGAAAACTCAGGGTATGACGGCTTCAACTTGTGCTGATTCTAGATTATCTCAATGTAAAATTTGGATATATTCCGTAAAACCTCAAGAAATGCAAAACGCAATTAGATCTACTAAAACTTGGTTAAATCAAAATACATTAATTGTTAGCATTGCTGCCGGAGTATCCCTCAATATTTTATATAAATGGTTTGGGGAAAATTCATCACAATCCAAGAAAATTATTCGTTGTATGCCAAATATGCCTGCATTGATAGGAGAAGGAATATCAGGTTTGATTGCTTCTTACAATGTTAGTACAAACGATAGAGAGTTGGTATCTGAATTATTCAAAAACATAGGAACAGTTATTTGGATAACTGATGAAAATGACTTTCATGCTATAACAGCGCTTTCTGGAAGTGGACCTGCATATGTATTTTTATTTTTAGAATCAATGATTGATGGAGGTGTTGCTCTAGGTCTTAACAAAGAGCAATCGTATAAATTAGCAATATCAACTTTATCTGGTGCAACAAGATTAATGGCTCAAACCTCTATGTCTCCTTCTTTGTTACGTGAATGTGTAACTTCAAAAGGAGGAACAACTGAAGCAGCTCTGAAGATATTTGATTCTTGTGATTTCAAAAATATAGTCAAAAATGCTATGATAGAAGCTGCTAAGCGTTCTATTTCTTTAAGTCAAAAATTATTCGCATCTGATTAACAAATCAGGTATGAATTTCAACTTATGAGCTTTTTATCAATATTGTTTTTCTATTTAATTTTAAAAACATGGTTAAAATGCAATTTTTAATTCTTTAAGATTTAAGATGTGATTATATAAGCCAATTATATCAAATGAATAATTTTCTTTATTTTTATAATGACTCAAAAATTTCTCCGAATTTAATCAATATTTAAATTAAAATTTAATAAAAGTATATGTTTGATTTAATAGCTCCATTTATTCAGCAAATTTTCAATGGAATTTCATTGGGTTCAATTTATGCTCTTATTTCTATTGGTTATACCATGGTATATGGAATTATAGGAATGATAAATTTTGCTCATGGAGAAATTTATATGCTAGGTGCTTATATAGGTTTTGTAACTTTTATAATTATCTCAACTAATGCAAATTTTTCTCCAATTTTTATTATTTTTAGCATGATGTTAGTTTCTATTATTATTACAGGAACTTATGGTTTTATTATTGAACGTATAGCATATCGTCCACTGAGAAACAATCAACGTTTGGTTGTTCTAATTTCAGCAATAGGTATGTCAATTTTTTTACAAAATTTGATTGTTCTTGCCCATGGAGCAAGAGATCGGCCTATTCCTATTTTAATTTCAGGAGCCTTCAAATTTAATTTATGGGGAGATTTTGATATTGTAATTTCATATTCACGCTTAATTGTAATAATAATGACAATCGTGCTTATGGTTTTATTAACTTTATTTATAAAATATTCTAGAATAGGTCGAGCATCACGTGCTTGTTCACAAGATATGTCTATGGCGAATTTATTAGGAATAGACACTAACAAAATTGTTTCGTTCATCTTTGTTATTGGTTCTATACTAGCAGCTATTGGTGGTGTATTAATTGCTATAACAATTGGCAGAATAAATCCATTTATTGGGTTTTTAGCTGGTATAAAAGCCTTTACAGCAGCTGTATTAGGTGGAATAGGAAGCATTCCAGGAGCTATGTTAGGTGGTATTTTGCTAGGGTTAATAGAAACATTAGTTTCAGCTTATATATCATCACAATATAAAGATATTATAACCTTTAGTTTACTAATCTTGGTTTTACTATTTCGTCCAACGGGACTATTGGGAAAACCTAATATTGAAAAAATTTAATAATGAAAAATTTGAATTTTAAAAATGCTTTAATTTATGCAATTTTTTCTTTCATTCTCATACTTCCAATTTTCGGGTTTCAAATTAAAGGCAGTGGTTTAGAAATTCATATAAAATCTGATTGGATTTTAGTCTTTAAAATTGTATTATTTATTTTTATTTTACAATTATTTCGTTCTTATTGGATTTTACCTAAAAATAGGATCCTAAATAAAATTAGACAAATTTTACCTTTGTCTTTTATAAAAAAGAAAAATCATTATTTATTGATATTCATCTTTCTTACTGCTGTCATTTGGCCTTTTTTTGTAAATCGTTCAGCAATAGACATTGCAATTATAACTCTTATATATGTTACTTTAGGCATCAGTCTTAACATCGTTGTTGGTTTTGCTGGTTTATTAAATTTAGGATTTGTAGGGTTTTATGCTATTGGAGCTTATACGTATGCAATATTGTCATACTGGTTTTCTTGGACATTTTGGGAAGCGTTACCATTTTCTGGCTTAATATCAGCGTTTTTTAGTTTGTTGCTTGGTTTTCCTATTCTTCGTTTGCGAGGAGATTATCTAGCTATTGTGACTTTAGGATTTGCAGAAATAATTCGTTTATTATTAACTAACTTGGATCAGTATACACTCGGTCCAGACGGAATTTCCAACCTATCTAAACCTGGCATTTTACATAATGAAGCAAATAAATTTTTTTCATCTGATATATTGATTACATGGATTTCCAATAGTCAAAACATGATGATTTATCTATATTTAACAGTTTTATTTTTATCATCAATCACAATATTTATTTCAAATCGTCTTGTTAAAATACCAATAGGTAGAGCTTGGGAAGCCTTACGTGAGGATGAAATTGCATGTTGCTCACTTGGAATTAATCCAGTTAGCACGAAACTTTATGCTTTTGTTTCAGCTGCTCTATTTGCCGGGCTAGGTGGTGCATTTTTTGCTGCACGGCAAGGTGCAGTTAGCCCAGAATCTTTTACATTCTTGGAATCTACTATGATTTTATCTATTGTTGTTTTAGGTGGTATGGGATCTCAAATAGGAGTAATCTTAGCAGCTATTTTTTTAACAATCATTCCTGAGATTGCCCGTGAATTTTCTGAATATCGTTTGTTAATATTTGGTTTACTGATGGTTCTAGCTATGATTTCGTTCCCACAAGGTTTGTTCCCTTCTAATCGACCTCATATTGATTTAGATAAATGAATAATTCATTACTTAATGTTACAAGACTTACAATGCGATTTGGCGGTCTTTTAGCTATTGACAATGTAGGATTTGATGTAAAAAATAATGAAATTTTTTCGGTTATCGGGCCCAATGGAGCAGGAAAAACAACTGTTTTTAACTGTATTAGTGGTTTTTATAAACCCAATTTTGGCAGTATTTTTATAGGGAAAAATAACATTACAGGAAAAGCAAATTACAAAATTGCAAGATATGGTTTGGTCCGCACTTTCCAGAATATTCGTTTATTTAAGAAATTAACTTCTTTAGAGAATCTATTAATTGCTCAACATATGCATATAGAATCACGAATTCTATATGGTTTACTAAACTTGAAATCATATCGTTTATCTGAAAAAAAAGCTTTAATTAATGCAAAAAATTGGTTAAATCTTGTAGGGTTAACTGATTTAGCAAATCGTGAAGCAGGTTCACTTGCTTATGGACATCAAAAGCAATTGGAAATTGCTCGATGTATGATTACAAATCCTAAACTTTTAATGCTTGACGAACCTGCTGCTGGTTTAAATCCTTACGAAAAAAATGATCTTCAAAAATTAATACATAAGTTACGTTGTGATCATAATGTCACTATCCTTCTTATTGAGCATGATATGAGTTTAATTATGAATGTTTCTGATCGAATTTTAGTAATGGAAAATGGTAGATCTCTTGTTATAGGCTCCCCTAAACAAATACGCAATAATCAACTAGTTATTAAAGCATATTTAGGAGATGAATAATGCTTAAACTTGAAAATATTTTTTCTTATTATGGTGTTATTCGAGCTCTAGAGAATATAAACATTCAAGTAGAATATGGAGAGATAGTCACTCTAATTGGAGCGAATGGTGCAGGGAAAACCAGTGTGCTGATGACAATATGTGGTTGCCCACATGCTAAAGAAGGAAGTATTTATTTCGAAAATCAAGAAATCACAAACAAAGATACGCATCTTATTATGCGTAATGGAATAGCTATTTCTCCAGAAGGACGAAGAATTTTCAAAGATTTAACTGTTTATGAAAATTTAATAATGGGAGGATTTTTTTTAAATCAAACAGAAATCAGAACTACAATAGAGAATATCTATGATTTGTTCCCGAAACTTAAAGAAAGATCTGCACAATATGCAGGATTAATGTCAGGAGGTGAACAACAAATGTTAGCAATTGGACGAGCATTAATGTCCAAACCGCGATTATTATTGTTAGATGAACCCACTTTGGGTTTAGCTCCATTAATCATTAATCAAATTTTTGAAATTATTCAAATGATACGCAAACAAGGCATAACAATTCTTTTAGTAGAACAAAATGCTAATAAAGCATTACAAATAGCAGATCGGGGTTATGTTTTAGAAAATGGTTCAATCGTATTAAAAGATACAGGTTCCAATCTTCTTATTGATGAAAACGTTAAAAAAGCATATCTTGGCATATAAAATATTTTATATTTTGAAAAATTAGAAAAAAACTAGAGGTTCCCCATTTTCATAATTTTTCCAATTGACACATCTTTTGGCCAAATTAATTTTCTAGAATCAAAAATAACAATAACTGTTGAGCCTAAATTAAAATGACCTATTTCTTCTCCTCTTAAAAAATCAATTTTAGAATTTAAGCAATGTTCATCATATTTTTTAGAAGAAATAACTCTTTTTTGAGATTGAAGCATATCTTTTTCCCAAACTGTTTCTATAGAGGAAACTATCATTGCTCCAACAAAAACAATTATCATTGGACCATAATTTGTACTAAATACACAAGCTACTCTCTTATTTCGAGCAAATAAATTTGGGATTTTTCGGACATTTAAATAATTTACAGAGAATAAACGACCTGGAATATTAACCATTTCTTTTAATATCCCATTAACAGGCATATGTACTCGATGATAATTTTTTGGTGAAAGATATATAGTTAAGAAATTCCCATGTAAGAATGGTTTGGCGCGCTCAAAACTTCCACCTAGAAGTTCTATTATGCTATAGCTATGTCCTTTAGCTTGAAATATGCGACCAGAATTAATTTTTCCTAATTGAGTAATCGTTCCATCTGTTGGACAAATAGCAGAACCAACTTCATTATTTATTGGCCTTGCAGAATCTTTTAAAGAACGTGTAAAAAAATCATTAAATGTTTTGTATTCTAAAGGATTTTCTATTTTTGCTTCTTGTAAATCAATATCGTAGCGTTGTATAAATCTTGATATCATCCAATTTTTTATTAATGAATTTTCATTGTTCGAGAAATAGCAAAAAATCTTGGATATCAAGTAATGGGGTGCTAAATATTGTGCCATAAGAAATAATTTTTCTTTAATTTTCATTTTTGAGAAACTTTTTTATTTATTAAGAAATATTTCATGATGAGATTATATTTTTTTATTTATTCTTTATAAATCAAAACTAACTAATATTTTTAAATAGAAATAAAAAATAAGATCTTTGGGTACAACTTTATTAAAGTTGAACTAATTTAATAAATTAGCAGATTTGATTTGACAGAAATTTTTATAATTAGTTACCGAGTGTAAAATTTTTATAAAAACTCTTAGTCTTCACTCCCTACATGAGAGACTAGAGGGAGTAGTAAAAAACTAATTTATGAGAATCTATTGCATTACTAATACAGGAAACTCTTTAATGAATAAATTTATAAAAAAATTGTGTATTTTACACATGTCACAAAATAAGAAAAATGAAATACAAAAAAATCATTTTTGTTTAAATGGTTATTTTTTAATGTACTAGTAATTTTTTATTTTATGAACTTTTCGAAATTTCATTAATATTGTTTTTCATTTCAATGAAACAAATAGTTTATTGTAACTTACAGAAAATTTCTCAATTTATATATTTTATAAAAATTTCGTTTTTTTTTTTAAGATAGGGAAATTTTTGATAAATAAATTACTAAAAACTAATAGTTAAAAATAAAAAGAATAGATATTTTTCTTAAAGTTTTAAACTTTTGAGGCAAATCAGGAGGTTTTTCATTATGTACAGCAGGACTGGTAAGAGCCTTAGCCGGCATCTAATCTGGGTGGCTATTGCAATTCTAGGTACGACTGCCTTAGGAGTAATTGCTTTATCACGAGGCGAATCAATTAACGCATTATGGGTTTTAATTGCTTCTCTATGTGTATATTTAATTGCTTATAGATATTACAGCATTTTTATTGCTAATAAAGTCTTCAAATTAGATAAAACTAGAATGACTCCAGCATGGAAATATAATGATGGATTGGATTTTGTTCCAACAAATAAACATGTCCTATTTGGTCATCATTTTGCAGCGATAGCAGGTGCTGGACCTTTGGTAGGTCCAGTTTTAGCTGCCCAAATGGGTTATTTGCCAGGTATGTTATGGATCTTATCTGGTGTAGTTTTTGCTGGTGCAGTTCATGATTTTACTATTTTATTTGTCTCCATGCGACGAGATGCTCATTCTCTTGGTGATTTAATCAAATTAGAGCTTGGTAATATTGCAGGTGTTATTGCTTTATTTGGTGCATTTGTAATAATGGTAATTATATTAGCTGTTCTAGCTCTTATTGTTGTAAAAGCATTAACCCATTCTCCATGGGGAACATTTACTGTGGCATCAACAATACCAAGTGCTTTGTTTATGGGCATTTACTTGCGATATATACGTCCAGGGCACATAGGTGAAGTTTCTGTCATAGGATTTATATTGTTAATCTTTTCTATTATGTTTGGACAATTTATTGCTCAAAGTCCAACTTTTTCATCATTTTTTAACTTTGATGGAAAAACTTTAACCTGGATCCTTGTTATTTATGGTTTTATTGCAGCTGTTTTGCCTGTTTGGCTATTATTAGCACCAAGAGATTATCTTTCAACTTTTTTAAAAATAGGAATTTTTGTAGGGTTAGCCTTAGGTATTTTAGTAGTGGCACCCAATTTAAAAATGCCTGACATTGTACCTCAATTTATAAACGGTAATGGTCCTGTGTATTCAGGGAAATTATTTCCATTTTTATTTATTACTATAGCTTGTGGTGCTGTTTCAGGTTTTCATGCACTGATAGCATCAGGAACAACCCCTAAACTCATTGAAAACGAAATTCAAGCTCGTTACATTGGTTATGGAGGCATGTTAATGGAATCTTTTGTAGCTATTATGGCTTTAATAGCTGCTTGTGTAATTGAACCTGGTATATACTTTGCGATGAATAGTCCTAGCTCCGTAATAGGTTCGTCTCTCAATGAAGTGATCAATAATTTATCAAATTGGGGATTTATGATTACTCCTCAAGATTTAGAACAAACAGCTAAAAATGTTGGAGAAAATAGTATTATTTCTCGTGTAGGAGGAGCTCCAACTTTAGCTGTTGGAATGGCGCATATATTACATCAAATGTTTGGAGGTAAAGCAATGATGGCCTTTTGGTATCATTTTGCTATCTTATTTGAAGCTCTCTTTATTTTAACTGCAGTAGATGCTGGAACACGAGCTGGCCGATTTATGTTACAGGATTTATTAGGAACTTTCTCATCATTTCTCAAAAAAACAGATTCTTTAATTGCTAACGCTATTGCTACTTTTTTATGTGTAGCAGCATGGGGATACTTTCTTTATCAAGGGGTAGTAGATCCTTTAGGGGGAATTAATACATTATGGCCTTTATTTGGAATTGCTAATCAAATGTTAGCAGCAATTGCGCTCACTTTAGGTAGTGTTGTTTTGTTTAAAATGAAAAAAGGACATTACGCTTGGGTAACTGTTATTCCAACAATTTGGTTACTTATCTGTACATTATATGCAGGATGGTTGAAATTATTTGATAAGAATCCGGGGATAGGGTTTCTTTCACATGCTGCTAAATATAGTGATGCTATTGATTGCAATATAATTTTAGCTCCTGCAAATTCCATGCAAGAGATGCATAGAATTTTGTTTAATGATTACTTAAATTCTGCTTTATGCGGAATTTTTATGTTTGTAGTAATTAGCATTGTAATTGCAGGAGTTCGTGCTATCTTACTAGCACAATGTAATCCTAAACCTACATCAAAAGAAACTGCGTACCAATCTATACCTGATCAACAATTAAAAACTGTTAGTACTTAATGATTTTATAGGAAATTCCATGTTGTTTTTTAATTCAATACAAAAAGATGCAGGTACAGTAGCTCGTTATCTAGGTCAAACACTTAGATTAATGGTAGGAGTACCTGACTATGATTCATATTTGGAACATATGCAAAAAAATCATCCGAACGAAAAACCTATGACTTATGAAAATTTTTTTCGTGAAAGACAAACTGCTAGATATGGAGGAAAAGGACGGATTGGTTGTTGTTGAAAACAAATAATCATTATAAATTATAGAAAATCTTTACATGTAATGTTTTACAGTACTTATAATACAGGCATCATAGAAAATCATGATACCTGTATTATTTTCAGTTGCTAATGCAAAACCAGATAATACAAGAGCAGTTGTTAGAGTTGCTATCCCAATTAAGCTTTGAAATTTCATATAATTAATCTCCAAATGGGTTAACAAGATAAAACTTTAAAAATATTTTTATTTGAAAAATATATCTTCATTTTAACTCTTTATTGATTTTCAATTTTTTAAATAGATAGTTCTAATATTAAAACTGGAGCCGGGGGAATTGAACCCCCGTCCGCCAATCCTCCACAGACAGTTCTACATACATAGTCGATTAATTTTTTTTTAGCTTTTGATTTTGTTAACCGACAAACTTGATCAAAAGCGATCCACAAAATTTAAATATGATTTGCGTGGCTATAAATCATACCGATTTCTTGTGAATGTCGCTGCTACATATTGAAAATAAGGATTATATCTTCAAAATGCTTGATCCAAGAACAAATCAATGCAGCGGCTCCTAGCTAAGCAGCAAGAGCAAAACGCTCGTCGTTGGCGTTTATTAACGTTTCCAGTAGATTAACGAGCGGAACTGGTGCTCGGCATGCCCTATACTGTTTTGCAATCTGCGTCGAATCCAAATCGGCCCCATAATATTATATCTCCTAATTAAATACCAAATCAAGATTAAATGCGTTAAAGGTATTTTGTCAATTTATATGCTTAGGAAAAACAATAAATAGTTTTCCATAAATTTTGTACTGAATTAGAGTAATAATCTGCTTTCCAATTCCTAATATAATCTTTGTTGTAAACATTATGGCAATAAGTAAAAATTGCAATTTTCATTCCATCAGAGTGAGCTGCATGAAAATCATGTAAATGATCTCCAATATATAAAAATTGATTTGTATTAAATCCACTTGCTTTAGCTGCATATATTAAATGTTCTGAGGTTTTTTGTGTTTTGTGGTATCTCCACATATTATAGTGTACTCATTTTGAATAATTGAAACTGTTCAAGAATTAATTTTGTAGATTGTGGTAACTTATTTTTTACAATTCCCAAAGGTAATTTTCTTATTATTAATTTCTGCAATAATTCTTTGATACCTGGAAGAAGGTAACAGTTGTTTAATATACTATTTTCACAATAAATTTTAAATTTCAAATACCTTTCTTTTGTATGAAAATCATTTTTATAGTCTGTTTTTGATCCTAAAGTTAGAAGAAATAATTTATCCTTTTTTTGATAAGAAAAGGAATATAAAATTTTTGATGAAATTGGTAAGAATCCATTATATATTCATTTATCATTGACGATTTTAGATAAAATAGAGAAAGTATCAACTAAAGTACTGTCTAAATCAAAAAAGGATCAAATGACTAATTTTTGACTTGCCATCAAATAATTAACAGAAACATTTTTTGACAATGAATATTTATCTACAATTGGATTGTACGCAATACCAACTAGATTTGTTACATATAAACCAGAATTTCTAGAAAATCTAGCTAATTCACTAGGCTTTATAAAAGATTCGTAACTATGTGTTCCAATAGGTAATAATTTTAATATATATTCAGCTCCTAAAATTCCATATATAAAAGATTTTAGATTTCTATTAAAAGTGGAGAAAAAGACCCAACCTTCTTGTTTTACAAAATGAGAACAACAATGAACAATTGAGGCGGGATCAGGTACATGTTCTAGCATTTCCATACAAGTTACAATATCATAAGATTCTTTTTTAGTTTTAGAAAAATTTTCTATTGAAGTAGAATGATATTCTATATTGGAGCCGGATTCTTTTTGATGTAAACGAGCTGTTTGTATCAATTTTTCTGAAAGATCTATACCTGTTACTATACCACCTGCCTTATATAAGCTTTCACAAAGAATTCCCCCACCACAACCAATATCAAGAATTGACTTGTTAGAAAAAGAACCTATTAAAGTTTCCATCCATTTCATGCGCAGAGGATTAATATCATGTAAAGGTTTAACTTTTCCTTTAGGTTCCCACCAAGAATCAGCCAAATTACTAAATCTTTCAAGCTCATTTGCATCAAAATTCATGTTTTAAATTTTATTTAAGTTTAAATTTATAGATTACTAAAAAGTTTATTTTTCCATTTTTTAAAATTATAAAAGTTATATCTTTAAATCAGAAAGCTTTACTATATAAAAACAATATTTATCTGATAATATCTGTCTGGTCAACTTAGGAAATCAAGTGGTATAATACTCTTGCTGAAAAGCGTTGTACATTTTAAACTTTCGTTAATTTAAACATTATCTTATTTTATTCCCTATATATTTATGAATTCCTTTGCAAAGGAAATGCTTCCAATAATGCTGGAAGAAGAAATGCAGCGCAGTTATCTAGATTATGCTATGAGCGTAATCATAGGACGTGCTTTGCCTGATGTGCGAGATGGCCTTAAACCTGTTCATCGAAGAATTCTTTTTGCCATGCATGAATTAAATAACGATTGGAACCGTTCTTATAAAAAGTCAGCAAGAATAGTTGGTGATGTAATTGGAAAATATCATCCTCATGGCGATCAATCTGTATATGACACGATTGTCCGCATGGCTCAAACCTTCTCGATGCGTTCTATTTTAATTGACGGTCAAGGCAATTTCGGTTCAATTGATGGTGATAATGCTGCTGCTATGCGATATACTGAAATACGACTCACTAAAATTGCTCATGAACTTTTGTCAGATCTCGATCAGGAAACAGTAGATTTTAGAAAGAACTATGATAACACTGAAGAAGAACCTGTTTTATTACCAGCTAGATTTCCTAATCTTTTAATAAATGGAAGTTCTGGTATTGCTGTTGGAATGGCTACGAGCATTCCACCTCACAACTCTGAAGAAGTCATTAATGCTTGTTTGTATTGTTTAAAAAATATCAATTGCTCGATTGATGAGTTAATAAATATAATTCCAGCGCCTGATTTTCCAACAGGAGGAATTATATATGGCACTACGGGTATTAAAGAAGGTTATAAAACAGGGCGTGGGCGTGTGGTTTTACGCGCTAAAACTCATATTGAAAATATAGAAAGTGGCAAATATCAAATGATCGTAGTTGATGATTTGCCTTATCAAGTTAATAAAAAAATATTACAGGAACGCATAGCAGAACTCGTTAATTCTAAGAAAATAGAAGGAATTTCAGAAATTCGAGATGAATCTGATAAGGATGGTATTCGCCTTGTAATTCAACTCAAACGAGGAGAAATTCCAGATATTGTATTAAATAATCTTTATAAATACACTCAATTACAAGATACCTTTGGGATAAATTTGGTTGCTTTAGTAGGAAACCAGCCTAAATTACTTAATTTGAAAGAGATGGTATTATATTTTCTCCAGCATCGTCGAGAAATAATAACTAGACGTTCCATATTTCAACTAAAAAAATTTAAGGAACGTTTACATATTCTTGAAGGTTTATCTGTTGCTTTATCTAATATCGATGATTTTATCGTAACTATTAAGACATCTTCTACACCAGCTGTTGCTAAAAAAGAATTGTTAATGAATTCTTGGAATTCATTATTAGTGCGTGAAGCATTAGAAACACATAATCATCATTCTAATGAAAATGATAATTCAATTTTAACAACTGAATCTGGAATACAAAAAAACGGTTTATATCGATTAAGTGATTTGCAAGTTAATGAAATCATGAATATGCGTCTCCAGCGTTTAACAAATTTGGAAAGAGATAAAATTATCGAAGAATTTAAGAACACTATATCGAAAATTGAGAATTTGACTGATATCCTTTCCAAACCAGAAAGAATTAATAATATCCTTCATGAGGAATTATTATCAATCAAATCTGAATTTTCTCATAACCCAGAGAATTCAAGACGCTCTGATATAGTTGTAAATACTACTGAAATTGAAATAGGTGATCTTATAACTCCTACTGATATGGTAGTAACTCTTTCTCATGATGGTTATATAAAAAGCCAGATTTTATCTGAATATTCAGCTCAAAAAAGAGGTGGTCGCGGAAAAAAAGCGACTTCAATGAAAGAAAATGATTCTGTAGATCAGTTATTTATTTCTAATACTCATGACTTTTTATTATGTTTTTCGAACCACGGTCGTGTTTATCGACTTAGAGTATGGGAAGTTCCGCAGAGTTCTCGTGGATCACGGGGTTATCCTATTATTAATATGTTTCCGCTTGAAAGTCATGAAAAGATTACTACGATTCTTCCAATTACAAGATTTAGCAAAACGCAGTATATTTTTATGGCAACATATCGAGGAGTAGTTAAAAAAACACCATTATCTGATTTTGAAAATTTCCGAAAATCAGGAATTATTGCTATTGGACTTAATAAAGAGGATTATTTAATTGGTGTAGAACTCACAGATGGAAAATGTAATGTTATGTTATTTTCTAATGCTGGAAGAGCTGTTCGATTTAATGAAAATGATGTCAGATCTATGGGACGCAGTGCTCAGGGTGTACGAGGAATGACACTGAAAAAAGATCAAGGTGTGATTTCATTATTAGTCGCTAGAGATGAAAAATACAGTGTATTGACAGTTAGTCAGAATGGTTTTGGAAAACGGACTCCAATTACTGAATATACTAGACACAAGAGAGGTACTAAAGGAATGATAGCCATGAGGACTGGGATTCGGAATGGAAATTTAGTATCAGCTATACTTGTAATGCCTGAAGATGATATTGTATTGGTCACTACATCAGGCCTTTTAATTCGAACAAGAATTTCTGAAATTCGTGAAATGGGCCGGGCAACTCATGGAGTAACTTTAGTCAATCTTGTTAAAGGTAGTTTTTTATCAAGTGTTCGTCGCGTAGTAAGAAATGATTCAGAATCTGTGGTTAATAATATTTTAAGTTACTAGTATTCTAGATTTTAATTTTATGTACTCAATTTTATTGAAAATATTGTGAATGATATTATTTCGATTGGAATAGAAATCTAAAATTATTAAGATATAACTTTGGAATAATTTATTATGTCTCGTCCATGGAATTTTTCTGCTGGGCCTGCAGCTCTACCAGAGGTTGTTCTTCAAGAAATTTCTTCAGAAATGTTGGATTGGCATGGAAAAGGTATTTCTGTAATGGAGATGAGTCATCGAAGTGATGAATTTTATGAAATTTGTAATGAAGCTGAATATAATTTACGTGAATTATTGAGTATTTCAGAAGATTATTCTGTTTTATTTATGCAAGGAGGAGGAATCGGTCAGAATGCAATTCTGCCTATGAATTTAATTGCTGGAAAAAATAATTCTAATAAAGCTGATTTTATAATAACCGGCTATTGGTCAAATTTATCCTATAAAGAAGCAAAACGCTATGGTGATATTCATATAGCTGCAAGCAATAATGCTTATTCTAAAATAGATAATAAGGAACAAAAACCTTGGACTTGGATTCCTGATGAAAGAAATTGGAATTTACGAAAAGATGCTTCTTATCTTCACATTTGTAGTAATGAAACGATAGATGGAGTTGAATTTTCAAAGATT
This sequence comes from Bordetella sp., assembly GCA_022818765.1. Classification (GTDB taxonomy): domain Bacteria; phylum Pseudomonadota; class Gammaproteobacteria; order Burkholderiales; family Burkholderiaceae_B; genus CAZTUH01. Next base: position 327,270 of record CP063810.1, on the reverse strand, counting down.
CCAAATTTATCTAACTTTGGACTTCTAGATACTACTTTAGTTATGGATGCATCTTCGAATTTTTTATCCGTTTCATTAGAAATGAATAAATTAGGTGCAGTATTTGCTACTGCACAAAAGAATGCTGGTTCCGCTGGTGTCACAATAGTCATTGTTCGAAAGGATTTAATTGGAAAAGCTTTACCTATATGTCCTTCTGTATTTGATTATTTGAATGTATCTGTTAATCATTCTTGTTATAACACACCTCCCACTTTTTCGATCTATGTATCTGGTTTGATTTTTAAATGGATCAAAAAAAGTGGTGGTATCAAGTTTATGGAGATAAATAATAAGGTAAAATCATCTCTTATTTATGATTATATCGATTCAACATCTTTCTATGAAAATTATGTTTGTAAATCTGTGCGTTCAAGAATGAATATTCCTTTTTTTTTGAAAAATCATTCTCTTAATAAAATTTTTTTAGAAAAAGCTAAACTTGAAGGATTAATTCAATTAAAAGGACATAAAAGTGTAGGAGGAATCCGAGCTTCTCTTTATAATGCTATGCAATTAGAGGGTGTACAAGCACTAGTTACCTATATGAAAGATTTTGAGCGTCTGTATGGATGATAACCTTATATTTTTAGATAAATTAGAAACCTTGCGTTCTAGTATTGATAAATTGGATGATCAAATTATCAATATGTTAAATGTTAGAGCTAAATTAGCATTGGATGTTGGGAAATTAAAGCAGTCTATCTCCGAAAATAAATCTGTATTACATCCTGATCGTGAAGCGAAAATTATTGAAAGATTGAAAAAAAAAAACCATGGTCCTTTTCCAAGGACAGCTGTTTCATCTGTTTGGACAGAGATTATATCTGCTTGTCGCAGTTTGGAACAATCTATAACTGTAGCTTATCTTGGTCCGAAAGGTTCGTTTTCAGAACAGGCTGCTATTGAACATTTTGGTCATTCGGTAAAATTACTTGTTTGTTCATCTATTGATGAAGTATTTCGGGTAGTTGAAACTGAATCTGCAAATGTGGGTATGGTTCCAGTAGAAAATTCTACTGAAGGCTCTATAAATAGAAGTTTAGATTTATTATTCAGTACTTCATTAAAAATAATTGGAGAAAGGTCATTAGCCATTTCTCATTGTTTAATGACTCAAACAGGCTCAATGGTAAACATTACACATATTTTTGCTCATCCCCAGGCATTGGCTCAATGCCAGTTATGGATAAAATCTCACTATCCAAATTTACCATTAATGACAGTTTCAAGTAATTCAGAAGCAGCACGTATTGCATTAGAAAATAAAAATATTGCAGCAATTGCTGGAGAAATGGCAGCTAATGTTTGGAATTTAAAAATTGTGGCGAATAGTATTCAAGATGAGGGTAATAATCGGACTCGTTTTGTTTCTATAGGCAAGATAAATACTTGTTTTAGTGGAAGAGATAAAAGTAGTTTGATTTTAGCAGTTCCAAATAAAGCTGGAGCTGTTTGTAAAATGTTAGAGCCATTTACAAAACATAAAGTATCAATGACTAAATTTGAATCTAGACCTGCTAAAACAGAACAATGGGAATATTATTTTTATATTGATATTCAGGGACATAAAGATGAAATACATATTTCCAAAGCATTAAAAGAATTACAATCAAAAGTTGTTTTTTTTAAATTATTAGGATCCTACCCTATTTCATATTAGGTATTGAGTGTTATATGATTTTACAAATTGTAAGAATTTAAATAGCTAATAATGCTATTAACCAAACTTGAAATTGGTATACTCGCAATGAGTTTATGAAAATTTTTCTTTTTAATATTTCTATTTATTACTCATTTCATAAAAAACATGACTAGGATTTTACCTTCATATACTGTATCAAATGAAAAATTAAGGTCAGATTCATTTGTTCCGATATTAGCAATAGTAGGAGTAGGTTTAATCGGTGGATCATTTGCAGCTGCTCTACGATTTTCAAACAAAGTTGGGCAGATATTTGGAATAGATAAAAATGTTGAATCTTTAAGAAATATTAAAAAGAAAGGATTAATAGATGAAATTGTCAGTTTAGAAATAGCAGCAAAAGAATCAGATTTGATATTATTATCTACTCCAATAGGAAACTTTGAATCTATATTCAAAAAAATTCGTCCTCATTTGAAAACAAATACAATTATAACGGATGTTGGAAGTACAAAAGCAGAAGTTATGAAAATGGCTCGTCGTATTTTAGGTAAAAATATTAAACAATTTGTTCCAGGACATCCTATAGCAGGAGCCGAACTCAGTGGAGCAGATTCTGCAAAACGAGACCTTTTTAAGAATCGCAATGTTGTGTTAACACCATTTAAAGAAAATCGAATAGAAACGTTAAAATTTGTTCGTGAAGTTTGGCAAGCATGCGGAGCAAATATTTTAAATATGGAAGCAAAAGAACATGACTATATTTTGGCGTCAGTTAGTCATATTCCTCATTTTTTATCCGCAGTATATATGTCACAGGTAACACAATCTTCAAATTCATCTGATCGATTATTACTTGCTGGTAGTGGATTTCGAGATTTTACAAGAATTTCAGCAGGTTCTGTTGAAATATGGAAAGATATTTTTTTATCTAACTGCAAAGCTTTAAAAATAGAAATGAATGCTCTACGAAAAGTGTTAAAAAAAGCTGAAAAAGCTCTTTATGAAAAAGATAAAGTTTACTTAGAAAGTTTATTAGAAAAAGCAGCAAAAGCTAGACGAAATTGGGCTAATAATATATCTGTATAATACAATATTGATAAATATGAATTCAACTCAGAAAATTTCCTATCTAGATTTACCTTCTATATCTTGTGCTCATGGAGTAGTTCATTTACCTGGTTCAAAAAGTATTTCCAATAGAGTTCTTCTTTTATCTGCTTTATCTGAAGGTCGTACAGAAATTATCAATTTATTAGATTCTGAAGATACTCTATTTATGAAAATAGCTTTGAAAAAGCTTGGAGTTTTAATTAAGAATGAAGGTATTAATAGCACATATATAACGGGAGGAAAGTTTTTTCCTGTAAATAATAAGAAATTGTATTTAGGAAATTCAGGTACCGCATTCCGATCTTTAACAGCAGTTTTGTCTTTAATTGGAGGAAACTATGAATTATTAGGCACAGCACGAATGTGCGAGAGACCTATATCAGATTTAGTAAATGCATTGAGAATGCTTGGTGCAACTATTACATATTTAGGTCAGGATGGTTATCCTCCTTTACTCATAGAAGATTGTTCATTTAATTCTGAATTTGTTCAAATTCAATCTTCAATATCCAGTCAATTTTTAACAGGATTACTATTAGCTGGTCCAATTTACACACAAAGAACACAAAAACCTCTGACTATAGAAATCACTAAAAATTTAATTTCAAAACCTTATATAAATATAACTTTAGATCTAATGAAACGTTTTGGAGTAAATGTTTATAGAGATAATTTTAATCGTTTCATAATTCCAGAGAATTCTATTTATCTTAGTCCCAGCAGAATCAAAGTAGAGGGAGATGCTTCTTCAGCATCTTATTTTTTAGCATTAGGGGCTATTGGAAATGGTCCGGTTCGAGTAACCGGAATTGGATCAGATAGTATTCAAGGAGATATCGAGTTTTCTCAAACATTGAAATCTATGGGAGCAGATATTAAATTTGGAGAAAATTGGATAGAATCAACTGGATTAAAAGTTTCTATCGGTGAAAAAATAAAAGCTTTTAATTCTGATTTTAATCGAATTCCTGATGCAGCAATGACAGCAGCTGTTTTAGCTTTATATGCTGATGGGCCTTGCTATTTGCGAAATATTGGTAGCTGGCGAGTAAAAGAAACAGATCGAATTTTCGCTATGCAAAATGAACTTGAAAAACTAGGCATTCAAACAAAATCAGGACCAGATTGGTTATCTATAAAACCAATTGACACTAATCAATGGCATAATGCATCCATAAAAACATGGAACGATCATCGTATGGCAATGTCTTTTTCTCTATCTGCATTTGGGAAATCAAATATTAGAATAATGAATCCTTCGTGTGTGGAAAAACATTTCCCAATTATTTCGATATTTTTAAGCAGGTAGTACATAGTTAAAATTTTCTATAAAGTAAAAGGAAATATATGGTTCATGAGTAGAAATGTTCCTGTTATTGCTATAGATGGCCCAGCAGCTTCTGGAAAGGGGACAATAGCTTTAAGAGTTGCACAATCTTTAGGTTGGAGGATCCTTAATAGTGGTATTATTTATCGAAAAATCGCATGGTTTATGATAAAAGAAAATATTGGAATAGATAATATTGATTATATAGTTTCTATGATTAAAACTTTGAATATTCATGTTTATGAAAAATATACAAATTTAGATGAATCCTCGATAAAAAATGAAATAGAATCTGAAAAAGTCGGATATTATGCTTCTTGCATTGCTGAAAAATATCTAATTCGAGAATCTTTATTAGAGTACCAAAGATCGTTTCGCATATCTCCCGGCTTGGTTGCTGATGGCAGAGATATTGGTACTATTGTATTTCCAGATGCAGATTTAAAGATTTTTTTAGTAGCAAATATAAAAACTCGAGTGCATAGACGATATAAACAGTTGATCAGAAATGATATTTCTGTTAATCTAAAAGACATTTTTTTTGATTTGAAAGATCGAGATTTTCGTGATAAAAATCGAGAGATTTCTCCCCTTGTCATAGCAAGCGACGCATATGTTTTAGATTCTTCTAATTTAACGATTGATGAGACTGTACAATCTATATTAAATTTTTGGAGAAATTCAGGCCCTGTTAATTAATTATAAATAATTTATTTTGTGTTTAATTTTTTATATTGAAAAAATTAATAGGTATTTAAACTTCACTATAGCTGTCATTTTTGCGTAGTGATCAAACAATAATTAGCCATAATCTTGGCTTATAATGGATTAGCCCCGAATGTCATTAGTTCCTATAGTTAATGCTAACCAAGAAAATTTTGCCGATTTGTTTTTAAAAAGTTTAGAACAACACGATGTAAAGTCTGGCGAAGTTATAACTGCTGAAGTAATTCGTGTAGACAACAATTTTGTTGTAGTGAATGCTGGACTCAAATCTGAAGCTTTAATTCCAATTGAAGAATTTTTAAACGATCAAGGTGAATTGGAAGTCTCACCTGGAGATTTTGTATCAGTAGCTATTGATTCATTAGAAAATGGATACGGTGATACAATACTTTCTCGAGATCGAGCGAAACGATTATCAGCTTGGCTGAAACTTGAAAAAGCTTTAGAAAGTAAAGAGCTTGTGACTGGCACAATTACTGGTAGAGTTAAGGGTGGATTAACTGTTATGACTAATGGTATCCGCGCATTTTTACCAGGTTCCCTTGTTGATTTGCGTCCCGTTAAAGATACCACTCCATATGAAGGAAAAACTATGGAGTTTAGGGTTATTAAATTTGATCGAAAACGCAATAATGTAGTTTTATCAAGACGTCAAGTATTAGAGGCAAATGTCGGAGAGGAACGCCAAAAATTACTTGAAAGTCTTTATGAAGGCGCTATAGTTAACGGAGTTATAAAAAATATTACGGATTATGGAGCTTTTGTAGATTTAGGGGGAATTGACGGCTTATTGCATATTACAGATATGGCTTGGAGACGTGTCCGTCACCCATCTGAAGTTTTACAAATTGGTCAGGAAGTTCAAGCAAAAATTTTGAAATTTGATCAAGAGAAGAGTCGTGTTTCTTTAGGAATTAAACAATTAGGTGAAGATCCTTGGATAGGACTTTCTCGACGTTACCCTCAAGGCACTAGATTATTTGGAAAAGTTGCAAATTTGACAGATTATGGAGCTTTTGTAGAAATCGAATCTGGAATTGAAGGGTTGGTCCATGTATCTGAAATGGATTGGACAAATAAAAATGTTGATTCTAGAAAGGTTGTATCTTTAGGAAAAGAAGTTGAAATAATGATATTGGAAATAGATGAAAATAGGCGTCGCATTTCATTGGGGATGAAACAATGTCTTCAAAACCCATGGGAAGAATTTGCTATAAATTTTAAACGTGGAGATAAGGTTACCGGAGCAATCAAATCAATTACTGATTTTGGTTTGTTTGTTGGTTTACCTGGAGGAATTGATGGTCTTGTTCATTTATCCGATTTATCCTGGATAGGATCTGGTGAAGAAATAGTTAAAAATTTCAAGAAAGGTGAGGAGCTTTCAGCTATTGTTTTAAGTATCGATACAGAAAAAGAACGCATTTCTTTAGGAATTAAACAACTTGAAGAAGATCCATTTAATAGTTATATTGTATCTAACGAAAGGGGTTCCACTGTATCGGGAATAGTTACCCATGTTGATAGCAAAGGGGCTATAATTAATTTATCTCGTGATGTTGAAGCTTATCTACGTGCTTCTGAAATTTCAACAAAACGTGTCGATGATGCAACTACCGTTTTGAAAGAAGGAAAGAAAATTGAAGTTATGATTGTCAATATTGATCGAAAAACAAGAACAATTCAAGTATCAATTAAAGCTCGTGAGGCTTTAGAGAAAAACGAAGCTTCTCAACAGCGCATGTCTGATACTAGTGCATCTTCTGGTACAACAAATCTTGGTGCTTTGTTAAGAGCTAAGTTAGATCGACAAAAAGAGGGTAATTAAATAAGAAATTTATAGGTATTATGAATATTTTCAATAAAAGAAATGATCAGTTAATACCTATTTTTTTTTAAATAATTTAACAGTTTAGTTGATTAAATCATTATCAATTGAATCGAAAATTTTAAATGAAAATATTAGTTTCTATAAAACAGGTTATAGATCAGGATGAGTTGATAAAATTAAATTTAGATAACTGTTCCATAGATGTTTCAAATATTGAAACATCTATGAATCCTTATGATGAGATCGCTGTAGAAGAAGCTGTAAGTTTAAAAGAACAAGGTATTGCTAAGGAAATAGTTGCAGTATCTTGTGGGGATTTAGAATGTAATAAAGTTCTTCGCACTGCAATGGCTATGGGTGTTGATCGAAGTATACTGGTTTCTACAGATTGTGATTTAGAGCCCTTATCTGTTGCTAAAATACTAAAATTTTAGTTCAAAAAGAAAAACCTGATTTAATATTTCTTGGTTCAAAATCTGTAGATAATAATGCAAATCAGACAGGCCAGATGTTAAGTGCCCTACTTAACATTCCTCAAGCGATTTCTGTTAGCAAACTTACATTAATTAAAAACAGCGTTATAGTAAATTGCGATGTTGATGAAGGATATGAAACAATTAAAATGAACTTACCTTCTATTATTACTAGCAGTTTATATTTGAATAAACCACGCTATATTCATCTGAAAAATATTATACAAGCAAAAAGTAAACTTATTGAAATAATAAAATTAGAGGATTTTAAAATAGATGTTTCAAAACGTTTACATATATTAAACCTCTCTAAATTTTATAAGCATAGATTACAAACTAGAGTAAAAGATGTAGAATCTTTGTTAACTAAACTTAAAAATGAAGCTAAAGTAATCTGAAATGGTTACATTAGTTGTTGCTGAACATAATAATTTTAACCTAAAATCATCGACATTTAGTACTATTTCTGCTGCTATTAAATTAGGAAATGAAATTCATATTTTAGTTATTGGATTTAACATTTTAAAAATAGTAAAACAGGCAGCTAGAATTTTTGGAATTTCCAAAGTTTTTTTTATCGATTCTTCACATTTATATCATCCACTTTCTGAAAATTTTTCACTTCAGATTTTCACTATTGCTTTTTCTTATAATCATATTTTATTCCCAGCTACATCCTTTGGTAAAAATATAGCACCAAGAGTTGCTGCTATTCTTGATGTTTCTCAAATTTCTGAAGTTATTGATATAAAATCAGATAATATTTTTTGTCGTTTTATATATACTGGTAATGTAATTGCTACCGTTCAATCACATGATAAAATCAAAGTAATTACAATTTGTCCTGCAAGTTTTGAATCAATAGAAGATTATACAGGATCAGCTGTAATAGAAAGTATCAAGGCTCTTCCTAATGTTTGTATGTCTTCTTTAATTAGTTATCAAACTAATATAAATAATTTTAATGATTTAAATAACGCAGATATTATCGTTGCAGGAGGGAAAGGATTCAAAAATGCTAAAAATTTTAAAATTTTAAGGATCTTAGCTCAAAGATTAAAAGCAGCTATAGGAGCTTCCCGAGCGGCAATTGAATCTGGATATGCAGAAAAAAGTTGGCAAATCGGTCAATCAGGTAAAATTGTTTCTCCGAAACTTTATATAGCAATTGGAATTTCAGGATCAATTCAACATATAGTTGGAATGAAAAATTCTAAAATAATAGTAGCTATTAATAATGATATGAAAGCTCCTATTCTTAATATTTCTGATTATTATATCATTGGAGATTTACTTGAAATATTACCTAAACTTATTAATGCTTTATCAGATGATTGAGAATTATTTGATTTTTTTAACACAGAGAGAGAATGAAAATTAAATTTTAGGTATAATTATTTGAAAATATTCAAAAATATGTTGGGTAATCCTTTTAGGATATATAGAATGAGTCAATTATATCTTGGAGATATAGCTCCGAATTTTAAACAAATTTCATCCATTGGGATGATTAACTTTTACGAATATCTTGGAAAAGATTGGGATTATTATTTTCTCATCCCGCTGATTTTACACCTGTATGCACTACTGAATTAAGTTATATTGCGAAACTTTCCAATGAATTTTTGGCAAGAAATATAAAAGTTCTTGCTTTGTCAATAGATTCTGTAAAATTGCATTTAAAATGGATAGGAGATATCCATCAAATACAATCATATAATATTAATTTTCCAATAATAGCAGATGTTGATAGAAAAGTTTCTAATCTTTATGGTATGATTCATCCTAATTCAGATCCTATACTTACTGTTCGTTCAGTTTTTATTATTGATCCAAATAAAAAATTCGTTTGATATTCATTTATCCTTCTAGCGCTGGGAGAAATTTTGATGAAATTATTCGAACGATTGATTCTCTTCAGTTAACAGATAAATATGGTGTATTTACACCTGCAAATTGGAAGAATGGCGAAAAAGTTATAATTCCACCAGCTGAAAATGATGAAAACAACAATATTAAAAGAAAACTTCCTGAAAATGAGGAAACTATTCTTCCATATTTAAGATTTACCCCACAACCAGATTTTTAATTTGAAATTAAATCATGTATATTTAGTCTTGTGATTTTTTTCTTTTTAAGGAAATGATTTTTTGTATTAAAACTTTAATTGAAGAAAAGATTTATTTTACTTATAATTCCCAACTGAATTTAAAGCAAGGAAAATTTTTTTTGTTTTAAATGTTTTTTAACTATTTGATTTGATGTGCTAATTAGGTATCCGAATGAACCTCATATCCGAGTTGGAACAAGAAGAAATTGCTAGAATTATGAAAGGAAAACAAGTTCCTTCATTTTCTCCTGGTGATACGGTTATTGTAAATGTCAATGTTATTGAAGGAAATAGAAAAAGATTACAAGCTTATGAAGGTGTTGTGATTGCAAAACGTAATAAAGGATTGAATTCTTCATTCATAGTTCGTAGAATTTCATCAGGTGAATCTATAGAACGGACATTCCAACTTTATTCTCCTCAGATATCCAATATAGAAATTAAGCGTCGAGGTCTTGTTTGTAGAGCAAAACTGTATTATTTACGTTTCAAATCAGGTAAATCAGCTAGAATAAAAGAAAAAATACTTAATAAAAGAGTTGCTTAGTTATTAGTTTTTACCTTTATTTTTAAGAAATAATATACTCTTTATTTGGTAAAATAAAGATGAAAATAAAGGTAATATTACAACTATTAATATAGTTAATGTTATTTCGTAATTTGTACCATTTATTTTTGGAAAAATTCCCAATCCTTCATAAAACCAAATTTTTTTTGATAAAAACTCTATTGTAACTATACAAATACATACTTCAATTAAGTTAAATATTAATTTTTTAAGAAAAATGTTTTTTATAAAATAAAAAAATTTAATATTCGTAATTTTTTTTGAACTATTTAAAGATAATTTACAAAAATTTTTTTAAAAAAAAGGTTATTCTTTCTAAGAATATAAAAATCTATTAAATTAATTCGATAAAACATCCAAGGATTTTCCAAAATAATGTTAATCGTTAGTAACGCATAACAAAATTTTCTATAAAAAGATTTTTTTTCTATTAAAAAATAAATTTGGTTCCTAAAATGAAAAACAATAAAAGAATAATATTCTGTATATTCACAATACAAAAAAACCATAACCACCAATATTTCCCAATGTTAGATTTTAAATAAAGCAGTAAAAAATATAAAAAAACTTCCATTACAAAGGATAAAAAAGTTAAAATTTTTAATAGTGTTAATTCAATTTTGTTAAAGGAATTATAAATATTAATTATAAATTTAGAGAAAAAAATAAACAGTATGTCAAATATTTTTAATAAGAGACTAAAAAACACCAAAATCAGAATTTGTTTTAGAAAACCATTACAATGATCAGCTTCAAAATATTGATTTATAGCTTGTAATCCTCCAATTAAAGTCATGATTACAACAATAAATATCTCATAAAATTTTTTTGCAATATCTATTTCATATTTATCTATGAAATTTGAAAGAATAGATTTATTTACAATTTTTTCTTCATACTGAAAATATTTTTTATATATATCAAGGGCATTGATATATGAAAACATAAACTTATCAAAAGGCATAAAATAAAAATAAGAGTGAAATTTTTCAAGGTTACATATCAATAAAAATATAAATATTAAAAATCGAAGGTAAAAATATGATTAAAGATCAACAGAATCTGATTTGGGTTGATATGGAAATGACGGGTTTAAATCCAAAGATAGAACGCATTATTGAAATAGCAATTGTTATTACAGATAATGATCTTAATGTAATTTCTGAAGGTCCTGTACAAGTATTGCATCAGAATGATTCTTTGTTGGATTCAATGGATAAGTGGAATAAATCAGTTCATAAGCGTACAGGTCTTATTGATAAGGTGAAAGTTTCAAAAATTAATGAAATTCAAGCTGAAAAAACTTTATTAAATTTCTTGAAAAATTATGTGACTATTGGTAAGTCTCTATTATGTGGAAATACTATTAATCAAGATCGGAAATTTATGTCTGCTTATATGCCAAATCTAGAAAAATTTTTTCATTATCGGAATTTGGATGTTAGCACTATTAAAGAATTAGCAAAAAGATGGGCTCCTAATATTTATAAAGGTTTTGAAAAACAGAGTAAACATGAAGCTTTAGAAGATATTTATGAATCTATTAATGAACTAAAATATTATCGGGAGAATTTTTTTAAATTTTGAATTTATATTTTTTAGTTTATTTTTGCTATATTAGCAAATCTAGCTCGAAATTTCTCAACTCGACCAGCCTCAACTACTCTAGTCTGAGCACCAGTGTAAAAAGGATGTGATTCAGAAGTTACATCACATTTAAAAAGTGGGTAAGTTTTTTCATTAAACTCTATTTTTTCTTCAGTTTGAACTGTTGATCTTGTAATAAATTTTTTCCCTGTTTGAACATCAAGGAAAATAACTTCACGATAATTTGGATGAATACCTTTTTTCATAATATTTCTCTTATAATTTAATAATGTGAACAACATTCCATGATCTGTATAAATTATTATATAAAGCAAAGGATAAATTCTAACATATTGCAAGATATTTTTTAATTTTCTATTATATTAATGTTCTTAAAGAAACTTTCTTTATTTATCTTAAATCATTTTAAATAATTGATTTAGAATGATTATTGATTATCAAAAAGTTTTGTAAATAAAAAGGGATGAGTAAATTTTGAATAATTCTTATAACAGAGCGAATAATTTTGTTAATGAAAATTCATATTTAACATTACATTATAGAATAACTTCTTTATCACAACCCCGAAAGGGTTTTATATTAGTAAACACTTTTAATTCTTCACCGACTACTTTTCAAATGGGAACAGGACAGTGGTCTCCAGGATTAGAAAAAACTTTGTTAAATAGACAAGAGGGTGAAAATTTCACAGTAGAATTGATGCCTAAAGATGCTTATGGTGAAATTAACCCATCTTTAATTCAAAAAATTTCTATATCAAATTTAAGAAAATTTTATGGAAAAGAACATCAATTTTCAATTGGTGATCACATAGAACTGTCTATTCGAAATAATTTTCGGTGTTTTGGTCTTTTAAAAGATTTAGATAAAACCTTCGCAAAAATTGATTTTAATCATCCTCTAGCTGGATCTATCTTAGGATTGAAAATTTATATTTTAGGAATTCTTTAATCAACATATGTTTGAACAAAATCTTAAATATCTAGAAGCAGAAATTATTCTTGCTGAACCAAGAGGTTTTTGTGCAGGAGTTGATCGGGCTATAAGTATAGTAGAAAGAATTTTAGAAATTCATGGTCATCCTATTTATGTCAAACATGAAATTGTTCATAATGAACATGTTGTTAAAAACCTACAAAACAAAGGGGTTGTTTTTGTTAACAATATATGTGATATCCCAAAAGGAAGAATTGTTATTTTTTCCGCTCATGGAGTTTCCCAGTCTGTTAAAAATGAAGCTTATAAAAGAAAATTAAAAGTTTTTGATGCTACATGTCCTTTAGTAACAAAGGTACATAGAGAAGTCATTCGTTTAAATAAAATCGGCAGAGAAATCATTATGATCGGTCACCGTAATCATCCAGAAGTAGAAGGTACTTTAGGACAAGTTGATAAAGGTATTATACATTTTGTTGAAACTTTCAAAGATGTAAATTCTTTAAAAGTAAATAATCCAGAAAATTTATCTTTTGTTACCCAAACTACTCTATCAATTAATGATTCTGAATTAATTATTAAATTACTTAGAAAAAAATTTCCAAATATTCTAGGACCTAAAAAAGATAGCGATATTTGCTATGCTACTCAAAATCGTCAGGAAGCCGTTCAAGTATTATCAAAATCATGTGACCTTATTCTTGTAATAGGAAGCAAGAATAGTTCAAATTCTAATAGATTATGTGAAGTTGCTAAAAATGAAGGGATCCAATCTTATTTGATCAATGATGAATCAGAGATTAACTCTTCTTGGTTATTAAATAGCAAACGGATTGGCATAACTGCTGGTGCCTCAGCACCAGAAATTTTAGTGAAAAATGTGATTGTTCAATTAAAGAAACTAGGAGCTATATCTGTTCGAACAATACCAGGATTAAAAGAAACAGTCCATTTTCCTTTGATTAAAGAACTTGCAATTTAATTTGTAATGATGATGCCGATAAGAGGATTTGAACCTCTGACCTTCGCTTTACGAAAGCGCTGCTCTACCATCTAAGCTACATCGGCATAAAATCATCAATTAATAAATTTATTTTTAATTCAAAAAAATTGAAGAATCAAATTCTTTTGGTAATAGTAAAATTTTTAAATATTTAATATTTATTTACATAATAATAAAAATAGATACTGATTAAAAGTAATAAAATTCTTAGATGGATGAATCTTCCCTTTCCTTTATATAAAAACTTGCAAGAAAATAGTTTTTGCGTCAGAATTCTTCCTGTGTAAGTTTACATAATTATCCCTGATAGCTCAGTTGGTAGAGCAACGGACTGTTAATCCGCGGGTCGCTGGTTCGAGCCCAGCTCGGGGAGCCAATTATCTAAAAGGATTAAATATTCATTTAAATCTTTTTTAAGTTGTTCTCCTTTTATGTAAAATCATATTGATTTACAGGAATTGTATGGATCTTTTCAGAAATTGTAAATTTCTAAATAAATAATTCATTCTTCAGTCTTTTCGATTCTACTATTTTTTCTTTTTTAGATAATCTAGACTCGAATTATTACAATCTTAGAAAGAGAATTATATTTGAAATTATTTAAGTAATTCTTTTCTTTCTAGTTTTGAAAATTCGGCATTTTTAGATATATTAATAATATATTAGATTAAACTTAACATATTCATTCTGCATGAAATATCAGTTTAAGTTATTTAAGTTTTTAATAATTTTTAGAGCAGAGAAAAGGTAGATATTTTATGTTCACAATTTTCATTGTGAACAGTATTTCATACTTATAAAATCTTGTTGCTCTACAGGATTCAAATTTCTCTATCAAAAGCTTTATAGCGCATATAAATTCGGAGCGGTATCCGTGATAACTAAAGTTGTTCAGAAAAACAAATCCTTACAAAATGAAAAAAAACCTGTTTTATCTTATCTAAAACCAATTGAGGATTCTTTAAGCCGCAGTCGAGGAAGAAAACTTCGTACGCCATTTAGGCGACGTCGTGGAGACGCATTCACTAATGAATATGAATCTAATAGTAGTAGATATCAGGAAAATTCGTTATCTGTACCAGCTATTGAATATTCTTCTGATGAAGAGAAAATTTTTTCTTTTTTAGAAACTTCTGATAGAACAGCTCAACGTTTAAAAAAATATTTAAATAATGAAGAAATTTTACCAAAATTACATAAAATCCTTGCTGAGTCTGGTATAGGATCACGTCGTGATATGGAAGATTTGATTATTTCAGGCAGAGTCTCCGTTAATGGAGAGCCTGCTCATATTGGACAAAGAATTGGTCAAAAAGATTTAGTCAAAGTGAATGGAAGACCGATTAATCGAAACAAAATAATAAAGATTCCACGAATTATTATCTATCACAAGATTTCAGGTGAGTCTATTGATCAAAAAAATTTAAATGAAACCGATAATATTTTTTCTCGTTTACCAAAATTGCGAAATGGAAAATGGAATCCTGTTAATGCAATAGATATTAATACAGAGGGACTATTGATATTTACGACTTCGGGAGATTTAGTTAATCGTATTGTTCATCCTAGATATAAAACTGAACGAGAATGCTTTGTTCGTATTTTAGGAGAAGTAAACGATGAAAAATATAAATTATTGATCGAAAAAGATGTAAATATCGGCCAAGAAAAGACAATTTCTATAACTTCTTTTGATTATGTTGGTGGAGATGGTGCTAATCAATGGTATAAATTAGTCTTACATGAGAGTAAATATAGAGATATAAATCGTATCTTTGAGATTATAGGTTGTAAAATAAATCGCTTAATATGTACTCGTTTTGGTAATATTACTTTACCCCGTGGTCTTCGAAGGGGAGATGGACTGAATTAAATGAAAATATAGTAATTGCTTTAATGACACAATTAGGTTTGTTAAAATCTAGTAAAAATACAGAAACTAATCTGAGCGGAAATAGGAAATATTCAAAACAACCTATTTCTCATGATAGTGCTTTGCCTCCTGGCTTTGGTACTATAGAAAATAATGGTATGAATGGAGCTAAACTGAGCAGAACAGGTGTAATCCGAAATTCTCGTCAAACTTCATTTTCTCGCTTTAGCATATCAAACGATTATCATCAACAGAAATTTTCTAAAACAGGTTTAATGGTAAACGGAGGTTATGCTAATGGACATCCATTAGCAATAAATGATAATAAAGGGCGAAAAAAAAATCTGAGATATGATATGAGAAGACCTCAACTGATTCGAGATGACTTTCGGAGAGTAAGATCTTCTAATTCAAGAAAAAATTTAACTACTAAAACTGAATTTCAAGAAAATAACTCAAAAAATATAAGCAATGTAAATGTATCCAACGTTGTTGATAACAAAAATTCTGAAGAACAATTTCAAGTTCCTGCTTCATCTTTATCCATTAAATCTACAAAACAATTAGCAACTCATCATACAAATAATTCGAAAATAAAACAAATAAAAAGAGTTGTTCCAAAATCTAACTTAACAGGAAAAAAGAATATAAATAATATTCCGAGTAAACATAGAAAATTTTCAAATGATGATAAACAGCCAAGCAGTGCTTCGGCTCATGAATCTCATTTAGGATTTTGGAAAAATGATCATAAATGATGAATTACCTAATAGTAAATACCATATATATAATGTTTATTAGTTAAACAATTCTCTCAATTCTCTGCTAGAATTGAGAGAATTGAAATTTCCTAACATTGTATTTATAATTAAACTCTTTCTTTAAATTTTTTGCATGAATGATTTATTCTCATTGATTAGTGAAGCGTTATACGGAACAGGAATAAATGTTGTTAATGTGGAATATGCTATTTCTGGTCTTTTGCAAGTAACTATCGATAGGATTGGTGGTGTAACAATCGAAGATTGTGAGAAAATAAATCGACAATTATCACGCGTACTTCAGGTAGAAAATATTGATTTTAAATCTTTTGAAGTTACCTCTCCAGGTATTGATAGGCCACTCCGAAATACATCAGATTTTCTTAATGCTTTAGGTAGACGCATAAAAATTAGTTTGAATCAAGCTATTGATGGTAAAAAGGAATTTTCTGGAATTATTCAACGAATGGATAATTTTTCATATAATGAAAGTGGTCAAGTGTGTGAAAATACAAAGCCAAAATTTTGTCTCCATATTACGGGAAAAAAAGGTAGTATTCAAATTATGGAATTTACAATTGATAAAATTGACCATGCAAAATTGGATCCTATTCTCAATTTTAAGGGAAAAAATAGATGAGTCGTGAAATTCTTCTATTGGTTGATGCTCTAGGACGAGAAAAAAATGTTGTCCGTGAAGTTGTTTTTAATGCATTAGAAAGCGCTCTTGCTTCGGCAATAAAAAAACGCTTCAATGATGAAGCGGAGATTCGCGTCTGTATTAATCGAAATACAGGAGATTATGAAAGCTTTAGGAGATGGTTGGTTGTACCTGATGAAAATGGATTAGATCAACCAGATAGTCAGGAAATGTTATCAGATGCTCGAGAAATTTGCCAAGATATTAAAGTTGGGGAATACATAGAAAAGCGATTGGAAAATATATCATTTGGGCGTATTGGTGCACAAACAGCAAAACAAACTATACTCCAACGAATGCGAGATGCTGAGCGTGAGCAGTTGCTTAATGAGTTTCTTGAACGTGGGGAAACCATTGTATCAGGAACAGTTAAAAGAATGGATAAGGGTGATGCAATTGTAGAAATCGGAAAAATAGAAGCCAGATTACCCAAATCAGAAATGATGCCAAAAGAAAATATAAGAATGGCAGATCGTATTCGTGCTTTTGTTCTCCGTGTTGATCATATAGCTAGAGGACAACAGGTTATTTTATCTCGTACGTCTCCTGAATTTATTCGGTTTTTATTTGAGAATGAAGTTCCAGAGATTGAACAAGGCATATTAGAAATTAAAGGGGCTGCACGTGATCCTGGTATTCGTGCAAAAATGTCAGTTGTTGCATATGATAAGCGAATTGATCCAATTGGTACTTGTGTCGGAATGAGAGGATCACGTGTTACAGCAGTTCGGAATGAATTGGGTGGTGAACAGATTGATATTATTCTCTGGTCAGAGGATCCAGCACAATTTGTAATTAACGCTTTAGCTCCTGCTAATATAGAATCCATAGTTGTTGATGAAGATAATCATTCTATGATAGTTGTTGTTGATGAAGACAATTTGCCAAAAGCAATAGGTACCAAAGGACAGAATGTAAGATTAGCTTCTGAGTTAACTGGATGGCAAATAAATATCATGAGTCCGGAGGAAAGCGTAAATAGACAGGAAACAGAACGCATTGAACTAAGAAATATTTTTACTAAAAACCTTGATATTGATGATGAAATTGCAAATATTTTAATTGATAAAGGATTTACTGGAATTGAAGAAATTGCATATATTCCTATTCAGGAATTGCTAGAGATCCAATCATTTGATGAAAAATTTGTAACTGAATTACGAGCGCGCGCACGCAATATTCTTTTAACTGAAGCAATTGCGAAAGAAGAACATCTAAAATTAGCTCATGATTTGCTTGAATTAGATTTCATAACACCAAATCTAGCAATTCTACTTGTTGAGAAAAATATTTTAACAAGGAATGATCTTGCAGAACTTTCAGTAGATGAAGTAATAGAAATTACAGGTCTGACTAAAGAAAAAGCAGCAGAAATTATTACACTTGCTCGGGCTCACTGGTTTGAAAAAGACTTGTAACCCTTAAATAAATCACGGATTCTATAGCGCAGGAAAGATATGCTAATATTAAGCAGTACAGTTACCCAGTTGGCTCTTGAATTGAATATTCCTTCTAATGTGTTATTAGAACAGCTTCGATCAGCTGGGGTAGATGTTAAATCTGTAAATGATTCTCTCACTGAAAATGATAAGTCAAAATTGCTTGGGTCTTTACGTAGTTCATATGGGGAATCTAATAATCGAAAAAAGATCACTCTAACTCGACGAGAAACTTCTCAGATCCGGCAAGCTGATTCTTTAGGACGATCTCGAACTATTCAAATAGAAATTAGAAAAAAAAGAACTTTTGTTAAGAGAGATTTTTCAGAGTTTCAATCAAAAAATATTGAAAATATAGTAGATAGTGCAGTTCCTATTTCAGAAGATTTTAAGACTGTAAATTTACAAGATCATTTGGAAAAATCCTCACAAAATCAGAAAAAAGCAGAAATGCTGAATTTAAAACAAGAAAAAGATAATATTAGTGATTCAGAATCAACAGACAAAAAAGAAGAAAGCATTAATATGAAAGTTAGCAATCCTATAGATTCTGCAAAAAATAACTTGGAAAAATCAGATTTTCATTCTAAAACAGCAATTTCGTCTTTTGATGAACAAGAAAATAAAAGTCTTAATGTAAAATATTCTAAATCAAGAGATGCAACTCAGCAGCAATCTAAAGCTTTGATGGACATGTTAAATCAACCGAAAAAAGAATCAACGATTTCTAAAAAAGAAATAGTTTCAAAAAGCTTAATTAATAAATCACCTCGAAAGAATAATCAGGATAAAATAATTGAAAAAAAAGAAGAAAAGCGATCATCTGTAGTTCCTAAAAATATTAAGATCATTGAAAAACATTTACTAGAAATAGTGTAGTGAACAAAAAAAGTCATGGAAAAGAACATATAATTTCTAATCGTTCTGAGAAATTAAAAACAGGAAAAAATCAACGCAGCAATCGAAATCAAAAAACTAACAATGATCGAAATGAATCAAAAGTACAGGATTTTATTTCTCGGAAAATATATATTCCTGAAACTATAAGTGTTGCAGACATTGCTCATAAAATGTCTATCAAAGCAGCTGAAGTTATTATGCAGCTAATGAAATTAGGTCAAATGGTTACAATTAATCAGATTCTTGATCAAGAAACAGCAATGATTGTTATAGAAGAATTTGGTCATGTTGCCATTCCATCTAAATTAGATGATCCTGAGTCTTTTTTAGATGAGCAAATTAATTTTGATAAAGAAAAAGATTCGTTTCATCGAGCGCCTGTTGTAACTGTTATGGGCCATGTCGATCATGGAAAAACTTCTCTTCTGGATTATATTCGACGAGCAAAAATTGCAATCAATGAGGCTGGAGGTATTACTCAACATATAGGGGCTTATAATGTTCAAACAGATAACGGTTCGATTACCTTTTTAGATACACCAGGTCATGAAGCCTTTACTGCTATGCGGGCTCGTGGAGCTAAAGCGACTGATATTGTTGTTTTGGTTATAGCTGCAGATGATTCTGTAATGTTACAAACACGTGAAGCTATTCATCATGCAAAAGCAGCTGAGGTTCCAATTGTAGTTGCTATTACAAAAATAGATAAAATTGAAGCAAATATAGAGAAAATAAAGCAAGAGTTACTTGCTGAAGAGGTTGTGTCTGAAGAATATGGAGGGGATGTTTCAATTATACCTGTATCAGCAAAAACAGGAGAAGGTATAGATAATCTTTTAGAAAATATTTTGTTGCAATCTGAAATGCTTGAATTAAAAGCTCCATTATCTACTAATGCAAGAGGTTTAGTTATAGAGTCAAGATTAAATAGAGGAAGAGGACCTGTTGCTACAGTATTAATAAAAAGTGGGACTTTACGACTTGCAGATATTGTGTTAGCAGGATCTAGTTTTGGTCGTGTTCGTGCGATGCTAGACGAACATGGAAATTCTGTTCAAAGTGTAGGACCATCAATTCCTGTAGAAATACAAGGTTTAAATGATGTTCCAGTAGCTGGTGATGAATTAATTTCTTTAAAAGATGAGAAAAAAGCTAGAGAAATTGCTTTATTTCGTCAAGGTAAATATCGTGATGTAAAACTTGCTCGGCAAAGAGAAGCTAATATGCAGTCCATGCTAGAAATCATGGATGATCATTCCAAGTATGATAGTAAAATTCTTAAACTTATTATTAAAACAGATGTTCAGGGATCTCAAGAAGCTCTAATCTCTTCTTTAACTAAATTATCAACTGATCAGGTTCGTGTGCAAATAATACATGCCGCAGTTGGGGGAATTTCAGAGAATGATATAAATCTTGCGATTGCTTCTCATGCTGTAATTGTAGGTTTTAATGTAAGAGCTGAGATAAATACTAAGAAGATAGTAGAAGTCAATAATGTTGATTTACGCTATTATAATATTATTTATGATGTTATTGATGATATTAAATCAGCTATGGCTGGATTATTAAGCCCTGAAAAACGCGAAGAAGTTATTGGTTTAGTAGAAATTCGTGAAGTTTATAATATTCCTAAGATTGGAAATGTCGGTGGATGTATGGTCTTAAATGGTTTGGTAAGACGTGATTCACAAGTCAGATTACTTCGAAATAATGTAGTAAAATGGACAGGTGAGATTGCTTCTCTGCGTCGTTTTAAAGATGATGTAAAAGAGGTAAAATCTGGCTTTGATTGTGGAATAATGCTTCGAGGGAATATTGATGTATTCTCTGGAGACCAATTAGAAATTTTTGCAATTAAAGAAGTTACACGTTATTTATAAAAGATTATAAATCTTTAAAGTTCATATCAACATCATGAATCTTCATAAATCAAAAGATTTTCTTAATAACCCGATCGTAAATCAACAGAAATCTTGTCGAGTAATTCGTCTGGCTAATCAAATTAAAAAAGATTTGAATAAATTAATTCATCATAAATTTGATAAACAAGATCTTGGAATATTTACAATTTCATTTTGTGATCTATCTGCTGATTTTTCAAATGCAAAAGTTTATTTTACTGTCATTGGAAAAGATCCTCTTGAAATAGAAATTATTCTTAATAAAGTTTCAGGATTTATGCAAAAAAAATTGTATAAACTTTTGCATTTGCGAAAATCTCCTGTTTTGAAATTCATATATGATAAACAATATTTAGAAAATATCGAAATTTTAAAGTTAATTGAAAAAGCAAATCAGAAAATATGATTTCAAATAAAATTCAAAAGGAAATGCTAGATGGAGTTATTTTGCTAGATAAACCAGCTGGTTTATCTAGCAACCAAGCGCTTCAGCGTGTAAAAAGAAAGCTTGGAGCTGCTAAAGCAGGCCATATGGGTACCCTTGATCCATTTGCAACAGGATTACTAATATGTTGTTTAGGACGTGCAACAAAAATATCAGATTTTATACTTAAGGAAAAAAAGACCTACAGAGCTACAATCCAATTTGGTAAAGAAACTGATAGTGGTGATTTAACAGGAAAGGTTATTTCTAGTATTCAAAGCCCTATTAATTCTATAAATCAAAAAAATATAGAGTTCATATTGCCTGATTTTTTAGGAACAATTCAACAAGTTCCTCCAATGTATTCAGCTCTCAAAAAAAATGGAAAGCCACTGTATAAATATGCAAGACAAGGTATAGAAATAAAAAGACCTCCTAGAGAAATCAATGTTTATGATATCAAATTATTAAAATTTAATCAATTAGAAGCTGAAATAGAAGTTATGTGTGGAAGAGGAACCTATATTCGAGTTCTTGCCCAAGATATCGGAAGAAAAATAGGTTCCTATGCTCATGTATTATCCTTAAAAAGAACTCGAATCGGACCATTTTTTCTCAATCAATCTATAAGTTTAAATAATTTAGAATCAATGAAAGATCCTAAGATGGCAATGCTTTCTTTAAATGAATTGCCAACTAGTCTAGTTACGTAATATTATTTTGTACATAGTGAACTAGTTACATGATAATGGTTTTCATCATGTATATGGTGATTTTGTATCAAATTCGTAATGCTATAAATAACAATTATACCTATTCCAACAAATAAAATTTGAGGCAATGTTTCAATAGGTGATTTTTGTTCATGCATTTGAGGAATTAAATCAGCCATTGCTATATATAAAAAACTACTTGAAGCTATAACTAAAAAATAAGGTACAAAATTTTGATGCTCTTGAAAAATGAAATAACCTACAAGAGCTCCTAATGACGAACATAAACTTGAAAAAAAAATTAGAGTAAAAGATCGCTTTAATTTTAATCCTGCATTGCGCAATATAACAAAATCACTAAGTTTATGAGGAATTTCATGTACAATTATTGATGATGCAGTGAGAGATCCGATAAGTGGATCAGCGAAGAATGCCGCTGATAAAAGTATTCCATCTGAAAAATTGTGTAATGAGCTTCCAATTAGAATTGATATTCCTCCTCGACCAGCTTTACGTCGATCATAACCTTCTAAATGTCCATGACCATCACCTTCATAATGATGATTATGCCTCAAAATATCAATTTTTTCTAAAATAAAAAAACAAATTAGAGATGCTAACATCAGACTAAATAAGATTCGTTGATTTACTAATCCACTTTGATAAGCTTCAGGTAATAAATGCAAAAGACCTACTGAAAGCAAAATTCCTACTGATAAACTTACCATATGATTTAAGTATTTAGAAAATACTTTATATGTTAACCAACTAGCAATAAGAATAGTTATTAAACCACTAGTAATTGTGGAAATTAGAATCCAAAGTAAAAGCATAAAAAACCAAGTTTAGAAAGAAAGCATGTTGACTAACAAAAAAATAAAATAGCTTTACATGTTACCATCTTAAAATAAAAAATGAATTAAAAATTTAATTTCTAAATCATTTTATTTCTCCCCAATTTTTTCCAATTTGAATTTTTGTTACAAGTGGAACAAGAAGATTTGCTACGTTACACATTAAAACAGGAAGATTATTTTTAATAATCTCTAATTCAAATTCTGGTGTTTCTAATAACAACTCATCATGTACTTGCATTATTATCTTGGTTTTCATTTTCTTTATTTTTAACCAATGATAAATTTCTATCATAGCTTTTTTAATTAAATCAGCAGCAGAACCTTGCATAGGTGCATTAACAGCAGCTCTTTCTGCTGCTGATGTTTGATAGAATTTATGATTCTCATGAATTTTTTTTAATTCTAAACGCCGGCCAAATATTGTTTCAAGATATCCCTGTTCTCTTGCAATTATCTTGATTCTTTTTATAAATTTTGATACTCCATGGTAGTGAGAAAAATATCGATCAATATATTCTTTAGCAGAAGTTCGGGAAATTTTTAGGTTGTAGGATAGTTTTGAACTACCCATTCCATAAATTAATCCAAAATTTATTGTTTTTGCCATTCGCCTTTGTTCCAAAGTTACATTATCAATTGAGGTTTGAAAAACCTCTGATGCTGTAATTTTATGAATATCTTTATTCGTTTGAAAAGCATTTATAAGATTTATATCCTTAGATAAATGAGCCATTATGCGCAATTCAATCTGCGAATAATCAGCAGATACAAAAAAAAATTTTTCTTCTGCAATAAAAGATTTTCGCACATGTTTACCTTCTTCACTACGCACCGGTATATTCTGCAAATTTGGGTATGAAGATGTTAACCGACCTGTAATAGCAGATATTTGTGAATAATTTGTATGAATTCTATTTGTTTCAAGATTTACCAGTTTTGGTAGTTTATCTGCATAAGTTGATTTAATTTTGGCTAATCCTCGATAATCTAGAATCAATTTAGGTAAAGGGTGAATTAAAGCTAATTGCTTTAATGATTCTTCATTTGTTGAAAGTGTTCCTTTTCTTGTTTTATGAGCAGGAGAGAGCTTCAGTTTATGAAATAAAATTTCAGCTAATTCTTTAGTAGAATTAAGATTAAAATGGATTTTTGCTAATTCATATATTCTATTTTTTATATTTAACATTTTTTTGTTCAAATTTTGACTATGTGTAGATAGCATTGAAATATCTATTTTTACCCCTGTACGCTCAATATAAATTAAGATTTTTGATATTTCCATTTCAAGTTTATATATTTTTTCCAATTTTTTATCGAAAATATTCTCAAAGCTTAATTGTTGATATAGTTGAAGAACAATTTCAACAAATTTTGTTGAATAATAAGAAGCTTCTTTAATAGAAATTTGATCAAAATTATTTACAATTTTGCTTTTATAAAAGGTATAAAAATCATCTGAATCAATATCTAAACTTAAAAATTTTTTTGATAAATCTCCTATAGCCACATTATGATGTGGATCTAATATGTAAGCTTTAAGCATTATATCTTCTGCAATACCCGCAAGATCAATACCTTCGTTTTTTAATACGTGTATACTTTTTTTTGCGTCATACAATATTTTACTTTTCTTTGGATTTTCTAACCAAGGTTGTAAAACGGATAAGATTTCTTTCTTTGAAACTTGTATATTTTTGCTTTCACAATAATAATGAGCTAAAGGAATATAAAAAGATTTTCCAGTTATAGACGCTATTGATAGACCAACAAGCTTTGCTTCTAAAATACTATTCCTATCTTGAAATAAACTGATTTCTGTAGATAAAGCTATTAAATTAGAGTTTTCTAACTCTTTTTTTAGATCAAAAAGATCTTTATAATTATCAATGATAAAATAATCTTTTAGAAAATTTTTTTGTATCTCTTGTTTAGGATTTTTAATATTTTTTAATTCTTTTATCCATTTGTAAAATCCATAATTTTCGCAAAATCTAATAAATTTATTTAAATTCAACAAGTTAAATTTTAGTTCATTAATATTATGAAAGAATTCATTTAAATTTAAATCACATTTTATTGTTAATAACTGTCGAGTTAATGAAAACATTGGAATTGCTGCCCGCAAATTCTCTCCTAATACACCTTGAATATCTTTGGCTGAAACTAGCAAATTATCTATCGAACCAAATTGGTTAAGCCATTTTGCAGCTGTAATTGGTCCTACTTTATTTACACCTGGAATATTGTCAGTTTTATCTCCAGCGAGCATAAGATATTCAACTATTCGGCTTGGTATAACTCCGTATTTCTTCAATACATTTGATTCTGTAAGGATCTCATCGCTCATTGTATTAATGATAGTCACTTTATTATTGACTAACTGGCAAAGGTCTTTGTCACAAGTGAATATTATAGTATCGAAATTGCTTTCTATAGCTAATTTAGATAATGTTCCTATAATATCATCCGCTTCTATTCCTTTTTTTCTTAAAACCGGCCAACCTAACATTTTCACAGCTTGATAAATTGGTTCCACTTGAGAAACTAAATCCGGTGGCATTGGAGGACGATTAGATTTGTAAGAAAAAAATATATCATCTCGAAAACTTTTTCCGCCTGTATCAAAAATACAGGCACCATAATTAGTTTTATATTGAGCAGAAAGTTTGCGCAACATATTCAAAACTCCATATATTGCTCCTGTTGGTTGACCTTGAGAGTTTCGAAGATTTGGCATTGCATAAAATGCACGATATAAATAACTTGAACCATCTACTAATAACAAAGTCTGTTTTATCATAAATGAAGGTCCAATGAAAAATAGAGTGCTTTTTAAATTTTTTTATAAAGATAATCTTATGATTTTCTAGCAGTCTGACGCCGCTTAGATTCTTGAAGATGTAACTTTCTTAAACGAATAGATTTTGGCGTTACTTCAACTAATTCATCTGAAGCAATAAATTCAACAGCGTATTCTAGGGATAATTCAATTGGCGGAAAAAGTCTTATTGCATCGTCATTTCCTGAAGCACGTATATTTGTTAATTGTTTCCCCTTGATTGGATTTACAACTAAATCATTATCTCGATTATGAATTCCAATTATCATACCTTCATATAGATTCTCTCCTGGTTTTATAAAAAGATGACCACGTTCTTGCAATTTCCATAGTGCATATGCAACAGATTTACCAGAGTTTTGACTAATTAAAGCTCCATTTCGATGCTTTCCTGAAAACTTCTCACAAAATAAATCATATTTACAAAAAGCATGATTTATCAGACCCGTACCTCTAGTTAATGTCATTAATTCATTTTGAAGACCTATCAATCCTCTTCCTGAAATAATATACTCAAGTTGAGTACGATCTGATCCAATTTGGGTTATATTTTGTAAATCGGCTTTTCGATAACTTAATTCTTCCATCACACTGCCTTGATGAATATTTTGAATATCTAATATTAAAGTTTCGAATGGCTCATACTTTTCTCCTTTGATCGTTTTACAAACTACATTTGGTTGAGAAACTGCTAGTTCATAACCTTCGCGTCGCATTGTTTCTAATAAAATTGTTAAGTGTAATTCTCCACGACCAGAGACTTCAAATATTCCATCTCCTAATTCTTTTACTTGAAGAGCTACATTAAATTTTGTTTCTCTATTTAGACGGTCACGAATTTGACGAGCTGTTACAAATTTGCCCTCACTGCCAGCAAGAGGGGAAGTATTTACCATAAAATTCATTGTTAATGTAGGCTCATCAATATATATAGGAGGTAATGGATCTGGTACATTAGGATCTGTTATCGTTGTTCCAATATTGAGATTTTCGATGCCACTTATTAAGATTATATCTCCGGCTTTAGCCTCATTTATTGAGATTCTTTCTAATCCATCAAATCTTATGATTTGACCAATTTTTCCTTTTGTAATATCTGAATTTTCACTAAAACATATTGCTACAGGCATACCAGAATAAATATAGCCACGATTAATGCGTCCCATTCCAGTTCTTCCTATGTAAGAATCATAACTTACAGAAGAAATTTGCATCTGAAAAGGACCATTATAATCATAATTTATTTCTTGAACATGATTTAACAAGGTATCTAATAATGGTTTCATGTTACCTGTTCTTTCATGAGCATGAAGACTTGAAAATCCAGATAATCCCGACGCATAAACTATAGGAAAATCTAATTGTTCATCATTTGCTTCAAGTTTACTAAACAAATCAAATGTTTTATTTACTACATCATCTGGTCTAGATCCAGGTCGATCAATTTTGTTAATTACTACAATTGGTTTAAGACCTAATGCAAGTGCTTTTTTTGTTACAAAAATAGTCTGCGGCATGGGACCTTCAACTGAATCTATTAACAATAATACACTGTCAACCATAGATAAAACTCTTTCTACTTCTCCTCCAAAATCCGCATGTCCTGGTGTATCCAAGATATTAATCCTAACTTCATTATATTCAATTGAACAATTTTTTGACAAAATTGTAATGCCTCGTTCTTTTTCTAGATCATTTGAATCCATAATTCTTTCTGAAAGAATTTGATTCTCTCTAAATATACCTGATTGACGTAACAATTGATCGATCATGGTCGTTTTTCCATGATCAATATGGGCTATTATTGCTACATTTATTATTCTCTTATTGCGATTGATCATAATATTTGTTATCTAAAAAATAGAATTATTATTCTAGGTTCATAAAAAGTGCTAATAATTCAAATGAAATCTATGGAAATAGATCTAAAGGAATATTTAATTTTTTAAATATGCAATCAGGAAAGATTAGTTATTCAATTATGAAAATTAAACTCATTTATTTCCATAAAACTTTATTCCTATTTGGATAGGTTTTCTTCCAGTTTTTCGTCGATGCAAATTTGTATCTCGAAGAGAATAAACACAACCACAATATTCTTGTTGGTAAAATTTTTCTCGCTTACTGATCTCTATCATTCTTTGTGAACCACCTTTCTTTCGCCAATTATATGTCCAATACTTGATATTTTGATAATGACTAGCAGCTGTTTCTCCAGATGTATTAATCTGATTTAAATCTTTCCAACGAGATAATCCAAGAGAACTTGTAATAATGTTAAAGCCATGTTCATAGGCATATAATGCTGTGCGTTCTAAACGCATATCGAAACATAAAGTGCAACGTTGCCCTCGTTCTGGCGAAAATTCAAATCCTTTCACTCTCTTGAACCAATTATTTGGATCATAATCAGCATCAATAAACTCGATATTATTTTTTATTGCAAAACGAATATTCTCTTTCTTGCGAATTTCGTATTCTTTTTTTGGATGAATATTTGGATTATAAAAGAAAATAGAATAATTAATATTAGAAATTTTCATAGCTTCAATTATTTCTCCAGAACATGGAGCACAGCACGAATGAAGCAAAACTTTTCGGAGATTAATTGGTGGAATAATTTTATAATCGGTAGATTTTGACATATATCTTTAATATTAAATATAGATTTAAGAAAAGAATTTTCTAATTAGTTTTTCAAATATGTCCTTACATAACCGATAGGTTATGATTTGTTTAGCAAAAAATTAATCTTCTATAATTTATGCTTTTCTTTCATCTTACAAATGAAATCAATGTTGTTGTTAACAAAAATTCAGATAGCTAATTCTAATTCTAGCACGCATTGCTAATACTTATTTTCAAAGGATATTATCGCAATTTTTAAGATATAATTCGACATGAATCGATCAAATTTATTTCTTAGCAAGAATTCCAAGTTTGGATAGGAATATAGATTTCGATAAAAATCGTTTGCTCAAATTTATATAGAAGTAAATATATTTACAAAATATTAAATAATTTTCAAAAAAAATTCGACTGTAAATTCAAATATTTTAAAAGTACTATTTTTTCATCATTTCAAAAAATTCAGCATTGGTTTTTGTTGAACGCATTTTATCAAGTATAAATTCCATTGATTGTAATTCATCCATATCATGAATAAATTTTCGCAACACCCAAGCTTTTTGAAAAAATTCGTTCCTAATCAACAATTCCTCTCGACGAGTTCCGGATTTATTAAGATTAATAGCTGGATAAACACGCTTTTCAGCTAATCGACGCTCAAGATGAACTTCTGAATTTCCCGTTCCTTTAAATTCTTCATAAATCACTTCATCCATACGACTACCAGTTTCTATCAAAGCTGTCCCCAAAATTGTTAACGATCCACCTTCTTCTAAGTTTCGTGCTGCACCAAAAAAACGTTTGGGCGATGTAAAGCATTTGAATCTACTCCACCTGTTAAGATCTTTCCTGAAACAGGTACAACTGTATTATAAGCACGAGCTAATCGTGTAATAGAATCTAATAAAATTACAACATCTTTTTTCATCTCAACCAAACGTTTTGCTTTTTCTATTACCATTTCAGCTACCTGAATATGCCGAGTGGCAGGCTCATCAAATGTAGAAGCCACTACTTCCCCTCGAACAGTTCGCTGCATTTCTGTTACTTCTTCTGGACGTTCATCCACTAATAAAACAATCATGACTGAATGAGGAAAATTTGTTGTTATTGCATGTGCAATATGTTGCATCATTACAGTTTTTCCAGATTTTGGACTTGCAACAATCAAACCTCTTTGACCTTTTCCAATTGGAGAAAATATATCTAAAATTCTACCAGTTAAATTTTCTTCACTCTTAATATCACGTTCTAAACGCATAGGTTGATCTGGATGCAATGGAGTGAGATTTTCAAACATGATTCGATGTTTAATTGTTTCAGGAGCTACTCCATTAACTGTATCTACTTTAATAAGAGCAAAGTATCTTTCCCCATCTTTTGGTGTTCGAACTTCACCTTCAATAGAATCTCCCGTATGAAGATTAAATCGTCGAATTTGTGATGGTGATATATAAATATCTTCTGTGCTCGCCAGATATGAAGTTTCAGCAGAGCGTAGAAATCCGAAACCATCTGGTAAAACTTCAAGAACTCCATCACCAAATATTTGTTCTCCATGTTTTGCTCGTCGCTTCATTATAGAAAACATCAATTCTTGCTTTCGCAAGCGGTTTGCGTTATCGATTTCCAGACCTGCAGCTATTTCTAACAACTGAGAAACATGCAGTGTCTTTAGTTCATTCAAGTGCATTGGATTAACGATTATCGGATGAATAAGAAAGAGAAGAAAAATTTCAGTAGAAAAGAAATTTCATAGTAGATTGTTAGCAACAATTATATAGAAATTTTCTAAAAATATAAAAAACTACCCCTTACTTTTTTGTTTAAAGAGTTTTACAAAATCAAAATTCAAAAAAAGGACATATCATGCATAGTCTTTAATGATAACATTGATTTCATCAAAATTTAGTAAAAATTATACAGTCTTGAATTTTTACTAAATTTTGATGAAACAATTTTTTATTAATTTAATAACAATCTTTCCAGATTCTGGATATGAATCTGAAGTTAGAATGTTGAATTACAATGCTGATATTAATATATATAGCTAAATTTTAAAACCATAATTAAAACAATTGACAAAATTAAAAAATAAGTTTAAACACATATCAAAATTTGAGCAAACTTTCATTAAAATTAAATTTATCGTTTCTAGATATCAGAAATTCTATCCAGTTTAATTATGCTTAAAACATGATAATCTATTTAAATGTGCTTAAAATAAGATAGGCTATTCAATAGTAAAATAGACAACTCGTTATTTTCAATGTCAAAAAACTGACTGTTAAATAATCTTAATAAATAAAACTTGAATTTAAATTTCATTAATTTTAGATTTAAAATTACAACATAATCAATAAAAATTAATTATTTTAATAGCACAGATGTCCAAATTTAATTAATTTTTAATATTCATATTAAGTATATTTAGTAAAATTTTTTGCAATAAGAAAATATATTTGATTTTTAAAGCGTTAAGAAACGTTGACAATAAAGATTCAGATGGAATTATATCATTTCTATCCTCTTTAAAAGTTTTTGATTATTCCATTGGATGATTATTAATGATTGATACATTTCTACATTATTTTTCATTAAGGATTAAAACATTACATATATAGCTTCTTAAAATTAATATCATTTAAAAGATTTTGTTTAATCAAAGATTCCACTATCAATAATTTTTTTATAAAAAGGACGAGTTTTATCAAAATAAAAATGAAATTATCAGAACAAAATTTATAAAATATTTCAATGACTATTGATTTGATACTTACTTTAAAATTTTAGTGAGAATGGTTTTTCACTTATTTAATACTTTAAAAAAAAACTAGATAAATAATTATTATTTGTCTAGAAAAATCATGAAATAAGGAATTTGTATCACTATGAAAATAGCAATATTAGGGAGTGGTATACAAGGAGTTTTTAGTGCATGGTGGTTAGCTCAAGCTGGTCATGAAGTATTTGTGGTAGATCGTTGTAATGGACCAGCTCTTGAAACTAGCTTTGCAAATGGAGGACAAATCTCAATTGCTTATTCAGAGCCATTAGCAAGTACTCATTTGATATATGATATTTTTAAATCGATCTTTCGATATGATTATCCTCTAAAATTTTATCCACACTTTGATCGATATCAATGGTTATGGGGATTCAAATTTTTAAGAGAATGTTTACCATGGAATTTTTTACCTAATATTACAGCTATGATTCGAATGACTGAGTATAGCCAAAAAATCCTTAAAATTATGCAGAATGAGCTTAATATCAACTATCATTGTCTCAAATATGGCGTCTTAAATTTCTACCGAAATAAGAAAGAATTTGAACATGCTAAGAAGATAGTAAATTTGATGAACGACCTTGGCGTAAATCGAAAAATCTTAACTGCAGATGAAACAGTAAAAATAGAACCTGCTTTATTTCAATTAAGTAATTTCATTAAAGGAGGAGATTATACTCCAGAAGATGAAAGTGGAGATGCTTATATATTCACCTGTGAACTTGCTAAGAAATGTCAAGAGATTGGTGTGAAATTCTTCTATCAAACAACTATCAATCGATTGTTAACAGAATTAGATCGTATTAAAAGTGTAGAATTAATACGTCCTGATGGTTACTATGAAACTTTATCTGCCGATATCTATGTTGTTGCTTTAGGAAGCTATAGTCCATTTATACTGCGGCCTTTAGGAATTCAATGCAATATATATCCTATAAAGGGTTATTCAGCTACCTTGGAAATTATAAATCCTGATCTTGCTCCTTCTGTCAGCATAACTGATACTCATAATAGAATGGTTTTATCCAGAATAGGAAATAAATTACGTTTTGCAACTTCTGCAGAATTATCTGGATATTCTAGAAACCTTAATGAGAGTCGTTGCAAACGGTTAACTCAGATAGCACAAGAATTATTTCCAGAAGCTCTTAATTTTGAAAAAATTATGTATTGGTCTGGTCTCCGACCTTCTACTCCTTCAGGTATTCCATTAATTGGTCGTACAAAATTTAAGAATTTATTTATGAATACAGGTCATGGTTCATTAGGTTGGACAATGGGAGCCGGATCTAGTCGGGCTTTAGCCGACATAATTGAAGGGGTTTGTCCAGAACCTGAATTTCCTTTTATTAGTCTTTAGACTCTTAATGAATTTTCTTTAAGAATGTTTTCTTATCTCTCTTTAAAAAAAGAGATTAACATTTTTCAAAAAAGCTCAAAGATTTTAATTTAATAACTTTATATTTATTAAATTTGTTAGTATTTCAGAGCTTATTATTTCTTTAGTTTCTTATTTTTGTTTATATAGATAATATGAAATACTTTTCATAACAGTTCTTTTTAGAAAATATTTTTAACTATTAATAGGTTTAATCGAAACATCGACTACCTCATTAGGAATACTATGTCGTTAATCCTTATTCTAGTACTACCATTCCTTGGTAGTTTATTTGCAGCATTGCTACCTTCCAATGCCAGAAATGCTGAATCTTGGCTAGCAGGCATTATTTCCTTAGTTTGTACTTTTTTAATAATCAACTTATATCCTGAAATATCCTCTGGGGAAATTATTCGAATAGATATTCCATGGATTCCTGTTTTAGGATTAAAGCTGATTTTCCGAATGGATGGCTATGCTTGGCTTTTTTCTTTGATTATATCCATTATGGGAACATTAGTAGTTTTATATGCTCGTTATTACATGTCACCTAAAGATCCTGTGCAAAGATTTTTTTCTTTTTTTCAAGCTTTTATGTCAGCAATGTTAGGTGTTGTCCTATCTGGAAATATTATTCAGTTAATACTTTTTTGGGAAATAACAAGCTTGATGTCTTTCATGCTAATTGCTTATTGGCATCATCGTCAAGATGCTAGAAAGGGAGCTCGAATGGCTCTAATGATTACTGGATTTGGTGGATTATGTTTATTCGCTGGATTTTTAATCCTTGGAAATATAGTTGGTAGTTATGATATTGATGATATATTGGCTTCTGGGAATTTAATACGAAACAATCCATTATATCAACTTACGTTAATCTTAATTTCTATAGGAGCTTTAAGCAAAAGTGCCCAATTTCCATTTCAATTTTGGTTACCTAATGCTATGGCTGCACCGACACCTGTTTCTGCTTATTTACATTCAGCAACAATGGTAAAATCTGGTGTATTTTTATTAGCAAGATTTTGGCCAGTACTATCAGGAACTGACGAGTGGTTTTGGATTATCGGAGGTTCAGGATTAATTTCTCTCATCTTAGGGGCTTATACTGCTATATTTCAACAAGATATGAAGGGAATTTTAGCATATTCTACAATTAGTCATTTAGGATTAATTACATTACTTATTGGATTAAATAGTTCATTAGGATTAGTAGCAGCGATATTTCATATGATTAACCATGCAACTTTCAAAGCTTCTTTATTTATGGCTACTGGTATTGTTGATCATGAAACTGGGACTAGGAATATTCGAAATTTAAGTGGTTTATACAGATCTATGCCAATAACTGCTACCCTAGCAACAGTTGCTGCTGCTTCGATGGCAGGAGTGCCTCTCTTAAACGGTTTTATCTCTAAGGAAATGTTTTTTGCTGAAACAACTTTTGTGAGGGCTGATATTTATACAAGAGTCGGGTTACCTTTGCTGGCAACAATAGCAGGATCTTTTAGTGTAGCTTATTCATTGCGCTTTATTCTCAAAGTATTTTTTGGCCCCTTTTCAAGAGAAATCCTTCGAAAACCCCATGAACCGCCTCGTTGGATGTTATTACCAAGTGCTTTGTTAGTGCTTACATGTTTGGTTGTTGGAATTATGCCAGGCATTACACTTGGACCTTTTTTGAGGACAGCGAGCAATAGCATACTTATCAACGATATGCCTGAGTATAGTTTATCTGTTTGGCATGGTTTAAAATTACCAATTTTAATGAGTTCTGTTGCTCTTGTTAGTGGTTTATGCTTCTATCTCATTTTACGTTCAAAAAATAAACTTATATTAATAGCACCACCTTTTATGATGAATTTAGAAGGAGGTCAAATTTTTGATTATGTGCTTAAAAAATTTGTATTAATTTCTTCTTTTTTATTAGGAAAATTATCATCAGACCGTTTACAAACACAATTAATAATAATTGTTATTTCCACTATTTTTGTAAGCTATTTTGCTCCAAATAATATTGGGATGAAATTTTCCGAATGTAAAGAATGGCCAGATTTAATGTTTTCTATATTATGGATAGTTGGAATTTTTTGTGCTTTAGGAGCTACTTATCAAGCTAAATATCATCGGTTATCATCATTAGCTTTAACAGGTGGAGCTGGATTAATAACATGTTTAACTTTTATATGGTTTTCAGCTCCAGATTTAGCTTTAACCCAATTGATTGTGGAAGTGGTTACTGCTGTTTTAATTTTATTGGGTTTACGTTGGTTACCTAGACGCATTGAAAGAAATGAAGAAATTGAATATACAAAATCTCGAATTTATATTCGAAGAATTAGAGATTTCTTATTAGCTGGTAGTGTAGGGTTAGGTTTAGCATTAATTTCTTATTCAATGCTAATGCGTTCTATACGTCCAAAAATTGCATCGTACTTTATAGAAAAATCTTTGTTAGAAGCAGGAGGGGCTAATGTTGTTAATGTTATATTGGTTGATTTTAGAGGATTTGATACTTTAGGTGAAATTACTGTTCTTGGAATAGTATCCTTAACTGTATATGCTTTACTGCGTCGCTTCCGACCAGCAATTGAAAGTACAGAGAAACCTATTCAACAAAGAGATCAAGATGAAGAAAATAATATCTTTCAGTCTAATTTTCATGAATTTTCTCCAAAAAACTCAATGTTAACATCATCCATTTTAGGTAGATTATTATTTCCAATTGCTGCTTTAGTTTCAGTTTATTTTTTATTGCGAGGACATAATCTTCCTGGAGGAGGTTTTGTTGGTGGATTGATTATGGCTACAGCAGTTATACTTCAATATATGGTTAATGGAGTCCATTGGGTTGAATCTCACAGCAAATTTAATCCACAGTATTGGATCGGATTTGGCCTTATCTGTTCAAGTATAGTTTCTTTATCAGCAAGTTTGGCAATGCTACCATTTTTGTCAGCAATTACATTGAATATAAATCTACCATTATTTGGATCTATTACTTTTTCTTCAGTGCTCTTATTTGATCTTGGTGTCTATATGTTAGTTATGGGATCTACCGTTTTGATATTAGTAGCTTTAGCCCATCAATCTCTAAGAGCTCAAAGGAAAGCTACTATTGAATAGTAAATATATAAAAGGTTTCAATTAATGGAAATTATTTTCTCAATAGCTATAGGTATTTTATCTGCTTCGGGTACATGGCTCTTGCTAAGATCTCGTACTTTTCAAATTATTATTGGATTCTCTTTGATTTCGTACGCGATAAATTTGTTTATTTTTGGAATGGGAGGTTTAACTATAGGATCTCCACCTATTATTAATTCTTTAAATTTTTCTGATTCAAATCTATATGCAGATCCAGTTCCACAAGCATTAATTTTGACTTCTATCGTAATTAATTTTGCAATGACTGCTTTATTTTTAGTAGTAATTTTAGCTTCTCGAGGTTTTACAGGAACAGATCATGTTGATGGGAAGGATACAAAACATTGAAAATTTTCTTTCAACATATATTAATTTATCCAATAATTACTCCGCTTTTAGCTGGAGCAATCTTGCTTTTATTATCTGAAACAAAACGATATGCTCGTTCATTAATATCAATTCTTTCAATAATGATGCAATTAATTACTGCTGCTTCTTTATTATATTTTTCTGCTGATTGTGGAAATAATATTTGCATATATGCTATAGGTGGCTGGCCAGCTCCATTTGGTATTTTTCTTGTTTCAGATAAATTAACGATCATTATGTTAATTTTAACTTCTATCTTGGGATTTTGTTCTTTTTTGTATGCATTAGGTCATTGGGACCGAATTGGAGTTCATTTTTATCCTTTATTTCAATTTTTGATGATGGGATTAAATGGAGCCTTTTTAACAGGTGATTTATTTAATTTATTTGTTTTTTTTGAAGTTTTATTAGCAGCTTCTTATGGTTTAATGTTACATGGATCTGGATCTATGCGAGTCAGTGCTAGTTTGCATTATATCGTTGTCAATCTAGTAGTCTCTTTTTTAATCTTAATTGGTATTGCCTTGATTTATGGTGTTACTGGAACTTTGAATTTAGCTGATGTAGCTATATCCGCCATCGAATTAGAAGAAGAAAATCGTTTATTTTTTAATGTGGGTATTGCAATTTTAGGTATTGCTTTCATTATTAAAGCAGGTGTATGGCCTTTGAATTTTTGGCTCATTAAAGGTTATATTGCTGCTGTTCCCCCAGTTACAGCCATGTTGTCTATAATGACTAAATTAAGTATTTATACTGTTTTGCGAATAAAGTCATTGCTAATCATTCTTCATGAAATTCCTATACCATTTGATTTAAATTGGATATTTTATATAGGATTAGTAACTTTGATATTTGGTTGTATTGGTTTGATTGCTAGTTATCAAGTTGAAAAAATTTCTGGATATTGTATTATTATTTCAACAGGAATCTTATTTATGTCATTAGGAATGCCTGGCATAAACTTCATCGGACCTGCTCTTTTTTATTTGGTTAATTCAGTTTTAGCAAGTAGTACATTATTTTTATTATCTGAATTAATTAAACGCACAAATATACCAATAAGTAATTGTTTAACAAATCAAGATGTTTTCGAAGCCGAAGAAGTTTTAACAAAGACATCTTCTAATCGATCTGATGAAATAGTAGGTATACCCATACCTGCAGCAATGGCCTTTCTTGGTTTATCCTTTATCTCATGTGCATTACTAATAACAGGTTTACCTCCTTTATCTGGGTTCGTTGCAAAATTTGCCTTATTATCAACAGCAGTTTCAATTGATCAAGTTTCTTATCAAATCCAATCATGGATATTATTTGCATCTATACTATTTTCAGGACTAGCTGGATTATTTTCATTCACAAGAATAGGTATTCGGATTTTTTGGTCTAAAGATACAGTGATACCTTTTTTAAGATGGGTAGAAGTGGCACCAATTGGAATACTAATATTTTTATGTATTGATTTATCAATAAATGCTAATTTGGTATTATCCTATTTAAATGATGCAGCTAAATCTTTAGGAAATCCTTTCGATTATATAAATACTGTTTTAAATTTTTAAAATCCTTAATGAAATTATTATGATATTTAGTAAAATTTATTTACCTTGCTTTTTATTTTTTTTATGGATTTTTCTAAATGCAAGCATATCTAATGGTCAAATATTTCTTGGATTATTATTATCTATATGGTTATATTTTATTTCGTTAAAATTAGATTTTAACTCAAAACCTAAAAAACTTTATTTGCTTCCGATTTTAGTAATTAGAGTTTTAAATGATGTTTTTAAATCTAGTATTGTATTATCTTATTCAATTATAAGTTTTAATATATCTTCCCATTCACAAAAATTTATTTCAATACCTATTAAAATAAGAGATCCATATGCCTTAGCTTTTTTGACATGCATTATTTCTTATATACCGGGTACTATTTGGGTTAATATTTCCAATAGTTACATATTAACCTTACATGTTTTAAATTTTGATAATGAAAAAGATCTAATAGATTTGATTAAAACAAAATACGAACTCCCACTTATGGAGATTTTTGAATGAATAATTTAATGATTTGGTCCATTCAATTTGCAATGTTTTGTCTTGTTTTAAGTATATTGTTTGTTTTTATACGACTATTATATGGTCCTTCAGCACAGGATAGGGTGCTAGCGTTGGATGCCTTATATGTTAATGGTATGCTCATTATGATTGTGTTAGGAATAAAATTTGAAACATTGTTATATTCGGATATTGCTTTATTAATTTCTTTATTTGGTTTTGTAGGTTCAGCAGCTATGGCTAAATTTTTATTGCGGGGAGAGGTTATTGAACCTTAAACAATTATAACGATATGTTAATTCTCATTTCATTTATTTGTAGTTTCCTATTAATACTAGGAGGTAGTGTAACTTTGCTTGGTTCTATTGGACTTTTATTTTTCTCAAACTTTTATATACGCATCCATATGCCAATGTTAGCAAGTTCAATAGGAGCTATTTGTATTTTATTATCATTTACTGTTTTTTCTTTTTATGTATTGGAAAAACCTATATTTCATATAGTTACTATAATAACTTTTATGATAATTAGTTCTCCAATAACTACTACATTAATTATGCGTGCGGCTATTTATCGGACCATCAAAAAAGATACAAATTGAAATATCTAATATTTAGTTTATAAAGTTTTATAAATAATTTACATGCATTTACAATGATTTTTTTGGTAAAATGCCAGATCTATTATTCGACAAATATTTTATGCAGTTAGCGTTTAAACAAGCTGAATTATCCTATTTATTAGGAGAAGTGCCTGTTGGTGCTGTTATACTTGACAAACAGGGAAATGTCATTGCAAAAGGACATAACCGAACCATTATTGATCAAGATCCCACAGCCCATGCTGAAGTAGTTGTGTTGCGTAAAGCAGCTTTAATAATGGGTAATCATCGATTACCCGGATTCATTTTATATGTAACATTAGAACCATGTCTGATGTGCATTGGAGCAATATCACAAGCTCGATTAGATCGTGTGATATTTGGAACTTTTGATTCAAAGGGTCAGAGTACGTTTAATAGTCAATTTAATTTAAATAAATATCTCAATCATAAGGTGTCAATGATTGGAGGCATTCTTTCAGAAGATTGTGGAAAAATTCTTCATCAGTTTTTCCACAATCTTCGATATAACAACCAGTAAAAATTTGAAATATTATAGGTATTTCAAAAATTTTTTTATTGTCTTGAAAATTTTCTTAACATTGAAATGAGAAAAAAATAAAAATTTTTCTTTTAAAAATTTTAAACTTTAAAATATTATCGTGATTTCTACTGCTAATCTTACTATTCAATTTGGCTCTAAACCATTATTTGAAAACGTTAATGTTAAATTTGACGGAAGCAATTGTTATGGTCTTATTGGAGCTAATGGTTCTGGAAAATCTACTTTTATGAAAATTATTGGAGGTGATTTAGAACCTACATATGGAAATGTATCAATAAATCCAGGAATTCGTCTTGGAAAATTGAGGCAAGAACATTTTTCTTTTGAAAATCATAGAATAATGGATGTTGTCAAGATGGGTCATTCTGAAATGTGGAATACTATGATTGAACGTGATGCCATATACTCTGACTTAACAGCATCCGAATCCGATTATATGGAAGCAGCAAATTTAGAAATAAAATTTTCTGAATATGGAGGTTATACTGCAGATGCTCGTGCAGGAGAATTGTTATCAGGGTTAGGAATTTCCATTAATAAACATAACGCAATCATGAAAGATATTGCTCCTGGATGGAAATTACGGGTTTTATTAGCACAAGCACTATTCTCAAATCCTGATATTTTACTTCTAGATGAGCCTACTAATAATTTGGATATTAATACAATTAGATGGCTAGAAGATTTTATTAGTTCATATAAATCTACAATAATAATAATTAGTCATGATAGACATTTTTTAAACAGAGTTTGCACACATATGGCAGATTTAGATTATGGAGAAATACGTATTTATCCTGGAAATTATGACGAATATATGCTAGCTTCTGCGAAAGCTAAGGAGCAATTAATAGCTGGAAATGTTAGAGCAAAAGAACGTATTTCTGAACTTCAGGAGTTTGTTCGTCGATTTTCAGCCAATAAATCAAAATCTCGTCAAGCAACTTCACGTCTAAAGAAAATCGATCGAATTAAGGCGGACCAAGTTGCTATAAAACCATCATCTAGACAAAATCCTTTTATAAGGTTTGAACAAAATAAAATTTTATATCGATCTGTTTTATCTTTGGAAAAATTATCGAAATCTTATGATCTTCCAATCATCTCTAATTATTCAGCAACATTTGAAGCAGGGGAAAAAGTAGCTATTATAGGAGAGAATGGAATAGGTAAAACCACTTTACTTTCAATGCTTTCAAATAATCTTCAACCAGATTCTGGTTCTATAAAATGGGCAGAAAATATTAATATTGGTTTTATGAATCAGGATTTAACAGATGAATTCTGTCAAAAAAATATCAACTTATTAGATTGGATGAATAAATATCGTCAATCTATGCATGATGATCAATTTATTCGTTCTATATTAGGACGACTTTTATTTTCTTCTGAAGATTTACAAAAATCCCCTAATATGCTTTCAGGTGGAGAAAAAAATCGAATGTTTTTTGGCCGACTTATGTTAGGACAACATAATGTAATTCTTCTTGATGAACCAACTAATCACTTAGATATGGAAACAATTGAATCATTGCAATTAGCTCTAGAAAAATATCCCGGAACATTATTTTTTGTTTCTCATGATCGTGAATTTGTTTCTAGTCTTGCAAATCGCATCTTAGAAATTCATCCAAAGGGCAAAATTTCTGATTATCAAGGTAATTATGAAGATTATTTAACTTCAAAGATTGATTATTGATCATGGATAAAAAATAAGATGGTTATCTCAACCCATTATATATTTAAGAAATAATAACGCAAAGCAAACAAGATTGAAACTAACCAAGTTGCAGGATGTATTTCATAATATTTTCCATTTAAACTTTTCAAGATTGTATATGTAATAAATCCAAAAGCTAATCCATTGGCAATTGAATAAGTAAATGGGATCATAAAAACACTTAAAGAAGCTGGAGCTGATTCAGTAATATCTTCCCAATTAATTTCTACTAATTCTCTCATCATTAAACATGCTACGTAGAGTAACGCAGGGGAAATAGCACATATAGGAACAGAAGCTGCAAGAGGTGAAACAAATAAGGCAGCTAAGAATAATAATGAAATAGTTAATGCTGTTAAACCTGTTCGACCTCCAGCTTGAACACCTGTAGCACTTTCTATGAAAGCAGTTGTACTGCTTGTCCCAAGCATTGAGCCAATAACGATTGTAATACTATCAGCAAATAAAGCATATCCTAATCGATTTTTAGATTTATTAAGCAATTTAGCTCGCTTGCTTATTGCTATAAGCGTACCTGTTGCATCAAAAATTTCAACTAAGATAAATATTAAAATTATATCTAATAAGCCTATGCTCAATGCGCTAGTTATATTTAATTTCATAAAAGTAGGAAATAAACTTGGTGGGACAGCAAAAATTCCCTTAAACTCACTATGACCTATAAATATAGATAATAAAGTAACAGATAAGATACCAATAATAATTGAACCCCGGATTTTTGCTGCATCGAGTGCAGCTATGAGCAAAAAACCAAAAATTGAAAGAAGTGGATTGTAAGCATTCAAATTACCAATAGTCACTTTAGTAATGGGGTTGCTTACAACAATATCTGCTTGTGATAAAGCTATAATCGCTAAAAATAAACCGATTCCAGATACAGTAGAACTTTGTAAAGTTTTAGGGATTCCCTGTATTAACCAAGATCTAATTCCTGATATAGTTAATACTAGAAATATAATTCCAGAAATGAATACAACACCTAAAGCTTGTTCCCAAGAAAAACCCATACTCTCAACTACAGTAAATGAGAAAAATGCATTTAATCCCATTCCAGGAGCCATTCCTATAGGCCAATTTGCAGTGAATGCCATGATTAAAGAACCTATAGAAGCAGCTAAACAAGTTGCTACGAAAACTGAATCTTTATTCATTCCTGTTAATGACATAATTTCCGGATTAATGAAAATAATGTAAGACATTGCTAAAAATGTTGTCAATCCAGCTATTAATTCGGTTCGAATATTTGTTTTATTTTCTGTTAAATAAAATAACTTTTTCAAAATTTTTCCCATGTATAATATTTATATAAATAATTTTTCAAAAATAATATTTTTTATTACTTACAAATAATTGCTTGCATATTATGATTATCTTAGGTCTTGAAAGTTCCTGTGATGAAACAGGGGCTGCTATTTTTTGTACTACAAAAGGTCTAATTTCTCATGCTGTTCATAGTCAAATTGAAATCCATAAAAATTATGGAGGCGTTGTTCCAGAATTGGCCTCTCGTGATCATATATATAGAATAATTCCATTAGTTAAAAAAGTTCTAAAATTAGGAAATTTGGATATTAATGATATAGATGCAATCGCTTATACTGCAGGTCCAGGATTAGCTGGATGTTTGTTAATTGCCACTACAATTGCTCAAGCTATTTCTTGGGCTAGAGAAATACCTATGGTTCCTATTCACCATTTGGAAGGACATTTCCTATCTCCATTATTATCAGAACCTAAACCAAATTTTCCTTTTCTTTCTCTATTAGTTTCAGGAGGACATACACAATTAATACATGTTCATGATATTGGAAAATACACACTATTAGGAGAAACCTTGGATGATGCAGTAGGAGAAGCTTTTGATAAAATTGCTAAACTTCTAGGTTTAAATTACCCAGGAGGAGCTTCATTAGAAAAGCTTGCTAAACTGGGAAATCCTGATGCCATTGTTCTTCCAAAACCATTGATATATAAACCAAATTTAGATTTCAGCTTTAGTGGTCTAAAGACAGCAGTTTATAAGAAAATCAAAACATTTTCATCTCCAATTAATGATAATATTCGAGCTGATTTGGCAGCAGCAGTACAATATACAATTACTAATTTACTAATCATTAAATCAATAAAAGCTCTTAAAAAAACTAAGCTTCAAAATTTCACAATAGTTGG
This sequence comes from Bordetella sp., assembly GCA_022818765.1. Classification (GTDB taxonomy): domain Bacteria; phylum Pseudomonadota; class Gammaproteobacteria; order Burkholderiales; family Burkholderiaceae_B; genus CAZTUH01. Next base: position 284,034 of record CP063810.1, on the reverse strand, counting down.
TGGAGTAGGATCTAACATGTTTTTGCGCAAGGAATTTAAAAAAGCTTTAAAACCTATGAATACTAATATATTTTTTCCTTCAATGAATTTTTGTACAGATAATGCAGCTATGATAGCTCTTGCTGGAGCTAAAAGAATTGATAAAGGATTAGTATCTTTTGATCTTAATGTCAAAAATAATAAATATTTTGATATAAAGCCTCGTTGGGATATTAGAAATTTATAAATATCTTCATTATTAAATTTGATTTTTTTCCAAAATTAAATTTGATTTTTTTTTCCAAAAATTTGTTCTTCTTGTCCGTTCATAAGACGATTAATATTTTTTTATGTCTATGAATAATCAATATACTCATAAGAATTATAATACCTGTAATTGGAGTTTCTCCATTCCAAAATAATCCTGATCCAATCATATAAAAAATAGGGCATAATAAAGCACAAGTTAATGATGCTAAGGATGAATAACGATATAAAAATGCTAAAACTAGCCAAGTTATTAAAACTATAAATGCTAATAATGGATTTATAGCAAACAAAACACCTAGGGAAGTAGAAATTCCTTTTCCCCTTTAAATTTTAAAAAAATTGGATACAGATGTCCTAAAAAGACAGCAATTGCAATTATTGAATAATTGATCAACGGTAAATTAGGAATTAAAATTTTGGAAAAATACAATGGAATCCAACCCTTTAAAATATCACCTAAAAATGTTAAGGCAGCACCTGTTTTTGATCCTATTCGGAGCATATTAGTCGCTCCTGGGTTTTTAGAACCATAAAAACGAGGATCTTTTAAAACAAGGATTTTGCTTATTATTATTGCAAATGAGATAGATCCAATTAAATAAGAAAATAAAATTAAAATTAATGTATTGATCAATAAAGAAAAATTAAAATTCACAATCAGGACTCACTCATATATGTTTATAGATTTATTAAAATTAGATAATAATGTTGTGCACAATCTCAGAAAATTTCTTCTTCATAAGAAAGCTCTTACGAATAATATAGAATATACACTAACTCTAGAATTTAACGAAAAATATTAAACATTTTTAAAAAAGGTAAATTGACCTGATGCATATTCTAATATCAAATGATGATGGTTATTCTTCAAAAGGCTTAGAAGCTTTATTCGATTCTTTGCAGAATTTAGTTGAAATTACAGTCGTTGCTCCAGAATCTAATCATAGTGGGGCTTCAAATTCTTTAACTCTTCGAAGACCGCTAACTGTTTATACAGCAGCTAATGGTTTTAAGGTAGTGAACGGAACACCATCTGATTGTGTTCATATAGCACTGACTGGTTTAATGAATTCATCCCCTGATTTGGTGATTTCAGGTATTAATAACGGTCCTAACATGGGAGATGATACTTTATATTCTGGAACTGTTGCAGCAGCTAGTGAAGCATTTTTATTTGGAATTCCAGCTATTGCTTTTTCATTGGCATCTAAAAATTGGGAAAACATTGAGTCAGCAGCATTTGTGGCAAGAAAAATTGTTCAACATCAACTGAATCAACCTGTTTTAGAACCTATGTTGCTTAACGTTAACATTCCAAATAAAAATTTTGAGAATATAAAAGGAATTAAAATAACACGTTTAGGAAAACGTCATCCATCACAACCTGTAGTTCGCAGCACAACCCCTTATGGCGATACTGTTTATTGGATTGGACCTGTTGGATTAGCAGCTGATGCTACTCCAGGAACTGATTTTCATGCTGTTTCTAAAGGATTGGTTTCTATAACACCATTAAGCTTGGATTTAACACAATATAATCAACTCAATTCACTACATAATTGGTCTAGTAACGTATTTTAATATAAATAAATTTAATTTCTCATAATGTTACAATTCATGATTCTGATAATTTAGTTATCAAAATCAATGGTTTGAATTTTAAATTAATGTTTATAAAAATAAAAAGTTTTAATTATTAAAGATATGAAAATAAATAACAATAATTTTTATCCTCTGATACTCCTAATATTAATCTTATTCATTATGAATAATTGTACAGGACGAATAGGAGGACAAGCTCCAATCATAGATATAACAGAACTTCCAACAAATCATACTTCTCAAAAGAAAATTTATAAAGTAAAACCTGAAGATACTCTGTATAAAATCTCAAGGATAACTGGAATTAATATTAATACATTGAAATACCTTAATAATATCAAAGATCCGAACCGAATTAATATAGGTCAAATTCTCGTTTTATCAGGAAGTTATCCTATTGATCTATCTATTAATTCTGAATCTAAAATTAAAAATGAAAAACATTATATTCAACCTTCACAAAATATAAGAAATTATTCTGATAAAAAATTATCTCCAATAATGAAAAATATAGATCCAATTAGAGAAATTCGAAATGTTGATTCAATTAATTGGAGTTGGCCAATTTCGTGTGGAAAGATTATTCAATATTTTAATGAAAATAATAAAGGAATTGATATTTCAAGTTCCATTGGGAATTCTGTAATATCAGCAGCAGATGGTACTGTTGTATACAGTGGAAATGGAGTTCGTGGTTTAGGCAATCTTATTATTATCAGCCATAAAAATTCGTTCATAACTGCATATGCGCATAATAGTATTTTATATGTTAAAAATGGACAAGAAATTAAGAGAGGTGCTCAGATTGCAGAAATAGGACAAAGTGATACAAATTCACCCCGTTTGCATTTTGAAATTCGAAAACAGGGTCAACCTGTGAATCCTATAAACTATCTTCCTATTTCTGGTATAAGGAATTAATTACTTACTAATTTTTTAAATTATTTGATAATTTGACAAATAAAAACTTGTTATTGATTTTCTATAAAATGATATTATTTTCTTTGAATGTAACAGCATAGTTAACCGAATCATCTTGGGCTAATTTATTTTTTAAATACGGTAGAGCATCAAGTATTTCTGGATATAATGTGTGCGGTGGATTTATTAAAAACAAACCACTTCCAAGTAATCCTCTTGATCCGTTTATAGAAATTTTTCTCAAATTTAAAGAGATATGTAACCAGCATTTAACAGGTAAATTTTCTAAGTAAAGCTGCATATTCTTTGATTCTATTCTTCCAATTTTAGGATACCATATTACATATGTTCCTGAACAGAATCTTTTTAAGCCATCTTTAATAGCTATTAATACTTTTCTATAATCCGACTTATCTTCATAAGAAGGATCTATGAAAATAATTCCTCGATGAGATGATGGAGGAAGCAACATTTTTATAGCATTAAATCCATCAGTTTTTTTTATTATTGTTTTTGGAATTGATTGATCTGTTCTTATTTTTATATTTTTTTCTAAAGTTTTAAGTTCTCCAGGATGGATTTCAAATAGTCGAAGTTTATCTTTTTTTCGCAGAAAATCTAATGAAATATAAGGTGAACCTGGATAGTATCTTAGTAAGCCATCTACATTGTATTTTTTTATGCAATTCAGATAATCAGAAACAATCTTAGGTTGATAAGTACAATTCCATAATTTTTTAATTCCATCTTGAAACTCTGAGTAAATAAAATATTTTTCTTTAAGAGAATAAAAACCTGAACCTGCATGTGTATCAATCATCCAAAAAGGAGTATTCTTTTTCAAGAAATGTTTAAGAACATGAATAAGCACAATATGCTTCAATACATCGGCATGGTTGCCTGCGTGAAAAATATGTTGATAGCTCAGCACAAGATAGATTTTTAAATAAAAAATTGTTTTTTATTGATTTTATCAAGGCAGTTACAATTTTTCAAATTGTTAAAATCTCAATTTTTAATTTTTGGGTTTATTTAAAAATTGAATATTTCTTATATAATGATTAATTTTATCTATTTTAACCAGAATTTAATTCTTAGAGATAAAAGTTAAATGTTGCACAATACAAAAAAATATCATAAATGGATAAAATTTATAGTTGCTTTGTTAATAATACCATCATTTTTATTAATAGGTTTAAATAGCTATCAAAATCTTTTTGATAAAGAAAAAAAACTTGCAAAAATTGGTAATTTAACAATAACGTTATCTGAATTTCAAAGGGTTTATGACAACTATATAAAAAAACTCTATCAAAATAATGAATTAAATTTTGAATTATTAGATAAAACACAAATTAAACAAGATGTGTTAGATGAAATCATTGACAAATATATATTAGATTTAGCTGTTATAGATTATAAGATTGATGTATCGAATGAAAAGTTGCGTAAATTTATTTCTGAGTTAGATTGGGGAAATGGAAAAAATAATTTTTCAATCGAAAAATATTCAAATTTTCTGAAAAGCTATAATTTAACTTCGGCAGAATTTGAAAATAATCAACGCCATCAATTGTCAATTCACAGATTGATAGATCCAATTATGGCTTCTGTATATGTTCCAAAAAATACCGTTGATATATATAAAAAAGCATTATTAGAAAAACGTACCATACGTCTTAAAAAGTATAAAGCATCGGATTTTGAATCATTAGTATCAATAAATCCTCAAGATTTACAATTATGGTATAAAGATCATAAGAATCAATTAGAAATTCCTCAAACAATTGACATTGCATATATTTTGATTGATAAAAAGGAAATACAAAAAAATCAGAAAATTAATGATTTGGATGTTTTTGATTTTTATTTAAAAAATTCTGAAAAATTCATTATTCCTGAAACTCGATGTTTCAGTTCTATTTTTATAGACAGCCCATTAACATCTGATGTTCAAAACCGCCAAGAAGCATATGATAAATCTTTAAAATTATCCAAACTAGCAAAAGCAAACCCTGAAAATTTTCATAATCTAGCAAATGAAAATTCAAATGATACAACATCATGTCTTAATGGTGGAGATTTAGGTACTTGGAATTCTTTAGATTTAAATAGAATAATGGGCCATGCTATTCAAAAAACTATCTTTGAGCTAGATAAAGAAGATATCTCAGACGTAATAGAGACCTCTTTGGGATTTTATATCTTAAAAGTAACAAATATTAATAAAGAAGAAATAATACCATTTTCTGAAGTTAGAGAAAAAATTGAGTCTGATATAATTGAAAAAATAGTGTCTGACCAATTTTTGTCAACAATAGATCAATTATCAGATTTAATTTATGAAGAAGATTTTGATCTACAATCAGTAGCTAATGCTATAGGATCGAAAATTTATTATTTAGATGGATTAGCACGAAATGGCAAGATATATTCTTCTGTACATGTTAATTCAAATTACAATAATTTTTTTGAATCTAAACATATATTGGATATTTTATTTTCAAAAGAAATGTTAGAAAAAACTAATCAACATTCAGGAATAATAGAAATTTCACCATCGGTTTTCATGATAGCTTGTATAAATAAATTAAATCAAGCATCGATTCCATCTTTGGAGCAAGCTAATACTGAAATAGTTAAAAAAATTATAATTGAACGTTCAACTGAACTTGCAAAGAAAGAAGGAGAAAAATTATTAAAAGTATTAGAATTAAATCAAGATCCTAATAATTACGATTTTTTAGATTCGATAAAGATATCCAGATTAAAATCTGAAAATAAGCTATCAAAAGAAATTTTTGATATGGTTATGAATATTCGAACAAATTCTTTTCCAATTTGTTCAGGATTGAATGAAAATTCAGATTTTATTGTTGTTTGCTTGGATAGTATAGATTTTGACTATAATGAAGATGAGGCTATTCAAACATCTATTCGCGAGAAATTATCTCATATTTTTGAGATAGTGGAAATCAAAACTGTATTAAGAGAATTTAGGAAAAAATATAAAACGAAGATGTTTCTTGATGAGAATTTTTATTCTATTAATTAAGAAGAATTAATAGAATAAATTATTTATCTATTTGACCTAGAAGATAAAAGTATACATTACTTACTTTTCCTTGATATTTAAACCTAAAATCTTTTATATCTTGTAAAGCTATGTTAGATTCAATATATATAAGACCTTTATTTTTTAAAATTCGAGGAAGTTTTAGCCAAATTTTTTCAATTAAATTTTGATTAAATGGTGGGTCAAGCAAAATTAAATCAAACTGCAAGTTGAGATGTTGAATGGCTATTTCAGAATTAGAAAGCTTTATATTTACATTTTCTGCATTGATTCTTTTTTTTAAAACATGCAATGCATGTACAGCCTTTTTATTTATTTCAAACATATCAACTTTTGAAAAACCACGAGAAGCAGCTTCAAAACCAAGAGCTCCACTACCTGCGAATAAATCAAGCACACTTTTATTATGAAATTCACCTTTCCATAAATTATATAACCAATTAAACAGAGTTTCACGCACTCGTCCTAGTGTAGGACGCAATCCAGGTATATTTGGTACTATAATTCGAGTGGATCGGTACTTACCTGAAAATATGCGAATAGGTTTATTAATCATGTTTAAGTTATTTAAAAAGAAAAATTATTCTTATGCTGATCAAAAAAAATCTTTGGATAAATCAAGGAATAATATATCAGAATCATTAACTGAATCTGTTAATAAAACAGAATCATCTTCCATTAAGGTAGAATCATTACAAGATACTCATAATAAGAATATAGAAGATTACATTGAGAAAAATTCAAATAGTAACGATATTAAAAAATTTTGGTTCTCTCGATTAAAAAATCGACTATCAAATACAGGAAAAAATTTGGGTAATTTGTTTAAAAATCCAGATTTTACAATAAATGATATTCTCTTTGATGAATTAGAATCGGCACTTATTATTAGTGATGTTGGCATTTCGGCTACAAATTTGTTGTTATCTTCCTTAAAAAAAGAAATTAAAACAGAAAAAATTACAGATCCATTGATTATTAAAAAAATATTAAGAATTTCTATAGAGAATTATCTTCGTCCTTTGGAAAAAAAATTCTCTTTTTCAAAAAATAAACTTTTAGTTATAACAATCACTGGTGTTAATGGAGTAGGAAAAACAACATCAATAGGAAAGTTAGCACATTATTTTCAAAGTAGGGGCAATCGTGTTTTATTTGCTTCCTGTGATACATTTCGCGCAGCGGCAAAAGAACAATTATCTGCATGGGCAAAATTTAATAATGTAGATATTATTTTTCAGAATGAAAATAAAGGTAATCCTTCCTCAGTTGCCTTTGAAGCTGTAAATTTTGCTAAAAATAAGGGAATCGAGATTGTTTTAATAGATACAGCGGGACGTTTACCAACTCAACCTCATTTAATGGAAGAGATAAAAAAAATTAATCGAGCTGTGAAAAAAGTTAGCAACGATATTTGCCAAGAAGTTTTTTTAGTTATTGATGGAAATACTGGACAAAATGCTATTTCACAGATTCAAATTTTTAATACTATTATCGGTTTAACAGGTTTAATTATTACAAAACTTGATGGAACAGTGAAAGGGGGAATACTTCTTTCATTAGTCACTTGTAATAAAGGTTTTGATCCTATTCCTGTGTATTGGATAGGAATAGGAGAAAAATTAAAAGACTTACAACCTTTTTCTGCAAAAGCATTTGCAGATGCATTAATATCTTAAAAGATAATAAAATTCTATTTTGAACTTTGTATTGAAATGATGAACATCATATAGATATGATTTGTTAAATAATAAAATTTATATTTATTATTTTTTAACTGAAAATTGAATTAAATTCTTTTAAAGTTATTTATAATTTCTACAGTTTTTAAAATGTATTAATAATTTTTTTTCAAAATAAGGTAATGAATATTGCTTCAATCTCAGAAATCATTACAGAATTACGTTCTGGTCGAATTGTAATTCTTCTTGATGATGAAAACCGTGAAAATGAAGGTGATTTGGTCATAGCAGCAGAGTTTGTTACACCAGAAGCTATTAATTTTATGGTAACTTATGGACGAGGATTAGTTTGTTTAGCTCTAACCCAAGAACATTGTATGAAGTTGGGCTTATATCTAATGAATAATAGAAACGGAACAAAATATGGAACTAATTTTACACAATCTATAGAAGCTTCCGATGGAGTAGAAACAGGAATATCTGCTGCTGATAGAGCCCATACCATACGTGTTGCTGTTTCACAAAATGTAAAGCCTAGTGATATTGTTCAGCCTGGGCATATTTTTCCTGTTCAATCAGTTCAAGGAGGAGTATTAGTACGAGCAGGACATACAGAAGCTGGATGTGATTTGACAAATATTGCTGGATTAACACCAGCTGCTGTTATTTGTGAAATTTTAAAAGGTGATGGCACTATGGCTCGTCTTCCAGATTTATTGGAATTTGCAACTCATCATAATTTAAAAATAGGAACTATAGCTGATTTGATTCAGTATCGTAGCGAACATGAATCTGTTATTGAAAGAGTTAATAGTAGGTTTATGACTACACCATGGGGAAAATTTATGTCAGTAGTTTACAAAGATAAAACTACTGGAGCAGCCCATATTGCTTTAATACATGGTAACATTTCACCTAATTGTGAAACTTTAGTCAGAGTACATGAGCCTACTTCATTATTAGATATTCTCAATATAGAATTGAATTCACATAGTTGGAATATTGATCAAGCTATGAAATATATTATTTCATATCCATCAGGAATTCTTGTATTAATGAATTGTCAATCATCATCTGAACAATTCTTTTGTCAAATTGATAAATGGAATAATCCAAATATTAAAAATCATAAGCAACAAATAGTTCATCATAGTAACAACTTATTAAGTTATGGCATAGGAGCGCAAATATTGCGAGATTTAAATGTTGGTTATATGAAACTGTTATCTCATCCTACTAAAATGCCAAGTATGATTGGATTCTCATTAACTATAACAGGTTATGTAACTCCCCCTCCTTTCTAAAAAATGTAAAAAGAAATTTATGGACGAGATATTCAAATTCCTCCCTAATTTAAATGGAGAGAAATTATCAATTGGAATTGTTTGCTCTAGATTTTATGAAGAGATAGCATTAATTCAATTAAATGCTTGTAAGAAAGAATTATTTTCTCTTGGAATATGCGAAAAAAATCTTACTACCATAATGGTACCAGGATCTTTAGAATTAGCTGTAATGTTATCTCATATGGCAAAGATTTCAAAACTCAATGCCTTAATTGCTATTGGAGCAATTATTCGAGGTGAAACATACCATTTTGAAATTGTTTGTAATGAAACAGCAGCAGCTATTTCTTCTATAACTTTAGAAACAGGAATATCTATCGCTAATGGAGTTTTAACAGTTAATTCTTATGAACAAGCTGTTAAAAGAGCCTTAAAAAAAGGAATTGATTGTGCAAGAGTCGCAATAGAAATGGCAAATTCAATTATGGAATTGAAAAATAATTCTAAATGAATTTATGAAAGATATTAAACTTGTAATGAAGAAAGAAAGTAAAGAAAAATTTAAAGATGAACAATATAGGTATCGCAATAGGCGAAGTGCACGTAGACGTGCACGTGAATTTGCAGTTCAGGGAATTTATTCATGGTTAATTAACCATGAAACACAAGATCCTTCTGAGATCAATCATTTAATCAAATCTTGGGATTTTTCAAAAGTTGATATGGAATGGTTTTATATTCTTCTTTATGGAGTATTAAATCATTCAAGAAAACTTCGAGAATCTTTCCTATTGTGTGCTGATAGAAATCTTAAAGATTTATCTCCAGTCGAACATTCAATTTTATTGATCGGCAGTTTTGAATTGATTTATCGTTTCGAGATACCTCATAAAGTCACTATAAATGAAGCAGTTGAATTAGCAAAATTATTTGGTGGTTCAGAAGGATTTAGGTTTATCAATGGGGTTTTAGATAAATTAGCAACAGTTATTCGTTCTTCAAAATTAAATAATGAATTTATGTAAAAATGATTTTTTAGAAACCGATTATATAAAATGTCCATTTCTGAATTTGATATTATTAAAAAGTATTTTTTTGATAAATTTCCTATAAATACATCTTTCTTAAAAGGGGATGATTGTGCTGTATTTTCAGTTCCTGTTGGAGAAAACGTTGTAACAAGCACTGATATATTGATTGAAGGACGTCATTTCTTTTCAAATGTAGATCCAAGTTCTCTAGGACATAAAGCATTAATTATAAATTTATCAGATTTAGCTGCTATGGGAGCAAAACCTATAGGATGTTTGCTAAGTTTAGCATTACCTTATATTGATGAAAATTGGTTAGAAAAATTCTCTAATGAATTTCATAAATCAGCTCAATTTCAAGAATGTTTTTTGATAGGTGGAAATATTGCACGGAGCAATAATGGTATTTTTATAAATGTTACGGTATTTGGATCAATCTCTCCACTTAAAATATTACGACGTGATGCAGCAAAAGTAGGAGATGAAATTTGGGTATCGGGCACATTTGGGGCTCCTGATATTGCTTATCGTTTATTATCTGGAAAGATATTACCTAATATCCCTCTTCTTGAAAAAATCCGATCAACTTTAGAATGGCCAAACGCCCGTTTAAATTTAGGTCAAGTATTAGCAGAAGACAGTATAGCTAATGCTGCTATCGATATTTCTGATGGATTATTGCAAGATCTTAGACATATATTGTTTTCTAGCCAAGTTGGAGCAAATATATCTTACTCCTCCATTCCTATTGATCCATATTTATCTAATTTACCTAAAAGAATTCTACAGGAATCTGTTTTATCGGGTGGGGATCTTTATGAATTATGTTTTACAGCGGATCCTAAGAATCATAAGAAAATAAAAAAAATATCTAAAAATTTAAATATTCCAATCACTATGATTGGCTATATAACTGATAGAATCAACCATTTAAATGTAATGAATTTCCAAGGTTCAAAATTAGAACCATTACCTAATAATGGTTTTGATCATTTTTCAGATTTCTCTTTAATTAAAAAATAATTTTCACATTGAATAAATGTTCAAATTCTTGTTGTATGCCATGCATCATCGGTATGATATAGTTTTCCCAACGTTATCTTGGATTCTTAAAAATCCAAATCGGTTTTTAGCATTTGGTTTTGGTATTGGATTAATAAGGTATGCGAGTGGAACATTCGGCACGATATTAGCATGGTTAATCTGGTTTTTAATTCGATCTAATTTAACAAATTTAAACATTAGTATCTTTTTAATTTTTTCTTTTTTATATGGTTGTTGGATTTGTAATCAGGTTAGTGTTTCTTTAGGCAATAAAGATCATGTCGGAATAGTTTTTGATGAAATTGTATCCTTTTGGTTTATTTTATGGTCTGTTCCAGAAAATTTGATTATTCAATTTATTTCATTTCTTTTATTTCGTTTTTTTGATTCTGTAAAACCGGGACCTATTAAATTTTTTGAAAAGAAATTACAAGGTGGAATAGGAATAATGATGGATGATTTTATTGCGGCTATATTAACTATTTTCATAGTTAATTCAACATTAGTAATAAATGGTTCATTATTCTTTATTAAATAATTTAAAAATATTTTGATAGTTACATAGAAAATCTATTAAGAATACAATTAGAAAATTTTTTCACATCTAGCATTATTAATTTCATTACAATAATCTCGTGCTGATTCAGCTGCAGCTTCCATCCAGTTGTTATTGGAACTGGCATAAATAATTTTTCTAGATGAATTTATCATTATTCCATTTCCATCTATGTTTATTCCTGCATCAACTGTATCTTTTATATTTCCTCCTTGAAAACCAATACCAGGTATAAGCAATGGCATTGCATTACCGATTCGTTTCCTTATTTTAAATAGTTCATTTGTATGATTAGCTCCTACAACTAGGCCAAATTGAGAATTTTTATTCCATTTATCAGCAATCAGCCCAGCAATATATAAATATAAAGGTTCTCCATTAGATAAATTTAAAAATTGGAAATCTGAACTTCCTGAGTTGGACGTCAAACATAGAACAATAATACCACGATCGTTCCATTCTAAATAAGGTTCGATTGAATCAAATCCCATATAAGGATTGACTGTTACTGCATGAGCTTGATAGCGTTCATAAGCCTCATATGCATAATTCTTAGAAGTAGAATAAATGTCACCTCTTTTAGAATCAAGCACAATTAGTAAATTAGGGTAATTGTTGCGAATATAAGAACACAGTTCTTCTAACTGATCTTCTGCTTTATATGCAGAGAAATATGCTATTTGAAGTTTAAAACTGCAAACATAAAAAGCTGTTGCATCTACAATGCAACGACAAAATTCAAAAATTGAATTAGATTGATTTCTGAATTCTTCAGGAAACAATGTAGGATTTGGATCTAATCCAACCTGTAGCAAAGATTTGCTAATCTTCCATGAATTTTCAAGTTTTTCTATAAAATTCATAATCACAAGCAAAAAATCTGTTAAATAATTATCAATCAAATTGCATAAATCGATTTATGAATATCTTTCCTATTTTTTAATCGAATTATTTTTTGAACTTCTTTAACTTGTCTTATAGCTCTAATGACCCTAGCTAAATGTTTTCGGTTATCAACTTGAATTATTAAATTCAATACTATGGTAGCAGATTCTGAATCATCATGTGTACTAACTTGAATAATATTAGAATCCATAGCAGTAATTCTTGATGCTACTCTACCTAAAACTCCTCTTTCATTCTGAGTTATGATTTCCAATCGTGTTGGCAGATGTTTTGCTGTCTCTTGATCCCAAGCAACCTCTACACAACTTTCAGGATCTCGATTTCTCTGTTTGATTCCAGTTAGACAATCCGAAGTATGTACTACAAGTCCATGTCCTAAACGCATTACTCCTATTAGTAAATCTCCTGGAAGTGGGCTGCAGCAAATCGATAACTGAACAGTTTGTCCTTCACCTCCATGAATAAAAATTGGAGTAAAATGAGATGATAATATAGATTCATCAACAGCTGCTGCTGTTGTAGCTACAATTTGATTTTCTGATGCAAAACGTCGAGCAACTGCTGCAGCCAATCTTTTTCCTAAACCAATATCAGCAAGAATTTCTTCTCGAGAACTTGAATGCCTGCCTTGAATAAATCTTTTCCAAAGAGGATGATGATGATTTGGTAATGGTATATTTTGCTTTTTCAATGCTTGGAATAATAACCGTTCTCCAAAGGCAACAGATTCTTCATATTTCATTGTTCGTAAATAATGACGAATTTCGGAACGAGCTCGTCCTGTTCGAACATAATTTAACCATTGCGCATTTGGACGAGAAGCTGGAGAAGTAATAATTTCAACTTTATCTCCACTATTAAGTTCAGTTCGTAAAGGTGTATATTCTCCATTTACTTTAGTAGTAACAGCTTGATTTCCGATATCTGTATGAATAGAATATGCAAAATCTACAGGTGTAGCTCCTTTGGGTAATGAAATAATCTTTCCTAATGGCGTGAAAACATAAATCGCATCAGGAAATAAATCAATTTTTATATGTTCTAAAAACTCAGCAGAATCTCTAGTTTGATTTTGAATATCTAATAAGGATTGTAACCATTGATGAGTATATTTCTGAATACCATTTAGTTCATTTTTTATTCCTTTATATAACCAATGTGAAGCTACTCCTTCTTCAGCAATATAATGCATTTCACTAGTTCGAAGTTGAAATTCAATGGGTATACCATATGGTCCAACTAATGTTGTATGCAAAGATTGATAGCCATTTGTTTTTGGAATTGCAATATAATCTTTAAATTTACCTGGTACTGGACGATATAACTGATGTAATGTTCCTAAAGCTAAATAACATTCAGGTATAGTTTTTACTATAATTCGGAGGCCATAAATATCAAGAACTTCAGAAAAAGTCTTTTTCTGTTCCACCATTTTAGTATATATACCAAAAAGAGTTTTTTCTCTGCTGCTAATATTTGCTTTAATACCTGAAGCCGGCAATGATGTATTGACTGAATCTCTAATTTTACTTATTATTTCTCGTCGATTACCACGAGCGGATAATATTGCTTTATACAATGTTTTATATCGATTAGGATACATGGCACTAAAACATAAATCTTGCATTTCTCTAAATAAAAGATTTAATCCTAATCGATATGCAATAGGGGCATAAATATCTAGAGTTTCTTTAGATATTCTTCTTCTTTTTTCAGGTTTAATCGCGTCAATTGTACGCATATTATGTAATCTGTCAGCAAGTTTTATTAAAATCACACGAATATCTCGAGATATAGCAAACAGCATCTTTCTGAAATTTTCAGCTTGTTGTTCAGTCCTATTAGCAAAATCTAGACGGTCTAATTTTGAAAGTCCATCTACTAATTCTGCAACTTCTAATCCAAATTTTTCTATAAGTTCGTGTTTTAATATACCTTGATCTTCCATTACATCATGAAGTAAAGCTGCAGATAAAGCATGAACATCTAACATCCAACCAGCACATATTTCAGCAACAGCAAGCGGATGGGAGATATAAGGAGAACCACTAGATCTAAATTGACCTAAATGCGCTTTATCAGCAAAACGATAAGCCTCACGAACATACTCTATATCTTTAGGATCTAGATAAGTACGGAGGATTTCGCTAAGTGATGAGAATGATACAACAGATGATATAAAGTCTTTCAATCTTTATGTAAATTAGATTTTTCAAGTTGGAACTTTACATAACATTTCCAAACCAATTAACCCTTCGGAAATTTCACGTAGGGCAATGATAGTAGGTTTATTTTTACTTTTTATATGAGATGTATGACCTTGTGATAATTCACGGGCTCTGTAAGCTGCAACTAAAGTAAGTTGAAACCGATTAGGTATACATATCAAACAATCTTCTACAGTAACTCGTGCCATTTTTTATACCAAAAATCCTTTCCAAAATTATAACAATTATTTATGTAAAAATCTAAAAAATTTATTTAATCAAAAATTCCTAATTTATAAAAAAGTGAAAAATTTCGAGTTGCCTGACTCGAAAATTTTAACCTTGATACATTTATTATTTGTACTAATTCAAATAATGCAACATTGAAATCCTCGTTTATTATAATATATTCGCATTCTGCTGCATGCGCAAGTTCATAACTAGCACCCGACAAACGTTTATTTATCACTTGAGGCTGGTCTTGTGCTCTTGTAATTAATCTATTTTTCAATTCTTCAATCGAAGGAGGCAATACAAATATAGTAATAGCTTTAGGATAATTTTTCTTAATTTGTCGAGTTCCCTGCCAATCTATTTCAAGTAAAATATCGTTTCCATTCAAAATCGCTTTATCTATCGAATCTCGAGGTGTACCATAGAAATTTCCATGAATCTTAGCCCATTCAAGTAACATTTTTTTCTCAAGCATCTTTTCAAAATTTTCAATTGTTATATATTGATAATCTTGTGCTTCTTTTTCTCCAGGACGAGGATCCCGTGTTGTGCAAGAAACAGATAAGGAAAGAGAAGGAAAGTGTTTTATAAGTGCTTTAACAAGACTAGACTTCCCAGTACCGCTTGGTGCTGTAATAACAAAAATATTGCCAGAATCAGAATATTTATCCATTTTAATATCAAAATTAAATTAGATATTTAATCATTGGTTAGATTTCTATAAGAAATATTGATTCGATATTGAAAAATTCTATTTATTAATTTAATTATTGAAATATTATATTTCAGATTGAAATTTTACTACAAAAATAGTAAATATGTAATAAAATTTAAACAGAAAATTTATTCAAAAACATCTGATGCAAAAATACTTTTACCTTTTTGATCTCGTTCAGATAAGGTAATTTTTGTGTTAGTATTTGGCCATTTGATTGAAATATTTGGATCAAAACAAGTTATACAATTTTCATATTCTGGAAAATAATAATCTGTAGTCTTATATATGACGTCCGCAGATTCGCTTGTTACCATAAAGCCATGACCAAAACCAGGTGGTATCCAAGCTTGTAACAAATTTTTATCATTTAGTTCTATACCAACCCACTTTCCAAAAGTATCTGAACTTTTTCTAAGGTCTACCGCAACATCAAAAATACTTCCATTTATTACACGAATTAACTTGCCTTGTGGATGTTTTAATTGATAATGTAAACCACGCAATACACCCTTTTTACTTTTGCTGTGATTTTCTTGAACAAAACTTACATGTTTTAATCCTGTCAGGCTATAAAATTTATGAATATTGAAAATTTCTGAGAAAAAACCACGATTATCTTTGATAATTTTCGCATGTATGATTAGTACATCATGTATATCTGTACAGGTAATATGCATTAAATTTTTCCAGAACAAAAAAATATTAATTTTTATTGAATAAAAAATTATTATACTTCAATAGGTAATTAGAAACTTCTGTTTTCCAATGAGGAATCTTTACGGAAAATTTTCTTTCAAAGAGATTACAATTCAACATAGAATTTAAAGGTCTTATTGATTTTGCATAATTATCACTTGAAATAGATATAATCTGGTTTGGACCAATTTTTAAATTAAATCCTTTATTTTTAAACCAACTCAGTATAAAAAATGCATATTCATACCAAGAAGTTATTCCACATGAAGTTAAATGATACAATCCATATAAACGAGCATCTTTTTGAATTTTACATATAGCATATATGCTTAAATCGGCAAGCAAACTGACATTTGTTGGAGATCCTACTTGGTCATTTACTACTTTAAGTTCTCTTGCTTCTTGTGCTAGTTGTAAGATTTTAGATATAAAATTATTTCCTTGAATTCCATAAACCCAACCTGTTCGCAATATTAGATATTTACATCCACTTGATTTAATAATATTTTCACCTTGTAGTTTGCTTTTTCCATATACCCCTATTGGGTTGGCAAAATCATCTTCATTCCAAGATTTATTACTTATCCCATCAAATACATAATTAGTACTATAGTGAACTAGTATGGATTCGAGAACCCGAGTTTCATATGATATAATCTCCAGCGCTTCAGAATTTGTTTTATAAGCTAATCTATATTCAATTTCAGCTTTCTCTACATTTGTATAAGCAGCAGCATTAACAACGATATCTGGTCTAAAGGTTCGAATTGTTTTAATTAATTCATCAAAATTAATTATATTTCCAGATAGAAAGTTTGTTTTATGGCGATTTAGAGCAACTACATTACCTAGTTGACCCAATTTAAATTTTAATTCATTTCCCAATAAACCATCTTTTCCAAATAATAAAATTTTCACTTTAATCAATCATTTATTCGTTTTTTCCACCATTCCATATGATGAATATACCATCGAACAGTTTTTTTGATGCCTTTTTCAAAATTTTCTTGTGGTTTCCAACCCAAATTTTTTTCTATTTTAGATGTGTTAATTGAATAACGAAAATCATGTCCTAATCTATCTTTTATATAAACAATTTGATTTTTATAACTTTTTTTATCAGTACGTGGATATTCTAGATCCAGAAACGAACAAATCATCTCAATTATTTGTTCGTTTGTTTTTTCACAATGACCACCAATATTATAAGATTCTCCAATACTGCCATTTTCTAAAACTAAGCGAATTGCATAGCAATGATCTTTAACATATAACCAATCTCGAATTTGTTTTCCATCACCATATAATGAAATTAATTTTCCAGATAAAGCATTAGCGATTGATAATGGAATTAATTTTTCTGGAAAATGATATGGCCCATAATTATTGCTACTATTCAAAATAATAGTTGGTACTTCATAAGTTTTATAGTACGCTCTGGAAAGATGATTTCCAGCTGCTTTAGTTGCACTATATAGGTTATTTGGCTTATAGCAGTTCTCTTCAACAAATGGAGGTTCATTCATTTTTAAAGAACCATATATTTCATCAGTTGATATTTGTAAAAATCGAAAAGACTTTTTCAAGTTTTTTGGCAAAGAATCAAAATAAGATCGAGTTGCTTCAAGCAGATTGAAAGTTCCTACCACATTTGTTTGAATAAAAATATCTGGCATATAAATTGATCGATCAACATGACTTTCTGCAGCAAAATTTATCACTGCCCTTGGCTTAAATTTAGAAAAAATTTGACCTAATAAACTACGATCTTTTATATCTCCTTGAATAAAAAAATAATTAGGATTTGCTTTTATTGATAAAAGATTTTCCAAGTTTCCTGCATAGCTTAATTTATCAACATTTACGATAACCTCATTTTTTTTATCTATCCAATCCAATATAAAATTACTCCCTATAAATCCTGCTCCTCCAGTTACTAATATACTCATAATTTATAGAGAATTTATTAATTTTTGAAACATGACCATTTAAATTAACTGATAGTGGTGCACCCAGCCGGAGTCGAACCGGCATGCCATGCGGCGAGGGATTTTAAGTCCCTTGCGTCTACCAATTTCGCCATGGGTGCAAAAATCTAATATGAACAAATTAATCGAAACCATGTTATTCTAACACTTTTATAGATTTTCTGTATACCGTAGATATAAATTTGGAAGCGTGGCAGAGTGGTTTAATGCTCGGGTCTTGAAAACCCGTGTGGGCAATCCCCACCGTGAGTTCGAATCTCACCGCTTCCGCCAGAAAATATATATATTATTTAAGTTTTTAATTTTTTAAATTTACTAGATTAAAAGTTAATAAATTTTGATAGCATTTTGTAACATTATTTTAAATGACAAAAGTCTTAACTTATAAGTTTTTATTTCAATTGATAGATATCATGAAAGCTATAAAAATTTCTAAATCAGGAAATGCTGATGGATTAGTTTCTACAAATTGTTCTATACCTGTTCCTAAACATGGAGAAGTTTTGATAAAAGTTTATGCTGCTGGTGTAAATAGAGCAGATATTTTTCAAAGAATGGGTTACTACACACCTCCTATTGGTTCTTCCGATTTACTCGGGCTTGAAGTATCAGGAGAAATTGTTGACGGAAAGATAAAATCAACTGCAAATTTTAATTTAAAAATAGGAAGTAAAGTCTGTGCTTTACTTACTGGAGGAGGATACGCTGAATATTGCACAGTTCCTATTAAACAATGTTTGCCAATACCTAAGGGTATGAATGAAATTGAAGCGGCATCTTTGCCTGAATCTTGTTTCACAGTATGGAATAATTTATTTCAAAGAGCTCGATTAAAAATCGGAGAAAAATTGTTAGTTCATGGAGGAGCTAGTGGTATTGGAACAATGGCCATTCAATTAGCTTCTGCAATGGGTTCCATCGTATATTCTACCGCTGGGAGCAATATGCGTTCTAATTTCGTAGAAACCTTAGGTGCTAAGAAATGCATCAATTACAAATGTAAAGATTTTGTTGAAGAAATTCAAAAAATAACTAATGGTTTAGGTGTAGATGTAATACTAGATATGGTTGGTGGAGATTATATTAATCGGAATTTGAAAATTCTTTCTAATAATGGTCGAATTGCTTTAATAGCTTTTCTTGGAGGAAAAACTAGCTATATTGATTGTAATCAAATGTTAAAAAAAAACCTGACAATTATAGGTTCTAATTTACGTCATAGATCAGTTTTTTTAAATCAAAAATATCTATAGATTTATATAAAAAAGTTTGGCCTTTTTTAGAAAAAAAAATTGTAAAGCCCATAATTCATACTATTTTTCCTATGGAAAAAGCTCATTTAGCTCATTTAATGATTGAAGAAAGAAAAAATATAGGAAAAATATTATTAGTTCCATAAAGTATTTTCGCATACAATTCCCTTATTTAAATTGAGATTTAAAGCGATTTTTTTGGATATTGATATTTAATTTAAATTACATTGCTTTTTATTTTTTAATTGTATTTAAACATTTTATTTTTTAATAATTTATGCAAAAAATTGATAAGCTTGTTTTAGGAAATTGGAAAATGAATGGGAATCTTTATGAGAATTCTATTTTTTTAGAAAAAATAAAATCTGCATATATACCCTCTAACTATGAAGTAGGAATTTGTGTTCCATCTCCGTATTTATTTCAAGCTCAGAAAATTTTATCTAATAGCCCAATTTCTTGGGGGGGCAAGATATGAGTGCTCATATTAAAGGCTCATATACAGGTGAAGTATCAGCATTCATGTTAAAAGATTTTTCCTGCCAATGGGTCATATTAGGACATTCTGAACGTAGATTTATACATGGGGAAAACGAAAAAATTATTGCTAAAAAAGTTGAGTTAGCTTTATCTGTTGGATTAACTCCAATTCTTTGTATAGGGGAATCATTTGATGAATATAAATCTAACCTGACAATGTCGGTTATTAAACGACAACTTGAATCAATTATCAATTTACACTTAACCTCTCCAATTGTAATTGCTTATGAACCTCTTTGGGCAATAGGAACAGGACTATCTGCCACTCCGGAAAAAGTTCAAGAAATTCTTTCTTTTATTCGCAATATATTTATTACATCAGAAATGCGTGTTTTATATGGAGGTAGTGTAAATTCTTCTAATGCCAATAATTTTCTTTCCATGCAAGGTATTGATGGTGTCCTTGTAGGCGGAGCCTCTCTTAAAATAAAAGATTTTATTGGTATTATTAATTAGCTGTTAGGAGTGATTAATGTTTTTAATTCCATCTTTTTTATTAATTATTCAAATTTTTTCTGCTATATCTATAGTTCTGCTAATTTTATTTCAACAAGGAAAAGGATCTGAAATGGATTCTTTTTCTAGTAGTTCTGCTTCAAGTTTTTTTGGCTCAACCGGATCAGCAAATTTTATGTCTCGAATGACTAAATGGTGTGCTGTTATATTTTTTTCCTGCACGATCAGCATATCATATATGAACCAAAGAGATCTCAAAAAAAAGTATATGCAAAATAGTGTTATGGAAAGTATAAGTCAAAATTCTTTAGATCATAATCTTGTAGATGATAAAAACATTAGCCATTCAATTCCCAACCTTTCAACAAACACAATTCAATAAATAACAAAATCTAAAATTAATTTTTTAAGTCTTAAATATTTGTTGAATGTGTTAAAATCATGTAACGCATATAAATGTCATGAAAACAATCATATTGCCGACGTGGTGAAACTGGTAAACACGCTATCTTGAGGGGTAGTGGCTAAAAGCTTTGCGAGTTCGAGTCTCGCCGTCGGCACCATTTAGTATTTTAGTATTTAGGTTGTTGTATTGATATTAATTTTTAATTTTTCAAACAAATAACCAAAATTGATGTTTATTTGATAAAATTAATAAAAGAAAATAATAAAGTTAACTATTTTTTATATTTATAAAATATAAAAATCACGAAATTTGGTAAACATAATAGCTGAAAATTTTCGTACTTATTATCTTTGATAAATGGTTTCTGAAACGTTTTCCAAGGAAGATTTTTCGAATCTCCCCTTAAATGCGTATTTTCTGTTGCAAATTTACAATACTTGGAGTATTTTCGTAAGATAGATTGTAGTTTTCAAGCTTTGATCCATAGCTAATTTGTTTAAATTTTGATGAAATATAGTTGGAAAGTCCCTTTTCAGGGTTATGGGGGGTAGCAGACTGAATAGCTAGATTGCTGCTCTTGCACTCAGGAAAATTAACGGAGATTTATTGAATGAAGAAAACTCTGCTCGCTGCTGCCCTATCTGCCAGTTTTTCTGGATTTGTTCAGGCAGAAACATCTGTTACCTTATATGGTATAGTTGATACAGGCATTGGATATAATGATGCCATGGTTGGTTATAATCAAATTGAAGGAAAAAATGTTAGTGAATCCACTAATACACGCATAGGTTTTGTTAATGGTATCCAAAGTGGATCACATTGGGGTTTGCGTGGATCAGAAGATTTGTGTGATGGACTTTCTGCTTCCTTTATTTTGGAAGGTGGGTTTACCATGAGATCTGGAAAAATCGGTCAGGAAGGTCGCCTATTTGCTCATCGTGCTACTGTAGGTCTATCAAGTGATTCATTGGGTAGCTTTAGTTTAGGGCGTCAATCTAATATTGCATCCAGATATTTTAGAAATATAGATCCATTTAAACTTAGTTTTGACCAAGCTAGTTTAGGATTAGGAATAGGTTCTACAAATTCTGTTGTTTACGATAATATGGCCGTGTATCAAACACCTTCAATCAATGGATTTCAATTAGGGATTGGTTATTCGTTTGATGTAAGCGATAAAGATGCTTGGAGTTCAACAGGGAACGATCAAACCTTTACTGCTGGTTTACTTTATGAAGATGGTCCATTAACAATCGCTGCATCCTATGACTCTGCAACGACTTCAAAGAATATAAGTGGGGATAGCAAAGATAAAGATATTAATCCTCATACATATGCTCTTGGCGCCTCTTATGATTTTGAAATTGTTAAATTATCAATGGCATATGGAAGAACAAATGATGGTTGGTTAGGTTCAATGAAAGCTGCAGGTATGCATTTAAAAGATAAACCTACCTATCCTATAGCAGTTAAAGATGATTTTAGTGCAAATTCATATATGGTTGGATTAACTGCTCCTTTAGGAACATCAGGAAATGTATTTACTTCCTGGCAACATATTGCTTCTAGCAATGAAAAACATTTTTATGCTTCGAATCCTATTGAATCTAAACAACCTATGAATGTTTACAGTGTAGGTTACACTTATGAGTTATCTAAAAATACTAATCTTTATGCTTTTGGATCTCATATCTCTGATTATTATTTCATTGACAATGCTAAGAGTTCTGGTCTCGGGGTTGGTATACGTCATCGTTTCTAGGAAATTCTTAATTTATTTTCTAATAAAAAAGGGCCTTCAAGGCCCTTTTTTATTAGAATTTTCAAAGAGCAAATAAAGTTTTTTCACATGTATACGCAATAGGAATATTCCTATACAATGAAGGTTCTTGATATATAAATCAAAAGGTATATTGATGAATTTGGAAGAATATTTCCCTATTTTTTTATCTATAATAATCGCTAGTCTAATAGGTATATTTCTTTTATTAATAGGTTATTTGATTTCTCCAAGACAGAAATTTTCTAAAAAATATTTACCATATGAATGCGGATTTGATGCTTTTGGTGACGCGAGAATGCAGGTTGATATTCGATATTATTTGGTAGCAGTTCTTTTTATTTTATTCGATTTAGAAATTGCCTTTTTATTTCCCTGGGCAATAGCTCAGGAATCAATCGGATTAAATGGATTTTTTGCAATCACCGTTTTTTTAGCAATATTAGCTATTGGTTTTATTTATGAGTGGAAAAAAGGAGCTTTGGATTGGAAGTAATACTTCATAATTTTTATAAAAAATAAATAAAATCTATTTCTTATCATTCTAGAATAGGAGATTCTGACTATGAATACTTTCCTTGAAAAGGGTTTCTTTGTTACTAAGGTTGATAAAATAATCAATTGGGCGAAATCAGGATCATTATGGCCTATGACATTTGGTTTAGCTTGTTGTGCGGTAGAAATGATGCATGCAGGAGCTGCTCGTTATGATTTAGACCAATTTGGAATTTTCTTTAGGCCGAGCCCTCGTCAATCTGATTTAATGATAGTTGCAGGAACCCTATGTAACAAAATGGCTCCCGCTCTACGGAGAGTATATGATCAAATGCCAGAACCTAAATGGGTTTTATCAATGGGTTCATGTGCTAATGGTGGAGGTTATTATCATTATTCATATTCTGTTGTGAGAGGTTGTGATCGAATTGTGCCTGTAGATGTATATGTTCCAGGTTGTCCTCCAACAGCAGAAGCGTTAGTTTATGGTCTATTGCAAATGCGAAATAAAATTCGCTCAACTAATACAATTGCTCGTTAATGAATAAATGATGATATGTCGCTTTATTTTTAAAATTAAAATCTTCACATGATAGAAATCGCAATACTTGAGAATCATTTATTAGATATTTTAGGAAAGAATATTATTTTAAATAGATCATTTAATGAATTGACTTTAGAAATTCCAAATCAAAGCTGGTTATCCATTTGCAATGTTCTACGCATGAATCAAAAATTACATTTTGAGTTATGTATTGATTTATGTGTTGTAGATTATTTAGATTGGGATACTAACCTTGAGCAAAAAAATAAGCTCTTAGATAAATCTATTCAAAGAGAAAAAAAAGAACGATTTTCTGTAGTCATACATTTATTATCTATTAAACATAACTGGCGTTTACGTGTTTTTACTTGGGTTCAAGATAATGAAAATCCAAATTTAGATTCACTTATTGATTGTTGGTCGAGTGTAGATTGGTATGAAAGAGAAGCTTTTGACTTATTTGGTATATTTTTTAATAATCATCCAGATTTGAGAAGAATTCTCACAGATTATGGATTTGTTGGACATCCCTTTCGGAAAGATTTTCCTTTATCTGGCTATGTTGAAACCCGATATGATCCACAAGAAGGAAAAGTTATTTATCAACCTGTAACAATTGAACCTCGTGAAATTACACCAAAAATTATTCGTGAAGATTCTTATGGTAAAAATTAAAAATTATGGCTGATATCAAGAACTATACATTAAATTTTGGACCTCAGCATCCTGCTACTCATGGTGTTCTTCGTTTAATTTTGGAATTAGATGGTGAAGTAATAAAAAAAGCTGATCCACATATTGGATTTTTACACCGAGCTACTGAAAAATTAGTAGAAAATAAAACTTATATACAAGCTCTGCCATATATGGATCGTTTAGATTATGTATCTATGATGTGTAACGAGCATGCATATGTAATGGCAATTGAAAAATTGTTAGATATTAAAGTTCCTATTCGTGCTCAATACATACGCGTTATGTTTGATGAAATTACTCGACTAATGAATCATTTGATGTCTTTAGGATCACATGCTTTAGATGTCGGAGCTATGGCTGTGTTTCTTTATATGTTTCGTGAACGTGAAGATTTAATGGATTGCTATGAATCTGTTTCTGGAGCAAGAATGCATGCAGCTTACTATCGCCCTGGAGGAGTTTATCGGGATTTACCAGATAAGATGGAAAGATATGATGATAAGTTTAGTAAACATCGTTCTAAAAAAGAAACAAATTATATGAACCAGGCTAGATCAGGTTCTTTATTGGATTTTATTGAAGATTTTACTAATAGATTCCCTACTTGTGTTGATGAATACGAAACTTTATTAACAGATAATCCAATATGGAAACAACGTCTTATAGGAATAGGTGTTGTTGATCCCGAACGAGCCAAAGCATTGGGCTTTACAGGCCCAATGTTACGAGGGTCTGGAATTTCGTGGGATTTAAGAAAAATGCAATCTTATGAAGTGTATGATCGTCTTGAATTTAATATTCCTATAGGAAAAAATGGCGATTGCTATGATCGTTATTTAGTTCGTATTTCAGAAATGCGAGAAAGTAATAAAATTATTCAACAATGCATTAAATGGCTTCGAAATAATCCAGGACCCGTTATAATTGACAATTATAAAATTGCTCAACCTAATAGATTTTCTATGAAATCTAATATGGAAGAATTAATTCATCATTTTAAACTTTTTAGTGAAGGTTTTCATGTTCCGCCTGGTGAAGTATATGCATCAATTGAACATCCAAAAGGTGAATTTGGAATTTATTTGATTTCCAATGGTGCAAATAAACCATATCGATTAAAAATTCGAGCCCCAGGTTTTGCTCATCTTCAATCGTTAAATGAAATGTCAAAGGGTCATATGATATCCGATGCAGTAACTATTATAGGTACTCAGGATATTGTATTTGGTGAGATAGATCGTTAATTTTCAAAATGTTTCTTTTGAAAATTATTTTCAGAAATTTTAAGATTGAAATATATTTCTATGTTACTTTCCAAACAAGCTTATATAAAAATTGATAAAGAAATTGCTAAATTTCCTGTTGAACAAAAAAAATCAGCTACAATAGCTTCACTCGCTATTGCTCAAGAAGAAAAAATTTGGTTATCAGCAGATATTCTTGAAGAGATTGCGAATTATCTTGATATTCCTGCTATTTCAGTTCAAGAAGTAGCTACATTTTATAGAATGTTTAACCTGAAACCAATTGGAAAATATAAAATTTCATTATGCACAAATTTACCATGTGCTTTGCGAGAAGCTAAAAAAACAGGGGAGTATTTGAAGGCAAAGCTTAATATAAATTATCAAGATACAACTTCTGACGGTTTGTTTACATTAATTGAAAGCGAATGTGTGGGAGCTTGTGCTGACGCACCAGTTATTATTATTAATAATAATCGTATGTTTACAAAAATGGGTAAAGTCGAGATAGATTCACTGATTAGTAAATTATCATCTAATAATGAAAAATTTGAGTAATTATGTCCGATAGTATTAAAAATCAAGCAGAATTTATATCTGATAATCAATTTGATTATTCTACATGTTTTCATGGACGTCATATTTCTCCACAAATTTTCTTAAATTTAAAAAATACAGAAAACAATTGGCGTTTAAAAGATTACATTAAACGAGGAGGATATTCAGCCTTAGAAAAAATTATTGCAACTTCTATGAGTCCAAAAGAAATATTTCTTGAAATAAATTCTTCCGGATTAAGAGGTCGTGGTGGAGCCGGTTTCCCAACTGGTTTAAAATGGAGCTTTATGCCTAAAAACTTTGATGGGCAAAAGTATTTAATCTGTAATTCAGATGAGGGAGAACCTGGTACATTTAAAGATCGAGATATTCTACGATTTAATCCTCATTTAGTGATTGAAGGTATGATTATTGCAGCTTATGCGATGGGTATCGATGTTGGATACAACTATATACATGGAGAAATATTTGAAGTATATAAACGTTTTGAGGAAGCTTTAGAAGAAGCTCGGTCCGCTGGATTTTTAGGCAATAGAATTCTAAATTCTAATTTTGATTTCCAATTATATGCATTTCATGGTTATGGAGCTTATATTTGTGGAGAAGAAACAGCATTAATTGAATCATTAGAAGGAAAAAGGGGATATCCTAGAATTAAGCCTCCGTTTCCAGTAGTTTCAGGACTATATGGTAAACCTACTATGATAAATAATACAGAAACATTTGCAGCAATACCCTGGATTATTAAAAATGGTGGAAAAGCATACCTTGAGATAGGAAAGCCTAATAATGGTGGAACTAAAATATTTTCTGTTAGTGGAGATGTTGTATATCCTGGAAATTATGAAATTCCTTTAGGAACATCTTTCTCTACCTTGTTATTTCTAGCAGGAGGTATGCGTGGAAATAACAAACTTAAAGCAGTTATACCTGGGGGATCAAGTACTCCTGTTTTACCTGCTAAAATTATGATGAATACAATGATGGATTATGATTCAATTGCTAAGTCTGGTTCTATGCTTGGATCTGGGGCTGTCATTGTTATGGATGAAACTCGCTGCATGGTAAAATCTCTTTTGCAGTTATCATACTTTTATTATGAAGAAAGCTGTGGACAATGTACACCTTGCCGAGAAGGTACTGGATGGCTTTATCGAATTTTATATCGCATTGATAATGGACAAGGATCATTTAAAGATTTAGAAACACTTTATTCTGTTGCAAAAAATATTGAAGGGCGCACAATTTGTGCTCTGGGAGATGCTGCAGCTGCTCCTGTAAAAAGTTTCCTTAAACATTATTATGCTGAATTTGCTTATCATATTCAGCATAAATCATGCATGTTATCAAAATATTTGTAATATTTAGAGAAAGAAATGATAAATCTAACTGTGGATGGTATCAAAATAGAGATACCCAATGGTAGTGTTATTATGGATGCCATTAAAAAAGCAGGAAGTTATGTTCCATATTTTTGCTATCATAAAAAATTATCTATTGTTGCTAATTGCCGCATGTGTTTAATAGAAATTGATGGAATTTCTAAATTACTTCCAGCTTGTGCAACTATAGCAAAGAGTGACATGGTAGTTTACACATATTCAGAAAAAGTTAAATCAGGACAAGCTTCTATTATGGAGTTTTTGCTTATCAATCATCCACTTGATTGTCCAATTTGTGATCAAGGGGGTGAATGTCAGTTACAAGATTTAGCTGTAGGTTATGGATATTCGAATTCACGTTACGTTTATGAAAAACGAATTGTTTTTCATAAAAATATGGGGCCTCTCATATCAGCTCAAGAAATGAGTCGGTGTATCCATTGTACCCGTTGTATTAGATTTGGAGAGGAAATTGCAGGTTTGAAGGAATTAGGTATGCTTGGCCGTGGAGAGCACTCAGAAATTTCTTCATTTTTAAGCCGTTCTATAGATTCTGAACTTTCTGGAAATATGATTGATATTTGTCCAGTCGGTGCATTAACATCTAAACCATTTCGTTATACAGCTAGAACTTGGGAACTATCTCGCCGATTTTCAATTAGTCCACACGATAGTTTTGGAACTAATTTAACTATACAGACTAAAGATAATCGTGTTATGCGTGTAGTGCCATTTGAAAACGAATTAATTAATGAATCTTGGATCAGTGATCGAGATCGATTCTCCTATTTGGGATTAAACAGTAATGATCGATTGCTTGCTCCATTAGTAAAATGTTCAAATAATGAATGGAAGGAAGCATCTTGGACTGATGCTTTAAAAAAAGTAGCTTTTGAAATATTAAAGATTAAAAAAAATTTTGGGTCTGATGAAATTGGTTCAATAGCTTCAGAATACTCAACTATTGAAGAATATAATTTGTTATCACAAATTACTCGATCTCTTGGTTCAGAAAATATTGATTTTAGATTGCGCCAAACAGATACTGCATTTGATTCTGCATTAACAGGGATACCTTGGTTAGGTATGACCTTGCAAGAAATTGATAATTTAGATCAAGTTCTAATTGTTGGATCCTTCTTGCGAAAAGATCATCCTTTAATAGCAACAAAATTCCGACAAGCGGCTAAAAAGGGAACAAAAATCTTTTTAATAGATAGTTATGAGGATGATCCTTTAATGCCAATATCAGGCAGAATTACAGTAACCCCATCTTTTCTATCCTATACCCTAGCACAAATCTGCGTAGCTTTATTTGAATTAATGAAAAAAAGAATTCCATCTGAATTCTCATCTGTTTATTCAAATGAACAAAGCAGAAAAATAGCTGAAACTCTGATAAAAGGTTCAAATATTGCTGTTTTACTAGGTAATTTGGCGATATCTCTTCCAGATGCTTCTACACTTGCAGCAAATTCAGCAATGTTAGCTAATTTAATAAATGGAAAATTAGGTTTTTTGACATCAGGAGCAAATACTTTAGGCGGTTATTTAGCTGAAGCTATTCCAAAAGGAAAGGGAAAAACCGCAAAATTAATGTTTTCACAGCATTTAAAGGGATATTTAATTTTACATGCTGAACCATATCTAGATTTAGATAATGGTGAAGAAGCTTTGTATGCATTGAAAAATGCAAAATTTTCTGTTGCTATGACTCCATATCTTTCAGATGCTCAGAATTGGGCTGATGTTATATTGCCAGTCTCACCATTTACTGAAACATCAGGCACATTTATCAATGCTCAAGGAAATGTTCAAAGTTTTGAAAATGTAGTGTCCCCATTGAAAAAAACTAGACCAGCTTGGAAAGTATTATGTGATCTTGCTAATTTTCTTGAACTTGAAGGTTTTAATTATGAGACGTCAAAATCTATTCGAGATTCTATTTTAAAAAAGAAAAATATCAATAAAAGCTTGTCTAATAACATAAGATCTAAAATTGGTGTAGGAAATCTTATGTTCGGTTTAGAGAGAATAACTGATATTCCTATCTATCGTTCAGATCCTATAGTTCGACACTCTGCCCCATTACAATTAATGAAAGAATCTCAATTAAATATTTTAAGAATTAATAAAAATACATTAAGAAAACTTGAATTACCTGAAAATGTAAAAAAATTAGAAATATCTAACTTGAAATCTAATATACAGTTAAAGGTTATTCAAGATAATTCAGTTCCTGATAGAGGATTAAAAATTTCTGGAACTTTTTCTGAAACAATAAAATTGGGGGGCGCATTTAGCGAACTTTATGTGAAGGAGGTTATTTAATGGATTTTGTTACCTCTTTTAAAAATTATTTAACATTATTTCTTTCTGAAATAAACTTAGTATTTGTCATAATCGCAAAAATACTAAGTTTATTTCTTTTTATTATTCTTTGTGTAGCGTATTTAACTTACTGGGAAAGAAAATTAATTGGTGCGATGCATTCGCGCATCGGGCCGAGACACGTAGGTTTCAAAGGCCTCTTACAACCATTTGCTGATGTGTTAAAATTACTTACAAAAGAAGTAATTATTCCAGAAAATTCGAACAAGATTCTAT
Organism: Bordetella sp.; assembly: GCA_022818765.1. GTDB lineage: Bacteria > Pseudomonadota > Gammaproteobacteria > Burkholderiales > Burkholderiaceae_B > CAZTUH01. Next base: position 253,877 of record CP063810.1, on the reverse strand, counting down.
TCATAATTGCTCCTATTATTACATTAATACCTGCTCTAGCTGCATGGGTTGTGATGCCTTGTGGACCTGAAGTTGCATTATCAAATATTAATGCAGGATTATTATATATAATGAGCATCACCTCTATTGGAATATATGGTGTTATTATTGCAGGATGGTCTTCTAATTCAAAATATGCTTTTTTAGGTGCATTGCGAGCATCTGCTCAAATGATTTCGTATGAATTAGCTATTAGCTTTATATTAGTATCCATTTTATTAGTTTCAAAAAGTTTAAATATGTCTGATATTGTGATCAGTCAGACAAAGGGTTGGTTTGCTGATAGAGGAATTTGTTTTTTATCCTGGAATTGGTTACCTCTTTTTCCATTGTTTATAATTTATATTATTTGTGCAGTAGCGGAAACTAACCGGCATCCATTTGATGTTGTTGAAGGAGAATCTGAAATTGTTGCGGGGCATATGGTTGAATATTCAGGAACAGCTTTTGCTCTTTTTTTTCTAAGTGAATATGCAAACATGCTTTTTCTTTCATGTTTAGCTTCGCTGATTTTTCTTGGAGGCTGGAGTCCAATTATAAAAATCTTTCCATTTACACTGATACCTGGTTGGCTATGGTTAGGTATTAAAACATTTTTTATTGTTTCTCTATTTGTATGGTTTAGAGCTACCTTTCCTAGGTACCGTTACGATCAAATAATGCGCTTGGGTTGGAAAGTATTTATTCCATTTACAGCCTTTTGGCTATTTATAATTTCTATATGGATTCAAACTCCTTTAAACATTTGGCGTTGAACATTTTATGTTAATAACTTTTCAAAAAAAATTGAAATCAATTAAAAAATTCTTTCATACTTTATTATTAATAGAATTTATTAAGGGGATGTATGTAACAGGAAAATATATTTTTAGACCAAAAGTTACATTACAATATCCAATAGAAAAAACACCTATATCTCCCAGGTTTAGAGGCCTTCATGCTCTTCGTCGGTATCCAAATGGGGAAGAACGTTGTATTGCTTGTAAGTTATGTGAAGCTGTATGTCCTGCACTAGCTATTACCATTGAATCAGAAGAACGCAATGATGGTACTCGACGAACAACTCGTTATGATATTGATCTATCAAAATGCATTTTTTGTGGTTTTTGTGAAGAGAGTTGCCCAGTTGATGCTATCGTTGAAACTCATATTCAAGACTATTATGCAGAAAACCGTTCAGATCTATATTTTACTAAAGATCAATTATTAGCTATAGGAGATCGTTACGAATCAGAAATTTCTCATTGCCGTTCAGAGGATTCTTACTATCGTTAATTATTGGAAATAAAATAATGACCTTTACTATCTTTTTATTTTATTTATTATCTACTCTGATAATTTTATCAGCATTTCGTGTGATTACAGCTAATAATCCTATAATTTCTGTACTACATTTAATCTTAGTTTTTATCAATATTTCTATAATTTGGATTCTTATAAATGCTGAATTTTTAGCTTTGCTATTAGTGCTTATTTATGTTGGAGCTGTAGTAGTATTGTTTCTTTTTATTGTTATGATGGTAGATATCTATTCTTTAAATATAAAGCCTCGAAAGATAGCTATTTCGGATTTTATAATTAGTTTGTTATTAGCAATAGAAATTCTATCTATATTTTTTCCAAAATCAAAATATGAAAAAAATTTTGATTTTGTCTCTGATCAATTTAGCAATGCATATAGAATTGGATATTATATGTATACCGAATATGTTTTTGCCGTTGAAATTAGTGCTATTTTATTACTCGTAGGTATGATTTCTGCTATTTCCTTATCTACGAATAAAAATAATAAAACTCATTCTCAATTTTTTTAAAATACACGAATTCGGGATCATAAATTATGGTATAAATGCCTGGTTGATTTGAAATGTGAAAAATATCTTTACCCATCTAATTTCTTCCAAAATTTATTTTTTTAAAAGAAAAAATCATGATATTAAGCTTACATCACTATTTAATTCTAAGTGCTATTGTTTTTGTAATAGGAGTGACAGGAATTCTATTGAATCGCCAAAATTTAATTGTGTTACTGATGTCTATAGAGCTTATGCTTGTTGCTGTTAATACAAATTTTATAGCTTTTTCAAGTTGGATGGGAAATATTTCTGGACAAGTTTTTGTATTTTTTATACTTACAGTAGCTGCAGCAGAAGCTGCAATAGGACTATCAATCCTTATATTATTATTTCGAAATATCGGATCATTAAATGTTAATTTCATAAATAAATTGCGTGGTTAATGGATTAAAAATGTTCAATAACTTACATAATTTATGTTTAATAACAGTTTTGTCTCCATTGTCAGGATCTGTTTTAGTAGGTTTTTTTGGAACAAATTTTGTAAAATTTTTTATCAATCAAAAGATTTCGCATTATATAACCATTATTGGAATATTTATATCAACCGTTTGTTCAATGATAATTTTATTTAATGTAGCAAATGGTTATGTTTCTGATTTTAACATTTATACGTGGAATTTAATCGGGATAACAAAAATTGAAATTGGTTTTTTGGTTGATTCTTTATCAGCTATATTAATGGTAATTGTCACTACAATTTCTTTAATGGTTCATATTTATACAATTGGATATATGAAAAATGACCCAGGTTATCAGAGATTTTTTAGTTATATTTCACTGTTTACATTTTTCATGCTGATTTTAGTTATGTCAAATAATATGTTGCAATTATTTTTTGGTTGGGAGGGAGTGGGTTTAGCATCTTATCTATTAATTGGGTTTTGGTATACGAAAAATTCGGCTATTTTTGCTAACTTTAAATCATTTTTAATTAATAGGATAGGGATGTTGGTCTTATATTAGGTATAGGATTGTTGTTTTCCGAAACAAATACAATGCATTATTTAGAGATATTTTCCAATATAGAATTTTTATCTTCTCAAAGCTTATCTGTTCTAAATTGTAATTTTTTCACTATAACATGTATATGTCTTCTTGTTGGAGCTATGGGAAAATCAGCTCAAATTCCATTACATGTATGGCTCCCAGAATCTATGGAAGGTCCAACTCCAATTTCAGCTCTTATTCATGCTGCTACAATGGTAACTGCTGGTATATTCATGATTGCACGGTTTTCACCTATTTTTGAATTATCAGATACAGCTTTATCTACAATTCTTATTGTAGGATCTTTAAGTATTGTGTTATTAGGTTGTCTTGGGATTGTTCAAACAGATATTAAACGTGTAATAGCTTATTCTACTTTATCTCAACTCGGATATATGATGGTTGCATTAGGGGCTTCAGCTTATCCAGTTGCAATTTTCATTTGATGACACATGCTTTTTTTAAAGCTCTACTTTTTCTTGCGGCGGGATCTGTTATTATCAATATGCATCATAACCAAAATATTTTTCATATGGGTGGGTTAAGTAAATATATGCCCATAACTTGGATTACATTTTTAATTGGAACACTTTCACTAGTTGGAATGCCATTTTTATCAGGATTTTATTCAAAAGAATGCATTATTGAATCATTATATGAATCTAACATTATAGGATCTAATTTTGCTTATTTTTGTGCATTAATCGGTGTTTTTATTACATCATTATATTCTTTTCGATTATATTTCTTAGTGTTTCATGGAAATGAAAATTTCCAAATAAAAAAAGATAAAAATGAATATACGAATTCCTTAACTCATTTCCCATGTGAATCTCCATCTTCTATAACTTTTCCTTTGATATTTCTAGCTATTCCTTCTTTTATACTTGGCGCTGTTTCTATTAACTTAATATTATTTGGAAATTTTTTTAAAGATTCTATTTTTATCTCATCTAAACATCTTGGAATGCTCAAACTTTCTAATCATTGGTCTGGATATTTAAATTTTTCATTAAATTCAATAAAATCTTTGCCTTTCTGGATTATGATTTTCGGGATGCTTTTATCTTGGTATTTTTATTTATTGAAACCTAATAATATTAATACGATAAAATCAACTTTTTATAAAGTATATAAATTACTTAAAAATAAATATTATTTCGATTGGATCTATGAAGAAATTATTGTTTATACCTTTCGAAAAATAGGTTTATTTTTATGGAAGATAGTTGATATTAAGTTAATAGATCGTTTTATTGTAAAAGGTACAGCCAATTTAATAATTAAACTATCTTCTAACATAAGGAATTTACAATCTGGTCATATATATCAATATGCATTTTTTATGATTATAGGAATTATGCTTCTCCTGACTTTTTTTTCTTTAAATGAAAAGCTATGATGTATATAAATAATATTCCATGGCTTACTCTATCGATTTTTGTTCCAATAGTTTTCGGTTTTTTTATTCTTTTTATAAGAAACACTAACCATATTAAAAATATAGCATTAATAGGTTCTATATCAGGATTTTTAGTCACCATACCTATTTATTTTTGTTTTAATTCCAAAACATCTGACATACAGTTTGAGCAAAATTTGACTTGGATTAAATTCCTCAAAATTAATTATCATATAGGTATAGATGGAATTTCAATTTGGTTTATATTACTAACTGCTTTTACAACTCTTATTATAGTATTGGCAAGTTGGAGAATGATTATAAGCAATATATCTCATTATATGTCTGCCTTTTTAATTATGTCTGGCTTAACAATTGGAGTGTTCTCAGCCATAGACGGAATGTTATTTTATATTTTTTTTGAATCAACACTCATTCCAATGTACATCATTATTGGAACTTGGGGAGGAAACAATAAAATTTACGCAGCATATAAATTATTTTTATATACTTTATTTGGTTCCTTGTTGATGCTTATAGCTTTTATTTATTTGCGAAATGTATCAAACTCCTTTGAAATATTTGTATGGCATAAGTCTAAATTGGAATATGCACAGCAACTTTTTATTTTTATTGCGTTGTTAATAACCTTTGCAATAAAAATACCAATGTGGCCAGTACATACATGGTTACCAGATGTTCACGTCGAAGCTCCTACAAGTGGTTCTATTATTCTAGCAGCTATTATGTTAAAAATGGGAGCTTATGGTTTTCTGAGAATTGCTTTACCTATTGTTCCTGATATATCAAAGAACTTTTCAAGTTTAGTAATAGGTCTTTCTCTTATTTCAATAATTTATATTGGTTTAATAGCAATAGTTCAAGATAATATGAAAAGGTTAGTAGCTTATTCATCTATTTCCCATATGGGTTTTGTGACTTTAGGCATCTTTATACTTAATGTATCTAGTATAGAAGGTGCAATTGTTCAAATGATTTCGCATGGTTTTATATCTATTGCAATGTTTTTTTCCATTGGTATTCTCTATAATCGAACACATTCTCTTGATATAGACGATTATTCAGGTATAGCTAAAATTATGCCTAATTTTTCAACATTTTTTATTCTTTTTTCTATGGCTAATGCTGGCTTACCTGGAACAAGTGGTTTTGTTGGAGAATTTTTAATTTTTTAGGCACAATAAAACAAAACTTTTTAGTAGCTTTTTTATCAATAATTACAATGGTTATTGGCGCATCATATTCTCTTTTACTAATAAAACGGGTCATTTTTGGTGAAATTGTGCATAGTAATATTAGAAAAATTTCAGATGTTTTCTGTCATGAATATTTAATTTTATTTGTAATGGCTTTTCTAATACTGTTTATGGGAATCTATCCAAAAGTTTTTACTGATATAATGCATGTTTCGGTTGAGAACCTTTTAACCCATATATCTACAAAAAAATTATAATTATATTGTTTGATAATGAAATGTTAACTTATTTTGATTTAGTTCTTGCAGGACCAGAAATTCTATTGCTGGTTTTTATTACAATAATATTGCTAATTGATTTGTTTGTTTCTAAAACAATGAATTTGATTTTTTCATTAACAATTTTTTCTTTAGCATGTTTGACAATTTTTTTTATAATTCAATGGAAGGCTGGAATTTTAGGAAATGCATTTGGCAAACTAATTGTCATAGATGAATTGTCTTATTTTCTGAAAATAATATCATCAATTATGATGATTGTAATTTTAATTTATAGTAAAAAATACATATCATTTAAAGATAATGTTCCTACAAACGGAGAATTTTATTTGCTAGCATTGTTTTCCTTGCTAGGTCAGATGATTACAATCTCAGCTGGGAATTTAATAATAATTTATCTAGGTCTTGAACTGACAGCTTTATCTTTATATGCATTAATAGCTATGCATCGTAGTTCAATAGCTATTGAAGCAGCAATAAAATACTTTATTCTTAGTGCTTTATCATCAGGTTTTTTGCTATATGGTATGTCTCTTATTTATGGAACTACTGGATTTTTAGATATTGTTGATATTTCAGATTTTTTAAAAAATATTAATGCTTTAAAAGAAAAAACAGATATTATTTTAGTATTTGGAGTTATATTAGTAGTATGTAGTTTAGCTTTTAAATTATCTTTAGCGCCTTTTCATATGTGGGCTCCTGATGTTTATGAAGGTTCAGCTACATCCATAACGCTTATTTTAGCCTCTATTGCAAAATTTCTCCAATAGCCATAACGCTTCGATTTTTTATAGTTATAATTGGCAATTTTTTGAAAAACTGGGAATACCCATTATTAATGTTTTCTTTATTATCATTAACTATTGGAAGTTTAAGCGCCATAATACAAACTAATTTGAAACGACTGTTTGCTTATTCGTCTATATCTCATATGGGTTTCATTTTTCTTGGTTTGACATCTGGAATAATAGCAACGAGACATGATGTTTCAAGAAATGCTTATGCAGCTTCACTATTTTATTTGATTATTTATTGTTTATCAGCATTATTAATCTTTGGAGTGCTTTTGTTTCTATCTAAAGAAGATCATGAATATAAAGAAATTAAAGATTTAAAGGGTTTAAATCAATATGATTCTTCTTTAGCGGTTTTAATCCTGATTTCTATGTTTTCCTTTGCAGGTATCCCACCTTTTATTGGGTTTTATTCAAAAGTATCAATTTTCCAATTGATGATAGAAAATGGAAATATTATTCCGGCAATAATTGCTATCTTTTTTACATTGATAAGTGCATTTTATTGTTTGCGCATTGTCAAAAATGTTTATTTTGATAAACCTGTATTAAGTAATAATACATCTCTTGTATTTTTTTCTAAAACAAAATATTTATTATATGCAAATGGAATTATTATTATTCTTTTCAGTCTATTTCCAGATGCTTTAATGAATATATGTATTCAAATTATTGAAAATTCTTTTAAAGATAATTATTTAAGTTACTAAATTAGTATGGATGTGCGAAATAGCTCATATATTTTTATCATCATAGCCTTTTTTTTTGCTAATTTTTCAATTTTAAACAAAAAAACTAATATTTTTTTTATATCTAAAAAATCTGAAAAATTTTTTGTTTTTAAATTATTCTTGTTCCGTCTTTCTGAAATGTTAATTTTTTATGTTCTGCTAGGTTTCATAAGTTTATTTTTAGAAAAAAATGCAGGAGAATTTGTTCCAAAAAGTTTACAATTTTACATTGTCACATTAATTTTATATTTAACTATTGGTTACCCTAGTTTTGTTTATATATTTTTAACTAAGAAACAATCCATAAAGAAACTCCGATAGTTAAAACATTTAATTTACTCTATATAGTAGTATCAAATAAATTTAAAATTCCATCCAATCCACAAAAATCTAAGAAATGATTTGCTTGTTCTCGAACAATTGGTTTAGCATGATAAGCTATCGAAAAACCAGCTGCTTTAAACATTTTTAAATCGTTTGCTCCATCTCCAACAGCAATTCTTTTTTTATGAGAAATATTATATTTTTTTGAAATATCTATTAAATATTTAGCCTTTGCATATGAATCTAGTAATGGTTCTCTAATATTTCCAGTAATTTTACCATTTAAAACTTCTAAATCATTTGCGTAAGACATATCAAAATTAAGCAATTTATGTAATTTTTTTGTGAAAAAAGTAAATCCTCCTGAGATTAATAAGGTTATAAGTCCAGCTTTCTTAGCTGAATCAATTAATTTTTTTGAACCAGTATTTAATTTAAGCCTGTAATGATAAACATCATTTAAAATACTGATCGGAGTACCTTTTAACAAAGAAACACGCTGCTTCAAACTTTCTTGAAAATTACAGTAGCCATTCATTGCTGCATTTGTAATTTTCGAAATTTCTTTTCTTAGACCTAGAACACAAGCAATTTCATCTATAGTTTCAATATTTATAAGAGTTGAATCCATATCTATAGCTAATATTTTATAATTTTCAAGTTTATTGTTATTTTGAACAAAAGCAATATCAATAAAATTTTCTTTTGCCCAATTAAAAAGTTTTATTCTAGTATCTTTGTTACATTCTGCATTTTTTATGCAAGCAGCTGTTTGATTAATATTTTCAATTATTGAATCTTTGTTAAGATAAGGAAGCAGATATTCAATATGATAATTTTTCAAATAAGGAGATTGAATAACTATTCTATAAGAATTTATCATGTGTTGCATATTAGAATTAAATAAACATTTGTAATGTTTCCAAAACAATTTGAATTCGGTTTTTAATATTTAAAGATTTTATATTAATATGTAATTGATTTTGATTCAAAAGTTTCATATTTGAATTATTTTCCAATAATTGAATAATTTTTGTCGGACTAACTTTTGTATCTTGCATAAAATGAATTATTAATCGAAATTCATTTGCATCAATTTTACTAATATTTAAAGAATCTGCAACCAATCTGATTTTATTAGCAGCTAATAAGGTTTCAACTGGTTGGGGTAATTTACCAAATCTATCTCTTAATTCTTCCTGAATTATAAATAAATCTTTATCATTATTTATATTAGATAAGCGTTTATAAATAATAAGCCTCGATGGTATATCCGAACAATAATCTGAAGGTAATAGTGTAGATGAATGTAAATTCACATCACATGTGTGAATGGTTTTATGTATTGAATTTGATTTTCGAGGATTTTTTATAAATTTTATAGCTTTATTTAACATCTCGTTATACAAGGAAGAACCTATTTCTTGAAAATTACCTGATTGAGAATCTCCTAATATATCCCCAGTGCCTCGAATCTCTAAATCATGAATAGCAAGCTCAAAACCCGAGCCAAGTTTACCCATCAAATTAATAGCATCCAGACGTTTTTTAGCATTTTTTGTAATTGAATTAATATCAGGCACCATTAAATATGCATAAGCTTGATGATAAGAACGACCTACTCTACCGCGTAATTGATGAAGTTGTGCTAATCCAAAACGATCTGCGCGATGTATAATGATCGTATTAGCATTAGGAATATCAATACCTGTTTCTATGATAGTTGTACATAGGAGTAAATTATAACGATTTTGATAAAATCCTCGCATAACCTGTTCAAGATCGCTTGCTTTCATTTGACCATGAGCAATTGCAAGTCTTGCTTCTGGAATTATTTTTTGAAGATAAGATTGACGTGCATAAATTGTTTCAATTTCATTATGCAAAAAATAAGCTTGTCCACCTCTTCTAAATTCTCGCAATAATGCTTCTTGTATGGAACTACGATCCTCACATTTTACAAGAGTTTCTACCGATAAACGTTTTTGAGGAGCTGTTGCAATTATTGAAAGGTCACGAATACCTTCTAAAGATATATTTAAAGTTCGAGGAATAGGTGTAGCAGTTAATGTTAAAACATCAACCTCTTTACATATATTATTTTTTAACTTTTCTTTTTGTTGCACTCCAAATCTATGTTCTTCATCAATAATAATTAAACCAAGATTTTTAAAATTAACTTTCTCAGATAAAATTTTATGTGTTCCAATAATAATATCAATTTTTCCATTTTTAATTTTATCGAGTGTTTCTATGATTTCTTTATTTTCACGAAACCTTGATAATTCTGCAATCTCTACCGGGTAATCTGAAAAACGATCTATAAATGTTTTTTTATGCTGCTCAACAAGAAGAGTTGTAGGACAAAACAAAGCAACTTGTTTACCATTAAAAACAGCAAGGAATGCAGCTCTTAAAGCAACTTCAGTTTTTCCAAATCCAACATCACCACATATTAGTCTATCCATAGGTTTTTTAGATGACATATCGTTAATCACATCATGGATAGCTTTTAATTGATCTTGAGTTTCTTGATAATTAAATCTACTAGAAAAAATATTATACTCTTCTTTAGGAATCTTAAAACTATAACCTTTTCTGGAAGCACGGTCAGCGTAAAGCTTTAAAAGCTCAGCCGCAATATCATAAATTCTTTTCTCTGCTTTCCGATAAGCTTTATCCCATTGATCAGATCCAAGCCTGTGAAGAGGAACTGAATCTATTGAATTAGAATTGCTATATCTAGAAATGGTATTAATTTGAGTAATTGGAACATATAGGATAGCATTGTCAGCATATTCTAAATGAAGAAATTCAGTATTCACATTTTCCAAATCCATATTTACTAAACCATGATATCGTCCTACTCCGTGCTGTTTATGTACTATAGGATCCCCTATTCTAAGTTCAGATAAATCTTTGAAAATCAAATCAAAATTATTACTGTTATTATTTCCTAAGGTTAATTCTCCATGATTTTTATCATATTTTTCTAATTGAACATTCAAAGGATATAAATCATTTTCTGTAACAATTAACAATCTATGTTCTCTTATATAAAATCCTGAATTTAATGGAGCGACTAAAATAGCAAAATTTGTCTTTGAAATTAAGAAATCTTTAAAAGAGTTAAATTTTAATTCTGGCATTAATTTATAATTATTTAACATTTTGGTGATGATCTTTAATCGACCTAAAGAATCAGCACATATTAAAACCCTTTTTTTATCAATTTCTAAAATTTTCCTAAGATTAAAAATAGGATCCTTGTTTTTCTGTAAAATAGAAACATCAGGTATTGTAGAGAAGTCAGCACACTCTTTCTGAGTCGAAAGAATCAAACGTGAGAATTTTTTGAAACAATTAAATAATTCTTCATTATCTAAAAAAAGTTTTTTTGGATCTAATGCAGGCCGTTCTTGATCATGTTTTATAAACATAAAACGTTTGTTTACTATATTATTCAAATAATTTTGAGCTGCAATATCGATATTTCCAATAGTTACGCAAATACTGCCATCTGAGAGATAGTCAAATATTGTCGAAGTTTTTTCAAAAAACAATGGAAAATAGTATTCAATTCCATTAAAAATTATTCCATTATTAACCTTTTGACAAATTTTGGAATGAACTACAGAATCTACATTAAATTCAGTTCTGAAATGTTCGCAAAAAAGATTTCTAGATTTTTTATCCATTGGAAATTCATTAGAAGGTAATAATCTAAGTTCTGTTATTCTTTTTAGACTTCTTTGGGAACTAATATCAAAAGTGTGAATAGATTCAATTTCATCATCAAATAAATCTAATCGACATGGTAATATTGCCCCAACAGGAAATAAATCTATTAAACCACCACGAAAACAAAATTCACCAGGATTTAAAACTTTAGTCACATTGATATAATTAGCTGAAATGAATTGATTCATCAATGCGGATTTATCCAGATAATCACCTTCCTTAAAATGAAAAGTATATTTATTTAAAAATTCAGGAGGTGCAATACGTTGTAAGGCACAATATACAGAAATAATGAGTATATCTATTTTCTTATGTATTAATGTATATAGTGTATACAAACGTTTTGCAATTAAATTTTTATGTGGCGAAAAATTATCATAAGGTAGTGTTTCCCAATCAGGTAATTGATGAACATGTAAATTTGGTGACAACACAGAAATTTCATTAAAAAAACGTTTAGCATCTGATGGATTATCTGTAAAAATAACTAATGGATCAGGAGTTTTTCTTTGTTCTGCTAAATCAGCGAGTAACCATGAATCACTTGACCCTGGAGGTTTAGATCGAGAGAATTTTTTTCCTAACTTTAATGCTGAAAGTATATTTATATTCGATGGAATTCTTAGTTCCGATTGATCAGTGAATGATGTGTTCATTTATATAAAATCTCTATATTTCTAGGTATATAAACATGAATGATTCGTTAATTGCAATTGTTCCGAGTGCAGGTATTGGAAATCGGGCTTCATTTTTTGAAAAAGAATCTTGCCCAAAACAATATCGTTTTCTTGCTGGAATACCAGTAATACGACATACAATTATGTCTCTTTTATCTGAACCTCGTATTAAGCATATTTTTGTATCTGTAGCTCAAAATGATAAATGGGCAAAGAATATCTTAAAAGATTTACCATGTGTCTCAATTCATAATTATGGAGGAAAGACACGTGTTTCAACTATTATTAATACAATATTCAATATTAACATTGCTTGTAATGATTGGATCTTAATACATGATGCAGTCAGACCAATACTTCCCATTAGATATTTAAATTCTTTAATCGATAAATGTTATACAGACTCTGTAGGAGGTTTGCTTGCTTTACAAATTACCGATACAATTAAAAATGAATCAAATAATCGTATTATAGAAACTATTGATAGAAATCATTTATGGTTAGCACAAACTCCACAAATGTTTCGTGCTGGTATTTTAAAGAAAGCATTGTCATTCATCAGTGATCGAAATATTTCAATCACTGATGAATCTTCAGCTGTAGAAATGCTTGGATATTCTCCATTGTTAATTAAAGGGACATTAATGAATATGAAAATAACTTGGCCCGAAGATTTTAGGTTAATTGAGAAATGGCTATAAATGATTGTAATTTCCGAATTGGGCAAGGATATGATATTCATGCATTGATTTCTGGGTATCCTCTGATCATTGGAGGTATCAATATACCTCATAAAAAAGGTTTATTTGGTCATTCAGATGGAGATGTGTTATTACATGCCATAATAGATGCTTTATTTGGAGCTGCTGGATTAGATGATATTGGTTATCATTTTTCTGATAATGATTCTCAGTATAAAAATATAAATAGCCGAGTTTTATTAAAAAGAACTTTCGAGAAAATAACACTTAATAATTTTAAAATTATTAACATAGATTCAACAATATGCATTGAATCACCAAAAATTCAGCCATATACGATTTTAATGAAAAATGCTATATCCAATGACCTTCAAATTAATCCTAATCAAATTAATATTAAAGTTAAAACAAACGAGAAATTTGGACATGTTGGAAGAGAAGAAAGCGTTGTAGCAACAGCTATTATTTTATTAAAACATCTTGTATAAATTATTCCGTTTTATTTTGTAGATCTTGAACGTGTATGATGATGTATACCCCGCCAAGTTTTTCTTGGACGGGATATATTAGATTCAAAGCGTCTTTTCACCAATTTTTCGGTCACAAGGACATAACTTATCTGTTTGTAAACCATCCAAAACACGCAATGTTTCTTCTGGATTACGACCAATATTCAAATTGTTTACGTATACATGTTGTATAACATTATCCTGATCTATAATAAATGTTGCACGCAAAGACACTCCTTCATTTCTGCTGCGAATGCCAAGTTGATCGACTAAAGATCCTGTAGTATCACCAAATTGGTAATGACCTAATTTACTAAGTCCTGGATGTTCTCTTCGCCATGCTAATTTTACGAATTCATTATCTACAGATCCTCCCATTAAAATAGTATTTCTTTCTTCAAAATTTTTTGTTAATTTATCAAAACTGATGATTTCAGTTGGACAAACAAATGTAAAATCTTTAGGATAAAAATATATGACTTTCCATTTTCCTGGAAAAGAACTTTCTGTAATATCTTCAAATGCAGATACTCCATTTTCTTGATAATTATTAAATCCAGGTTTAACACCATTTACTTTAAAAGGTTCTAACTTATCTCCAACTGTTTTCATATAAATAAACTCCTTGTAAGTTGTTCAATGAAACACGATCCCAATATTATTTAATAATATTGTATATCAAACTTTAAATATAGTATTATCTAATCAAATTTTGGTAATTCTATACGAGCAACAAGTCCACCTCCATTTCGAGGTAATAGTTTTAAAGAACCTCCAATATGTTTTAGAGATCTTTCTACAATAGCAAGACCAAGTCCTGCACCACTAACACCTGTTCGAGCAGCTTCTCCTCGAGAAAATGGACGAAGTAAGCGATCTACATCTGCCGGATCAATTCCTGGACCTTGATCCGATACCTCTATAATTACAACATTTCCATTAGAGTGTAAACTAAGATTAATATGAGGTAAGTTATCATGAGATGGACGTCCATAACGTCTTGCATTTTCAATTAAATTACTTACTATACGCTTTAAATTTAATGGAATCACTCGAGCCCATAATCCTGGTTCAATATATGCATCAAGAGAACCTCCCATTCCAATCGTATGGCTACGTTCTCGTTCATATAATTCACTTATCACCATGGAAATATCAACTGGTGATTCAGGAGGTCTGCTTGCTGGACGAGCATATTCCATAAGCTGACCTATACTATGATCAATTTGTCCTAAATCTTCGTCAATTGCTTGACGCGTATCTTGAGATACATCACTAAGTTCAATTTCAAGTCGCATGCGAGCTAATGGAGTGCGCAAATCGTGGGATATTCCAGCTAACATAAGTTCTCGATCAATTTCAGTTCGTTTCAAATCTTTTACCATTCTGTTAAAAGAAGTATTAATCGCTCGTATTTCTTGTGGGCCATATTCAGGAAGTGGAGTTGGTGTATCTCCACGAGATAAAATTTGTGCTGATTTTGCTAATCTTGAGAGAGGACGATTAACAAAACCAACGCTAATTGCTGCTCCAATGAGTGAAAGAATTAAAGCAGTAATACCCCAGCCAATCCATTCAAATCTCCCGGTTAAACTAATCTGTTCACGTTCAAATACTAACCAATATAGATCTTTTCCTATCTGGAAACTGACCCAAAATCCTGGAATTTTATTCACTCCCCATGCTATTTTAGTATCAGATCCAAATCTGCTTCTTATATGTTGAGCAACCCTTTCCCAATAATCATCCCTAAGAAGAGGTTCTGCAAAATCAGTAATTTCACGTGGATAAACTTGAATGCTTTCATTTATAGCTAAATCTATCAGTAATTTACTATGTTCTTCACGTTGGGAATAAATAAGAGCTGTCCTAGTTATATTTACTGATGTAATAATGCGTTGAGCCATTTGATGAGCTCGAGGTCCAAGTTCCATACTTAAAAAAACCTTTAACCACGCACCTAAACTAACTAACATAAGCGCTACTAATAGCAAAAAAGTTCGGCCAAATAAGCTAAATCGTATGCGGGATATAAACGTTTGATTGAAACTTGGCATTTTAATATATATGACATATGACCAAGAATATATATTAGTTATGAATTGAAAACTTCAATTGCATCCATCTGGTACAAAAACATAACCTAAACCCCACACTGTTTGAATAAATATTGGCTTTGAAGGATTAGGTTCAATCAATTTTCGCAATCGAGAAATTTGTACATCCAAACTACGATCAAATGCTTCATATTCACGTCCTCTTGCCAATTCCATCAATTTATCTCGAGATAAAGGAACTTTTGGATAACGAGAAAAGACTTTTAAAACAGAGAATTCCCCTGTTGTTATTGAAATTTGTTCATCATCTCGAGTGAGAGTCCGTGTTGATAAATTTAACATATAAGGTCCGAATGCAATTGATTCATTTTCTTGACTAGGAGCTCCAGGATGTTCTTCTGTGCCTCGACGTCGAAGAATTGCATTAATTCGTGCAAGTAGTTCTCTTGGATTAAAAGGTTTTGAAAGATAGTCATCTGCTCCCATTTCTAATCCAACAATACGATCTATATCTTCAGCTTTAGCTGTTAAAATTATGATAGGTGTATTATCATGTCCTCCACGAAGCCTTCGACAAATTGATAAGCCATCTTCTCCTGGTAACATTAAATCCAAAATTAATAAATCAAAATGCTCCCGTTGCCAAAGCTTGTTCATATCTTTAGCATCTTCTGCAACAAAAACATTAAAACCTTGTTCTGTAAGATATCTTCGTAATAAATCTCTCAAACGAGGATCATCATCAACAACAAGAACTTTTTTCGATAAAATAGCGTTTTGTATAGTCATGGTTCTAAATGTAACAGCGTAACATAACTACCGCTAGTAGATACTTACAAAATGTTACTTATTAATTTTTTTGTAAAATTTAATTTTTACTTTAGAAAATCAGTACATTTTTCTTAAAACTTAATATTTTTAAATTTTTTAATTACTTATGAAAGAAAAATTGAATTTGTTAGCTCTAGAAACATCAAGCTCACAGCGCAGTGTTGCATTGCTTCAAGTAGATGAGGTTAATAACATAACCATTGTTGAAGATGTAACTTCAGAGAATAGTACTCAATCTTTATTGCATATGATAGATAATATTCTTAAAAAATTAAATTTGGATAAAAAAGCGATAAATTGCATAGTTTTTGGACAAGGTCCAGGATCTTTTACGGGTACTCGACTTTCATGTTCATTGGCTCATGGAATGAGTTTGACTTTAAAAATTCCAATTTTATCTATCGAATCACATCTAGCAATGGCAGAAGCAAGCAAATCAAAAATTGATCAAATAATTGTAGTTGCTTCAGATGCTAAAATGAACGAAATATATTTATCTGCTTATCAAGTAAATCCTAAGTATCAGTTTGGTTTTAATATTCTTCAATCTACTATACTAGTAGCCTGTAATGATCTTGTTCCATGGTTAAGAAACAAGGTTAATGCTTTTTATAAATTTCAAAAGCAACCAAACTTAGTATTGGTAGGAAATGCATGGAGTATCGAAAATATTAATTCTAATCTAAATTCATCTTGGCTCAAAACTTCAATATACTATCCTAGTGCAAAAAATATAGCAATTTTAGGAAAGGAAATCTTTCTTAAAAATCATCATAAAAAACAAATACTTAAAGATCTAATGCCATTATACATAAGGAATAAAGTTGCTTTTACCATTGCAGAACAAAAATTGGGAAATACAGGTAATCCAAAAATTGTTCCTTTTGTTGAAGATAAATTGAAATTGTTACCTCAAATTATGACTGAGAAAGATTTAAATGAAGTATACCTTCTAGAACAAGAGGATCAAATTAATCCATGGACAAAAAAAATTTAAATGATGCCATATCTGCTGGATATGATTCTTGGATATTAAGAGATAAAAGAAATCTTTTAATAGGATTTAGTATTGTTATGCATACTCCTGATTTAAGTCATCTCCTTCTTATAGCAATCAAAAAAGATTTTCAGAGAAAGGGTTTTGGATCATTATTATTGAATTGGTGTGAAAAAAAATCCAGAGAAAAAAGTTCAGGAATATCACTTGAAGTTCGTTCATCAAATGATATTGCGATATCATTTTACAAAAAATCTAATTACAAATGTATAGGTATTAGGAAAAATTATTACCGAGATAAAAATTTATGTGAAGATGCTTTTATAATGGAAAAATTATTTCATAAATGTGAACAGAATGGAAAATAAATATTTATGAATAATCTTAAATTTAGTTATTTAAAAAAATTATGGTTAACTGAAATTGGGGTGAAAAATCTATTATTTACTAGAAAACAAAAGAGTACAAAAAATTTTTCCAATTTTGAATTGTTAAATAAATCCTATATTTTCCAAAAAGAATATATATCTCCATCACTATTACCACAGAACAGTTTAGATGCACTGGAAAATATAGTTAAAACTTGCACAGCTTGCAATCTTTGCAAAAACCGGAAAAATCCAGTTTTTGGAATTGGGATCATAAAGAGTGAATGGATGATTATTGGAGAAGCTCCAGGAGAACAAGAAGATAATGAAGGTTTGCCATTTGTGGGACGTTCAGGACAGTTGCTAAATGAAATGTTGAAGTCAATCGGCTTAAGCCGAAGTCAAGATGTCTTTATTACAAATATTGTAAAATGTAGACCTCCAGGAAATCGAAATCCAACACAACAAGAAATTTCATCATGTATTTCATATTTGAATCAGCAGATTTCTTTAATTAATCCTAAAAAAATTCTAGCAATTGGAAAAATTGCAGCCCAAACTCTTTTAAATACAAATTCTACAGTATCTAGTTTGCGGGGAAAAATTCATAAATTGAGGATTTCAAATAACAATATATTTGTTTTAGTTACTTATCACCCTGCTTATTTATTGCGCAATCCATCAGAAAAAGCTTCTGCTTGGCAAGATCTAAAGATGGCATCTAAATTACAATAAAAAATTATTGGGTGAGTTTTTTATATTTTGTAGGTTAAAGTTTGCATGTAAATTATTCATTTGATTGATTAAAAATATTGTTTTGTTTTTAAATAAATTAAAGAAAATACTTAAGAAAATATTAAAGAGTATAATTTTGAAAAAACTTAAATTTGAAATTTAGAAGAAAGTTTTATCTAATAAAATAGCAGATTAGAATAAACGTAATATTTAATTAACATATTACGTTTATGATAAAATTAAATGACTAATTTTCAATTAAAGAATTTTTTTAATAATTAAAAATCTTTTATTTATAACCTATAGATTGAATCTATTTCTTTCAAATGAAATTTAAATATAATCTAGAAGAAGCTCTCGAAATTTCTAATAAGTTGATTGATCAAATTAACAAATATAATAAGTATTATTATGTTTATGATTCACCAATCATAAGTGATTCTGAATATGATAATTTGATGAAAAAATTAATCGAAATTGAAAGTATTTATCCACAATTAATAAATAAATATTCACCTACGCAACGTGTTGGTTTTACTCCTTCAGATAAATTAGAAAATATCCCATTATCTGTTCCGATGTTATCTTTAGAAAATGCCTTTAATAAAAGAGAAATCGAGAATTTTAATCAACGGGTTAAACGGCATTTGATTAATGTTGGATTTTTAAAAACAAAATTTGAATTTCTTGAGTACTTTTGCGAATTAAAATTAGATGGGTTAGCTGTTAATCTTCGATATGAAAAAGGATTGCTTGTAAGTGCTTCAACTCGTGGGGATGGAAAAATTGGTGAAAATGTCACTTCAAATATTCGCACAATTAGATCAATTCCATTAAAAATTAACAATCCTGTGCCTGATGTATTAGAAGTTCGTGGAGAAGTTTTAATTTATAAAAAGGACTTTGAGAAATTTAATCATTATCAAAAAATTAATAATGAAAAAATTTTTGCTAATCCACGAAATGCTGCTGCAGGTAGTCTAAGACAATTAAACTCTGATGTAACTGCTAAAAGACCTCTAAAGTTTCTTGCATATGGTTTAGGAGATATATATAACATTCATAATGGAATAAAAATATATAATCCATCTAATATTGTTTCACATGAGGAAATTCTGCAAAAATTGTTGATTTGGGGATTTCCTGTGAATACAGAATATTGTCAACATGCTTCTTCTATAAAAGAATTGATTGAATTTTACGATCGGATCACAATTTCACGAAACTCCATACATTATGATATTGATGGAGTTGTTTATAAAGTAAATTCTTTAGCCGCACAAAAAATTCTAGGTTATTCTTCACGAGCTCCTCGTTTTGCTTTAGCCCATAAATTTTCTTCAAAAGAAATTTCCACAAAATTAATTAATATTAAAATTCATGTGGGAAGAACAGGGGTTTTAACACCAGTAGCATATTTAAAACCTGTATCTGTTGGAGGGATCATAATAACAAGAGCAACACTACACAACGAGAAAGAAATTAGACGGAAAGATATAAGGATTGGTGATACTGTAGTTGTTCAACGTGCCGGAGATGTTATACCTAAAATAATAGGACCAGTACTCAAAGAAAGGCCTCTAAATACAAATAAATTTTCAATAAATTCACATTGTCCTGTTTGCGGATCATCTGTTGAAAAATCTGAGAATGGAATTATTTCTCGTTGTACAGGTTCTTTATTTTGTTCTGCTCAAAGAAAAGAAAATTTATTTCATGCAGTCAGTAAAAGAGCATTAAATATAGATGGATTTGGTAAAAATTTAGTAAATCAATTAACAGATAGTAATATCCTCAAATCATTGGCCGATATTTATACGTTGACAGTAAATGATCTTTTAAGTTTGGAACGGACAGGGCAAAAATCATCAGAAAAGATTATTAAATCAATTCAGAAATCTAAAAACCCTAGTCTTAGCTGTTTTATATTTTCATTAGGAATTCGTTATGTAGGAGAGATAACAGCAGATCATTTAGCTAAAAAATTTTATAATTTAGAAAACATTATGAACGCTAATGAAAATACTTTAATTTCAAAAGGAATAGGACAAGTAGCTTCACGATCTATTTTTTTATTTTTTAATGAAGCTCATAATCGAGAGATAATAAATTTATTGTTAATAAATGGAGTAAAACCTATAAATGAAAAGAAAGAACTAAATCTCCCCTTATTGGGAAATAACTTTGTTCTAACAGGGAAATTATCAACTTGGCCTAGACATTTGATCTCTAAATATATTAAAGATCATGGAGGAGTCATAAATAATCATATTTCAAGAAAAACAAATTATTTAATCTCTGGAGAAAAATCAGGCAAGAAATTAATTGAAGCCAAAAAGATAGGAGTTACAGTTATAAATGAGACTGAATTTGAATCCTTAGTAAGGCTTAAAGAAAATTCATAAAACATCACAAAAATAAGACATTCATTATTTATTTCATTTCTACATTGGCTTGTTCTATCAATTGTTTTTGATAAGAAGCCAAACTTTGTTTTTGTAATATTTCCTCAATTTTTGATTTTGCTTGATCAAAATCAATAAATTCAATAGGACGAATATCATCAACCTGAATGATATGCCACCCAAATTCTGTTTTTACTAACTTATCTGTAATATCACCCTTTTTAAGGTTTTTGATTGCTTCAGAAAAAGGCAGTACATAATTTTCAGGAACTGACCACCCTAAATCGCCACCTTTCTCAGAACTTCCAAAATCTTTAGACTCTTTTCGAGCTAGTTCATCAAATTTTTTTCTATTTTTCTTGATTTTAGAAAGAATAATATTCGCCGTTTTTTCATCTTCTAATAAAATATGACGAAGTTTAAATTCTTTTGTTTCTATTTGCTCTAATTTAATTTTTTCATATTCAGTTCGAATACTTTCTTCTGAAATAGGGTTTGCTTTTAAATAATCTGACATCAATGTACGAACGAGAATAGATTCATAAGCAAAGCTCAACTCAGATTTGATATCTTCCCTTTCAAGTATTCCAGCTTCATAAGCAGCTTGTAAAAAGATTTGTCGATTAATAATTTCTTGTTTTACTTGTTCACGCAGTTCTTCTGAATCATCAGCCCCTTGTTTAATCAATAAATCCAGAAATTGATTCACATGACTTTGAGTTATAGATTTACCGTTAACAATTGCTATTTCTTCACAAATAACTTCGTTTGATAAAAATAAAAAGATAAAAAAGATAGCGAGAATTTTCATTATTGCCCTTTCAACTTTTAAAAAAATTTTTATTCTGATTTGGTTCTTATTGCAAGAGCATGAATTGGAAATGGAATCAAATCTTTTAAACAATCATAAACTAGTTGATGTTGTCTAACCATTTTCATACCGGAAAAAATTCCTGAAACAATATCAACATGAAAATGTCTAGCTCCTTTTTTTCCAGCTTCATGATGAATATGAAGATGAGATTCATCTTCAATCTTTAAATATGTTGGTTGTAGTTCTAATAAGCGAATACGAATAACTGATGGAATTTTTATATTTTTTAGATTATTGTTCATAAAATTTAACTTTTCATTCGATTATGTAAAAGTTGATATTAATGAAATTATCTTCGTAATTAATATTGCATTATATTATATTTAATCACTTAATAGCTTACAATGAAGTAATCTGTATTAAGATATTTTTATATAAACTAATCCACAAATCTGGAAAAATAGCTCCGACTGATAATATGTCTATAATGCAATTATAAACCTAATTTGTTTTTCACTTACTGTTAATTAATTTTGATATTGATAAATATTTATATTTTTAAAGATTCAATCGTTAAAAACTTTCTCAAAATCTAAATTTTGGATGTAAAAATTGATTTATATATGGTTATGGTTTGGTTTAGCTTTCTTGATCTTAACGTTAGAAATTATAAGTGGTTCTTTTTATCTCATTTTTGTTGCAATAGGTTTAGCTGGAGCAGGAATAGTTTCTACATTTGTCAATTTAAAATTGCAATTTTTCTCATTTTGCATAATTTCACTTTTTAGTTTAATTTTTTGTAAAAATAGATTTTTCAAAAATTCTGATACTAAAGATAATAATTTTGAAAAACTAAATAATCATATGGATATAGGGAAAATATTAATAATTTCTGATTGGTTAGATAACAATATAGGTCATGTCAATCATAATGGAGTACAGTGGAAAGTTGAATTAGCTTATGGCTTTCACAAACAAAATAATTTGTATCAAATAATTGGAATTCGAGGTAATCGTTTTATTGTTATTCCAAAATCTTTATCCGATAATAGATAAAATTTTTAAAACAGAATTAGGTATTTTATGAGGCTTTCTAATGATCGATGATCTTTCTTTTATAGTATTACTTATATGTGTAATTTTTATAAGCGTTTTGATTATAAAAACTATTGCTATAGTACCGCAGCAAAATGCTTGGGTTGTTGAACGTCTCGGAAAATTTGATCGAATATTATCTCCTGGTGCAGGTTTTATTATCCCTTTTATTGACAAAATCGCATATCAGCATTCATTAAAAGAAATTCCATTAGATGTTCCTAGTCAGGTATGTATTACACGTGATAATACACAATTGCAAGTCGATGGAGTTTTATTTTTCCAAGTTACTGATCCAATGAGAGCATCCTATGGATCTTCAAATTATATTTCCGCAATTACTCAACTTTCTCAAACAACATTACGTTCCATTATTGGAAAAATGGAATTGGATAGAACGTTTGAAGAACGCGATACTATTAATTCAAGTATTGTATCTGCTCTTGATGAAGCTGCATTAAATTGGGGAGTAAAAGTTTTGCGATATGAAATCAAAGATTTAACACCTCCAAGTGAAATATTACGTTCTATGCAAGCACAAATAACAGCCGAACGTGAGAAGAGAGCTCTCATAGCTGCTTCAGAGGGTCGCCGTCAAGAGCAAATAAATATCGCTACAGGAGAACGGGAAGCAGCTATTGCCCGTTCAGAAGGAACTCGTCAAGCACAAATTAATGAAGCTCAAGGTCAAGCTTTAGCTATTATAGAAGTAGCTGAAGCCACAACTAAAGCACTAAGCTTCGTAGCTAAAGCTATTGCAGAACCTGGAGGAATAGATGCTGCAAGTTTAAAAATCGCTGAACGTTTCGTTGATGCTTTTGGACAATTAGCAAAAGAGGGAAATACCCTTGTTATTCCAGCAAATATAGCTGATATCAGTGGGTTATTAGCTACAGCTATGAATGTTATAAAAAAAACAAAATGAGTTAAATATTTTATTTGAAAATATTTAATATCGAATTTTAGTTTTCAAAATTCTTTCTTTCTCACGATTCCATTCTCTGTTTTTAACAGCATCTCTTTTATCATGAATCTTTTTCCTTTACCTTCAATAAAACTAAGTTTTATATAACCTTGTTTATTAACATGTAAATTTACAGGTATTAATGTATGGCCACGGTTTTGAATCTTTCCAATTAACTTTTTAATTTCTGCTATTCTTAAAAGAATTTTTTTTGATCGAGTTGGATCAGGTTTGATATGATTAGAGGCAGAAAGTAGAGGGCTGGTGTGCATTCCTATGATATAAAATTCACCATTTTTCATGGTAATATAACTTTCTTGTAATTGTGTTTGTCCGGCTCGGATTGCCTTTACTTCCCATCCTTCTAAGACTAAACCTGCTTCATATTGTTCTATAACGAAATAATTATGCAAAGCTTTTCGGTTATTAATAATATTCATAATTGGCCAGTAAAATATGCGTGTAGAGTTTAATTGTTTAACTGTTTTAAAAATTTTTATTTTATGATTCAAAAATCTATTTTTCTCCCATATAGTTCAGCTCAAATGTTTGATTTGGTTGCTGATGTTGATAAATATTCAGAGTTCATGCCTTGGTGTGGAGGTTCCAAAATTCAACATAAGAATGAACAAGGAATTTTAGCTTCAATTATTATTGATTTTAGAGGAATATATCAGAAATTTAGTACATGGAATCAGCATTGTTTTCCAAATTACATAAACCTAGAATTAGTTGAGGGCCCATTTTCTTCTCTTACAGGAAAATGGGAATTTCAAGATTTTTCAGAAAAATATTGCAAAGTGTGTTTTACAATGGAGTATACTTTCTCAAACACAATCATAAAATTTCTTATTTCTCCTATTTTTAATAATATTGCTTCTAGTTTTATTGATAGTTTTATAAAACGTGCTAAATTTATTTATGGATGAAATGTTAATAAATAAAAATTATTTGCTAATTAGCATCTATTATTTCTACACATCCAGTAAGTTTTGGAAAAAAATACTTATTTTGCCACAAGAATCCACAGTTGATGATGCTCTCAAGCAATCAGAATTGAAAGATTATTTCGAAGATTTAGATCCATGGAAATATGGAGTAGGAGTTTTTGGTGAAAATAGAACACCCACTTCAAAGTTATTTAATGGTGATAGGATTGAAATATATCAACCATTAAAGTTCGATCCTATGGAATCGAGGCGGAGACGTGCTAATAAACTTGGTAAAAAATTTCAGAAACTTAATAGTGATTATTAATATATGTTATTAGAAAATCATCATCGAATTTTTAGGGCTGGGTGGTTGCGTGCTGCTGTTCTTGGTGCTAATGATGGTATTGTTTCCACAGCAAGCTTAATCACTGGAGTCGCAGGGGCTCAGGTTAGTCATGAGGCTGTTATTACTTCTGGGTTAGCTGGATTGGTAGCTGGTGCACTATCAATGGCCGGAGGTGAATATGTATCAGTATGTTCTCAATCTGATACAGAAGCCGCAGATCTAAAAATAGAACGAGATTCTTTAAATAATAACTTTGATGAAGAATTGATAGAATTAGCTCAAATTTATATTGATCGAGGATTATCATCTGATTTAGCTTATAAAGTAGCTAATGAATTAACGAATCATGATGCATT
Organism: Bordetella sp.; assembly: GCA_022818765.1. Lineage (GTDB taxonomy): Bacteria > Pseudomonadota > Gammaproteobacteria > Burkholderiales > Burkholderiaceae_B > CAZTUH01. The sequence continues at coordinate 228,715 of CP063810.1, read as the reverse complement.
AGATGCTCATGCGCGTGATGAGCTTGGCATTTCAATCTATAATCGAGCGCAACCTATTCAAGCTGCTGTAGTATCTTCTACTTCATTTGCAATAGGAGGTTTTCTGCCTTTATTTATCGCATGGGTATCTTCTATTAATAAAATCATTTCATTTGTAATGACTAGTTCAGTAATTTTCTTAGCCATTCTTGGAATTCTATCTGCTTGGATCGGAGGAGCTCCCATTTTACCTGCCACAGCAAGAATTACGATATTAGGAATTATAGCAATGGTTGTAACTACTGGTGTTGGATTTTTATTTGGAATCGTTCCGTAGATTTATTACAGGTACAGCATATGGAAGATCTAAAATTTTTATGATGGATCCTGAATTCTGTAAGAAAAGGTTTTCATTGGCAGATTGAGGTAATGAATTTAAATTCAACTCGAATAAAATTTTTACACTATCTAATACTTCTGAAAAATCAACTATTTTTCCACATGGCTGATCAGAATTTCTATTATTAATAACATCTGTTCCAATAAAATTAGTCAAATCCTTTATTTCAGAATTCTTGTTAAAACTTCCATAAAACATACGCCGTTTAGGTATTCCACGATAATGCATGCGTGCAATTATTTCTTGACCAGGATAACATCCCTTTTTAAAACTGATTGCTTCAATTAAATCTAAATTAACAGCATGAGGAGTAAAAATATTTTGTGTAGATAAATTAATCCATAATAAACCTGATGATAAATCTAAATCATGCCAAAAATTTTGTTTATCTTTAGATTGCATACTTAGAATTCTACCTATTTTTTCTTCAACATACAGAAATTGTTCTGTATCAGTGATACACCACCATCTAAAAAAATTAGAACCAGTATAAGGACTTGCAATCCAGGTTCCAAAAGAATTTTCAGAACGTTCCCAGCTTTTTTGAGGTAACTTACTCTCGATTATATCTTCCAATTTATTTAAATCTTTTTTAGGTGCTACAAATCCTAAAACATATAGTTTAGGAAGGTAAAATTTTACTTTGTCACGTAAAACAAAAATAGATAAACGTTTTAAGAAAGAAGGCAATATATCTTTTCGTATTAAACAATAAATATTTAAATCTTCATTTATCTTTGATGTGTATTTTTTATGATGCCAAAGTAAGCATGTTGCAAGAACACGTCCCTTTTCTGTACAGTAACCTGAAAATAATGCATTAGTCTCGTTAAGTTTATTGATGTCTTGTGTTAACTGTCTATTTAAAAAAGCTATAGCATCAAGACCATTTATGGAAAGTATTTGATAATTATTAAGTGGTGTATAAAAAGGAAATTTATCAAAATAATTTCTTGAAGATGAGTTTAAGTAAATGTTCATATATAAAATGAATTAATAAAAAATGAAATATTGTAACTAACTGATTAATTACTAATGATAATACTTCTTTATCGATTTTATTAACAATTAATTAAAAATTAATTGTTATAATGGCTAGGTATCTTTGAAATATAATAATTTATATAAAACATCAATATATTATCTATCAAAAATTGCAAAATATTAAAAACTAAGAATAGTTATGTATATTTGGATGTTATCTTTTTTCAGTAAAGTATTAAACTTTACAAAGAGTGTTTTTTTACTCATTAAATTTATCATTAAAAAATCATATTTTTTACTTGTTCTCAAATAATTACAAGACTCAATTTTTCTAAATAAATTTAAAAAAAATGAAAGAAAATAACTATAAATACAGAGATGTGATTAGGCGTGGTCGGTTTATCACATTAGAAGGAGTAGATGGAGCAGGAAAAAGTACTTATGCATCTTGGATAATAAAATTCTTGCAATCTAATAACATAAATGTAATTAGCACTCGCGAACCAGGCGGATCTATCATTGGTGAAATATTAAGGAAATTAATTCTTAATAAGAAAATGCAGATAACAACAGAAGTATTATTAATACTTGCAGCAAGATATGAACATGTAGTTTCTCTAATTGAACCAGCATTAGATCGTGGAACTTGGGTGGTCTGTGATCGTTTTTCAGATACTACTTATGCATATCAGGGAAGTGGAAGAAATATTAAAATAAATCATATTAAAAAAATTGAATCTTATTTAGAAATCAATTTAAAACCAGATAAAACGTGGTTATTTGATATTCCATTAAAATTGGCTCGTGCAAGATTAAATAATAGCAATAAAAAACTTGATCGATTTGAAAGAGAAACAACAGCTTTTTTTGAACGTGTAAGAAATAATTATTTATATCAAGCTAATTTATATCCTGAAAGGATTCATATAATTGATTCGACACAATCAAAAAAGATATTCAGTCAATTCTTGCATTAGATATGGTGAAATTAATTTCAAAAAAATTATGAAAATGTTTAATTTTTTACCTTGGCAAATTGCTGAAGCAGAGAATTTCCTAAGTAATAAAAATCGTTTGGGTCATGCTTGGATTATTCATGGTTCACATGGAATTGGAAAATTAAACTTTGCATTCACAGTAGCTGCTTGCTTATTATGTGAAAATTCAAAAAATAATTTTCCTTGTATGGCTTGTTCTTCATGCAATTGGTTGTCTGATGATAATCATCCAGATCTGAAATTAATAAGTCCAGAATCTATAAAAATAAATCATACAAAAATATCTAAAATTGTTAATTCAACAATCGAACCTAAAAAGAATAAAACTCTTTCTAGAGAAATTCGCATTAACCAAATTCGTGAATTAGAATTATGGTTTAATACTACAACATATCGAGAAGGATGGAGGATTATTATATTATTTCCTTCTGAATCTCTTAATGAGATATCAGGGAATGCTCTTCTAAAAATATTAGAAGAGCCACCAAAAAATACATTATTTCTGATAATTGCTGCTGCAATTGATAAATTGTTACCTACTGTTGTTTCACGTTGTCAAAAATTTAAACTTTCTATTCCAGATCAAGAAGTAGCTTCTAAATGGTTAAATAAGCAAGGTGTAGAAAAAAGTAAAGAATGGCTTGCAGCTGCTGGTGGAGCACCAATAGCCGCTTTACAATCCTCAACAGAAAATAAAAATACATGTCCTCTATGGATAATTTCACTATTGAATATTTTAGCTCGTGATGTTCAACCTAAAATAGATGATTTATTCAAAATTTGTGACAAAAATCTTTCTGTGCATCAAATGATTGATACCCTACAAAAGGTGTGTATTGATATAGTCCTAATTTTTGTAGGTAATGAAAATGTAAGATACTTTCCAATTTTACAAAAACCTATAGAACAAGTTGTTTATAATACTGATTTTTCTAGTATCATAAATATGTCGCATTGGTTGTTAACACAAAAAAAAATAGCTACATATCCAATAAATATGAAGTTCTTTTTTTATGTTACAATAAAAAAGTTTGGAAATATTTTCTTAAACAATAAATATTAATTATGTACATTGATTCGCATTGCCATTTAAATGTTTCAGAACTTAGAGATGATATTCCGAATATTCTAATAAGGATGAAAAAGAATTATGTAACTCATGCCCTTGTAGTTAGTACTACAGATTTGGAATGGTTATCTGTAATAAGTTTAGTTTCTAATCATAAAAATCTTTTGGCATCAATTGGTATTCATCCTTGCTATGTAAATTCTGCACAATCAAAATTTGATGAATTATGCGATTTATCTAAACATCCAAAAGTTGTTGCTATAGGAGAAACAGGTTTAGATTACTCAAGATTAGACATGGCAGAATTACAACGTCATCAATTTAGATCTCACATTAAAGCTGCAAATCAAACTAAACTTCCTTTAATTGTTCACACCCGATCGTCCATTAATGATGTTATAAAAATTTTAAACGAAGAAAGATCCAAAACATTGACTGGTGTCATGCATTGTTTTACAGAGAATTTAGATTTTGCTCAGAAAGTGATTAAATTAAATTTTTTTATTTCTTTATCAGGAATTGTAACATTTAAAAATGCACATGTTGTGCATGAAGTTGCAAGAAATATTCCATTGGATCGTTTGTTAATTGAAACTGATTCACCATTCCTTTCTCCTGAACCGTATCGGGGGAAAATAAACGAACCCGCTAATGTTGCATTAATAGCAGAAAAAATAGCAAAATTAAGAGGAATTTCAAAAAAAGAAGTTGCTAATATCTCGTCTGAAAATTTTTTTCGACTCTTTAATAAAACAAAATTTCAATAATGGACACTAATTTTTAAAACATTGAATAAAAAGACAAATCTCAGAATACATGGGGAATATAAAGTACCAGGGGGTAAATTAATCGTTGTTGATTTACATATCGGAAATGGAATCTTTAATAAAGTTCAAATAAGTGGGGATTTTTTCTTAAATCCTCCAGAAGCATTAGATTATATTAATCAATCTTTTGAAGGATTACCTATAAATATCAGCAATATGATATTGAAAAAAATTATAGAATCAACTCTTCCAATTGAAACAGAATTTCTTGGCTTTCAAATTTCAGATATTCTTGAAACAATTCGAAAAATATTAAAGTAATCAATGTACACTGTACTATACTACTAATATGCATAATATTTACATTGATAATAATTGGGAATTAATTCATACAATACCTCAAGATCCTGCTTTACACATTGCTTTGGATAAACAAATTACAACTGAAGTAGGAAATGGTCTTCGACCTCCAACAATACGCATATGGGAATTTTCAACTTCTTCTGTTGTAATAGGACGATTTCAATCATTAAATAATGAGGTTGACATAGAAGCAGCTGAACTTTATGGAGTAAAGATTGTTCGTAGAATAAGTGGTGGTGGTGCAATGTTTATTGAGCCGGAAAGCTCAATTACTTATTCATTAAGCTTTCCTGAATATTTTATTCATAATTTAAGTTTTCAAAAATCTTATGAATTGTTAGAACAGTGGATCATAAAAGCATTAAATAATTTAAATATTAAATGCTGGTTCAGACCAATAAATGATATAGAATCTAAATTTGGTAAAATTGGAGGATCAGCTCAAGCTAGATTCTCAGGAGCAGTTTTGCATCATGCTACTATAGCATATAATATGAATATCGGGAAAATGCTTAAAATTTTACGGATAGGCCGAGAGAAGTTATCTGATAAAGGGATAAAAAGTGCAGCTAAGAGAGTTGGGTCATTAAAAAATCAATCGAATATGACAAGAGATTTTATTATTCAAAAAATAATTGATTCTTTTTCTAAGGAATGTGCTTCTTTATCTTCTGTAAATATTGGAAATGAAACTCTACAGTTTGCTAATGCTCTTTCTCATAAAAAATTTAATACTTATAAATGGTTATCATTGATATCTTAACTTATAAATAATATTTATACTTGTTTAATTTTTAAAAAATGACCAATTTTTAATTGTAAAAATTTACTTGGAAATCTTTCAATGCATATTTTTAAAAAATCGTTTACATTTGATGATGTCTTGCTTGTGCCTAGATACTCTAATGTGCTACCCGAGAGACTTCTTTAAGAACTAAATTTACACGGAATATTATTTTAAATATTCCACTTGTATCAGCAGCAATGGATACTGTAACTGAATCTAATTTAGCTATTGCAATGGCAAAAGAAGGAGGTATAGGAATCATCCATAAAAATTTATCACCAGATGAGCAAGCAAGAGAAATAGCATTGGTTAAAAGACATGAATTTGGAATTGTTACTGATCCAATCACTGTAACTCCTGAGATGAAAGTAATTAATGCTATTGGTTTGCAAAAGCAATATGGTATATCAGGATTACCTGTTGTGAAAAATGGAAAAGTGGTTGGTATTGTTACAAACCGAGATTTACGATTTGAAGAAAATCTAGATCAACCGTTGAGCAATGTTATGACACCAAAAAATAAACTGATTACAATGAAAGAAGGCACAATTTTACAAGAAGCTCAAATATTAATGCATAAGTATAGATTAGAACGCGTTCTTATTGTTAATGATAAATTTCAGCTTCGAGGATTAGCTACAGTTAAAGATATTGTTAATAATACTGAAAAACCAATTGCAAATAAGGATTCTAAAGGTCAACTAAGAGTAGGAGCTGCTATTGGATTTGGAGAAGATACAGTTGAAAGAATTGAAAAATTAATTGTTGCAGGTGTTGATGTTGTTGTTGTAGATGCAGCACATGGGCATTCTTCAGGTGTCTTGAATCGTATTCAATGGATTAAAAACAGGTATCCACAATTAGAAGTCGTAGGAGGTAATGTTGCAACTTCTGATGGAGCTAAAGCTCTTATTGAAAATGGGGTTGATGGAATCAAAGTTGGAATAGGACCAGGTTCAATTTGTACAACTCGGATTGTTGCAGGAGTGGGTGTTCCACAAATTACAGCTATATTAGATATAGCTAAGGCACTCGAAAATGAAGATATTCCAATCATTTCAGATGGGGAATTAGATATTCTGGAGATATAGCTAAAGCTTTAGCTGCTGGAGCCTCTTGTTGTATGATTGGTGGAATTTTTGCAGGGACAGAAGAATCTCCAGGTGAAGTAGTTTTATTTAAAGGAAGAACTTATAAATCTTATCGTGGCATGGGAAGTTTAGGAGCTATGGTATCTGGGTCTTCCGACCGTTATTTTCAAGAACAAGATAATAATGCTGAGAAACTTGTTCCTGAAGGGTTGAAGGACGCGTACCGTATAAAGGAAGTATCTCTTCTACTATTTATCAATTAATTGGAGGTATCAGAGCTTCAATGGGATATTGTGGTTGTTCGTCAATAAATGAAATGCGCACAAAAACACAATTTGTGGAAATTACTGCAGCTGGTGTTCGTGAATCCCATATACATGATATACAACTTGTAAAAGAGGCCCCAAATTATCGGGCAGATTAAATTAATTCGATTTATAATCTCATATATTAAAATCAATAAATCTTATTTTTGAAAATATAATTCATGCATAAAAGCATACTCATTCTTGATTATGGTTCACAATTCACTCAGCTCTTAGCTCGACGAGTACGTGAATTAGGAGTTCATTCAGAAATATATCCAGGTGATATAAGTCATTCTATTTTGAGACAGAAAATAAAAATAGGTTTTGGAGGAATAATTCTTTCAGGTAGTCATTTTTCAATTAATAATGAAAATTCTTTAAGAATTCCTCCTTTAATTTTTGAGCTTAATATTCCAATATTAGGTATTTGTTATGGAATGCAAGCTATGGCTCAATATTTTGGGGGAAAAGTTAGTTCTTCTAACAATATTAGAGAATTTGGTTATGCTGAAATGGTTGTGAATAAAACAAATAGACTATTCAATGACTTGTTTGATTCTATTTCGAATGACGGTAAAAATATACTAAAAGTATGGATGAGTCATGGGGATATGGTAACTGAATTACCTCCAGGATTTGAAAAAATAGCATCTACTGAATTATGCTCTATTGCTGCAATGGCTAATGAAATGCGCCGTTTTTATGCTATTCAATTTCACCCTGAAGTAACTCATACTTTGAAAGGATTTGAGATAATTAAGAATTTTATCCAGCACATCTGTGAATGCTCTAATAATTGGACTATTCCTAATTATATTAATGAACAAATAAATAAAATTCGAGATTTAGTTGGTAAAGAAAAAGTTATTCTTGGTTTATCTGGTGGAGTTGATTCCACAGTTGCAGCGCTTCTAATCCATAAAGCAATTAATAGCCAACTGACTTGTGTATTTGTAGATCATGGATTGCTTCGATTAAATGAAAAACAAAATATCAAAGAATCTTTAATTGAAAAGATTGGATTAAAAATTCATTACATTGATGAAAAACAAAGATTTATAAAAAAATTGTCAGGGATATTTGATCCTGAAGAAAAACGAAAAATTATTGGTAATGAATTTATTAAAGTTTTTCAAAAAATAGCATCACAAGAGAGAGGAGTAAAATGGTTAGCACAAGGGACAATTTATCCAGATGTTATAGAATCTGCAGGATGTAAAACCAAAAAGTCTATTTCAATCAAATCTCATCATAATGTAGGTGGGTTACCTAATATTTTAGGTCTAAAACTTTTAGAACCTTTGCGAAATCTTTTTAAAGATGAGGTTCGAAATTTAGGAATTTCTTTAGGATTGCCGACAGAAATTGTTTATAGACATCCTTTTCCAGGTCCTGGTTTAAGCGTGCGAATTTTAGGTGAAGTCAAAGAGGAGTTTATTACATTACTTCAAAAAGCAGATGCAATTCTTATTGAAGAGCTTCATAAAAATAAAGATCCAGTGAATGGAAAGAGTTTATATGAAAATGTCTCTCAAGCATTTGCTGTTTTTCTTCCTATAAAATCAGTTGGTGTTATGGGAGATAATCGGACTTATGAAAATGTTATAGCAATTCGAGCAGTACAGACTTCAGATTTTATGTCAGCTAATTATGCTCCTCTTTCTCATGATTTTTTAATGCGCGTATCATCTAGAATAATTAATGAAATTAAGGGAATAAACCGAGTAGTATATGATATATCTAACAAACCACCAGCAACTATTGAATGGGAATAATACAAAATAAAAGCAGTATTATACTTTATATATTATACGATCCAAAATCATTTGATAGAATTTAAATTTATTCGGGGTATAACACGCATTGCATTGAAGCTAGTTTCAAAAGAAACTTCTTCAAAAGATATATCACGAAGTTGGGCTATAACTTCTGCTATTTTTACTAATTCAGAAGGTTCATTTATTTTATTTTGACCAAATAACCATGATGGAATTCCATCTGGGGCATCTGTTTCTAAAACAATATTTTCAAGTTTTAATTGAGAAGCATATTTTCTTATACAAGTTGATCTATTATATGTAACCATTCCTCCAAATCCAAGTGCAAATCCTTGATCTATAAAATGATGAGCTTGTTGTAAACTTCCATTAAAAGCATGTACAATCCCACCAGATAAACTTGATTGATTTTGACGAATGTATTTTAATAATCTATCTTGTGATTTTCGAGTATGTAGTATTACAGGAAGTTTATATTTCCCTGCTAATTTTAATTGTTCGAGATAAAAATACTCTTGTTTTTTTATATTTTCTAAAATCGAATTTTCATATCCGAAAAAATCAAGACCAATTTCTCCTATAGCAACAAAACAAGGATCTAAAATAGCTTTATTAATCGATTGATCTAATAAATTTAGATCTTCAACTGTACTAAATTTAACATATAAAGGGTGTATACCGAGAGCATAAACCATTCCTTTTATATTTTTAGCTATTCTTTTAATAGACAGAAAATCATCTCTTTTCAAAGATGGTATTAGAATTTTAGAAATTCCTAAGTCAAAAGCAATTTTCGCAATTTGATTTCTTTGAAAGGAAAATTTTGGAGAATTTAAATGGCAATGAGTATCTATTAACATTTCATTTATAGAATAAAATTATCGAGAGTTTACAAAAAGATTACCTTGTTTCATAATTAATTTTTTATCTGCAAGAGAAGCTAGTTCAATATCGTGTGTAACAAATATAAATGCTGTTTTGAAATTTAAGTTCATTTGGACTAGTAAATCAAATATACAATTCGCTGTTTTTTTATCCAAATTACCAGTAGGTTCATCTGCTAAAACACATATTGGATTATTAATTAATGCTCTAGCAAGAGCAACACGTTGACATTCACCTCCAGATAACTCAGTTGGAAAAGAATTTAATCGTTTTGATAAACCAACAAGAGATAACATATGTTCTGCTTTTTCTAAAATATTGCATTTTTTTTGTCGACGAATGATTAAAGGCATTGCTACGTTTTCTAATATTGAGAATTCAGATAGTAAATGATGAAATTGATAAACAAATCCAAGTTTTCTATTTCGAATTATATTTCTCTGATTTTCTGATAAATTTTTAGTTTTTTCACCATCTATAGTTACAAAACCTTTGTCAGGTATATCTAGTAAACCAAGAATATGTAATAAAGTACTTTTTCCTGAACCGGAAGCTCCCATAATAGCTATTATTTCCCCATGAGAGATTGAGAAATTAACATTGTTAAGAACTTGTATTTTCTTATCTGATCCTTCTCTGAAAAATTTAGAAATATTAGAACTTTCCAAAATTGGGTTTATATTTTTATTTAAAATTTGCTTATTAGTCATATCGCAATAATTGAGTAGGTTGTAGTCGAGAAGCTCGCCAACTTGGATAAATGGTAGCTATTAATGATAGTAAAATAGATGTTGATGAAATAGTTGCAATATCGTAAAAACGTAAATCACAAGGTAAAACACTAAAAATATAGATTTCACAAGGGAATATTTCTATATTGAAAACACTTTCAATAAAAGAAATAATTGAATTGATATTTTGTGCTATACATATACCTCCAAATATTCCTATTGTTGTACCTATTATTCCAATAATTGCACCTTGTGCTAAAAAAATTAATCCAATATTTATTGATCCACTTCCAATCGTACGAAGAACAGCAATATCAGATTGCTTATCTTTAACAGTCATTACTAATGAAGATAAAAGATTAAAAGCTGCTACAGCTATAATTAAAGTAAGAATTAGAAACATCATTTTCTTTTCTGTTTGTATTGCTGTAAACCACATTTGATTACTATAGGACCAATCTCTTATTGCTAAATAAGGAGGTAAGAGTTGTTCTAATTCCATTGAAACTTTTTTAGAGAGATGCATATCTTCTAAATGTAATCGTATACCAGAAGTACCATTCTCTTGAAAAATTTTCACTGCATCTTCAATATCGAGAAATCCAAACGATGAATCATATTCGTAATGTCCTGAAGAAAAAATTCCAACGACTTTCATTTGCTTCATTCTTGGATAGAAATTAAATAAATTAAAAGAATTTTGTGGAATTACCAAGAGTATATTATTACCAACTTCAATTCCAAAATTATCTGCTATTTCCTTTCCTAATATGATTCCATACTCTCCAGTTTTTAAATCATTAAATTCTCCTTTTAATATATTGGTATGAATTTTAGAAACTTTATGTTCGAATTCAGTATTGATGCCTTTTATTTGAATTCCTTTAAAATTTTCTCTGAAAATCAAGATTGATTGAGAATAAAAAAATGGAGCTGTAGCTTGAACCTTTAAATTACTCTCTGCTATTTGAGCTATTTCTTTCCAATGATTTAATTGAATATTAGGAGATAAGATTTCTATATGAGAAAGCATTGATAACATTTTGTCACGTACTTCTTTTTGAAAGCCATTCATTACAGATAAAGTAATAATTAATGCTGATACACCAATAGCAATGCCAATCATTGATATATTTGATATGAAAGAAATAAAACGATCTTTTCTTCTGCTATTTTTACTAATTTTTAAAAAAGGATGAGCTATACCTGCATAATGAGCCCCGATCCATATTTCATAAGGTATTTTCACTGATAAAATCTCACTAATGGTTTATGATTAATTAATTTTTATTTATATTATAATTCTTGTTATGCGCATCATTATTCCGAATAGCTTACCTCCATTTAATGTAGCATATGATCTGGAAAAACTTCTTCCAAAATATGCTCCTTATTTTTTTAAATGGTTACAACTAGCTTCATTTAAATCAACAAATTTTGATCCTATGAAGGCTGGTTGTACTGCTTTCGAAGCATGGGATTTAGAAGAACATGGATTTGTTCCAAAAAAACACCAAAAATTAAGTTCCGGACTTGGTCCTTTTCTAGCAAATATTCATTTATCTAATTCAAATAAACAAGAACAAATTTGGCTTGGTGAATTAGGCAGTTTTTTATTTAGGCAAAATGGATCAACATGTAATTTCGATCCTCAAACAATGAATTTTGATATAAATGAAACAAAAATTTTAATAAATAGTATTCTTCCATATTTAAAAGAATTCGGATTTAAAGCACAGATTCTTTCTGCAGAAAGAATTCGAATATTTATACCTGATAAAATAAAACCAGATTCAGTAAGTCCACTTATGATAGCAGAACATGGAATAGAAAATATTTTGTATAGTCAATCTTCATTTTTTATTTTATGGCGTCGTTTATTAAATCATGTACAAATAATATGGCATAAACATCCAATAAATCAAAAACGTCAAGAAAAAGGATTATTACCTATTAATATGCTTTGGTTATATGGTGGAGCATATCCTTGGAATTGTTTAGCAAAAGTTGAGGAATCTTATATATTAAATGAATTAAAGCAATCTTATAATGATGAAGATTGGTATTCATGGTTAGATGCTTTAAGTAAATTAGATAAATCTTTTATTAAAAGCCTTTGCAAACCTAATGGGTTGCCTCTTCAGTCAACTCAATTATTTCTTTTTGGAAAAACACGTCGTGTAATTCTTACGTTATCTAATTCTTTTAAATGGATATATTGGTTTCCATCAATATATAAAAATTGGAGTTTTTGGTGGTCCTACCCTGTTTAATTAAACGAAATTTTTCTGTAAAAAATTACAGAATATTGAAAGATTCTGGTATACATCCTTTGTTATCTCGCATATGGGCAGCACGTGGTATTTCAAATGTCAATGATACTATATTAGAATTATCAAATCTTGCATCTACAATTAATCTAACGAATGCTAGATTAGCAGCTAGAATATTAAATAATGCAATAGAAAATCATAGAAAAATTCTAATCGTTGCGGATTATGACTGCGATGGTGCTACTGCTTGTGCTGTAGCCTTTCGGGCTTTATCAGATATGGGAGCTGATGTTAATTTTTTTGTTCCAAACAGATTTGAAACAGGATATGGCTTGTCAATAGCAGTTGTAGAAAAATTAATACAAAAAAAAAATTATAAACCTGATCTTATCATCACTGTTGATAATGGTATTACTAGTGTTGAAGGGGTCGATGCAGCAAATTCACTTGGAATAGGAGTGATTATAACCGATCATCATCTACCTGGGGATACAATGCCCGAAGCCCTTGCCATTGTTAATCCAAATCAAAAAGAATGTAAATTTCCATCAAAAAATTTATCTGGCGTAGGGGTAATTTTTTATCTAATGTTAGAACTTCGTTCGGAAATGAGACGTTGTGGTAAATATGCTGTTCATGGCGGTCCTAAATTAAGCAATCTACTAGATTTAGTAGCATTAGGAACTATGGCTGATGTTGTAAAATTAGACTTTAATAATCGATTACTAGTTTATCAAGGATTGAAAAGAATAAGAAACGGAAAATTAAAACCTGGATTAGAAGCATTATTTACTATAGCTAAACGTAATCCAAATGACGCAATTTGTTCTGATCTAAGTTTTTTAATAGCTCCTAGAATTAATGCTGCTGGGCGTCTAAAAGATATGACTTTAGGTATTAACTGCCTTTTAACTGACGATTTTCAAGAAGCAATGAATATTGCAAAGGAATTGAATTCAATAAATAAACAACGCCAAATGATTGAATTAAATATGAAAGAGCAAGCTATAAACACAGCAAATGAAATTATTAATCAATCGAGTGAAAAAAATACTCTTTGTATACATGATCATAGATGGCATCAAGGAGTAATAGGTTTAATAGCATCTAAATTAAAAGATCGATTTTGGAAACCAACTATAATTTTTGCTTCTATTGACAATGGTAAAATCAGAGGATCTGGACGTTCAATTCCTGATGTTAATCTAAGAGATATTTTAGATACGATCTCTAAACGTCATATAGGATTAATTAATAATTTTGGCGGGCATGCATTAGCAGCAGGTCTTACTTTGAATAAAAGTGATCACTCAAATTTTGCTTCCATTTTTGAAAATGTTGTTGAAGAAATATTAAAACAAAAAAAAGTTTTACCTATTGTTGAAACTGATGGATCATTGGAAATTGAATATATGAATGTTGAAATAGCAAGTTTATTGAAACAACATATTTGGGGATCTGGATTTAATGATCCTTTATTTTTAGATTATTTTTTCGTTCAAAATCAAAAATTGATATCAGGAAAACATTTAAAACTTTTATTGAAAAGGGAAAACGCTCATTTTGAAGCTATTTGTTTTAACAGAGTAGAAATTGTTCCTAATCATGTAAAAGCAGCTTATCGTCTAGAAAAATTTGATTGGAAAGGAAAATCTAAAATTTATCTGAAAATTGAATATATCGAATCAATAGAAAAATCATAAAATTGGAAAGATGATTCCATAAAATTATTTAAATCTATTAGTAATTGGAAATCTCCAATCCTTACCAAATGCACATGATGTAATTTTTGGACCAATTGGATACTGACGACGTTTATATTCATTTATATGAATCAAATTTAAGACTCTCATGACAATATCATGAGGATAGCCTGCAGAAATTATTTGATTTGCTGATTCGTTATTTCCCATATATCGTTCTATTATCCCATCCAGGATATCATATGATGGAAGGGTATCTTGATCAGTTTGCCCGTGGTAGAGCTCTGCTGATGGAAGCCTTTTAATAATTCGAGATGGAATATTTTCAAAACATCGGTTAGACCATTTAGCTAAACGATATACCAATGTTTTTGTGAGATCTTTAATTGTGGCAAACCCTCCGATGGTATCCCCATAAAGAGTACAGTATCCTGTAGCAATTTCAGATTTGTTGCCGGTTGCTAATACAAGATTCCCTGTATCATTAGACAATGTCATTAAAATTAAACCTCGAATACGAGATTGTATATTCTCTTTAGTTATATTCTTTTCATTTGAATTTTTTTTTACAAATGGGAAAATCATTGTCTCAAAATGTTTGATCATTGTTTCAATCGAAATTTCTATATGATGAACTCCTAAATGTTTGCTCATACAAAACGCATCAATTTTTGAGATATCTGAAGTATAAGGAGAAGGCATCATAATTGTTTTGATTTTATCAGATCCAAGTGCAGCATGTGCAATTGCTAACACAAGAGCTGAATCTATTCCGCCTGATAAGCCAATCATTACATTTGAAAAACTATTTTTCTTTAAATAATCTTGCAAGCTTAACTTTAATGCCTTCCAAATTTTGGATTCTACAGTATCAGGAGGTTGAATAAAATTAGAATTGTGTATTGATGGATATATAACACCTGATTTGCCAATATTAATTAAATATGTTGCTTCACAAAAACTAGGCATCGCAATGTATTTCCCTAAGTTATTCATAACAAATGAATTTCCATCAAATACTAGTTCATCTTGTCCTCCTACCATATTTACATAAGCAACTGTACAATTTTTGTTTTTAACAATTTTTTCTACTATTTCATATCTCCTTTTTTCTTTTAAAATATTATAAGGAGATGCATTTAAGACTAGCATGACATCAGTTTCAGCTTTATATATTGTTTGATCAAACCAAATATCTTCACAAATAGCTATACTAAAAGTTATGTTTTTTACTTTAAAGATTAAAGGTTGGATACCTTTATTAAAATATCTTTTCTCATCAAAAACTGAATAATTTGGTAAATTTCTTTTACAATAAACTCCTAAAGATTTTCCTTCTAAAAAAATTGAAGCTGCATTATATAAGAGTTTATTAGTTTGATTTAAATAAGTATGTCCAATAATTACATGCAAACCTTGTAAAGATGAAAAAGAAGATTGCAACATATCAAGTTGTCTTTTTTGTTTCATTAAAAAACTTTTTTGTAACAATAAATCTTCTGGTGGATAACCTATTAAAGCAAGCTCAGGAGTAATTACAATATTAGCACCTTTTTTATATGCATCATGTACAGACGATTCGATCTTTTTTGCATTGCCCACTAAATCACCAACACATGAATTAATTTGTGCTATTCCAATTGTTACAATACTCATTTATAATGCCTTTTAAAAATTTACTCATCATTAAGATGATTTTCCAAATAAACTCTACTTATAGGTTGTAATATTTCTGAAAATTCAGATCCAGAAGGGCGTTGATATAATCGTAGCTTCAACTCTGGTAGAATTGCTAAAAAATGATCAAAAATATCTCCCTGTATTCTTTCATGTTCTATTAAAGCTGTTAATGCTGTAAAACAATAAATTTCTATTGGAATACCATTTGAAGATGGTTCCATCATTCGAACCATCATCATCATATCTTTCCTCAACTCAGGATGCTCTCTAAGGTAAGCTAATGCGTAAGCTCTAAACATTCCTATATTAGTCAAAAGATATTTATCTGTCGAAGAATCATGTGATGAAACACCTAAATTATTATCTACTTTTTGAAAATGAAAGGTTTTTTTTTGTATATAGTCATGCAGTAATTCAAATCTATTCAATTCTTGATAATCTTTAAAGTTTAAGAAACGAATGCTGCTAGCATCAATAAGCAATGTACGTTTAATTCTTCGCCCTCCCGATTCAAACATTTGACGATTATTTCTATAACTTTCTGAAAATAATTTATATGTAGGTATTGTTGTAACTGTATTATCTAAATTTTGAACTTTAACAGTATGCAAAGCAATATCACGCACAAAACCATCAGCATTAGATTGTGGCATTTGTATCCAATCACCGATACGCAACATATCATTAGTAATAAGTTGTGTGCTTGCGACAAGAGATAATAATGTATCTTTAAAAACTAATAATAAGACAGCTGATAGAGCTCCAAGTCCAGAAATCATCCACAAAAGTGAACGACCAATTAAAATAGAAAGTACTAATACAGTGCAGATTATAAATAAAAATAATTTACCAATTTGTATATACCCCTTAATGGAACGATTTTTTGCTTTAATACTTATAGAATGTATATCTTGAAATGAATCAAGTATTCCTGCTAATGCAATGAAAAGGCAGATCCATAAACCAGAATATGCTACACGCCTAATAAGTTCAACTACCCCATCTATATGGGGTATAAATTCGACACCCGTAGATATAACAAAGAAAGGAACTGCATACCAAATATTTTGATATACTTTTCTCTTTGTAAAAATAGCATCCCATTCCTTATATCCGATTAATACTAAGATTCGATTTGTGATCCATAGAACTAAACGCGCTATTATCCATTGTATAAATAATAAGATAGCTATTAAAGTACTAGCAACTAAAACTGTTTGTATCCAATCAGACTGAGGTATATAATTACTAAAATCTTTAACTAACTTATCCCATTTCATTGAAAAACTCCGATTGATTTAAAATACAATAATTGATTGTTATTTAACAAAAAATTTTTTAATTGGTCCAATTAATATATGAATACTTCAACTTTAGCTAATCAAAATCAATTTTCAAAGAAAAAATATGCTTGGTCAGGTCGTTTTTCAGAACCTGTATCAGAATTGGTAAAAAATTACACAGCATCTTTAAAATTTGATAAACGTTTAGCACACTGTGATATTCAGGGTTCTCTAGCTCATGCTGAAATGTTATCTACCCAAAATATTATTTCAATAGAAGATCTAAGAAATATAGAGAAAGGTTTAAATCAAATTATTCTTGAAATTAATAATGATACATTTTCTTGGAAAATTGATTTTGAAGATGTCCATTTAAATATTGAAAATCGTTTAATTGAACTCATTGGGGATGCTGGGAAAAAATTACATACAGCTCGCTCTAGAAACGATCAAATAGCTACAGATATGCGTTTATGGATTCGTGATGAGATTGATGATTTAACAAACCTTCTAAATAAGTTGCTTTGTGTTTTAGCTAATCTTTCATTAGAACATGCAGATGTAATTATGCCAGGTTTTACTCATTTACAAGTTGCACAGCCAATAACATTTGGACATCATCTTCTTGCTTATGCTGAAATGTTCAAACGGGATATTTATCGTTTTAAAGATTGTCGGAAACATATGAATTATTTGCCTTTAGGATCAGCAGCATTAGCTGGTACATCTTTTCCAATTGATCGATATAGAGTGGCAAAAAATTTAGGTTTTGATGGTGTGTGTCAAAATTCAATTGATGCAATATCAGATCGTGATTTTATAATTGAATTTTGCGCAGTAGCATCAATAATCATGACCCATCTATCCAGATTTTCTGAAGAATTGATAATGTGGTTAAATCCTCAAGTAAACTTTATTGATATAGAAGACCAGTTTTGTACCGGTAGTTCTATCATGCCTCAAAAGAAAAATCCAGATGTTCCAGAGCTAGCAAGAGGTAAAACAGGAAGAGTATATGGGCATTTAATTTCCATACTAACTGTCATGAAGAGCCAACCTCTTGCATATAATAAGGATAATCAAGAAGACAAAGAAGGGTTATTTGATACAGTTGATACTATTCGAAGTACTTTAATTGTTTTTACCAAGATGATGCAATGTATTAAACCAAAATCATATAATATGAGATTAGCTGCATTAAAGAATTTCTCTACTGCTACTGATTTTGCTGATTATTTGGTAAAAAAAGGATTACCTTTCCGAGATGCACACGAAATAGTTTCAAAAGTTGTTTATGATTGTGAAAAACGTGGTTGTGGTTTAGAAGATCTAACCAAAGATGAAATGAAAAAATATCATTCAAAAATCGATGATGATGTTCGAAATATACTAACACTTGAAGGGTCTATATTCTCCAGAAACCATGTTGGTGGTACATCACCTGAACGTGTGCGCGAAGAAGCTAAAGCTATACTTAAGCAGCACTATTCAGTAGATACCTAAATTTTTAAATTTTTTGACATGAATCAGAGCAAAGCTCTTCGATAATCAGTTAAAATTTTTATCAAATTCGAATTAAAACGAGCTGCTAGAGCGCCATCGATAATTCTGTGATCATAAGATAAAGATAAAGGTAGCATTAATCTTGGTAAAAATTTTTCTTGATTCCACATGGGTTTATATTGGGCTTTAGAAACACCAAGGATTGCTACTTCGGGTGAATTAATAATAGGTGTAAAAGATGTACCACCAATATTTCCTAAAGAAGATATCGAAAAGCAACCTCCTTCTAATTCGGAGGGAGATATTTTTGAATTTCTTGCTTTTTCGGAAAGTTCTTTAATTTTTTTTGCTATGTCTATAATTCCCATTCGATCAACATTATTGATTACAGGAACAATTAAACCTTTTTTGATATCGATAGCAAAACCAATATTATAATACTTCTTAAAAATCAAATTATTTTCATCAAGAGATGAATTAAATTCAGGATATTCTTTCAAAGAAATGGAAACAGCTTTTATTAAAAAAGCAAGAATTGTGATTTTAATACCTAGTTTTTCATTCTCTTTGTTTATAGAAACTCTGAAGTTCTCTAAATCTGTAATATCAGCTTCATCATTGTTCGTAATATGTGGAATATTTACCCAATTTCTGTGTAACTTATCTCCTATAATCTTTCTCATCGTTGATAAAGGTTTAATTTCTATTGACCCAAATTTTTCGAAATCAATTTTCGGCAATATTGAAATACCCAGTAAATCATTTCTATTGGATGCAGTGCTTTTACTATTTAAAGTATTTTTAACAAATTCACGAATATCATTTATGGTGATTCTATTATTTTTAGCAGATCCTTTTATATGATTTAGATTTACGCCTAGCTCACGTGCAAATTTTCGAACTGTAGGTGAAGAAAGAGGTAATTTTTCATATGATGAAATATCTTTAGATTCAAGATTATTTTGAAGATTTATCCCTGTTTTTTCTAAAGAAACATCTGAATTTTCCTCATTTTTTATTAAATTTTTACTAGATTGTATCTTGATTTCTAAATCTTCAATTTCTAAATCTAAAATTGGAGAACCTTGAATTATTTTATCACCAGTTTTGATATAGATAAATTTCACTTTACCCGACATAGTCGCAGGTATTTCAATAGATGCTTTATCAGATTCTACTACAATAATCCCTTGTTGATTTTTAACAGTATCACCTATTGAAACAAGGGTTTCAATCACTTGTATTTCTTTGCTGGATTCTACTCCAATATCAGGAACTGTAATCTTTACAATATCACTCATATTTATTTTCCTTACGCATAATGTGGGTTAGGTTTATTTTTGTTAATTTTATATCTATCAATAGCCTTAGAAATTGTATTAATAGTTATTTTATTTTCATCAACCAAAGCTTTTAACGAGGTTAAAACTATAAAATAACGATCAATTTCAAAATGTTTTCGCAATTTACAGCGAAAATCAGAACGGCCAAAACCATCTGTCCCTAACACATGATATTTCCGACCTTTTGGAATAAAAGGTCTAATCTGATCTGCAAATAATTTCATATAATCAGTTGATGCAATAATAGGCCCTTTTGTTTCATTCAACTGTTTCGTAACATATGAAATTTTTTGATCTTTAGGATTCAATAAATTATGACGTTCTATGTTTAGACCATCTCTACGCAGTTCAGTAAAACTGGTTACACTCCAAACGTCAGAAGCAATTTCCCAATCTTTTTCAAGTAATTCTTGAGCGGCTATGATTTCACGAAGAATTGTTCCAGATCCCATCAATTGTACTCTAATATGGCTATTGTTATTGCTACTAGAACTGAATTTATACATTCCTTTAATAATGCCTTCTTCATCTCCATTTTTCAAACCTGGTTGGGAATAAGATTCATTCATTATGGTTATGTAATAATAAATATCTTCTTGGTCTTCAATCATTCGTTTTAAACCATTATTTAATATAACAACCAGTTCATGAGCAAAGGCTGGAT
Organism: Bordetella sp.; assembly: GCA_022818765.1. Lineage (GTDB taxonomy): Bacteria > Pseudomonadota > Gammaproteobacteria > Burkholderiales > Burkholderiaceae_B > CAZTUH01. Next base: position 208,126 of record CP063810.1, on the reverse strand, counting down.
CATAAGAAATACAATTTGGAATTGTAGAAGATAAAATATGACTATGCCCATCAGCGTGTTGTAACCCTTCACCGTTTAGAGTTGTGCGTCCAGCTGTACCTCCTAATAAAAATCCTCTAGCTCTCATATCGCCCGCTGCCCAAGCTAAATCACCGATACGTTGAAAACCAAACATTGAATAATATATATAAAATGGAATCATTATTCGATTATTTGTTGAGTATGATGTAGATGCTGCAATCCATGAACTCATTGCTCCTGCTTCATTAATTCCTTCTTGTAAAAGTTGACCATTATGTTCTTCTCTGTAATATAAAAGCTGATGTTTATCTTCAGGGATATATTTTTGGCCTTCTGGTGCATAGATACCTATTTGACGAAATAAACCTTCCATTCCAAAAGTTCTAGATTCATCTGCTAAAATAGGTACCACTCGAGAACCTAGAGTATTATTTCTTAATAGAGCATTAAGGAACCATACAAATGCTTGAGTAGTAGATATTTTTCGATCATTACTTGTAGGATCAAGTATATTTTTAAAATAATCTAATAGTGGAGCTTTAAATTTTTCATCTGATTTTATTCTTCTATTTGGTAAATATCCACCTAGAGAAATTCTCCTTTCATGCAAATATTTCATTTCAGGAGAATCTTGTGATGGCTTGAAATATGGCAATGATTCAAGCTCATGATCAGGTATTGGGATCTGAAATCGGTCACGAAATTGTCTTATTGTTTTTAAATCAAGTTTTTTCTGTTGATGCGAAGGATTTTTAGATTGTCCTTTTTTACCCAAACCATACCCTTTAATGGTTTTTGCAAAAATTACACTTGGTTGATTCTTATGGTTTACTGCTTTATTAAAAGCTGCATATACTTTATATGGATCATGTCCTCCTCGATTTAGACGCCAAATGTCCTCATCACTCATATGAGAAACAGATTTTAGCAATTCCGGATCTTTCCCAAAAAAATTTTCTCGAACAAATTTACCATTATTAGCCTTATAAGCTTGATATTCACCATCCAAAGTTTCTTTCATTACCCTTTGCAAAATGCCATTCTTATCATTAGCAAGTAAAGAATCCCAATATCCACCCCAAATGAGTTTAATAGTATTCCAACCTGCGCCTTGAAAGAGGCTTTCTAATTCTTGTATAATTTTTCCATTACCTCTAACAGGACCATCTAATCTTTGTAAATTACAATTCACAACAAAAATTAAATTATCTAATTTTTCTCTTGCGGCTAAAGTTATAGAACCTAAAGATTCCGGCTCATCCATTTCCCCATCACCACAAAATACCCAAACTTTTCTATTGCTTGTATCTGCAATTCCACGAGCATGAATATACTTCAGAAAACGAGCTTGATAAATTCCCATTAATGGTCCTAGTCCCATTGAAACAGTTGGGAATTGCCAAAATTTAGGCATTAATTTTGGGTGAGGATATGAAGATAATCCTTTAGAATCAATCTCTTGACGAAAATTATCCATTTGTTCACTTGTTAATCGACCTTCCAAATAGGCCCGACCGTATATGCCAGGTGATGCATGTCCTTGAAAATAAATGAGGTCTCCTCCATGTTTCTCAGTCTCAGCATGCCAGAAATGGTCCTGTCCACAACTAATCATAGTATTTAAAGATGCAAATGAAGCTATATGACCTCCAAGCTCATCTCCCTGATTGTGAAGATTATGTTTTGTATTAGCCCTTACTACCATTGCCATAGCATTCCAACGTATATAAGAGCGAATTTTAGATTCGATTTCTAGATTTCCTGGATATTTCAATGTTAAATTAGAAGAAATTGTATTAATATATGATGTATTTTGAAAGTTTTTAACTTTAATTCCAAAATGATATGCCTTTTCAATTAAACGATTCAGCAAATAACTTCCACGTTCTATTCCCTCATGGTCTATGACAGCAGAAAATGCTTCTAACCATTCTTGAGTTTCTTGAGCATCTTCGTCAATCTTAATTGATAAGACCTTTTTCTCTAAAAGAGAGGTCATTATTTATCTCCTAATAAATTTTTTGAAAACTAGAAATTTATCAATATTTAATATTTCTTTTTTATTTTTATAAATATTAAATATTGATAGAATCTAAAAACTCTAAAGGATAAATTTTTTATTTTAATATTTTCAATATAATAAAATGCTAAATTATTTATTTATTAATTTAAAAAATATTTTATTTTTATTACTCTTTAATTTTCTATAATACATGAATTTCATTATTGTTCGAATTCGAATCAGATAATATTATTGGATTTTTTTCTTTAATATATTTCTAAAAAATAAAATTGAAATAATTAGTAATTTTATACTTGAAAAAAAATTATTAGTAGAATTATATTAAAGATTAATAAGATAATTATCTTCTAAATTATTTTAGATTCTGAATTAAGTGATAGAAAATTAGATTTCTATAGCTAGATCTTTAAAAGATTTTAGAGTCTTATTACTTGTAAAAATTATAAGAGATAGCAGAAGTAGCTACAAATTTTTATTTAAAATAATATAAGAATATTTTTAATTTTTGAAATATTATTCAATTTTTTATAAAAACGAAAGGAGTATATGAGTTCCCATATTATTGATTGCTTGTCATTATCCGAAAATATTCGGCATAAAGCATCTGATCGTGTCAATAAGTTAATAAGCAGCCAAAATATTCGTCCATGCCTTGTTACAATATTGGTTGGAGATAATGTAGCTTCACATGTATATGTGCGAAATAAGATAAATGCTTGCAAAAAAGTTGGGATTAATTCTATTAAAGAACATTATTCTTCTGAAATAAGTGAAAGCTTTATATTAAATAGGATCAAACTCTTAAATGAGGATTCAAATGTTCATGGAATCCTAGTACAGCTACCTCTTCCAGAACATATAGATATTCACAAAGTTGCAAGAGCTATATTACCAATTAAAGATGTTGACGGATTTAACCCTATTAATATAGGTTTATTAACAAAGAATCAAAGACCATTTTTTAAACCTTGTACTCCTTATGGAATTATGAAAGTTTTTGAGCATGAAAAAATATTATTATGTGGAACTAATGTAGTAATTGTAGGAACAAGTAACATTGTTGGAAGACCTTTGGCAATGATGCTTTTAAATGAAGGCTCTACTGTGGTTTTATGTAATTCGAATACAAAAAATCTTGGAATGATAACTAAATATGCAGATATATTAATTTCAGCAACTGGAAAACCAGATTTAATAAATAAATGCATGATAAAACCTGGTGTTATTATTATTGACGTTGGTATTAATCGAAATCATCATGGAAAGCTATCTGGTGATGTTGACTTTCATTCTGTTAAAAGTATCGCTGGTTCAATTACTCCTGTTCCTGGAGGAGTAGGTTTGATGACTGTAACAATGCTTTTAATTAATACAATCAAAGCTGCTTATTTTAAATCAAAAAACCTTGAATATCTTTTTTAAAAAAAATGAAAAATATCTCATTAAATACAATTTTTTTATATTTAATCAAAATAATCAAAAATTTAACAAGAATTTTTTTAAAGAAACAATATCTATTTCTTTTGATTTGTGTTTTATTTATTTCATGTAATGGAAATAAAGATCGATGGAATTTATATAATGTAGAAGGACATTTACCAAATTTAAACTTTTCCTTGGAGAAATCAGGAGGAGAAATTATTACTCAAAAAAAATTCGAGGGAAAGATTGTTCTTTTATTTTTTGGATATACTAACTGTCCAGATATTTGTCCTACTACCATGGCTCAACTTACATCTGTTCTTGATCAATTAGGTAAGGAAAAAAGTAAGGACATCTCAATTTTATTTGTAAGTGTCGATCCATATCGAGATAAATCAAACAATTTACAAAATTATTTAAATTCTTTTAACAAAGATATTATGGGTCTCACAGGCAATGAACATCAAATCTCGAGTTTAGCAAAACGATATCGTGTTGCATATCAAATTGATAAACCTATTGATAAGAATATTGAAACGATGGGAAGTGATTCTTATGATATTACACATAGTCGTGGAATATATATTTTCGATAGAAAAGGAAAAGCAAGACTACTTGCTTCGAACACAGATAGCATAAAAATTGTAAAAGATGATTTATTAAAATTAATTAACGAGTAATATGAAATAATTTTTTTATAAACAATCAAAATCCACTAATAATAAATGTTTTCTGCAACCCAATTTCTTGCAAAAATTTCAGCTAACCCCCTAGCTTCATAAAGAGAGGAACAAAGTCCAAGATAGGAAAAAGCAGTACTTACTTCTGCTCCTCCTTCTGCAGTAACAGTTAAAAATACACCATAACCACCTGTATCCATAGCAGCAGTAGATACATCAATTAATACTTCTTGTTCATTTCGAAGCATGTGTGTTGTTACCTCTTACTAATTTTTTAAGAATTGATCAAAATCAAAAACAATTTAATTCAACTGAAAAACGTAAAAACTTCCTTAATTCCTTTAGAGGAAACTAGTTTTCCTAAATAAAAGATGATAAATCAATATAAAAAATATATCATTATTTTGCATTAAAAAATATCATATAAGTAAAAAAAATTAATTTTGATTGAAATAGTGAAATTCAAAATCACAAACCCTTATACCTGATATAAATACTCTTTCAAATTTCTCTATCAATCAATTGAAAAAAAATTTCACATAACATATAGAAAGGATAGTTAATATTGGGAATTATTTGAATATATCAATGTCAATTTATTTTTAATAAAATTAAGACAATTAGCAATAAATAACTCCTCTAAATTATTATTTAAATCTTGTAAATGAAACCTAAATGTTAAACTTTTTTTCTTAGAAATTTCATTATTTTCTAATGCAGGATACCATACATTAATAATGCATACATTTTGTATTATGGACAATGTAGGGTTTTTTTCAACCATTAAAAGAATTTCATCAATTATAGATTGAGCTTGAATCGTACTATCGACTAATAATGAAATATCTCTAATAATTATAGGTTTGTGAGATAAATTTTTTATTTTCGGAAATTCTTGAGATGAAATAGAATCAAAATTTAATTCAAAAATAAAAGGTGCTGATTGTAGATTTAATTTCTGAACAAATTTTGGATTCAACTGTCCAATCCAACCAGAAAATTTTCCATTTAAATGAATAATTGCACTTTGACCAGGATGCAATGCAGGATGCAATGCACTTGTAAATTTAAGTTTTTTTATTTGCAAACCAAATAAGGATTCTACATCAGATTTGATATCATAAAAATCGATAAGTCGATTCTTAAATCCCCATTGCTCTTCTTGAGCTAAACCCCAGGCAGCTCCAGATAATTTTATAATCTCAGAAATTCCTCTTGTTTCTAAGGAAGAATTTGAAATTCTATGGTCTTTTATGAACACACGCCCTAATTCAAAGACTCTAACTCTAGTTTGTTTTCGATTTGCATTATAACAAATATTTGAAACCAACCCTGGAATCAATGTTGATCTCATAACAGACATTTGATTTGAAATAGGATTCATCAAATTAATAGGGTTAGTGTTATTTACATAATCTGTTTCCCAATCTTTTCTAACAAAACTATAATTAACCATTTCATGGTAGCCTCTCATAGCCATTAAATAACGAAAATAATGCTGATTATGGTAAGTTTCTTTTCTCTTTTTAATAGATTGAATATTTATTTCAGAAACTGGCAACAGGTTGGGAATATGTTCAAAACCATAGATTCTTGCAATCTCTTCAATCAAGTCTTCTTCTATTTTTAAATCAAACCTATGTGATGGAGGTTTTACAAAAAAATTATCTCGATCAGTGTTAAAATGAAAATTTAATTTTTTAAAAATTTCTGACACCTCATTTTGAGTAATGGGCATCCCCATTACTCGATGATAATGTGATAGACGAAGATTAATATATTCCTGATTAGGAAGATTTATGCATTGATCATCAATGCATCCCGCTTTTCCTCCACAGATATTCAGAATCATTTTTGTGATAAGCTTAAGATAATCTGGAATTTTTTCATAATCAACACCACGTTCATAACGAAAGCTTGATTCGGTATTTAATTTGCAATATCTGGAACTCCTTGCTATGGCATCTGGCCACCAAAAAGCTGATCCTATGTATATGTTTTTTGTGACATTGCTCACCATTATGGATGGTTCGGTAATAATACCTGCTAACCCCATAATTTTCTTATCAATGCTTAGTACACCAACATTTGGATTCAAAGCAAGATTCTTACCATTTGGTATCTGAAATGTTTCACCGTGATTAGCCCAACGAATAATTATATCGTTATGAATTTTATCAAAATCTAGAATATTAACTGGACAACCAAATTCCAACATAACATAATTAGATATATTTTCCAAAACAGATGAATTAGAAAAAAAACCTGAAGATTCTAATCTTTTTTTCATCCATATAGGAGTAGATGCATTTTGGTCGATATTTCTAATAATACAGCCTGTAAATCTTCCACATAAATTTGTGGCTTCTATTTTAATATTTAAACGATCATTTATAGATGTTTCTATAGGTTTAATCAATGGATCAAAAATCTTGGTATCTGTTAAAATTGATACTTCTCTTGCTATTCCAAATATAGATAAACAATCACCACGGTTAGGTGTAATATTTACAGAAAAAATATTATCGTCATGAAGATTGACGACTTCCTGAACTGGCTTTCCAGGAAATTCTTTATGTGAAATTTCTAATAGTCCTTCATTTTCATCACATGCATTTAATAATCCTATGTCAGATGCTGAACACAACATACCTGATGAAAATATACCATGAATTTTTTTCTTTGAAATCAGACTTCCATTTGGAAGTCTCGCATTCACTCGAGCAAGAACTGTATTAATTCCTGGAATAGCATTAAATGCTCCACAAACAACTTCTAAAACATTACCATTTCCATCATTAACATGACATATTTTTAATCTTGTACTATTAGGATGATTAAAAACATCTAAAATATTTGCAACTACTATATCAGGAGAGAGAGTTTTAGAAATAGGTTTTATTTCTTCAACCTCCAAACCTGCCATTGTTAGACGATGAGCTAAATCATGGGAATTAATATTAAGATCAATAAAATCACGTAACCAAGATTCAAGAAATTGCATATATACCCTGATTAATTATTTACTGAATTGACGAGCAAAACGCAAATCACCTTCATAAAATTGACGCAGATCATTTATTCCGTATCGCAACATAGTTAAACGTTCTAAACCCGATCCAAAAGCAAATCCAATATAACGTTTAGGATCCAAACCAAAATTTAACATAACTTTTGGATGTACTTGCCCAGAACCTGAAATTTCCATCCACTGATTTTTATTCGGACCAGTTGTAAATTTCATATCAATTTCTGCAGAAGGTTCTGTAAATGGAAAAAAGGATGGCCGAAATCGAACGGAAATATTATCTGTTTCAAAAAAACAATGAAGAAAATTTGTATAAATTCCTTTTAAATGAGAAAAAGAAATATTATCTGAAATCCAAAGACCTTCAATTTGGTGAAACATAGGTGAATGTGTTGAATCATTATCAATTCGATAAGTTTTTCCTGGAGCAATTATTTTAATTGGAGGATGATTCATTTTCGCATGACGGACTTGCATTGGACTTGTATGAGTTCTTAGAAGTAATGGAAGACCTTGATCATCATTGATATCTATATAAAAAGTATCCTGCATAGAACGAGCAGGATGATCTAATGCATTATTTAATGCTGTAAAGTTTGTCCAATCATCTTCTATTTCAGGACCATCTATAATATCAAATCCAAAAGAGCAAAATATTTCTTCTATTCTTTTCCAACTTTGCATAATTGGGTGAACACTCCCAAGAGAAGTACCACGTCCTGGTAAAGTTACATCAATAGATTCTTCAGTTAGAAGTTTGTTAAGTTCTGCTTCATTGAAAATTTTTCGGTACTTAGTTAAAAGATGTTCAATTTTTTTTTTTATTTGATTGATTTTATTACCATGTTTACGCTTTTCATCAAAATTCAAATTTTTTATTTCCTTGAATAATTTTGTGAAAATTCCTTTTTTTCCAAAAAAATAAGCTTTTTCATTTTCAAGAGTTACTAAATCAGTAGCAGCAGAAAATCTAGACTCAGCATCAGAAACCAAATCATCAAGCACTACAAAATTCATACATTTCCTTGTGGAAAAACAGTTAAAAATTTTTAGAATTAACAAAAAATTAAAAATGAAAATATTAAATTTGATTGGAATAAGCTGCTTGTGCATTTTGCACAATGATAGAAAATCCAGTTTTATCATGTACAGCTAAATCAGCTAAAATTTTTCGATCAATCTCAATTGCGCTTTTTTTCAATCCTAAAATGAATTTACTATAAGTTAAACCATATTCACGAACAGCAGCATTAATTCTAGTAATCCATAAAGAACGAAATATTCTTTTTTTATTGCGGCGATCTCGATAAGCATATTGTCCTGCATGTAGGACAGCTTGTTTAGCAACACGAAAGACATTATTTCTTCGGCCACGATAACCCTTTGCTAAATTAATAATTTTTTTATGACGAGCATGGGCAACAACACCGCGTTTCACGCGAGGCATAGTAATTCTCCATTATAAAGCATAAGGAACCATAGCCTTTATAAGAGGCATATCCGATTTGTGAACTGAAGTAACACCGCGTAACTGGCGCTTAGCTTTTGTAGTTTTTTTCGTTAAAATATGACTTTTAAACGCTTTCGCACGTTTAATAGATCCACTGCCTCGAACCTTAAAGCGTTTTGCAGCACTTTTTTTGGTTTTCAATTTAGGCATGATAGTTCCTAACTAAATCCTTACTTGTTAATTAAAGGTAAAAAATATTATTTACAATTTATTATTTAATTTCTTAGTTAAATATTTTATAAATTGTTTCAATATATTGAATCTTTTTAAAATTCTGTTTTATTATTTAATTCATAAATTTATCTCATTTTTGCAGATATGATAAAAATAAAAAATTGTTCCAATTATTCTTTTAACTTATTTAATTGAGTTTGAATATTATTTAATTCATCATTTAATTTTTCAACTTTAGAATGTAAATGATTAAAAAGATCAATTTGAATATCAAACTCTTCACGTGTTACCAAATTTAACTGATTAAACATTTGTGTTAACAATGCTCGGAAATTTTGCTCAATGTCAAGAATTCCACCTTCATTAATCAATTCCCCAATGTTTTTTTGTAAATCTTTCAACCACTGGATTCGATCCATTATTAACCTTACAAGTAAATAAAAAAGATATTTTTTATCTTTTAAAAAAAAGACACAACCTATCAATTGAAAAATTCAATATGTGAGATTTTAATACAAAACCTTATAATATAAAACTATTTGTTTATACACATAAACTAAATTAGTAGTTCTCAATTATAAATTTTTCTTACCGGAAAAGTCAAAGTAACTATTTTTATGTAAATAATTAACAATCCATAATTAATTTTATCATCAAACAAAAATTTCTTTAAAAATCTAAAAATATTTAAGAATTATAGATTAAATAATCCTATTGAATGTAAATCAAATTCTTTTTTATTTATTAGGGAATTTTTTGAACTTATATTAAAAATAATTTTTTCATTTTCATTAACATTAATAATAACTTCACCTCCATGCATTAATCTGCCGAATAATAATTCTTCAGAAAGAATTTTGTGAATTTTATTTTGAATAAATCTTTCTATTGGCCTAGCTCCCATTGAAAGATTAGATGCATGCTTAACTATGTATTCGCGAAGATAATCTGTAAAAACAACATTTACTTTCTGATCGAACAATTGATTTTTAAGTTGAACAAGAAATTTATTAACTATGTATAAAAGGGTGCTATGTGATAAATTTGAAAATCGAATTATAGCATCTATACGATTTCGAAATTCTGATGAGAATATCTGAATAATTTCAGTCATCTCATCTTCTTTTGTTCGGATATCTGAAAATCCAATAGTACCTTTAGTAAATACTTCTGCTCCTGCATTAGTAGTCATTATTAAGATTACATTCCGGAAATCTATTTTCCTTCCATAATTATCAGATAGACTGCCGTGATCCATAATTTGAAGAAGTATATTAAATATATCCTGATGAGCTTTTTCTATTTCATCTAATAATAATACAGAATAAGGTTTTTTACTTATACTATCTGTTAATAATCCCCTTGATCAAATCCTACATATCCAGGAGGAGCTCCAATTAAACGAGATACTGTATGGCGTTCCATATATTCAGACATATCAAACCATACTATTTCAATTTCCATTATGCGAGCTAATTGACGAGCAATCTCTGTTTTTCCAACTCCTGTTGGACCAAAAAATAAAAAAGAACCAATAGGCTTTTCTGGATTGCCTAATCCAGAACGAGCTATTCTAATATGATTTGTTAATATATCAATTGCTTCATCTTGCCCAAAAACTACAGATTTCAAATCTTTGCTAAGAGCAATTAGTTTATTACGTTCATTAGTAGAAATAATTTTTGAAGAAATTCTGGTCATTTTTGAGACGATATGTTGAATTTCAGACTTTTTGATTAACTTTTTTTTGCGTGAATTTGTTAATAAATGTTGTTTTGCACCAGCTTCATCAATTACATCAATAGCTTTATCTGGTAAATATCGTCCTAAAATGTATTGATTCGACAGTCGAGCTGCTGCAATTAAAGCCGAAGAAGAATACCGAATATTGTGATATGCCTCAAACTTGTTTTTTAAACCTTGTAAAATATTTATTGTTTGATCTACAGTTGGTTCAAGAATTTCTATTCTCTGAAATCGACGTGATAATGCTTGATCTTTACTAAAGATATTTCTAAATTCAGTATAAGTCGTCGCTCCAATACAACGAAGTTCTCCAGAAGACAAGGATGGTTTTAATAAATTGGCAGCATCTAAATTTCCACCTGCAGTTGATCCAGCTCCAATTAATGTATGAATTTCATCAATAAATAAGATAGCATTTTTATCATTTTGTATATTTTTAAGAACAGTTTTTAATCTGTGTTCAAAATCACCTCTATATTTTGCCCCTGCAAGCAAAGATCCTATTCCAAGTGCATATATATGAGAATCTCTAAGAATTTCTGGTACTTTTCCTTGACTAATTAATAAGGCTAAACCTTCTACAATAGCTGTTTTTCCTACACCAGCTTCACCGACTAATATTAAATTATTTTTTTTTCGGCGACATAATGTTTGAATAACTTGTTCTATTTCATTTTCTCTTCCTATTAATGGATCGATATTATCAAGTTTTGCCATTATATTTAGATCATTCGTATATTGATTTATATATTTTTTATCTGATTCTAATTCATCATTAATAATAGGCTTTCTTGATTGCATTGAATTTTCTAAAAAATCAGGTTTTTCATTATCTGTTTTCAAAAAATTTACAACATCTAAACGTGTAATTCCCCATATATTTAGAAAATGAACAGCTTTCGATTCTTTTTCTCCATAAATAGCCATTAAAGCCATAGATCCTGTTACTAGTACATTTTTTTTATTCTCATTGAAATTATTTTGATGCATAAGAGCACGTTGAATAACTCTTTGGAATCCCAAAGTAGGTTGAGTTTTTATATCTGAATTTTTTGGAATTATAGGTGTATTTCGAATAACAAATGTGTATAAATCCTTTTGCAGTCCTTTTATATCTATTGCATATGCTTGTAAAACATTAATAGCTGAAGAATTATTCAAAAGAGATAATAATAAATGTTCAACGGTAATAAATTCATGTCTTGAAGATTTAGCTTCGATAAAAGCCATATGCAAGCTTGTTGCAAGTTCTTGGGAGATCACAGTAAGCTCCGTTGCACATAAAAAAACTAACTAAAATAAAAACAATAATAACAACGAAACAGATTAAAAATATAGAATTTGAAAAATCTTGTCAATTTTCTTAAAATGAAATGAAAATCTAGACTTAAATCTTTAATCATAAATATTAAGCTGTATATTAAATAAGTCATTTGCAAATATTTTTTATTGATGAATAATGAAAAGGGGCTTGCTGAGAAAACACAAGCCCCTTTTCATTATTTAAAAGATTAATTATTAACTAGAGAAATTTTGTTTTGCAAATTCCCAATTAACTAATGCCCAAAAGCTTTCCAGGTATTTGGGACGAACATTTCGATAATCAATATAATAGGCATGTTCCCAAACATCACAAGTTAATATTGGTTTATTAGATGTAGTTATCGGTGTTTCAGCATTGCTAGTGTTGATTATATCTAAAGAATTATCTATTTTTTTTACTAACCAAGTCCAACCTGAACCAAAATTACTAATTGCAGAAGCATTAAAACTTGCTTTAAATGTATCAAGATCTCCCCATTGTGCGCATATTGACTCAAATAATTTACCAGTAGGTTTATGATTTTTACTATTGATTTCTGGAGACATACTATTCCAATAAAAAGTATGATTCCAAATCTGAGCTGCATTATTAAAAATTGTCCCTGAAGACTCTTTAACAATTTCCTCTAAAGACAAATCGGAAAATTTAGTATCTAAAATAAGGTTATTTAAATTTGAAACATACGTCCTATGATGTTTTCCATAATGAAACTCTAATGTTTCTTTAGAGATATAAGGTTCTAAACTGTCCAAATCGTAAGGTAAAGTCGGGAGAGTGTGAATCACAATATTAATTCTCCATTATTTGATGGTTATTAATCAGAAATTTTCATTTTAATACTATTATCTTGAAATTGATTAAAATTGTATTTTTTATCTTTAAAAATCACATAAATAGATTTTTGAAAACTTTTAAAAGTTATATAAAATAGCGTAATCATTACCTATCAATAATAATTAATTGTCTAGTTTAATTCATAAACTATAAACGATCATTCTATCATCCCTTATTAAAGATATTCCTAATTTTTCCCAATGTTGTTTAGAAATATATTTGACCAAAAAAAATTGAGATTATATCTTATAGAAATCTTCTAAATAGAAAACTTCATGATTTTCTACAAGATAAATGGAACAATAAAAATTGGTTTAGCACTATCATGAAACCTCTTTCGATTTTAACAGCTTGTAAAGTAAAACGAAGAAGAAAACTTTTTAGAAAAAATTCTGACCAAATTTTTTATCCCAAGATTCCGGTTGTTATAATTGGAAATATCTATCTAGGAGGTACAGGAAAGACCCCTTTTGTTATAGCTGCAGTTAAAGCTCTTCAAGCTAGAGGTTGGAAACCAGGAATTTTAAGCCGGGGGTATGGAATAAAAGTCGGTCATCATGCCCGAGTTGGTATTGGCAATCTTTCTACTTGTTATTTTGGAGATGAACCTGCCTTGATATCATGTACTACTGGATCTCCTATTTCTGTACATCCTAAAAGAGCTTTAGCAGCAAAAGCTTTACTACATCGATTTCCAGAGACCGATGTAATTATATCCGATGATGGTCTACAACATCTTGAATTAAACAGAGATTTTGAAATTATTATTCAAGATGATCGAGGTATAGGTAATGGTTTACTTTTACCTGCAGGACCACTACGTGAACCTTCGGAAAGATTAAATGAAGCTAATGTGATTGTGACTAACAGAATTGCTCATAATAAATTAATCAACAGTGTTTATAATAAGCATAAAACTGTTTTTCATCTAGATATGTGGTTAGAATTTACTTTCGCGCGACATGTTGAAGGAAAACATTCTAATCGACCATTAAGCGATTTTTCTTCAAAAACTATTTTTAATAAAATTGCAGCAGCAGCAGGAATTGGTAATCCAAATCGTTTTTTCTCATCTTTAAATGCGTTTGGAATTTATCCAACTACTACTTTATCTCTACCAGATCATTATAATTTCTCATATTCCCCATTTAAAAATATAACTGCAGATGCAATTTTGATAACATCTAAAGATTCAATTAAATGTTCAAATTTTAAGGATAATCGTCTATGGGAGATTCCTGTTAAACCAAGATTTTCTAATCCATATTTTTTTGATTATCTATCAGACTGGCTAACTCTTAATTCAAAAACAAATATTAAAAAATAAGGATTTCACTTAAAAATTTCAGAAATTTTATTTTAAAAATTGAATATATAAAATTTTTATAAAAAATTATATATATTGAAAATTGAAAGATTTATACTTTATTGGTTGTATGTATTCAAATTAAATATAGAGCAATTATAAAAAAACTCATTAAAATGGAAACTAAATTTATTAATGTACTAGTATGCCCATTGTGCAAGAAAAAACTTGAATATAATCGTTCTGAAAATGAATTAATTTGTTTATTCGATAAACTTGCATTTCCTATAAAAGACGATGTGCCATTTATGATTGAAAGTGAAGCTAGATTGTTAGACTGAATCTTTCAATTAGCATTGTCATTTATTAGTAAATACTTTTTCTGTAAACCCTTATTAAGGAATTTTAATGGTAGATTGCATTTTACAAAAATTTCTCATTTTAAAAACTTAGTCAAGTTGAACTCATGAATAAAACAAAATTTTAATTAATATTCAAAGTCATGAGCTTTTGCTTTGAATAAATTCAAAAAATGATAATCTTTTCAAGAACATAAAAATAATTCTTTATATACAATTACCACAAATATAGCAGTGAAGCTACGATACTAATAAAATCATCCTATATCTTTTTTCTGCAATATTTACTCTTACTTTTATTATAAATAATGAGTTAATAAAAAATCTATAATTTATAGTATGTTTGTTATTTTTTTAGAAAAAATTTCTTTATTTTATTATCATTTAGAATATTAGAAGATGATTATTAGAGAATTTATATATTATATAAAATAGATATGATATTGATGTTTATAATTCATAATCTATTTATCATAATTCAGTAAATATTTTTGAAGATTTAAAATATTTACTGAATTATGATTCGATTAACAAAATCGAACTTGGTTTTTTGTCAAGTCATATTAAATGATTTTGTTCGTTTTACAACTTAATATTAAATTAGGAGAAGCTATGCGTCTTATTTTACTTGGTCCACCGGGTGCTGGTAAAGGAACGCAAGCAACATTCATTGCAGAATATTTTAAAATCCCAAAAATATCTACAGGTGATATGTTAAGAAATTCATTGAATAATGGAGATCCTTTTAACTTAAAAAGCACTATGAATTCTGGAAAGTTAATTCCAGATGAAGTAATAATCAATATAGTCTCTCATCGTTTGAATTCTTCAGATTGTATAAATGGATATCTTCTTGATGGATTTCCCAGAACTATTCCTCAGGCAGAAGCATTAAAAAACAACTTAATAAAATTAGATTATGTGATTGAATTGGATGTTCCTGATAAAAACATTATTGAACGCATGAGTGGGCGACGCTTGCATCCGTCTAGTGGTCGAATTTATCACGTGTGTTTCAATCCACCTAAAATAGAAAATGTAGATGATTTTACTGGTGAATCTCTCATTCAACGAGATGATGATTCTGAAGAAACTATTCGAAAACGTTTATTGACTTATTATAAGAATACTCAACCTTTAATTGAATATTATTCTTCTTTATCGAAATTGAACCCATATTTAGCCCCTAAATTTTTTAAAGTTTTAGGCACAGGATCAATAGAAAAAGTTAAAAATCGTCTTCTTAATATCATTAAAATTTAAGACTTAATTTCATATTGAAATGATGATTAATATACTCTATAGATTTTCTAGTTCACATTGAAAAATATTAATAGCATAAATAATTTTTATTAAAAATAGAAATATAGATTAATTAAGTTCATTATTTTGCAATGTATTTTACATTTTTTAAATGAATAATCTTGAGTTTCAATTTTTATGAGTTTGTTCCATTCAGCTTTAATAATAAGTTCGCTTACTTTATTCTCTAGAATTACTGGATTAATGCGTGATATTACAATAGCATTTGCATTTGGAGCTGGACCATTAACAGATGCTTTTTGGATAGCTTTTCGAATTCCAAATCTCTTAAGAAGATTGTTTGCAGAAGGAGCATTCTCTCAAGCTTTTATACCAATAATTGGGGAAATTCAGCAAAACACTTCAAAAAAAAAGATACGATTGAAATTAAGCTATATTGCATTTTTCTTAACTGTAATTGTTTCAGTTGTAACTATTATAGGAATAGTAAATGCTTTTTACATCATAAAATATGCAGCAAGTGGAATAAGCAAAAATTATGAAACAGCAAAACAATTTGAGATCACTGTATGTATGACCCGAATAATGTTTCCGTACATAATATTTATATCTCTTACTGCATTTTGTTCGGGAATCTTGAATGTCTGGAAAAAATTTTTTATTCCAGCTATTACCCCAATGTTTCTAAATATATCGATAATACTTTTTTATTTTTTATTTCGTAATTTTCTCAAAGAACCAATTTATTCATTAGCTATTGGAGTTTTAATTGGAGGCATTTTGCAATGCATCATACAATGGTTAGCATTATATCGGATTAATTTAACTCCTTGTTTATTTTCAAGTTTTTACAAATCTTACCAAAGCAAAATAGTTCAGAAAATTTTGAAGAAAATGATTCCTTCTTTGCTAGGTGTTTCTGCAGCTCAATTATCTTTGTTTATTAATACAAATATAGCTACCAGGTTGGAACCTGGTTCGATTACATGGTTATCCTTTTCAGATAGAATAATGGAATTACCAGTTTCTTTATTAGGAGTTACTTTTAGTACCTTACTAATTACTAATCTTTCAAAAGCAAGTATAAAAAATAATCGAGATGCTTATAGTGGTTTAATTGATTGGGGATTGCGTCTTACTTTGTTGTTTGGTATACCAATTTCCATTGGAATGATTGTATTTTCCGAAGCTTTAGTGACTATATTTTTTCATTATGGAAAATTTACTGTTATTGATGTTATTAATACTAAAAAAGCTGTTTCTGCTTATTCTATAGGACTTATAGGATTGTTAGCAGTTAAGATATTAGCTACCGGTTTTTATGCGCAGCATAATATAAAAACACCTTTAAAAATATCAATATATTCTTTAATAATTACTCAATTAATGAATATTTTTTTTGTTCCTTGGCTAGGTCATCCTGGTCTCGCTCTTTCAATTGGATTAGGAGCTTGTTTCAATGCCTTGTTTTTATTTATTATTCTTATAAAAAATGGTATTTTAATTTTAAAAAGTGGTTGGGTAAGGTTTATTTTGCAGCTCACAATAGCATCAATAGCTTTGTATTATATGATATTTTATCTAAACGAAAATACAAATTGGATTCTCTTGCAATCTAGTTATTTAAAAAGATTCATGGTATTTTTATTATTTTCCATATTTGGGATATTTACATATTTTTCTATTCTTTTTTTATTGGTTTTCGTCTAAAAAATTTTTTAAAAACATAAAGTTATAAAAAAGCAGAAAAGAATTTAACTTTGTATATTTAAGCAGTAGTTATATCTAATTAAATTTTTTAAATGAAAATATTTTCAATTAGAATTTATTATTTTAGGATGAAAGTGATAAAAGATCAGACTTCTACAATAAATGAACTAGCAAAATGGCTTATAACTCTGCATTCAGAACAAGCTTCTCGGAAAGATTACATAGCTTTTCTAAATTGGCATTCTAATAATCATTCTACTAAGAATCTTATTAATCCAAATTTTGCAACTATTTTACAACAAAAGAATCAGCATTTGAATACACTTGTGGATGGGGGGGGCAAGTGTATTCAAATGCTGATTCTAAAAAAAACATATCTTCGGGTTCTTCGATAACAAATCATACAAAAACATCCTTGCAAACTCGACGTCATTTCCTAACAAAACTATTCTATTCTGGAATAGGTGGGTTTTGTACTATCTATATAGGGAATGCTTTTTATCCTCTTAGTAATATTAAAGCTGATGTTGCAACAGCAACAGGACAGCGTCGTTTTTATCAACTGATGGATGGTAGCCAATTATTATTGGATGCAAGAAGCCAAGCTAATTTTAATTTTAACCAAGCACTCCGACAGATTAATCTATTAAATGGCGCTTTGTCCATAAGAGTTTCTAAAGAATTAGATCGTCCATTGATTGTATATACTGGACAAGGAATAATTAAAACAAATCAATCAAGATTTATGGTTCGCCAGCAGGCACAGAGAACACTAGTAGCTGTTCATGATAATTTTATTCAAATCGAAACATTAAATGGAGAAAAAAAAATTGTTGAATCAGGTAAAGGAGTTCGTTTTGATTCCTATCAAATTGGTATTCCCCGTTCAGAAATAGTTTCTGAAGCTTCATGGGAAAAAGGAAGTATTAATGCATATGGATGTCCATTAGTAGATGTAATTGAAGCTCTTCGACCTTATAGAGCTGGGCCCTTGCGTATATCAGCAGCTGCTGGTGGTTTGCCTGTCTTTGGAAATTATTCTTTAGATGATACAAATGCAACTTTGAGTGCACTGCAACAACGCATGCCAATATCTATACATTATTATGGCCCATTAGGAGTATCTATTAGAGTTCCTCCTTCTTCTAAAAGAAGTATAAATAATTTCAATGAAAAGATAATTTTAAAGGTTTTCAATTTGAAAGATATGACCGAAATTCAGAAATCTTTAATTATTTTCTAATTTTTTTTAAAAAATTAGAAGGAAAGGTTTGTACAACTTTATTATTATTTGGTACAATTGGCCCGTCTTGTAAAAACCAGATTATAGGTTTATAAAAATAATATGAGTAAAAACTTACAAACACAGAAAAGAGCTAGGCAATCTATTGTTCGCAACCGAAAGAATTCTAGCATGAGATCTATGTTACGTACAGCAGTTAAGCATGTGCATGCGGCAGTTAATACCGGTGAAATCAAAAAAGCTAATGAACTTTTTCAAAAAGCAACTTCTATAATCGATCGTGTAGCTGACAAGAACGTTATACATAAAAATAAAGCTGCTCGGCAAAAAAGAAGATTATCACATTTAATTAAATCAGCAGTTTTAGTTTAATTTTATTGGGACATTCATCTGTTAAAGTTAACTAAATGGTTTAAAAATATTTTTCATAATTTATATTTTTTGTAAAAAATTTTATTATCTTATCTGAATAACGCACAAGAAGTAGGATACTATAAAAAATAACTTCCATTATATTCTTTAATCTACTTGAGGATTGTTGATTATAGGAAAAAAATATTGAAACTTTTTAACAAACATGAATAATGGATGTTATGGTGAATATAAAAATCAAAAAACATTCTTTGAGACATTTTTTAAAATTAAACGACTTAAATTTAAATGAAATTTATTATATATTTCAGAAAGCTCGTTTAATTAAGAATAAATTTGTAAATTGTTGTGAGCATATAACATTAAAAAATAAGACACTTGCGATGATTTTTGAAAAAGCAAGTACTCGCACCAGAGTTTCTTTTGAAGCAGGTATATATCAAATGGGAGGTCATGCTATAAATTTAACATTGCATGACTCACAATTAGGCCGTTCAGAAACCATTGAAGATACTGCACAAGTGCTTTCAAGAATGGTAGATATTATTATGCTTCGAACTTTCGAACAAACACGTATTGAACGTTTTGCTCAATATTCAAGAGTTCCTGTTATTAATGGATTAACTGATGATTATCATCCTTGTCAAATATTAACCGATATTTTTACCTATCTTGAACATCGAGACAATATTTCAAATAAGATTGTTGCATGGATTGGTGATTCTAATAATATGGCATACACCTGGCTTCAAGCAGCAGAAATACTAGGATTTACACTTCATGTTTCTACCCCACCTGGTTATGAGATGGATTCAAGAAAAACTAACAACATACCGTCAAAAATCTTTAAACAATTTTCTGATCCATATGAAGCTTGTAAAGGAGCTCATATTATTAATACAGATGTTTGGACAAGTATGGGTTTTGAAAAAGAAAATAATAAAAGGCGCATTGATTTTAAAAATTGGCGTGTAAATGAAAAAATGATATCAGTAGCTCATTCTGATGTGATTTTTATGCACTGTTTGCCTGCTCACCGTGGGGAGGAAGTAGAATCCAATATTATTGATGGATCAAAAAGTGTAGTATGGGATGAAGCAAGTAACCGTTTGCATGTGCAAAAAGCTTTAATGGAATTTCTTTTAATTGGTTAAATTTAAATTAAAAATCTATAAAAATCAAAAATGTTCATTGTATTTTTTACTTTTCCATGGCACATTTATTATGTTTAATATTTAATTTCAGATTATCAATATATAAGAATTTATAAAATATAACTATGGCGAACATTTTACCAAATTTACCTATTAATCAAAGAGTTGGAATTGCTTTTTCAGGCGGATTGGATACAAGCGCTGCTATCCTTTGGATGCGAAACAAAAATTCTATTCCATATGCTTATACTGCTAATCTTGGACAACCAGATGATTCTGATTACCAAAATATTCTTCAACGTGCTATTAATTATGGAGCAGAAGAAGCTAAATTGATAGATTGTAGAATGGCATTAGTTAAAGAAGGAATAGCAGCTTTGCAAGCTGCAGCATTTCATGTATCTACTAGTGGCATTAAATATTTTAATACAACACCAATTGGACGCGCTGTGACTGGAACAATGCTTGTAGAAGCAATGAAACAAGATAATGTAAACATTTGGGGGGATGGCAGCACTTATAAAGGTAACGACATTGAGCGTTTTTACCGTTATGGTTTACTTGTAAACCCTAATTTGAAGATTTATAAGCCATGGTTAGATGAAGAATTTGTTAATGAATTAGGCGGACGTAAAGAGATGTCTAATTATATTAATAGAGCAGGATTTGAGTATAAAATGCCAGTTGAGAAGGCTTACTCTACAGATTCAAATATTTTAGGAGCTACACATGAGGCTAAAGATTTAGAGGAACTAAACTCTAGCATTAAGATAATAAAACCTATCATGGGTGTTCGTTTTTGGGATAGTGAAGTTCAGATTGAACCAGAAGAAATTTCAATAAAACTTGAAGAGGGCTATCCTATAGCTTTAAATGGAATCGAGTTTTCAAATCCTATTGAACTCATGCTCGAAGCTAATCGCATTGGTGGTAGACATGGTCTAGGTATGAGTGATCAAATCGAAAATAGAATTATTGAAGCTAAAAGTCGAGGAATTTATGAATCTCCTGGAATGGCTCTTCTTTTCATTGCATACGAAAGATTGATTACCGGGATTCATAATGAGGACACTATAGAACAGTATCGAATTAATGGTTTAAAGCTAGGTCGTTTATTATATCAAGGTCGTTGGTTTGATCCTCAAACTATTATGTTGAGAGAAAGTTCAAAATATTGGGTTGCAAAATCAATTACAGGTGAAGTAATTCTAGAATTGCGTCGAGGAAATGATTATTCTATTTTAGATACTGTTTCCAAGAATCTTACATATTGTTCAAAAAAATTGACAATGGAAAAAGAAGAATCAATATTTACAGCTGGGGATCGTGCTGGACAACTCACTATGAGAAATTTAGATATTGCAAATACTCGACAAAAACTTCTCGATTATATTCGATTAAATCAATTGAATATTAAAGACTACCCTTGTTTATCATTTCTAAATAAAAATTGAAATTTTTATAAAAAACGGTAGGTGCTACAGGAATCGAACCTGTGACATACGCTCTGTAAAAACGTCGCTCTACCTACTGAGCTAAGCACCTTCTATAAATTTTTAATAAAAATTAATTAACAATATCTTTTAGCATTTGTCCTGGTTTGAATTTTGGAATTTTTGATTCTTTGATATGAATAATCTCACCAGTTCGAGGATTGCGTCCAGATCGAGCAGAGCGAATTGACACAGAAAATGATCCAAATCCAACTAAAGTAACTGTTTCTCCTCGACTTAGAGTCACTTTGATTATACCAATTATAGCATCAAGCGAACGAGCTGCTTCCGCTTTAGAAATATCAGCTTCGCTAGCAATATGATTAATAATCTCAGCTTTATTCATTAATAAACCCCTAAAAGGCACTGTTAATTTTATAACAATCAATTAATTGTATAATTAGCCAATATAAGAGCATATTAGGCCTTTATCATGCATTGCTGTCAAGGAAAAATAGCAAGAAATTAAAGAGATGATGTTTTTTAGAAAAATTTACTTTGTTTATAGTGAAATTAAATATAAAAACGTTGTCGTACACTCTCATATAAACATACTGCGCTAGCAACACTCACATTTAAATTTTCAACTGAACCTAACATTGGAATAGAGATTAATTTATCACAAATTTCACGAGTTAATCTTCGCAAACCTCCATTTTCAGAACCCATGATCCATGCAATTGGTTGACATGCATTGATTTGATACAAATTTTCACTTGCTTTATCATCAGTTCCAACCAATTGAATACCTCTTTCTTTTAATGTTCGCAACATACTCGCTAGATTAGTAACTATCATGTATGGAATAGAATCCGATGCTCCACAAGATACATGATTTACAATTTCACTATTAAGATTTGCAGATCTGTTTCGTGGAGCAATTACAGCATTCACTCCTGCCGCTTCAGCTGAGCGCAAACAAGCTCCTAAGTTATGAGGATCTGTAATTCCATCTAATATTAATAACAGAGGAGGATACTTACTAACTGTTAATATTTCATCTATATTTTTTTCTACAAATCGAATTTTTGAACAAAATGCAACAACGCCATTATGGCGATCATGCTTAATCAAATTTTTGATTCGTTCTGTTTTAACAAAATATAAATTACATCCTATTTGCTTTGCTTGATTAATAAAATTAATCATTCTTTTATCGCGCCGAGCACTATCAATATAAATTCTATTAACAGATTCTGGAGCATTCTTTAATCTAGATATTACTGTATGAAAACTTGTTAATATTTCAGAACCAGACATTATTTGTACTCTATGTTTAGAAAAATAAGAAATTACTTTGTAATCATTGATTTGTTGTGCGTGATGAGGTGTAACTTAATTCTTCTTGTGCTTAAATCAACTTGAGAAATCTGGACTTTTACTCGATCAGCCAAACTATAACAATATCCTGTTTGAATCCCATATAATTTTTTTGAAACATCATTAAATATAAAATTCTCATTTCCTAGATTGGAAAGATGAATAAGACCTTCTATATGTACATTATCAAGTGTTACAAAAATTCCAAAATTAGTTACTCCAGAGATTATTCCGCAGAAATCTTCTTTAACCCGTTCTTTAACAAACCAACATTTTAACCAAGCTATCACATCACGCGATGCGTCATCTGCTCTTTTTTCACTAGTTGATAATAGAAAACCTAGATTTTCCCATATAGATTTTTTTCTACTCCAATCTGGAAATATTTCTTGAAGATTGTATCTTTCAAAATTTGGAACATAACTTTTATTAATTAATATTGATTTAATAATTCGATGAGTTAATAAATCCGAATAACGTCGGATTGGTGATGTAAAATGACTATAATTAGCACATGCTAAACCAAAATGACCAATATTTTTAGGTGTATATAAAGCCTGTTGCATAGATCGCAAACATGCAGATTGTATGATATTAAAGTCAGATCTATGTCGAACAGAATCTAGAAAATCGCTATAATTTTTTGCGTGAGGTTGTTCTCCTCCTGATATTTCCAAGTTTAGGTATTTTAAAAAGCCTTTCAATAAATTTAAACGATTTTTTGATGGCCTTTCATGTACACGATATAAATTTGAATGACCTTTAGATGTTATAAATTCAGCAGCACACATATTAGCTGCAAGCATGCATTCTTCTATCAATCGTTCTATATCGTTTCGATTTTCAATCAGTATATTTTCGATTCGTCCAAATTTATCATATATTATTTTAGGTTCATTTTTGTCGAAATCTATTGCTCCTCTTCTTTTTCTAGCTTCTGCAAGCAAAAGATATACTTTATGTAAATTGTCAATCAATGAAAATAATTGATCGTTTGTTTTTTCAGATTGTTCTTTATTTTGCAACAAAATTTTATAGACATATTTATAAGTAGTCCTAGCATAAGAATTAATAACAGCATTATAAAATTTATACGATATAATAGAACCTATTTCTTCAACATGAGAAGATATGACCATGTCGCAGACAAGAACTAACCGATCAACATTTGGACATAATGAGCATATATTATTAGATAATATTTCTGGCAACATAGGAACAACCCGATTCGGAAAATAAATACTTGTTCCTCTTATTACAGCTTCATAATCTATTAGAGAATTCTCTTTAACATAATGACTAACATCTGAAATAGCTACTATTAATCGCCAATTAGACGATTTTTGAGAATTAATATTCGATTTTAATGGTTCGCAGTAGACCGCATCATCAAAGTCTAATGAATCATCACCATCAATAGTTATAAATGGCATATGTCGCAAATCAATTCTGTCAATTAAATCTGTTTCAATTACCGATTCTGGTATCAAATTTGCCTGATTAATAGTTTTCCCAGAAAATTTTTCTGGTATATTAAATTTCCGAATGGAGACCTTGACTTCAATACCAGGCTCATTACTTTCTCCCAATATTTCATAAACACGTCCAAAAGGTTTATGATATCGTGTTGGATATTTAATAATTTCTACCGTTATATATTGACCATTCTTTTCTCCTTCATAAGAAGGAACTAAAATATCTTGCCTAATGCGTGGATCTTCAGGAACAAATTTTTTTTGATGATTTTCCAAATGTAAATAGCCAACTATCTTAATATTCCGATGATTTAAAACTTCTATAATAGTCCCAGAAAATTTATTTCTATTTTTAGTATTAATTTTTACTAATACTTTATCTCCATGTAAAACTTTTAACATTTCTTGATGAGAAAGGAATAAATCAGATTCATTATCGTCGCGTATTAAAAATCCAAAACCTTCTCGATGTCCTTCGACTGTTCCTGATATAAAACGTTTATTTGACAATAAAATTCCATTAGAATTTATTGATAATTGTCCATCTCTTTCCATAGCAGACAAACGTCGTTCAAATCCTAATTGAGACTCTTTTTGAAGGTTTAAATTTTCTACAAGTTTCAAATATGAAAGTGGTTTTTGAGATTGACGTAGTATTTTTAAGATTAGTTCACGTGAAGGAATTTCATTCAAAATATTAAATAATTTCTTTGAATTTGAAGAAGTATATATTTTACTACTATTGTTATTTGATCGTTTTACCAATGTTAAAGATCCTAGTTACATATTTTTATTACTTTGAATTTTCAATTATTCATATAATTTTTTTGATATTTCTAATTTAACTCAGATTAATAACATTAATTCAGATTAATAACAACAAGTGAATTATTTATGTAATTTGGTGCCCAGGAGAGGATTTGAACCTCCAAACTTTTCAGTACATAGACCTGAACCATGCGCGTATACCAGTTTCGCCACCTGGGCATTTTTTATAATTCAATTCAATAATTATTTAGAATAGCATTGATTTTTTACTTTGATATCTTAACTGAAAATAACTTCAAAATCCAAATAAACTAAATATACAATATTTAAAATGCATTTATTAAAATTATTTAGTTAAGAAAATTTCATTTGATTGAATTTTTCAAACATGCGATTCACAATTAAGAGTTATAATCATCTATGGATGTATGCTACAATTGGAAAGTATGTTTAGAGGATTAAACTTTTATAGAAAGATTGAAAGGCGCATTAGCTCAGCAGGTTAGAGCAACGGAATCATAATCCGGAGGTCCCCTGTTCGAACCAGGGATGCGCTACCAAATTATGGAATTAATTATTTTCAATCTAAATTATTTTAGCAAAGTCATTTGCTAAACCAATATAGGAACGCGGAGTCATACTTGCCAATTGTTCTTTTGCGTTAATCGGAAGGTTTAATTCTTGAATAAAATTTTGAATAAGCTCTTTATTTACTTTCTTACCTCTAGTTAACTCCTTGAGTTGTTCATAAGGTTCAAAAAGACCATACCTTCGCATGACAGTTTGAATAGGTTCAGCTAACACTTCCCAACATTCATCAATTTCATTATTAATGATAATTTCATTGATTTTGATTTTGTTTAATCCACGGAAACAAGCTTTCCATGCCAAGATACAGTGTCCAAATGCAACTCCTATATTTCTCAAAACAGTTGAATCAGTTAAATCTCTTTGCCAACGAGATATAGGTAATTTTTCTGACATATGTCGAAGAATAGAATTTGCCAGACCAAGGTTTCCTTCTGAATTTTCGAAATCAATAGGATTTACTTTATGAGGCATAGTGGAAGATCCTATTTCATGGGTTTTGGGGATTTGTACAAAATATCCAAGGGAAAAATATCCCCATATATCTCTATTTAAATCAATAATGATTGAGTTCAATCGTGCAACAGCATCAAACAAAGCACACATCCAATCATGCGGTTCTATTTGTGTTGTATATTGATTTTGTACAAGTCCTAAACTGTTTAAAACACGCTTGCTTAGTGCAGGCCAATTAATTTCAGGACAAGCTGATAAATGAGCATTATAGTTTCCAGTAGCTCCATTTAGTTTTGCCATAGGTTTTATTGAATTGATATCGTTTAATGCGTTTTTTAAACGATAAGTAAAATTAGCAAATTCTTTACCTATTGTAGTCGGACTTGCAGGCTGGCCATGAGTGCGAGATAGCATTGGTTGATCTGCATATTGGATTGATAATTTCTTTAATTTCTGAACTAATTTAGAGATTATTGGAATAATAAGAAATTTTAAAGCGCGAGATAATATCAAAGCATATGAAGTATTGTTAATATCATCAGAAGTACAAGAAAAATGTATAAACCCTGATACTTTCAACAAGTCATGATCATTTGAAATATTTTCCTTTATCCAATATTCTACTGCTTTAACGTCATGATTCAAACTTTTCTCGATTTTTTTGATATGTTTTGCATTTGACTCAGAAAAATCTTTTACTAAATCTAAAAGATGACTTTTAGATTTTTTGGAAAGAGGTGGAAATTCAGGAATTCCTGAATCCGATAAAAACAGCAACCATGTTATTTCTACTTCAACTCTGTGAAAAATTAGACTTGCTTCAGAAAAATAAACTTGCAAATTTTTTACAGCTGGTAAATAACGACCATCTAATGGAGAAATTGCATTCAATTCATTTAGCTTGCTATTAATTTTCATATTAATAATTCGTATATTTTATAGTTCTCAATTAAAAATTAAAACCGATTTTTATATAAAATAAAATTTAGCAGATAATTCCTCCACCTAAACAGGTACTTTTATTGTAAATTACGACTGATTGCCCAGGTGTGACTGCCCATTGTGGTTCACCAAATTTTAACTGAAATGATTCATTATCAATTTTTTTAAGGAAACAATCTACATCTTTTTGGCGAAATCGTATTTTTGCTTTGTATTCAGAATCTTTTGGTGGAGTACCCTTTATCCAGGTTATCTGACTAGCTAATAAACTTCTTGAAAATAACCATGGATGTTCTTGTCCTTGAACAATAAACAAAATATTTTTTTCAAAATCTTTGGAGGCAACATACCAAGCTCTGTGTTGGTTATTTTCTAATTGATATTCTTTAATCCCTCCGATTCCTAAACCTTTTCTTTGCCCAATTGTATAAAAATGTAATCCTTCATGATTACCTATTTTTTTTTTGTTCGAATTTAAAATAGGCCCTGGATTTAATGGAATGTAATTTTTAAGAAATTCTCTAAAAGATCTTTTTCCAATAAAACATATGCCAGTAGAATCTTTTTTTTTAGCATTATGTAAACCAATTTCTTTAGCTATTTTGCGAACTTGGTTTTTCAAAATTTTTCCTAGAGGAAAAATTGTATGCAATAATTGACTTTGATTTAATCGATACAAGAAATAACTTTGATCTTTGCTTTCATCAATTGCTTTGAGCAATTTTACTCTTTTGCTTTTTTCAGATTGAATCTGTGCATAATGTCCGGTAGCAATATAATCAGCCTTTAATTTTGTAAAAGCATATTCCATAAATGATTGAAATTTAATTTCAGAATTGCAGAATACATCCGGATTTGGAGTTCGACCAATAGAGTATTCTGATAGAAAATTTTTAAATACACGATCTTTATATTGTGATGTAAAATCTACACATTCAAATTCTATACCAATAAAATCTGCTACGCTAATAGCATCAAGCAAATCATCTTTTGTTGAACAAGTATTTAAATTTTCTTGCCAATTCTTCATAAATAAACCAACAACTTCATAACCTTGTTGTTTTAAGCACCAAGCAGAAATAGAAGAATCCACCCCTCCTGACATTCCAACAACAACTCGACCTTTCTTAAAATGAATTTTTGACATAATAAATATATTTTGAAACTTTGCAGATTAGAATTTAACATGTTAGATTCTGAAGTGCTATATTTTTACATTTAAGCAAAAAAAGTATAACCTCCTAGTTTTGATTTAATCTAATACATTTTTAAATAATTTTCTAATTTGAGGAATTCTATGCACATCGGAATACCTAGGGAGATTTACAAGCAAGAAGCTCGAGTAGCAATTACTCCAGAAGTAGCAAAAAAATATGTTTCTCAAAAACATATTGTTATAATCGAAAAAGATGCTGGGATAATGGCTAATTTTTCTAACGATGATTATGTAAAAGCAGGAGCGCAAATAGGAAAAAAAGAAGATTCATTAACGTGTGAATTAATATTAAAAGTACATGCTCCAGACGATTCTGAATTAAAAATTATGAAACCCAATAGTGTATTGGTGAGTATGCTAAGTCCTTTTGATTCTGAAAAATTAGAAAGAATTGCACAAACAGGTTTAACAGCCTTTTCACTAGAATCTATACCGAGAATTACACGAGCCCAGGGCATGGATGTACTTTCGTCTCAAGCTAATCTTGCTGGATATAAATCTGTTTTGCTTGCGATACATTATTATAAACGAATTGTTCCAATGATGATGACTGCTGGAGGTACATTGAAAGCCGCTCGTGTTCTTATTATTGGTGCTGGAGTTGCAGGATTACAAGCAATAGCAACAGCAAAACGTATGGGAGCTATTGTTGAAGCATCAGATGTGCGGCCAGTAGCAAAAGAACAGGTAGAATCATTGGGTGCAAAATTTATCGATGTACCTTTTGAAACTGATAATGAACGTGAGATAGCTCAAGGAAAAGGAGGATATGCTCAAATTATGCCAAGTAGTTGGATCAAGAGACAATTAATGTTAGTTTCTGAAAGATGCAAATCTTCTGATATTATTATTACTACAGCTCTTATTCCAGGAAAACCAGCTCCAAACTTAATTTCTGAAGAAACAGTGAAATCTATGAAACCTGGATCAGTATTAATAGATATGGCCGCAGAATATGGTGGAAACTGTAAATTAACAGAATGTGATAAAGTTGTTGAAAAGTATGGAATTACGTTAGTCGGTTTAACAAATTTACCCTCTATGATCGCAACGGATTCATCTATGTTATATGCAAATAATATATTTAATTTTGTGAAATTAATTTCAAATAAAGACAGTTCATTAAAGATTGAACATGATGATGAAATTATAAAATCTTGTTTAATGTGTTCTGATGGAAAACTTTTGCGGAGTAACTAGAATATGGAAGCTATCAGTCCTACAATCATTAATTTAATTATCTTTGTATTAGCTATTTATGTAGGTTACCACATCGTTTGGAATGTGACTCCTGCCTTGCATACTCCACTTATGGCAGTGACAAATGCTATATCAGCAATAATCATTGTTGGAGGAATGTTAGCAGTAGGATTAACCGAAGATAGCTTATTAGCTCGTATAATGGGTATTATGGCTGTAATTTTTGCTGCTATCAATATGTTTGGAGGTTTCTTAGTTACCAAGCGAATGCTAGAAATGTTCAAGAAAAAAATTAAAAAGCCTTTAAAGGAGTCGATAAAGTCATGAACTTAGTTACTCTTATGTATTTGGTGGCTTCAATTTGTTTTATTCAGGCCCTTAAAGGATTATCTCATCCAACTACATCTAGATTAGGAAATGTTTTTGGAATGGTTGGCATGGCAATAGCTATATTAACAACCATTGCTATGATCATTAATTTAGTAAATCAAGAACTGTATTTTAAAGTTTTCATTTGGATTTGTTTAAGTCTTCTTATTGGGGGAACGATTGGTATATTTTTGACAAAAAATATTGAAATGACAAAAATGCCAGAATTAGTAGCTTTAATGCATAGTATGACAGGTTTAGCATCTGTAGCTATTGCTATTGCTATTATTTCTGAACCGAATGCTTTCTCTATTTCTTTAAATGGATTAATTCCGATTTGGAATAGATTTGAACTTTTTGCTGGAACTTTTATAGGAGCTGTAACATTTTCCGGTTCAATAATTGCTTTTGGAAAATTATCAGGATCTTATAAATTCAGACTTTTTAGTTCAAAGCCAGTGATTTTTAAAAATCAACATTTAATTAATTTAATATTAGCGTGTGGAATTATTATTTTAGGTGTCTATTTTATTTTGAACCAATCATGGATACCTTTCTTATGTATGATGATAGGTTCTTTTTTATTAGGGGTACTAATGATTATTCCTATAGGTGGTGCTGATATGCCAGTTCTTGTCTCGATGCTGAATAGTTACTCAGGTTGGGCTGCTGCTGGAATAGGATTTTCGTTAAATAATCCTATGTTAATAATCTCAGGCTCATTAGTAGGATCATCTGGTGCAATTCTTTCTTACATAATGTGTAAAGCCATGAACCGTTCGTTCTTAAATGTTGTCCTAGGTGGTTTTGGATCGACAAATGAATATTCGAAAGAAAATTCAATAGGAGAAAATCGTAGTGTAAAATCAGGCAGTCCTGAAGATGTTGCATTTTTAATGAGCAATGCTGAAAGTGTAACTATTATCCCTGGATATGGTCTAGCTGTCTCACGTGCTCAACATTCTCTTAAAGAATTAGCAGATAGGCTTTCGAAAAAAGGTATAAGAGTTAAATATGCTATACATACTGTAGCTGGTCGCATGCCAGGTCATATGAATGTTCTTCTTGCTGAAGCTGAAGTCTCCTATGATCAAGTATTTGAGATGGAGGAAATAAATAGTGAATTTTCACAAACTGATGTAGCTCTTGTACTTGGGGCAAATGATGTTGTTAATCCTGCAGCAAAAAATGATCCTGCTTCTCCTATTGCAGGAATGCCTATATTAGAAGCATACAAGGCTCGTACAGTCATAGTAAATAAAAGATCTATGGCTACAGGTTATTCTGCATTAGAAAATGAATTATTCTATATGGATAATACTATGATGGTTTTTGGAGATTCAAAAAAGGTAATTGAAGAAATGATTAAATTTATTGATTAAATATAACTATCAAGCGAGTAGAAATTTTGGTAATTTATTACTTACTCGCTTGATAAGTTACATATTTATCTAGCTGCTAATTGCTTTTTATATGTTTTTAATTGACGTTGACGTCTTAAATCAACTGCTGCAGCTAATTTTTCCAAAATCACAGTTGTTTCACTCCAATTTATACAAGCATCCGTTATGCTTTTTCCATATATTAATGATTTTCCATTTATAAGATCTTGTCGACCAGCACGTAAATGGCTTTCTATCATAACTCCAATAATTCTTAATTCCCCTTTTTGAGATATTTGCTCTGCAATATTTTCTATTACCAAGGATTGATTTTCTGGATTTTTTTTGCTATTTGCATGACTGGCATCTATCATAATCTTAGGAGATAATTTAAATTCTTCCATTTCTTGACTTGCTAAGTCTATACTCTTTGCATCATAATTTGGCTCTTTTCCACCACGTAGAATAATATGGCAATCTTCATTGCCTTCTGTAGAAAAAATTGCAGAATGACCCCTTTTGTTACTGATAAAAAATGATGAGGTTGAGAAGCTGCTTTTATTGCATCAATAGCAATTTGTATATTGCCATCTGTTCCATTTTTAAATCCTACTGGTGACGATAAACCAGATGCTAATTCACGATGGATTTGACTTTCAGTAGTTCGAGCGCCAATTCCTCCCCAAGAAACAAGATCTGCAATATATTGTGGGGTAATCATATCTAAAAATTCACATCCAGCTGGCAATCCAAGCCTGTTTATATCTAATAATAATTCCCTTGCTATTCGTATACCTTTATTTATATGAAAAGTTCCATCAAGATCAGGATCATTTATTAAACCTTTCCAACCAACAGTAGTACGAGGTTTTTCAAAATAAACACGCATAATAATCTCAAGATTATCAATCAGATTGAATCTAACATCTCTTAAGCGATTTGCATATTCTAATGCAGCATGTATGTCATGGATTGAGCAAGGCCCAACTATAACAATTAACCGATCATCCATTCCATGTAAGATTTTATGAATTGCATACCGCGCAGAACACACTGTTTTAAAAACTTCAGGAGTGCAAGAAAACTCGCGCATAATATGTACAGGTGGATTTAATTCTTTAATCTTACAGATTCGAAGATCATCGGTATTAGTTAGCATTTGAGTGACTCCAAGTGTTTATATATTAAAAATTGTTTGATGTTTTTCAATTTTTTAAATATGCTTTTTATGCGCTAGATGCATAAATTTATTTTCATGATGCCTATCATCTATAAAAAAACCCCGATGTTGCTTTACAAGCAATACAAATTTTAGCAATTAACTTTCTCCTGTACCTCCAACAGTTAAACCATTAATCCTTAATGTAGGAAGACCAACTCCAACGGGAACACTCTGTCCTTCTTTTCCACAAGTACCTATGCCACTATCAAGTTTTAAATCATTACCAACCATAGAAATTTTTTTCATAATTTCTGGTCCATTACCTATAATAGTAGCTCCTTTTACAGGATAGGTAATTTTTCCATGTTCTATCATATAGGCTTCAGATGCTGAGAAAACAAATTTTCCATTTGTAATATCTACTTGACCTCCGCTAAAATTAACCGCATATAATCCCTTTTGCACTGAATCAATAATCTCACTAGGATGTATATTACCTCCAAGCATATATGTATTTGTCATTCTAGGCATCGGTAAATGAGCATAAGATTGACGACGACCATTTCCAGTAATAGATTTTTTCATTAATCGTGCATTTAAAGTATCTTGCATATAATTACATAAAATTCCATCTTCTATCAGAATGTTAGACTGAGTTGAGTTTCCTTCATCGTCAATATTTAAAGAACCTCGCCGATTAGGTAAAGTTCCATTATCAATAACTGTGACGCCACTGGCTGCTACTTTCTTACCAATAGATTCTGAAAAAATGCTAGATCCTTTTCTGTTGAAGTCACCTTCAAGACCATGACCAACAGCTTCATGTAATAATATTCCAGGCCAACCAGCTCCTAAAACAACGGTCATTTCACCTGCTGGTGCAGCACGTGCTTCTAAATTAATGATTGCTTCATGAACAGCATGTTCAATATATTCTTTTAAAACTTCGTCTGAAAAATACATCAAGCTAACACGACCTCCACCTCCAGCATGACCAATTTCACGACGCCCGTTATGTTGTGCTATAACGGTTAAAGATAAACGAACTAATGGTCTAATATCAGAAATTAACTTGCCATCACTATTTGCAATTAAAATAGCCTCATAATTAATATTAAGATTTGCCATAACTTGAACTATTCTTGCATCATAAGAACGAGCTATTTTATCAATACGTTTTAGTAAATTTACTTTATCTAAAGTATTTAATGTTTTTAATGGATCCAAAGATTTATAATATTTCTGATCATTTTCTATATTATAAGAATTTTGGGAAATTAATTTTTCTGTTCCAGAAGAATTATGTTGTGCAATGGAACGTACAGTTTTTGCTGATGCTGATAATATATCAGGTGATAATGAATCAGAATAAGCAAAAGCAGTTTTTTCCCCGCTAATTGCTCGAATTCCAACTCCTCTATTAATACAATAATTACCCGTTTTTACAATTCCTTCTTCGAGATTCCAATTTTCACTTCGTGCATATTGAAAATATAAATCTGCATAATCAATTCTTTTTAAGAAAATCTCATTTATTACTTGAGAAATATGAGTCTCAGTGATTTCACATGGATCTAATAAAAGCGATTTTGCAATAGATAAAGATGTTAGAGAATTATTAATAGTTTTCATTTTTTAAAATTAAAGTACACGATGATTTAATGAAGGTAATTTTGTTCGGACTTCCATAATCCGGTCAAGTTCTACATTGCCAATTATGAAACCTTGACCTTCTGAAAGCAAATGAATTATTTCCCCCCATGGATCAACTAACATAGTATGTCCCCAAGTTCGACGCCCATTAGGATGCAAACCACCTTGCGCGGGAGCTAAAACATAACATTGATTTTCGATGGCACGAGCACGAATAAGGAATTCCCAATGTGATTTACCTGTTTCATATGTAAAAGCAGCGGGAACAATTATAAGCTGAACTGGACCCATAGCTCTATATAATTCTGGAAAGCGTAAATCATAACAAATAGATAAACCAATTTTCCCAATGGGACTATCAAATACTTTTACTTCATAACCAGATTGAACAACAGAAGATTCATCATGATATTCAATACCTGATCTAAATTTGAATAAATGTATTTTATCGTAACGAACTATTTGTTTACCATTAGGTGAATATACAATAGTTGTATTAAAGATCTTTCCAGGATCTTCTGGACAAATTAAAGGTATGGTACCTCCTACTATCCAAATTTCATGTTTAACTGCTTGTTCTAATAAAAAATTTTGAACAATGCCAACCCCTTCTTTTTCTCTGATTGTTAATTTATCAGTTTCAAGATATCCCATAAAACAGAAATATTCAGGCAATGCTATCAGTTTTGCTCCACTTAGAACTGTTTGTTCAATTAACTCTCTTGCTTGATTAAGATTTTCCAAAACATTTTGTGTGCTGACCATTTGTAATGCAGCTATTGAAAAAGAACCAATATTGGTATTAAACATAGTATAGTTATTATAAGCTAGATTTTTCATTAATTGATTTTTTTGAAATAAAATTACTTTTAATTATTGTCTCAATTTTAAATGAATCTCATTGAAGAATGAATTATAAACTTAAGTGACAATCATTTAGTCTCGCAGAATACACTAATTAAATAAGCATTAACAAACCTATTTTTACCTAAAAACATATATTTATATTTATGAAAACTTCCTTAGATACTATCTACCGAAAAGATTATAAGGCCTATCCTTATAAGATAGAAAATGTGAATTTAACATTCGATTTATCTCCTGAAATTACTCGTGTATGCAATATTATGGATATTTGTTGCAAATTAGATTCCTTTGACAATATTTTGCATCTAAATGGAGAGGATTTAGAATTAATTTCTTTATCGGTAAATGGAAAATTATTAAATAATAATCAATATACTTTAACATCTAAAACCTTAAGCATTCATAATTTTCCTAAAAAAGCAACAATGAAAATTGTTAGTCAATGCAAACCAAATATCAACTCCGTTTTGATGGGGTTATATATCTCTAAAGGTAATTTTATTACACAGTGCGAACCAGAAGGTTTTCGTCGAATTACATGGTTTGCAGATCGTCCAGATGTTCTATCTCGATATAGAGTGACTATTAGAGCATCAAAAGATTTTCCTATCTTGCTTTCGAATGGAAACCTAATCAAAAAAGAAATATTATCTGATGGTCGTCAAGAAGTTCAATGGTACGATCCATTCCCAAAACCTTGTTATTTGTTTGCTCTTGTTGCTGGGAATTATATAGTTAATGAAACTTATCTTAATAATTATAAAAATCGAAATATATTACTTCAAATATATAGTTCTCCGGATTCGACTAATAAAACTCAATGGGCTTTAGATTCTTTAATTCAAGCAATTCAATGGGATGAAAAATATTATGGTTTAGAGCTAGATTTGGAACGTTTCATGATCGTATCAGTTCATGATTTTAATATGGGGGCTATGGAAAATAAAGGTTTAAATATATTTAATTCGGCTTATGTCTTAGCAAATTCTGAGACTGCAACAGATAGTGATTATGAAAATATACAATCTGTTATTGGGCATGAATATTTTCATAATTGGACTGGAAATAGAATAACCTGCCGAGATTGGTTTCAACTTAGTTTAAAAGAAGGATTAACAGTTTTTCGAGATCAACAATTCAGTGCAGCTATAGCCGCTTCTGATTTTGAAGGTTCTTTTGCTAATAGTGTATATGCAGTCAAGAGAATTGATAATGTTATAAATTTACGGGCTGAACAGTTTGCTGAAGATGAAAGTCCTTTAGCTCATCCTATTCGTCCTGAAAGTTATTCAGAAATTAGCAATTTCTATACAGAAACTATTTATGAAAAGGGAGCTGAGGTAATAAGAATGCTTCATACATTACTTGGAAATGTAAGATTTTTAGAAGGAATGAAAGAATATTTCCGAAAGTATGATGGAAAAGCTGCAACCTGTGATGATTTTTTAAATATCATGGAATTTTTTTATATTAAATACAACCCAGGAAAAAATTTATCTGCCTTTCATCAATGGTATTTGCAAGCAGGAACTCCAAAAGTCAAGGTAACAATAGATCATTGTAAAATAAAAAAAAGTTGTGTTATAACACTTGAACAAAGTTGTAAACCTGTTGGTATTGAACAAAATAAAATCAACAATAAAAAACCTTATCATATACCATTTTCTATTGGTTTTTTAGATCATCAAGGAAATTCTATACCTTTAATTCTAAAAGGTTCTCCACCAAGTGAAACAGTATTATTAGAGCTCTCAAAACCTATACAACGATGGGTTTTTGAGGATATATCTGACAAGCCAATTCCTTCTTTGTTAAGAAATTTCTCAGCTCCTATAACTGTTGATTATTCATATACCGAATCTGAATTGTATCTGCTCTGTTTACATGATAAAGATTTATTTTCCCGTTGGGAATCAGTTAATAAATTAGCAAGTCATAAGATTTTAAATCTTGCAAAACAAATAACTCAAAATCCAATATTAGTGAATAATAAATTTATTAAAATATGGGAACAGTTATTAACTGATTCAACTTTAGATCCTTCATATCGTGCACGGATTTTATCTTTGCCCGAAGAAAAAACATTATCTAAATATATGAAACCAATAGATACACCTTCTTTATTAAAAGCTATTGAAATTCTTGAATCTATTATTGGAAATAAACTATCTAATTTATGGGAAAGGATTTTTAATAATATTAATAACTATAAAAATGATAATGTCACTTACAGTTATATTTCAGCAGGCTATCGCGCACTAAAAAATTTGGCATTATATTACTTAGTAGCTTCAGATAATTCAAATGGAAAAATTTTAGCTCAAAAACAATATGAAAAATCTGATAATATGACAGATCGTATTGCAGCTCTTTCTCTGCTAATAAATTTTTACAATGAAGATCTAGCTATAGATGCTTTAGAAAGGTTTTATGAAAAATGGAATCATGATCCATTAGTTATTGATAAATGGTTTTCTTTACAAGCTAGAGGGCGTAATACAGATGTTAAAAAAATTCGCAAACTAATGAATCATCCTAAATTTGATTGGCATAATCCTAATAGAGTCCGTTCTGTAATTTTTCAATTTTGTATGCATAACACATATGGCATCCATCAATCGGATGGATCTGGATATGAATATTGGATAGAACAAGTTCTAATATTAGATAAAATTAACCCAGAAATTGCGTCAAGATTAGCAAGAGCATTTGATAATTGGTCTTATTTTACAGATAAATTTCGATACCCTATGAAAAAATCTTTGGAATATTTATATAATTACCCAAATCTTTCCAAAAATGTTTCTGAAGTTATTTTTAAAACTTTAGAGTTTTCTTATGAAGGAGAAGTTGAATTTTGAATCAAATGACAATAAATCATTACTTAACTGAAATAAAACAACAATCTTCATCAATTGATTCAGAATTATGTTCTCTAATAGAGATGATTTCTAATTCTTGTAAAATTATCAGCTATTTAGTAAGCAGAGGAAAGATCAGTGGTATTTTAGATAATGTAAATTCGAAAAATTTTCATGGAGAGGTACAAAAGAAATTAGATGTAATGGCCAATCAAATTCTGTTAGAAACGAACGAGCAGTTAGAATGTCTAGCAGGAATCGCTTCTGAAGAGATGGAAAATGTTTATCTAATTCCTAACCATTATTCAAAAGGTAAATATTTGCTTTTATTTGATCCGCTTGATGGCTCTTCCAATATAAATACGAATTCTTCTATTGGAACAATATTTTCCATTTTAAGTATTCCTCATTCATCTTCAAAAATGTTAGGAAATGCTATGCTTACTACGGAAAAAGATTTTTTACAATCAGGTGATAATCAAGTTGCTGCTGGTTATGCGATTTATGGACCACAAAGTCAGTTTGTTTTTACAGTTGGAACCGGTATTGTAATTTTTACTTTAGATCGAGAAGTTGATTCATGGATCATGACTCATAATGAAATCATTATTCCAGAAGATACTCAAGAATTTTCAATCAATACATCAAACATGAGACATTGGGATGACAAAATTTCTAGTTATATAAGAAATTGCATTGCAGGTGAAACAGGTCCATTTAGAAAAAATTATAATATGCGTTGGATTGCTTCTATGGTAGCTGATGTTCATCGAATTCTGATGCGAGGTGGAATATTTTTATACCCGTGGGATAAAAGGAATCCAAATGAGCCAGGCAAACTTCGACTCATGTATGAAGCGAATCCTATTAGCTTCATAATCGAACAAGCAGGGGAAAATCAATAAGTGATAGTAAAAGAATATTAAGCATTAATCCAACAATGTTGCATCAAAGAACGAGTCTAATTTTAGGTTCTAAAAATGAGGTTGATTATATTCAAAATTGTTATTTATATAACTAATAATAATTTTTCATGAATTTTTTTTGATGATTTCCAATACCTTATCCGCAATTAATGTAGATGTATTCATCAGTAATTTTTTGTGAATATTAATGAAATATTTCTGGATTGTTTTCTTTCTTTTTTTATCATTTAGCATTAACCATGTAGCTTTAGCAAGTTTTTCAGGTGTTGCCTGTTCTTGTAACACTTCAGGAACAATAAATTTCCCAGATAATATATTTGGCAATCCAATCCAAGGTAAATTTGGAAATCTTTTTCCAAATTTCCAACGCATGAAACGATACATTAATGGTGATAATATATAAGAAATAACCATGGGCTTTTTATATAAAGCTACTTCAAGAGTGGCTGTTCCACTTGCAACTAAAACAGCATTACTTGATTCTATAACAGGCCATGAAATGGATAAACCTCATGATTTAATTTAAAACGAGGAACATCTTCTTGATCAATACATCTAAGACCAGGAACTGGATATTTTTTTAAAATTTTTTCGAATTCTATGCGACGAATCTTATTTATCATAGGCACGAGAAATAACAAATTAGGATTCCATTGTTGAAGTAATTGTGCCGCTTGTAGAAATTTTGGTGCTAATAATTTAATCTCTGAAGATCGACTTCCTGGAAGAATAGCAAGAACCTTCGAATTTTTGTTAACATTCAACAATTTTCGCGAAGAATTTTGATTTGGCTTTATAGGAATAATATTTGCTAATGGATGACCGACATAAGAAACAGAAATCCCTTCGTTTATATAAATTCTTTCTTCAAAAGGAAATAAAACAAAAATATGAGAAACTGCTCTTCGAATTTTATGAATTCTTTCATAACGCCATGCCCATATAGAAGGACTCACAAAATGCAAAGTAGGTATACCTAATTTTTTTAACTGAAATTCAAGTCGAAGATTAAAATCCGGTGAATCAATCCCAATAAATAAATTTGGTCTTTTCCTAAACCATCTATTTTTTATTGCAAAATATATATATAAAAGCTTTGGTAAGCATTTTATTACATCAATATAACCAAATTTTGATAATGTCTCCATTGAATATAATGATTTAAAACCACAGTTTTGCATATGAGAACCACCAATTCCTTCATATATGGAATTTTCAGGTAATTTTTTTTGAATTTCTCCAATGATGTGTGATGTTAATAAATCTCCAGATGATTCACCAGCAACCATTCCTATACAGATATTTTTCATGGTCGTATAATTCCACGATGGGATTGATCTAAGAAATCTAAAATTATTTGCAAATAAGATTCTATTTCTGGGCAAGATTTCTGATAATTTTGTAATTCAATACGAGCTCTATCCAATGATAAACCATTTCTATAAATTATTTTATAAGCAACACGGATTGCTGATATTACAGTATGCGAAAATCCACGACGTCTTAAACCTTCCGCATTAATTCCAACTGGCTTGCATGGGTTGCCTGCACATAAAACAAATGGCAATGCATCTTGCATTAGTGAACTATTTCCACCAGTCATACTATGTGCACCAAGTTTAGAGAACTGATGAACGCCTGTTAAACCTCCAGCAATAGCCCAATCGCCGACATGAACATGCCCGCCTAATTGAACTGAATTTGCCAAAATCGTATTATTTCCAATGTGACAATCATGTGCAATATGTACATAAGCCATTATCCAATTATCATTTCCAATAGAAGTAACACCTCTATCTTGGACAGTTCCAGTATTGAATGTTGAGAACTCGCGGACTGTATTTCGATTACCAATAATTAAATTAGTTTGTTCTCCATTATATTTTTTATCCTGAGGCATACCTCCTATAGAACAAAATCGATAAAAGATATTTTCCTTTCCAATTATGGTCTTTCCATCAATTATACAATGAGGTCCTATTTTTGTTCCTGCTCCAATACATACTCCTGAGCCAATGATACTATAAGGACCAATTATTACTGAGCTATCAATTTGAGCATTTGAATCTATAATAGCTGTATGGTGAATTTTCTCAGACATTACTCTTCCAAATCACGAACAGCACACATTAGTTTTGCTTCTGCAGCAATTTTGTCACAAATGAATGCTCGTGCTCTATATTTACAAATAGACTGCCCTAAACGTTCTGCTTCTACTTCAAGGCGTAATTGATCTCCAGGAACTACAGGCTTTCGAAAACGTGCATCATTAACACCAACTAAATAATAAGCTGTTTTTGCTCTATCTATGTTTAAATTTAAATTTCTTGCATCAAATGAAAATAAAGCAGCTGCTTGGGCCATAGCTTCTATAATTAAGACTCCTGG
Organism: Bordetella sp.; assembly: GCA_022818765.1. Taxonomy (GTDB): domain Bacteria; phylum Pseudomonadota; class Gammaproteobacteria; order Burkholderiales; family Burkholderiaceae_B; genus CAZTUH01. The sequence continues at coordinate 166,891 of CP063810.1, read as the reverse complement.
CATTACTGAAAAATGAGGAAAATGACCTTCAAAGAAAGGCTCGTTAATAGAAACATTTTTAATAGCAATAATAGATTTTCCAGGTTTGATTTCCAGAACACGATCTATTAACAACATAGGATACCTATGTGGAAGTCTTGCCTTAATTTGGTCGATAGTGAGTTCCATTTCTATACTTCCCAAACCATAAATCCTATATCCACATGTTCCTTGTCCTGCATTATTTTTTCTCCAATGGAAATAAATTTTGGCGTAATTGTCCTAATTTTAGTAAAACTGCTATGTTCTTCTTCCAAATAGAATGTTTTGAAAATGGATAAATACCAGTGTATTGACCTGATTCTAAAATATCTGAAATTACCGCTGTACCTCCAGAAACATGAACATGATCAACTAAGATTAAATGTCCAGATATCATAGCTGCTCCACCAATTGTGCAATATTGTCCAATACTAGTTGATCCAGCAATACCAACACAAGCAGCTATGGCAGTGTGATCCTTTATTTTTACATTATGACCAACCATAATCAAGTTATCTAATTTAACTCCATTACCTAGCACTGTATCATCAAGAGCTCCTCTATCTATAGTTGTATTGGCTCCAATTTCAACATCATTACCTATAATAACTCGTCCAAATTGTGGTATTTTTTCCCAGATCTGGTTATTTTCATTCTCTGATTTGAAATTTGATGCATATCCAAATCCATCTGATCCTAATACTACACCACTATGTAAAATTGTTCTTTTACCCACAAATACATTTTTATATAAAGTCACCCTAGGATAAAAATGACAATTAGATCCTACTTTACAATTAGGTCCAATTACACAAAATGGTTCCAATATGCATCCTTCTCCAATACAGGCTTCTGATCCAATCACACAATTGGCATAAATTCTAACATTTTTGCCAATAATAGCACTTGATGCAATAGTTGCAGATGGATCTATATATTCAATTTTCTCAAGGTTTAAATTTTTTTCAAACCATTGAGCTAGACGAGCATATAATAAATAGGGATTTGTAGTTAAAACTAAAGGATAAGAAAGGTTTTGTTGATCTTTAGATAAATCTTGCAGAACTTTTTCTGAAAGAATAACAGCACCAGCCTTAGTATCTGAAAGAAATTTTCGATATTTTGCATTACTTAAAAAAGTAATCTCTTCATTAAGAGCATTTGATAAACTTGCAATACCTCTTATTTTCGGTAATGGTCTAGAATCCGATAATATAATCTCCCATTCTATTCCATTTGTATCTATTGAACAAAGTAATTTATCAAGACTGAGGCTTGATCTATTTCTAGTAAAAATGGCATGAATATTTTTATTCTAAACTTTTAATTACTTGATCAGTAATATCGATTCTTGTGTTTACTGTTACAGCATCTTGAATTATAAGATCATAATTTTCTTTTTCAGCAATATGTTTAATGCTGTCATTTGCTTTTATTAAAATTGATGAAAACTCTTCATTTCGACGACGATTTAAATCCTCTTGAAATTCATTTCGTTTTCTCTGTAATTCAATATCAAGATTGTTTAAAATACGTTGTTGTTTAAGACGATCGCTTTCAGTCATAATCAGCGAATTTTTATCAAATAACTGTAACTGAGAAGATAAATTATTATTTAAATCTTGTAATTCTTCATCCCGCTTTTTGAATTCTAATTCAATTTTTGTTTGAACAATTTTAGCAGGAACCGATTCATTTAAAATACGTTCTATATTGATAAAACCAATCTTAATATTTTCTGCAATGGAATAATTAATTAAAATTATAGAACTACTTAAAAAGAAAATTATTGATATTAAAAATTTTCTAAAAATAGATGATATGAATGAAATCATATGAATAATAATCTTGAAATTACTGTTAAAAATTTTAAATTGACTTAACATTGTTTATTCTATGTTAAATTCTACACTTGGTAAGCTGATATTATAAATCTTTTTTAAATAATTTTAATAGTAATATCTTTATCTTCATTTGTTCAGAAACCTGTTCCAATTTGGAATTGAAAATTTTGTATTTTATCATCATTTCTCTTATTTAAAGGATAACCATAAGAAAATTGCATTGGACCAATTGGAGATTTCCAAGAAAATCCTATACCAGCTGAAAATCTCCAATCGTAAAAATTGTGATTTTTTTCAAATGAAGACAGATTACAAGAATCGTTTTGACTATAAATGCAACCTGCATCACTGAATAAAAATAAACGAAATTTATTGCTATCTGGGAAATTTAAAGTAGGAATATAAAATTGAATATTAGTTACAATTCGTCGAGAACCTCCTAAATAATTTCCAGTTTTCGCATCTTTTGGTCCAATTGATGATCCTTCAAAACCACGAATAGTACCTATACCACCTAAATATATGTTCTTGATAATAGGAAAATCTTTTTTGCTATAACTAGCTCCATAATCAGCTATAGCATTTATAGCAAATGTATAGTTCTTCAAAAAAGTCAAATAATATTGAAAATTAGCTGAAATTTTATAATATTTTAAATCTAACATAGATATATCAGCCATTACTTGTTGATAAAAACCTTTGGTGGGAATTAGTAAATTATTTCTTGTATCAATTGAAAAACCCGCATTAATTATAAAATTTTTAGTTATTTCTCCATATTGATTAATAAAGTTACAATACTTTAATGGTGTATTTTTATGAATAGAAATTTTATTTCGTTCTAATGCAACACCAATATGCATTTTATCAAATGAATAAATCGGAAAATTTAAATAAACATTAGCAACTGAACCATTCAAATAAAACTCTCCACTACTACCATGAATAGTCGATGGATCCGTTATTTGATGACTAACTGATGTACTTAAACCAACTCTTTCTTTAGTAAAATAGGGTCTGTATAAGCAAAAGCTAATATTCGGTTTGATCGACTTGTATTTAAATTTAAAGTTAAATTAGAACCTCTACCAAAGATATTATCTTCGCTAATTCCTGTGGAAAAAGTCATCTTTTCAGATGATCCATACCCAATACCAAGATTAATAATACCTGTAGGTTTTTCTTTAACTTTTATGTTTAGATCAACATGATTGATAGTATCAGAAATTAATTGAGTATTAAATTTGATTTCATCAAAAAAACCTAAACGGGCAATTCTTTCATAAGATCTTTCAATAGCTTTAGAATTATAAACACTGGATTCTTGTTGTTGTAATTCTCTCCGAATTACTGTATCTCGAGTCCGAAAGTTACCTGTAATATTAATTTTATTTATGTAAATCTGATAACCACAATCAATATTAAACACAACATCGGTTTCATATTTAGAACGATCCAAAGTTTGATTAAAATTTACATTTGCAAATGCATACCCTAATTGATTTAGATAATCTTTAATATAATTAATAGAAGATTGGATTTGCATGGAATTAAAGATTTCTCCTTCTTTGATAAGCAACAATTTATTAATCTTATTAATATTCAAATTGAATAAATCAACATTAATATCTATTTTTCGAATTTTATAAATATTGCCTTCATGTATAGTGATTTCAATATCAATCTTTTTACAGTGTGGCGATAGGATCGTTTTATATTTTACTGAAAATTCTAAATAGCCTTGTTCCAAATAAAAAGACCGAAGACTTTCGATATCAATTGTCAATTTCTCAATAGAATATTCATTAGAATTCATATAATTGTTGAATAAATTAGATTTTTTAAGTTTAAATAAACTCAACAATTGTTTTTCTGTAAAATTATTGTTTCCAAAAATTTTTATTTGATTAATTTTTGCTAAAGGACCTTCTAATATATTAAAATCAACGCTAATTCGGTTATTCGAAATCCTGTTTGTTGTAGATACTACATTAGAATTGTAATATCCTTTTCTTAGATACTGTTCTTTTATAGCTGTTTCAACTTGTTTTAAAATAGAATCATTAAATATTTTTCCTTCATTAAATCCTAAATTATTTGAAACATTTATGATTGTTTGAAGATCGAATGCTTTAATTTTATTAAAATTAACTGAAAAAATTACTGGATTTTCTTCAAGAAAAATCCACACTACATCATTTTGAATTTTTATTTCTATATTTTTAAAAAATCCTGTTTCATAAAGTTTATGAATTACATTTTTTGATTCAATATTAGAAAAAGTATTCCCGATTTTTATTGGCAAATAAGTAAAAACTGTTTCACGTTCTACTCTTTTTATTCCTTGTATTTTTATATCGCGTATAACAAATGGATTTAATTCAGATGCTAATGCTGTTTTAAACAATGTAAAAATTATTACATTTATTAAAAATAAATTCCTATAGCTCAATCGATACCATGAGCACATGCTTCAACCTTTAAAAATTTTTTAAAAATAAATTTGATCATATTTATTGTAATTTTTTTAATTTAGATCGCTTAATTTTATTAATAGAATAATATTCTTGAAAAATCATTAAATAAGGCCAAGCTCGTTATAATAATCAAGATAAACAACCCTAATCGTTGCGTTATCATCATGAATTTGTCTGAAACAGGATAACCTCGAAGAATTTCAATCAAATAATAAAATAAATATCCCCCATCTAACATAGGTATAGGCAATAAATTTAATACTCCTAAACTAATACTAATAAACGCTAAATAAGAAATATAATTAGATAAACCAAAACGAGCGGTTTGCCCAGCATGACTAGCTATTGTCAATGGTCCACCAATATTGTTTACAGAAACTTTGCCTGTTACCATCTTTCCTATCATCTTTAAATATGAAAATGCTGTATTACTAGTATATGTAAGCGCATGGTTAATACTTTGAAGAAAACTATAGCGAGTAGTTATCATTGGAAATCTCGTTTCAATCTCAACACCAATATGCCCTACTTCTACCTGGTTGATAATTTGATTTATAGGTATTAGTACAACATGTATTGTTTCTCCTCTCCGATCAATGCCAATCTCAATTGGCAAACCTATATTATCTTGAATAATTTTAGTAAAACTAGCTGGATCAGGATAATGAACTGAAGAAATTGAGGTAATTAAATCACCTTTCCTTAAACCAGCTATATCAGCTATATCATTAGGTTTAACAGAATGTATAAAAGATTTTCCAGCTGATAATAAAAAACCATTTTTCTGAGCAATATTATTTTCAGATGGATTAATATTATAGAGATCAGTGTCTATATTAATATTTCTTGAAAATCCATAACAATCTTTAACCGAAACTTTGATAATTTTTTTAGAAAACAATAATTTTGAAAGTTCCTGATCTGCATCTTTCCAAGAAAATATTGACTTTTCATTAATAGATTGAATCACATCTCCTTTTTGAAAACCAGATTTATAAGCAATTGTACTAATAGGAGGGTCAGCTAAAATAGCTGCTGGTTCTTGTATTCCACTCAAATTAAGAATAGTACAAAGCATCACAGCAAATATAAAATTAGATATAGGTCCAGCTGAAACGATAAAAAACCGTCGATATACTGATTGGCTAGTAAAAGAAGAACAAGGATCATCTTCCTTTGAATCAGAAGATCCCTCTTGCATTTTAATATATCCACCAAGCGGAATTAAAGATAAAACCCATTCTGTTTGATGATTATCTGTATATTTGGCAAGAACTTTACCAAATCCAATAGAAAATCGAAGAATTCGAACACCACATAAACGTGCGGCACAATAGTGCCCTAATTCATGAAAGGTAACAAGTATTCCAATAGCAACGAAAAAGGAAATTAAAGTAAAAAACATAATATTTATCTCAAGGTTTGACTTAAATCACATTGAAATTGTTTGCAAATTCACGTGTATTTTTATCTAAATCCATTACATCTTCTAAATTTGAAATTTTAATCGCAAATTGACGAGAAAACCAATTTAAAGAAGATTCTATTATATGAGGGATTGAAGTATAACGTATTTTTCCTTTTAAAAATCTATCTACAGCAACTTCATTAGCTGCATTTAAAACTGTACAAGCTTCTTGTCCAGTGTTTAAAGCATCAATAGATAAGGAGAGACATGGAAAACGTTCCAGGTCAATTTTTTTAAAATCCAAACGGCCAATATCTACTAAATCTAAAAAATTAACACCGCTATTTAATCTATCTGGAAAGCCTAAAGAATAAGCTATAGGTATTCGCATATCTGGCTGTCCCAATTGGGCAATTATTGATCCGTCAATATATTCAACCATTGAATGAATTATACTTTGGGGATGGATCACAACGTGAATTTTATTTACAGGCATTGAAAATAACCAATGGGCTTCAATTACTTCTAATCCCTTATTCATCATAGTAGATGAATCAATTGATATTTTTTTTCCCATATTCCAATTTGGATGTAAACAAGCTTGTTCTGGTTTAATTAACTCAAGTTCTTGTATACTAAATTTTCTAAAAGGTCCTCCTGAAGCAGTAAGCAGTAAACGATTTACATAAGAATTTAATTTCTCTCTTTTCTGAATTAGCTTTCTTTCTCTTTGTAAACATTGAAAAATAGCATTATGTTCACTATCAATAGGTAACAATTCCGAATTATTTTCATCAATTGATTTTAAAAAAACTTTTCCTGCAGAAACTAATATTTCCTTATTGGCAAGCAATATGCGTTTTGATGATTGAGCTGCTGCCATTGCTGCAGGCAATCCTGCAATACCGACAATTGCAATCATGACTGTATCATAAGAAGAGCCAGTTGCACATTCAACAAGCGCTTGTTTACCAACATAAATTTCTGGCAAAGGATGATTATCTGAAAATTTATTCCAAAAATTTATAAAATTTTCTCTTGCATGTTGATCTGGAACGATTACAAAATTCGCTTTATAAAGAGCTGCTTGTTCTGCTAGACGGTTTATTCGAGTATTTGCACTTAAACCAGATACCGATAATTTATCCGGATGACGAGAAATAACGTTTAATGTATTTTCACCAATGGATCCTGTAGAACCAAGAATAAGAATGCGTTGATAATCTTTCAAAGAAATCCTCCAATCAATAACAACGCTATAGGGACAACAGGTAAAATCCCATCAATTCGATCATAAAAACCTCCATGTCCTGGCAACAATATACCAGAATCTTTTTGATTAACTCTACGTTTAATTAATGATCCAAACAGGTCACCTATAACAGATAAACCACCTAAGATAAAAGCAATAAAAAGAGATGGAAAAAAATCCCACTTTTGAATAAGAAAATTCGCAAAGCTTCCCTCATAAGCACTACTTATCCATATCCAAATAACAGCTCCAAATATACCGCTATATGCTCCAATTATGGTTTTTCCAGGGCTAATTTTTGGAGATAATTTTTTTTACCAAAAAATTTTCCTAAAAAATAAGCAAGAACATCCACAACCCATACTAATCCAAGTAAAGAGATAATAAACCAAGTACCTCTGTTTAGGTAATTTAAAGTTAGTAAAGACCAACAAACAAAATTTGCTAATAACCCAAAAAAAAACCAGATTGAAGTTTCCCTATTTGTTTTAATATTTCCTAAAAAAACACTAGGAATTACAAAAAAAACCCAGATAAAATCTGTTAATAACATTAAAAACATTTCTTGCCTTACTAAAAAATTTCCTCCTGAAAACCAATTATTTATAAGAATTAACATTCCAATAAAAAATAGGATGGAAACAGGTAAGGATAAATACTGTTTTAAAAAATGAGACAATGTTAGACAAGACCATTCCCATATTGATATAGCAGTTATTAATGCTAAAAAAATTGGAAATAATTTACGATTATCAATCGATAATGTTCCAATTAAAATAATCAGCAAAAATGTAGAGCTTAAAATTCGTTTTTTCAACATTTTTAGTAAATTGGTATAAAATTATATGATGGAATTTTTCACAAGCTGTTCACTAGTTCGACCAAATCTTCTTTCACGATTTCGATACCATTCAAAAATCATTTCTAGTTCTTTAGCATTAAAATCTGGCCAGAAAATATTCGTGAAATATAATTCAGTGTATGCTAATTGCCAAATTAGAAAATTTGAGATGCGTTTTTCTCCTCCTGTTCGAATAAAAAGATCTGGTTCGGGAGCCCATGACATAGCCAAATAACGAGATAAATTTTTTTCATTAATAAGTTTTGGATTTTTTGCTAAAAGAGGCTCTGTTAATAAAAGAGATTGCATTGCTTGCAATATATCCCATCGTCCACCATAATTTGCAGCAATTGTTAAATACATTTGATGATTTGTAATAGTTTTATTTTGTGCATTTAAAATTGATTCTTGCAATTTATAATCAAAGCCTGATATATCTCCAATAATATTTAAACGTATTCCTTTTCTTGCTAATTCACCAATTTCAGATTCTAATGTTTTCATAAACAAATTCATTAAGATTGAAATTTCTTTTTCAGGTCTACGCCAGTTTTCAGAACTAAAAGCAAATAATGTTAAATATTTAACTCCTAAATTCTTACAAGAGTGAACGATTTGAAGTATTGAATCTATTCCTTTTTCATGTCCTGAAGTTCGAGGTAAGAATCTTCGAGTTGCCCAACGACCATTACCATCCATTATTATGGCAACATGTTTTGGGATTGCTTGATTATCTGAAATGGACTTAGCTGAATTAGTGCACATTTAAAAGTGAACATTTAAAAATTTGATGGTTAATTAAATAAACAACATTAAAGAAGTTTTAAAATTTTCATAACCAATTTAATACAGAAATTTAAATTTTATTAAATAGATACAATTTCAGATTCTTTTTGACTAGTGATATTTTCAATATTCTCTATAAATCGATTTGTTAATTTTTGAATTTCATTTTGAGATTTACGCTCATGATCTTCAGATATCAATTTTTCTTTTACTAATTTTTTTAGAGATTCATTGGCTTCTCGCCGAGAATTCCGAATAGAAATTCTTACTCCTTCTGCTTCTTTCTTAACTAATTTTAACAATTCATGACGTCGATCTTGAGTTAGTATTGGAAAGGGAATGACAATCTCAGATCCTGTATATCTTGGATTCAGATCCAAATTTGATTCTCGAATTGATTTTTCAATAGTTGGGTTCATATTTTTTTCATATGCACGAATACTCACAGTTCTCATATCAATAACACTAATATGAGCAATCTTTGTGAGTGGTAAAACTGAACCATGATAATTTACACGAATATGATCAAAAATACCTGCATGCGCACGATCAGTCCGAATTTTAGAAAGATTAATTTTAAATGAATTTATTGATTGATTCATTTTAGATTCAGTTAAATTAAAAATGTCGAATGTTGCCATTAATTTTCCTTTTATACATGTACCAATGTACCTTCATCTTCACCTATAACTACACGTTTAAGTGCTCCCAACTTGTTAATCGAAAATATTTTAATTGGCAATTTTCTATCTCGACATAAAGCAAAAGCAGTAGCATCCATAACTGCAAGACGCTGAATAATAACTTCATCAAAAGTAATATTTGAATATCGCATAATAGCAAGGCCTTTTTTAGGATCTGTATTATAAATTCCATCAACCCTTGTTGCTTTAAGCACAATCTCAACTCCCATTTCTGCACCACGAAGAGCAGCTGCAGTATCAGTTGTAAAAAATGGATTACCTGTTCCCGCTGCAAAAATGACTATCCTTCCTTCTTCGAGATAACGTAAAGCTTTAGGTCTTATATAAGGTTCAACCACTTGATCTATATTAAGTGCTGATTGAACTCGTGTATCAATTCCCTTATGTTTCAAAGCATCTTGCAACGCAAGAGAATTCATAATAGTAGCCATCATACCTATATAATCAGCTGTTGCACGGTCCATACCCTGAGCCCCAGGAGCTACTCCTCGAAAAATATTGCCTCCTCCAATAACAATTGCAAGCTCTATTTTTAAAGAGACAATCTCAGCGATTTCATCAGCCATTCGCATAATAGTTGTATGATCTATACCAAATGCATTTGGACCCATTAAAGCTTCGCCAGAAAGTTTAAGTAGGATACGTTTATACAAACCTTTTTCATAAAAATTTAACGAATATTGGATATTATTAATTACTTTTGAACTTTGTAAGAAGGAAATTTTCATCAGTTTTTTTAATCCCATCTCCAACAATATAAAATATAAATTTATAAACTGATGTATTATATTCTTTAAGTATTTCTCCAACTGTTTTTTTAGGATTTTTAACAAAAGGTTGTGATGTTAAAACTACCTCTTGAAGAAATTTTTGAACAGATCCTTCAACAATTTTTTCAAAAATTTTTCCAGTTTTACCAGCTTGTATCGCTTTTTGTTCCGCTAATGAACGTTCATAATCAATCTCTTCTAAACTTACCTCTTCTTTATTTAAAGCTCTAGGTTTAGACGCAGCTATATGCATAGCTAAATCTTTTCCGATTTTATTTGGACCTTTAAAATCTAATAAAACCCCCATCTTTCCATTATGAACATAATGTATTAAAGAATAATTCGTTTCAATGCGATGAAACCGACGAATTGAAATATTCTCACCAATTTTGCCAACTAAAGTAGCAAGTAAATCTTTTACTGTTCCTGTATTCAAAGAAATATTAAGCAAATTTTCTATATCACGCGGGTTTTTCTCAGTAACTATTTTTGCCAAATTTTCAGCAAAATAAATAAATTTTTCATTCTTAGAAACGAAATCTGTCTCACAATTGACTTCAACTATCGATCCTATGTTAGAAGAATCTGAAATATAAGCGCATATTAACCTTCTTTAGCAATACGATCTGATTTTTTATTTACTTTTTTCCAAAATTAATATGTAATAATTCTTCAGCACGATCAATGCTTCCAGAAGCTTCGATTAACGCTTTTTTACATTCCATCATAGGAGCATCAGTTTTTTCTCGTAATCTTTTAACCAAGGAAGCTGTAATTTCAATCATTTAAATTTTCCAATTTTTTAGTAAATTTATGTAAAGTGAAAAACTTATAATTTAATAAGTAAATCATTTTTGAATACATATTATATTGATTTCTCTTTATTTTGAATTTCAACAAATTCTTCAATGTTATCATTAAGATCTTCTTTTAAATTATGTAATTTTGCCTTATTGCTTTCTAATATTGCATCAGCAATACCTTTTGTAAATAAGGAAATAGTCTTAGTTGAGTCATCATTTGCAGGTATAGCATAATCAATTCCATCAGGAGAATGATTAGTATCAACAATAGCTAAAACTGGTATACCTAAAGCGTTAGCTTCAGAAACCGCTATTTTATGATAGCCTACATCTATTATAAATAATGCATTAGGAAGAGATGAAAGTTCTTTAATTCCACCAATAGATTTATTCAATTTTTCTAATTCCCGATTAAATAAAAGACCTTCTTTTTTTGTCATTTGATCTATACCACCGCTTTCAATCAAATGTTCCATTTCTTTTAATCGTTTAATAGAAGCTTTTACTGTTTTAAAATTAGTTAGCATTCCTCCAAGCCAGCGAGAATTAACATAGGGCATATTACAGCGAGAAGCTTCTGTTTGAATAGAATCACGAGCAGCTCGCTTTGTTCCAACAAACAAAATATTTTGTCCTTGTGTCGCTATTTGCTTAACATATTTTATTGCATCTAGGTATTTTTCTACTGTTTTTTCCAAGTTAATAATATGAATATTATTTCGATCACCAAAAATATAAGGAGCCATCTTTGGATTCCAATAACGTTTCTGATGTCCAAAGTGAGCACCTGCTTCTAACATTTCGCGCATAAGAGACATAAAATATTACTCCTAGGGTTAATTTCTTGCGACATGATCATTCATGAGTAATCATCACCCTTAGGTAACATGTCGCGATATTTTATAAAATTATTCAAGAAAAATTTTCAAGAAAAATTAGTATTGTCATTTTACCTTTATTTTTATATAAATGAAAAATTTAAATATTTTTCTTTTGTAAAAATGAATTGTTAATTTTTAATTGAGTAAACCAACATTTTTAAATTAATATGTTTTTATGTAGTGGAATAATTCTGTTCCCTTTTGTTTTTTGAGTTGTCTAATAACAATTAGATCAAGAACAATTTAAGTAAAAATCAATAATATTTAGAAAATCAATAAATAATAAAAGATTCTATATAAATTATTAGTATAATAATAGATATATAAATGTTGAACCATAATGTTTTTTGAAAATACAAATATTGAATGGGAATAATCACAAGTCAGAGAGATCTAGATAAAATGCGATCTGCTTGCCAAAATGCAGCTAAGATATTGGATTTTATTACTCCATATGTAAGAGTTGGAATCACAACAGCCAAGCTCAATCAGCTTTGCTTAGAATATTTAACAGATGAATTAAAAGTTAAATCTGCAACATTGGGATATGCACCGCCAGGCTATCCTCCTTTTCCAGGGGTTATTTGTACTTCAATCAATCATCAAATATGTCATGGTATTCCAAATAATAGAGAATTGAAAAATGGAGATTCGCTGAATATAGATGTAACAATTATTAAAGATGGTTGGTTTGGTGATACTAGTAGAATGTTTCATGTTGGAGATCAATCAATTCTATCAAAGCGATTAAGCCAAATTACATATGAATGTATGTGGAAAGGAATTGAAAAAGTTCGCCCTGGTTCTAAACTTGGAGATATAGGATTTGCTATTCAAAATCATGCTGAAAATTCTGGATTTTCTGTTGTTCGTGAATTTTGTGGCCATGGAATAGGTTTAAATTTTCATGAGAGTCCACAAATATTGCATTATGGTAAACCTGGAACAGGAGAAATATTAAGTTCTGGAATGCTTTTTACAATTGAGCCAATGATTAATGCAGGTCAGAAGAATATTAAATATCTTCCTGATAAATGGACAATAGTTACAAAAGATAGAAGTTTATCTGCTCAATGGGAACATACGATCTATGTTACAAAAACAGGATATGAAGTATTAACAACATCACCGAATACTCCACTGCCTCCTGATTTTATTAGAAATTCTAATTAGATATTATGATAGATATAAACCCATCATTAAAAAGATCATATTCAGATTGTTATTTAACAACAACATTTAACTCTCTATGATAAATATAGTAAAGCTTATTGTTCTGAAAAGGCAAGATCAGATTTTATTATTAATAGCTTTTTTGTGTTTTTTTTCTTTAGCTGTAGTTCTTATTTCTCAGCATGTTTTTAATGTACAGCCTTGTGCTTGGTGCATAACACATCGATTAATTTTTTCAACTATTTTCATAATTAGTTTTTTATCTATTTTATTTAACAAACATTCTCTTTATAATTTGTTTATTTCTCCAATATCAATATTGATATTGAGCATTTCAGGTTTTATAGGTTCTTGGAAACAATATAATGTTGACAATCTATTGTCATGTAATGCAACATTTGGAGACTGGCTAATAAATTTTTTTAAATTTGATATAATGATTCCATGGTTATTTCAAATTCAAAGCTCTTGCTCAGATAGCTCTTTTACTTTAATTGGTATAAATTATCCAATTTGGAATTTTGGTGTTTACATTATTCTTCTATTATTAGTGTGTACAAAACTCATTCTGATATTGAAATTTTGAGTTCAGCAAACTGACACTGATCGAATTTATAGATTTTTATAAAAGCAATTTTTTTAAAGATTGAGGTACCATTAGTTTAACCTGATTGGTAATTTCAGTTGCTAAATTTGAAAACATTGCATTTTTCCACCATAATTCTTCAGAAAAAGAGGTATATTCGCTAAGGAGAATTAATGCTATTATTATGAGCATTCCACGAATTAAACCGAAAACTCCACCTAGTCCATGATCAATTGTAGATAATCCAATAGCACGAATCAAGGTTCCTGAAATCATACCAATTATACTAATTGAAACTAAGATAGAGATAAAGGTTAATAAATAAGCAATTATTAAACGAAGAGATAAGTTTTCTATATAAAATTCAAAAAAACCGGAAATATAAGTTCCATACCAAAATGTTCCTAAAGCAGCCAAGCTATAGGATAATAGAGAAAAAATCTCCTTTATAAAGCCTCTAACCACTCCTAATATGAATGATAGAAATAATATTGTTATGATAGCAATGTCGAAAATAGTCACTTTATAATTAAGTTATTATTATAACCAAGGATTTTTAATTGAGAATTCACATTATTAGCTAAGTCTTGAGAAGAAAATGGTCCTGCACGCACATGAAATTGAACTTGTCCATAGAAATTATCTTTTGCAATAAATATTTCATTTATACCAATATGAAATAGTTTATCAAAACATAACTGTGCTTCTTCTTCGTAATCATAAGTTGCAATCTGCAAGATAAACTTTCCCCTATTATTGGGGTTAATAGTATTTTTTTCTTCAAAAATAATTCGGCCTTCTAATAAAGCTAAAGCTCTTTTACCATCATCAGAACGTTGCTTTTCAATATTTTTATTTAAAACACTTATCTTATTAGATTTTTGTTCTACTAGCCCTATTTCTATATTATCCTCAATATGTGTAGATTTTGAATCATTTATTTTTTTCTGAAGAACATTATCAGGTTTATTCAAATTAATTTTTAATTTTTCCTTAAAATTTTTCTCTTTTATATTAATATTAATATCCTTACCAATTTTTGAAACTTCAGCGTCGAAAATTTTAGGAAGAATTGAAATCGTAAAAATGATTATAATAAACATTCCAATAAGTTTTCGCCTTGCTTTTATCCTAGGATTATCAAAATTATTTCCGATCAAAATAGAATGATTTCTTTTTGAGTTACTATCTTGAAATTTAGTTTCAAATCTATTTCGATTGAATAATTTCATTTTAAAAGTCTCTCTCAGAACAAAATACAGAGATGTTTTGTAAGCATTATTGAAATTTAATTCTTTAAATAATTGTTGGTAAAATTGGAGCTACAGTATGAAAAGATCCGAATATGACAATTCTATCATTTGCAAATGCATTTTTTTGCAATAAAGATAAGGTTTCTTTAGGATCAAAAGAAACTTCTTGAACCGTTCTATTTTTAAATAAATTTACATTTAATAAATATTGTCTTACTTTATTTGATAAAATATTTGCAGAAATACCTCTAGGATCTGGAAGATTTACACAATACCAATGGTCAATATATATTCCAAGTTTTTGAATCACGCCTATTACATCCTTATCATTTAACATTCCAAATATGGCATAAGTGCAAGGATAATATCCCATTGTATCTAAATTTTTTGCTAAAATTTCCGCAGCATGTGGATTATGGGCTACATCTAATACTACAGTGGGACTGCTATTGTTAGTAGGTAAAATTTGGAAACGGCCAGGTATAGATGCACGAATCAGTCCTTGACGAACTGAATGTTGCGGAATCGATATGAGAGATTTTGTAGATTCAATAGCAGCTAAAGCTATTGTTGCATTTAATAATTGGTGCTTCCCACGGAGTGTAGGATAAGGTAAGGCATTTCTTTTCTGTTCATATCCAATATAATTCCATTGTTGACGATTGTATGAAAAATTGAAATTTTTTTCAAAAAGCCATAAATTAGCATTTATAGATCTTATATTATTTAATAATGACTGAGGTGGATTAGAATCGCCACAAATAATTGGTTTTCCGGATCTGCTAATATATGATTTTTCTAGACCTATCTCTTCTCTTGAAGATCCTAACCATTTGGTATGGTCAATACCAATGTTAGTAATAATAGAACAATCTGGATTAATAGCATTTACAGCATCTAAACGGCCTCCTAATCCTACCTCTAATATTATAATATCCAATTTTAACTGAGCAAATAAACGAAGAATTGATAGAGTTGTAAATTCAAAATAAGTAAGAAAATGTTTTTTGCATAATGCATTAATTGCTAAAAATTGTTCAATTAAATCTACATCTGTTGCAAACTCACCATTAATGCGAGCCCTTTCATTAAATTTTATAAAATGAGGAGAAGTATAAAGTCCTACCTTATAACCAGCTGACAGAAAAATAGCCTCCAGCATTGCACAAGTAGATCCTTTACCATTTGTTCCTCCTACAATAAATTTAATTGAATGTTGATTTAGATTCAATTTATTCAAGATAGCTTGAACTCTTTGCAAACCTAAATTTATTTGTTTTTTATTGAATTTTTCTAAATAGTCCAACCATTCAGACAAACTATAATCAGACCCGGAGAATGGAATATAGTCCATGGTAATTTCCAATTGACTTTAAGATAAATTTTTTAGAAAGAAAATGCCTAAATTTTTAATGCTTTTTTTTGTTCACAAATTAAATATTTAATCCCATTTTCTGCTATGTCTAACATTTTCTGTAAATCTTTTCTAGAAAAATTAGATCTTTCCCCTGTTCCTTGTAGTTCAACTATATTACCATTATCATTCATAACCACATTCATATCAACTTCACATTGAGAATCTTCATGATAATCCATATCTAGAATAATTTGGTTATTTAAAATTCCTATAGAAATACTAGCTATAGCATTTTTTATTGGATTCTCTTTTATATTTCCACGTTTTATTAAAACATTTATTGCATCAACTGCTGCTACCCAAGATCCTGTAATGCTAGCACAACGTGTCCCTCCATCTGCTTTTAACACATCACAATCTATGGATAAAGAAAATCCACATAAAGATTTTAAATTAATTGCAGATCGCAAACTTCGACCTATTAAACGCTGAATTTCTTGTGTTCTACCTGTTTGTTTGCCAATAATCACTTCTCTTTCAATTCTATTATGCACAGAACCAGGAAGCATGCTATATTGGGCTGTAATCCATCCTTCATTATCTCTTACGAAGGAAGGTTTTTTGTTTGAAATACTAGCTGTACATAATACGCATGTTTCACCTAATTTAACTAAAACAGAACCTTCAGCATGGGATGAAAAATTACGGTGTAATTCAAATGGACGCAATTCACTATAAACTCTTCCGTCTAGACGTTGTTCTTTAACATCTTTAAAATTAAACATATATCAAGTATCTTTAATAGTCAAAAAATTTTGTTTTAAAACTTATTTGCAATTTCAATTCATTTTGCCATAATTCTTATGAAAATCTGTCATTTTTAAATTAAATTAATTTAATTTTTTTAATCCTAATATGTTTTCATAATTAATTTTTTCTCATATAAAAATCACATAATATGGCTAATAGCATGACTGCCTTCGGGCGTTCTTCAATTAATACTGAGTATGGAAATTTTATTGCTGAGATTCGAAGTGTAAATGGACGATTCTTGGATCTAAAAATTTGCCTACCAGATGAATTTTTGTATATGGAAACATTAATTCGAGAGATTTTATCCAATGAACTGTCAAGAGGAAAAATTGAGCTTAGAGTTTTTTTATTTATGAAAAAACCTAGAAATCTTAAAATTGTTAATCATAGTTTGTTATTAAACATATCAAGTCAATTGCAAGTTGCAAGAAAAGTTATTCCAGATATTAAAGCACCCAGCTTAATAGAAGTTCTAGATATCGTTTCTGATAGTGATAAAGAACATAATAAAGAGCAAATTAACAATTCCGAAAAATCATGTATACAGGTTATTAAATTAGCACTTCAACAATTAAAAAATATCCGTTCTCGAGAAGGAAAGAACTTAATTGTTTTAATTTATAACAATGCTATTGAAATAGAAAAAATTATTACTAGTATCGAAGATTTTTTTCCAATTTTTTTAGAAAATTATTACGAAAAATTAGCAAATAAGTTTCGAAAAAAAATCGAAACAATTTTTCCTGAAGGTTTTAATTATATAAATGGAAAAGAATTAAGTGAACGCATATTGCAAGAAACTAGTTTTCAATCTCTTCGCTTGGATATAGAAGAAGAATTAGGAAGATTGCGTTCTCATTTAAAAGAACTTTTTCATTTAGTTTCATCAATTGAAAATAAAAATACAAAAACAAGTATTGGAAAACATCTTGATTTTTTATTTCAAGAGATGAATCGTGAAGTTAATACATTAGGCTCAAAATCAGCAGATTCAAAAATTACACAATCGTCTATAGATTTAAAGCTTTTAATTGAAAAAATGAGAGAACAATCTCAAAACATTGAATGATATCTTCTTTGTTTAAAAACAGAGTAAGGGAAGAATTGAAATTCTGTTCCACTTACTCTATTTTACTTTTCCATTAAAAAAAAAGAATAATCATTTTTATTACTTTAACCGACAACCAATTTTTTCACGTACTCTTAAAAGATCTTCCGGAATTTTTTTAAAGAGTTTGTCAAATAATTCATCATGTGAAATTAGTTCATTTTCCCAAGATTTTTTATCAATTGATATAACTTTTTCAAATTGCTCAGGGGTGAATTCTAATCCTGTCCAATCCATATCTTGATAACTAGGTGAGATTCCAAACAATTGATCAAATCCTTTTGATTCTCCCTGAATTCGACCAAGTATCCATCTTAAAACTCGCATGTTATCACCAAAACCTGGCCATATAAATTTTCCATTAATATCTTTTCGAAACCAGTTTACATAATAAATTTTAGGAAGCTTTCCACCATTAGCTTGAATTTGTTTTCCTAATTTAAGCCAATGATTGAAATAATCATTCATGTTATAACCACAAAATGGCAGCATAGCAAAAGGATCTCTCCGAACAGTACCTTGTTTTTGGTTTCCAATGGCAGCAGATGTAGTTTCAGAACCCATAGTAGCTGCCATATAAATACCTTCAACCCAATTCCTTGCTTCACTAACAAGTGGAATGGTATTTGACCTTCGACTACCAAAAATGAAAGCATCAATTACAACACCATTTGGATCTTCCCAATTAGGATCTATAGATGGACATTGAGAAGCTGAAACTGTGAATCTTGAATTCGGGTGAGCAGCTTTTCGACCAGTATTTTTAAAAATCTCAGGAGTCCAATGTTTTCCTTGCCAATCAATTAAATGAGAAGGCAGATCATCTGTCATTCCTTCCCACCATACATCACCTTCATCAGTTAAAGCAACGTTAGTAAAAATAACATTAGATTTTAATGTAGCCATTGCATTATAATTTGTTTTTTCATTTGTTCCTGGCGCGACACCAAAATATCCAGCTTCTGGATTGATAGCTCGCAATGCACCATTTTTTTCTGGTTTTATCCAAGCGATATCATCTCCAATTGTTGTAACTTTCCAACCATCCATTCCTTGAGGTGGAATTAACATAGCAAAATTAGTTTTTCCACAAGCTGATGGAAAAGCTGCTGCAATATGATATTTTCGTCCTTGTGGAGATATAACGCCAAGAATTAACATATGCTCAGCTAACCAACCTTGATCATGACCCATATTTGATGCAATGCGAAGAGCAAAACATTTCTTACCTAATAAAGCATTGCCTCCATATCCCGAACCAAAACTCCAAATCTCTCGAGTTTCAGGGTAATGAACAATATATTTAGTTTCATTACATGGCCATGGAACGTCTTTTTTTCCATTAATTAATGGACTTCCAACACTATGAATGCAAGGAATAAATTCTCCATTTTCTCCCAAGAAATTATAAGCTTCACGACCCATGCGTGTCATCATACGCATATTTACTACTACATAAGGACTGTCTGTAAGTTCAATTCCAATATGTGAAATAGAAGAACCAAATGGTCCCATTGAAAATGGAATTACATATAAAGTTCGACCTTTCATACATCCAGAAAATAACTTGTTAAGTTTTCTGCGCATTTCTGATGGAGGCAACCAATTATTCATAGGGCCAGCATCATCTTTTTTTTCGGAACATATGTAAGTACAATTTTCTACTCTTGCAACGTCAGAAGGTTCTGAACGTGCTAAAAATGAGTTAGGACGTTTATTTGGATTTAGTTTTACCATGGTACCATTTTGAACTAATTGTTCGCATAGTTGATTATATTCTTCTTGACTTCCATCACACCAAAATACTTTTTCTGGTTTAGTTAATTGAACAATATTAGAAATCCATTCAATCAGTTTACGGTGTCTAACATAATCAGGAATAGTGAAAGATATAATACCTTTTTCTGACGATGTACTACTCATCTAGCAAATCTCCATATAGAAAAATAAAAAATAATAAAATGATAAGTTATATAACATTAAATAATTAAACAAAATTATATTGAATTAAAATTTCAGTTATGATTTCCTGAATCTGTAAAAAAATTATAAATTTATTTGCATCCAAAAGTAATTTAAACCAACTAATTTAGATATGATTAAATTCGATAAAGCCTTAATATTTGAGCTTAATTAATATCAGGAACAATATGTCGAAAAATCTATACAATCAATCTTCTTGGAAACGTGAAATCTTAGCTACAATTTTTCTAAGTTTTCCATTAATTCTGACTAGTCTAGCACAGATGGCCATGACAATAACGGATGTCATTTTTATTGGGAAACTTGGTTCACAGGCATTAGCAGCTGCATCATTAGGAGCTAATCTCTATACTATATTTGCTTTTTTTGGATTGGGTTTAGTGACAACAACTGCACCTATGATGGCTCGTGTTTTAGGAGAACGTAAGCGCTCTTTAAAAGAGATTAGGAGTATAGTTCAACAAGGACTCTGGACGTCTCTTATTATTTCTATTCCTACTTGTTTTGTATTATGGAATGGAGAAAAATTGCTTCTTGCGATACATCAACAAAATGAACTTGCAAAAATGGCAGGTCATTATCTACGTGCGATGATGTGGGCAATGCCTACTTTTTTAGGTTATTTGGTATTAAGGTCCTTTATGGCTGCATTACAAAGACCTCGATGGGCTTTTATTGTTACTGTAATTGGTATTTTAGTTAATATTTTTGGTAATTGGATATTGGTTTTTGGCTATCTGGGTTTTCCAGCTTTAGGATTAGTAGGTTCTGGTTTAGCTACTACATTGGCGAGTCTTTTTCTTTTCCTAGGAATGGTAGTAGTCATACTTATAGATAAACAATTTCGTCGTTATTATGTATTTGGAAATATCTTAAAAATAAATCGAGATAGACTAATTTCACTTTGGAAACTAGGGATGCCTATAGCAATTACAACAACTTTTGAAGCTACAATCTTCAATTCAGCAGCATTTTTAATGGGATGGTTAGGGGAAAATGAATTGGCAGCTCATACAATAGCTATTCAAATAACTAGTGCTGCATTTATGATTCCCTATGGAATAGCACAGGCGGCTACTATTCGCGTTGGATATGCATATGGGTCAGGAAACTTAGCCAGCATAAATAAATCTGGGTGGAGTGCATTCTTGTTAAGTTCTACTTTTATGATTTTTTCAGCAACTTTTATGTTACTTAAACCAGAATCTTTAATTTCAGTTTTTATTGATATAAAAAATTTAGATAATATCGATGTCTTATATCTTGCAATTCATTATTTATTTTTTTCTGCTGTTTTCCAAACAATAGATGGTTTACAGGTTGTAGGAGCTGGAATTCTTAGAGGACTTCATGATACTCGAATACCTATGTTATATGCAGCTTTTGGTTACTGGGTAATAGGTCTCCCAACCAGTGCAATTTTAGCATTATATACAAATTTTCGTGGTACTGGAATCTGGATTGGTTTGGTTATAGGAGTCAATATAGTTTCAATCCTCATGATTCGACGTTGGATTCTTCGTGAATCTTTAAATTTAATCAGATATTAAAAATTTCTATGAAACATACAATGAAGAAAATTGTTTGTTATGAAACAATTAACATTAATGATCTAATCAATTTAAACGAATAGTTTTATTTATCAAAAATTAAATATCAAATTGTAAAAAATTCTCTAGATTCAACTTTTTTGAAAAAAATTATATTATTTTAAATAATCGTAGAGGATGAGTTTAATGTTTAAGAATTGGATATTTAATAAGATTTAAAATCTTTTGAAAAAATAATGATTTACATTCAATAAACCTAGCATAGTTATTATAGATTTTTTTGAATCTAATTAATTTCTTGAGATTCTTAAAAATCAATTTTTTTACATATTGGATTGTTTACTTTAAATATAGAAAATAAATTCTCAAAAGATTATAATTTGCTAAGATATCTAATATTAGAATGAACCGATTATAATTAAAATTTAAATTTTTTTATCAACAATAAAAATTATTTTAAAGAAGAATTCAAAAATGGACTTCGATGTAGATCTTTTTGTAATTGGCGCAGGTTCTGGTGGTGTTAGAGCCGCCCGATTTTCTGCAGAATTTGGTGCTCGTGTTGCTATAGCAGAAAAAAATTCTCTTGGAGGAACATGTGTTAATGTAGGATGTATACCTAAAAAACTATTTGCATATAGTGCAACTTATGCTGATGAGTTTAAAAATGCGGCTGGTTTTGGTTGGAGTTCAAACTATTTAAGTTTTAATTGGAATAAATTAATTGAAAATAAAAATTTAGAAATAAAACGATTAAATAATATTTATCGTTCTTTATTAGAAAAATCTGGAGTAATCTTATACGAGGAACATGCGAGATTTATAGATTCAAATACGGTTATTGTAGGAAATAAGAAAATTCGAGCTGCTAACATTTTAATTTCAACTGGTAGCTGGCCTTTTGTTCCAAATATTTCAGGAATAGAAAATTCTATTACTTCTAATGAAATATTTTTTCTTCCAAAACTTCCTAAACATATGATTATTGTTGGCGGTGGTTATATAGCAGTTGAATTTGCTTCTATTTTTAAGAATTTAAATGTAAGAATTTCTCAAATATATCGAGGATCTATTTTTTTGCGTGGATTTGATCAAAGTGTTAGAGAGCATTTAAGAGATGAATTCTTAATTAAAGGAATTGATTTACATTTTAATACAGATATAACTCGCATTGAAAAACATTCAAATGATCTCCTATATGTTTATTTAAAAAATGGCGAGAAAATAGAAACTAATTCTATATTATATGCAACAGGTCGGCGTCCAATGCTAGATGAACTAGGATTAGAAAATACTAATGTAATTCTTGATCATCATGGTTTTGTACAAGTGAATGATTTTAATCAAACTTCCGATCCTACAATATTTGCAATTGGTGATGTGACTGGTCATTCCCGTTTAACACCCGTAGCAATAGCTGAAGGTTCGGCTCTTGCTAAAAAATTATTCAACCAAAAAGACTATCATCCTGTTGATTATAATTTTATCCCTACAGCTGTATTTAGCATACCAAATGTAGCTACTATCGGCTATACCGAAAAAGAAGCTCGAAATAAAGGTTATGAAGTATCTATTTTTGAATCTAAATTCAAACCATTAAAACTTAGTTTAACCAACAATATTGAGAAAACTTTAGTAAAAATAATTGTTAATAAGCATACTGATAAAGTTCTAGGTTGCCATATGGTCGGTCCATATGCAGGCGAAATTTTACAAGGAATATCAATTGCAATCAAAATGGGGGCAACAAAAAAAGACTTCGATGATACAATGGCTATACATCCTACTTTGGCTGAAGAATTTGTTTGTCTTCGAACAATAGGTCAGTAAAGTAATACAAAATTTTTATTTTCATGATTTGAAATATCAAGATTTAATCTTTTCAAGAAATAACTAAGATTTAAAACAAAAGAATTTAAGAGCAATTTATATACAATTTTAAAAATTGTATATAAATGTAAAAAGAAATAAAATTAAATATATGTTCATGCCAAAATTTTTGAAATTCTCAATCTGTAATCCTGATTACTTACATCACATATCTTATAAAAAATATAAATTAAAGTTTTAATAAACCATTAAATGAATTATTCAACAAAGAGAGTTCTTGTTATAGGTTATGGAAAACTTGGATCAAGGATTGTTTCTCAGTTGCTTAAAAATAAATATCAAATTTGGGTATTTAATAGATCTTTAATTTGTTTAAAAAACAAGGCTTTTTCCTTTTTAAAAGGAGATTTAGAAAATTTAGAATTAATAAATTCTTCATTTCCTTCAAAAATTAATTTTGTTATATATTGTGTTTCACCAGATGAATATACAGAGATATCATATCGAAAAGTTTTTATAGAGGGTTTAAAAAAATTAATTAAAACTTTAGATGCGTCTTATCTAATACGGTTTATTTTTATATCATCCGCATCAGTATATGGTGATTTTAATGGTTCATGGGTGAACGAAAATACTCTACCTAAACCCGTTAAATTTAACGGAAAAATTTTATTAGAAGCAGAAGAATTTCTAAAACAACTATATATTCCAACAGTTTCATTAAGATTATCAGGAATTTATGGACCAGAATATCTTGGATTTTTGAAAGGATTAGTATCTTCTCTAAATTCTTCTCAGAATTATATAATTAATAATAATAATATTTGGACTAATCGAATATATATTGATGATGTTGTAAGTGCTGTTGAACATTTAGTAAACAAACCCACAATTGAACATTCTTGTTATATTTGTACCGATAATACTCCATTACCATTAAATATTCTCTATCAATATTGTGCGAAAAAGCTTGGTGTTTCAAATATTTCTTTTACTAAATCTTTATCCAGATTAAATAATAAAAAGCTTAGCAATGCATTACTTCGAAAAAGCGGATGGAGTTTAAAATGGCCAAATACTTTAATAGGTTATTCATCTTTAATTGAACAGATGCCTTGTATTTTTAAAAAATTTTAATTTAGTAAAATATAGTAAATAAATATCACAATTATTATTAAATATATAAGGCAAAAAAGTTTTTATTTAACATAGAATAAGTTATTGAGATAATTAATCAAAATAGCCTTATTTTTATTTTCATTTATTAGATATAACTTATTTATCTAACAAGAAATTTTTGGATTTTTTATATGCTGTCTAAAATAAATAGAAGACAATTTTTTAAAATAACAGGTGCTACATTATCAAGTTCGAGTATATCCTTGCTTGGGTTTTGGCCTAAAAAAGCTTCTGCTGAGCTTCGTCAATATAAACTTACAAAAATGACAGAAACTCGAAATACTTGTCCTTATTGCTCAGTTGCTTGTGGAATTTTGATTTATAGTTTAGGAGATCGTGCAAAAAATGCTCATTCTAGTGTTGTTCATATAGAAGGGGATCCTGATCATCCTGTCAATCGAGGTACACTTTGTCCAAAAGGTGCTGGCTTACTGGATTTTATCCATAGTCCAAATCGTTTAAAATATCCAGAATATCGTGCTCCAGGTTCAAAAGAATGGAAACGAATTTCTTGGAATTACGCTTTTGAACGGATATCCCGATTATTAAAAAATGATAGAGATGAGAATTTCGTTTCAAAAACTCCAGAAGGTAAAATAGTTAACAGATGGGTAACAACTGGTATGCTAGCTACTTCTGCAGCAGGTAATGAAGTAGGGTATATGACCCACAAAATTGTGAGAAGTATGGGCATGTTAGCTTTTGATAATCAAGCCCGTGTTTGACATGCACCGACGGTGGCAGGTCTTGCCCCGACGTTTGGCAGAGGGTCAATGACAAATCATTGGGTTGATATTAAGAATGCTGACGTAATACTAATTATGGGGGGAAATGCTGCAGAAGCGCACCCATGCGGTTTTAAATGGGTAACAGAAGCAAAAGCTCATAATGGAGCTAAATTAATTGTAGTAGATCCACGATTTACACGTTCAGCATCAGTTGCTGATTATTATGTTCCTATTCGAACCGGAACAGATATAGTATTCCTGGGAGGAATAATTAATTATTTATTAACTAACAATAAAATTCATCATGAATACGTGAAAAATTATACTGATTTTCAATTTTTAGTTAGTAAGGATTTTAAATTTAATGACGGTCTTTATTCTGGGTATCAATTCGAAAAACGTTCATATGATAAGTCCTCCTGGGAATATCAGAAAGATGAAGATGGGTATGTTAAAAGAGATCCTTTTTTAACAAATCCTCAATCTGTTTATCAACTTTTAAAAAATCATTATAAACGATACACTTCATCACTTGTAAATTCGGTTTGCGGAACTCCTGAAAAAAAATTTCTACAAGTTTGTGAAATTCTATCATCAACGGCTTGTGAAACACGCGTTGCTACTATTTTATATGCTTTAGGATGGACTCAACATTCAATTGGATCTCAGATTATAAGAACTGGTGCTATGATGCAATTGCTATTGGGTAATATTGGAATGGCAGGAGGTGGGGTCAATGCTTTGCGTGGTCATTCTAACATTCAAGGTTTAACAGATTTGGGTTTAATGTCAAATTTATTACCAGGATATATGACTTTACCGAGAGAATCTGAACAAAATTATGAAGATTATATAGTTCATAGAACTAAAGAATCGTTACTTCCAAATCAGAGTAACTGTTGGAAAAATTATTCCAAATTTCATGTCAGTCTCATGAAAGCTTGGTGGGGAAAATCAGCTACAGAAAAAAATAATTGGGCATTTAACTATTTACCTAAGCTTGATAAAAACTACGATATGCTTCAGACGTATGAATTAATGCATAAAGGTAAAATGAATGGTTATATAGCTCAGGGATTTAATCCATTAGCTTCTGTTCCGAATAAAAATAAAATGTTACAAGCATTTTCTAAATTGAAATTTTTAATTGTAATGGATCCATTAACTACAGAAACATCCGATTTTTGGAAAAATTATGGTGAATTTAACAATGTAGATTCTTCAAAGATTCAAACTGAAGTATTTCGATTGCCAACAACCTGTTTTGCTGAGGAAGAAGGTGCCTTAGTAAATTCATGTCGTTGGTTACAATGGCATTGGAAAGCAGCAGATCCACCAGGGAGGCTAAAAGTGATATTGAAATTATGGCAACATTATTTCGAAAAATTCGTGAAATATATGAAAAAGAAGGAGGATCTTATCCTGATCCAATTATCAATCTTTTTTGGCCATATTCAAAACCTAATGATCCTTCAGCTATTGAATTAGCAAAAGAATATTCCGGACGTGCTTTATCTGATATAGAAAATAAGAATATCGTTATTCGAAAAGCTGGTGAGCAATTATCTTCTTGGGAAGAACTTCGAGATGATGGTTCAACTTTAAGTGGTTGTTGGATTTTTACTGGTTGTTGGTCAGAAAATGGAAATTTAATGGCCCGACGTGATAACAGTGATCCAACAGGAATGGGTCAAACTTTGAATTGGGCTTGGGCTTGGCCTGGAAATCAGCGCATTCTCTATAATCGAGCATCGTGTGATTTATCAGGTAAACCATTTGATATCAATAGAAAAATTATACATTGGAATGGAGAAAAATGGTTAGGTGCAGATATTCCAGATTTTAACATTTACGAAGGACCAAATATTGGATCTGGGCCATTTATTATGAATCCAGAAGGTGTTGCTAGGTTTTTTGCTTGCAAAGATATGGAAGAAGGCCCATTTCCAGAACATTATGAACCGTTCGAAAATCCATTAAATTATAACCCATTACATCCAAATTTTCCTGCTGTTATTAGCAATCCTACTGCACGATTATTTAAGGATGATTTTTCTCAATTGGGAAATTCATCAGATTTTCCTTATGTTGCTACAACTTATCGATTAACAGAACATTTTCATTATTGGACAAAAAATGTCAGACTCAATTCAATTATACAACCACAACAATTTGTTGAAATAGGTGAAGATTTAGCAAGAGAATTGGGAATATTGCGCGGTTCCAAAATAATCGTTTCTTCTAATAGAGGTTATATTAAAGCAATTGCATTGATAACTAAACGCATTAAATCTCTTTGTATAGAAGGAAGAAAGGTACATCAAATAGGTATACCAATTCATTGGGGATTTGTTGGTTTAACTCGAAGAGGTTTTCTTGCAAACACTTTGACTCCTTTTGTAGGTGATGCTAATACTCAAACACCAGAATTTAAATCTTTTCTTGTAAAAGTTGAGAAATTTTATTAGGAGCATATCCATGTCAATGCAATTTTCTGATCTAAAAAGGAAATCTGCAACTACTACTCAATCCCCTAACATTCGCACTACATATACAGGTAGTGTTGCTAAACTGATTGATGTTTCCAAGTGCATAGGATGTAAAGCATGTCAAGTTGCTTGTATGGAATGGAATGATTTGCGAGATGAAGTTGGAGAAAATGTCGGGATCTATGATAATCCTTCTGATTTAACTGAAAATTCATGGACTGTTATGCGTTTTTCAGAATATGAAAACGAAGATGGTAATCTCGAATGGTTAATTAGAAAAGATGGCTGTATGCATTGTGAAGATCCTGGATGTTTAAAAGCATGCCCTTCACCAGGAGCTATTATTCAACAGAATAATGGTATTGTAGATTTCTATGAGGAAAATTGTATTGGATGTGGTTATTGTATAACAGGATGTCCTTTCAATATTCCTAGAATTTCAAAGAAAGATAAAAAGGCATATAAATGTACTTTGTGTTCGGACCGGGTTGCTGTTGGACAAGCACCTGCTTGTGCTAAAGTATGTCCAACAGGTGCAATTGAATTTGGAACTAAAACAGATATGATACAACAAGCAAATGAGAGAATTGTAGATTTAAAATCTCGTGGATTTCAAAATGCAGGGCTTTACAATCCTGATGGTGTAAAGGGGACACATGTTATGTATGTATTGCATCATGCTGATCAACCAGATCTTTATCATGGTTTGCCTAAAAATCCAAGAATTAGTCCAATGGTATCAATTTGGAAAGGTTTTGCAAAACCTATTGGAATGATAATGATGATTATGACAATCTTGTCTGGTTTTTTCCATTATATTCGTATAGGACCAAATGAAGTTAGTGAAGAAGATGAAAAAGCATCTCGGAGAAATACTAATTATGAATAATAAAAATATATTTATTCAACGCTATAATGCCAATGAACGAACCAAACATTGGATCACTGCTATAAGTTTTATAATCGCCTCTTTATCAGGTTTAGCCTTATTTTATCCATATTTTTTTTGGATCAATAATATATTTGGAGGTGGCGTTTGGACACGCATTTTACATCCATTTTTTGGGATTATTATGTTTGTAAGTTTTTTATCTTTTGTAATTAATTTATGGAAAGATAATAAAATTGAATCCTATGATATTGAATGGGCAATGCATATTGGAGATGTTCTTCTTAATAAAGAAGATAATTTACCTAAAATAGATAAATACAATTTTGGTCAAAAATCGCTTTATTATGTACTTATATTATGTATGTTAATTCTTTTATTTAGTGGACTAATAATATGGCGTTCATATTTTTCTAGCTACTTTAATATTTCAATGATTCGTTTCTCTGCTCTTTCACATGCTTGTGCTGCATTAATTCTAATCTGCTCGGTTATTGTTCATATTTATGCAGCAATTTGGGTAAAAGGATCTATTACTGCTATGATGAAGGGGTAGTGACTTACGGATGGGCTTGGAAGCATCATAGACTTTGGTTTTTTAAATTTCAAAAACACAAATAATTTTAAATTATTTGTGTTTTTATAAAGATAAAAGTTATGCAGTATTTTTGGAGATTTTAATGCAGAGAATTCTTTCACGAGGAGAGATAGAAACTCTTGATCATAATCAATTTCCTCTAACTATTATACCAAATATTGATACTCTTTTTTCTTATCGTGCATCTCGATTTCAAAAATTGGTTCAAGATAATATCTTCTCAGATTACCTCTCATTAATGATTAAATTAAGTGAAGCTCAACATATTGTTTTAAATCAATTAAATCGGCAAAAAATTGGAATCATTCCAGATAATCATTATTCTGTTCCACCTTGTGAAATATCTATTTGGAATCGACATTTCTATTGGATAAATATACAAAATTCTATACTGAACATTATAATGTACGAATCGGCAAATATACCTAATTTGGTAATCGATACATGTAAAAATTTGAAACGTTTAATACAAAACGATTTAAAAAAATTTAATGATATTGCCGATTCTCTTTTAATTCAAGGAAATGGTAATATAAATAAAGATTTTGCTGCTGCAGCTCCTTTGATCATGGCTGCATTACAAGTATATTGGGTATCGCTTTTGAGTAATTTTAAGCCTAATCAGTTACCAATTTCAAGATCTATATTATGTCCATTCTGTGGTTCTTTACCAATAGGTAGTGTTATTCGAATTGGTGGAAATATGGATAATCATCGCTATTTATCTTGTTCATTATGTTCGACAGAGTGGCATTTAGTTCGTGTCAAATGTAGTAATTGTGAATCTACTAAAAGTATTAATTATAGTTTTATAGAAAAAAAATCGGAATGGATAAAAGCTGAATCTTGTAATCAATGTTATACTTATCGAAAAATCTTTCTTCAAGAAAAAGATCCTTATGTTGATCCAATAGCAGATGATTTATCAAGTATATCTCTTGATATCCTAATGAATGACGATGGTTATACTCGTTCTAGTAATAATCCTTTTCTTTATATTTAATTTTAATAATTCAATTAAAATTGATTCATGTTGAAACAGAAATTTAAAAATGCAGCTTCAAAAATTCCATCATTAGGACGATTGATCCAGACAGATTATTTCAAAGTTTTAGAAAAAGATTATGGCAAAACTCTCATAAAAGAATTTTTGAGAAGTTATTTTTCTAATTTAAGAGTAAAAGCTAAGAATGGAAATTTAACAAATGAACATCTTGATGTGAATCATATATTTAATAGTATTGAAAAAAATATTAAATCTGAAAATCAATCTAAATTAAAAAAAATTTTTAACCTAACAGGAACTGTTCTACATACAAACTTTGGACGAGCTTTATTACCAAATGAAGCAATAGATGCAATAGTTAGAATTTCCAATTTTCCAATAAATTTAGAATTTGATTTGGACAATGGAAAACGAGGCGATCGAGATCTTTTATTGGAAGATTTGCTCTGTAAATTAACAGAAGCAGAATCGGCTACGATCGTTAATAATAATGCTGCCGCCGTTTTTCTAATGTTAAATACGTTAGGAAAAAGAAGAGAGGTCATTGTTTCACGTGGAGAATTAGTAGAAATTGGTGGAACATTTCGGATTCCAGATATTATGAAGAGCGCAGGAGTTCGACTTATAGAAGTTGGCACGACAAACTGCACACATGAAATAGATTATAAAAATGCAATAACGGAACATACAGCTATGATTATGAAAATAAATTGTAGCAATTACAAAATATCAGGTTTTACAAAAAGTGTTTGTTTAGAAAACATAGTACATATAGGACATAGTGCAAATATACCTGTATCTGTTGATTTAGGTAGTGGTTTACTTCTCGATTTTGCTAAGTGGGGACTTCCTAAAGAAAAAACCGTAAAAGAAATATTAAAATTGGGAGCTGATTTAGTCACATTTAGTGGAGATAAACTACTTGGTGGTCCACAGGCTGGATTATTAGTCGGACGCGCAAATCTGATTTCAAAAATCAAAAAAAATCCTTTAAAACGAATATTAAGAGTTAATAAATTAATTATTGCAGCACTTGAATCTGTATTAAATTTATATAAAACACCAGAATTTTTAGATCAAACATTACCTACTTTAAGGTTGTTAACAAGATCTCAAGAGGATATTCAACAAATATCTGAATTGATAAAACCTATATTACAAAAATTTGTTGGCTCTAATTATTTTATTGAAGTTATTTCAATGTTTAGCCAAATTGGTAGTGGTACTTTCCCAATTGAAAAATTACCTAGTTATGGATTCATAATCCGTTCGAATAACAAAGGAAAGCTAAAGAAGTTAGCTATTCATTCTTTAGAAAAAAAGTTTAAAAATTTATCATATCCTATTATAGGCCGTATTTCTGATAATGCTATTTGGTTAGATATGCGTTGTTTAGAATTTTCTGAAAAAGAAATTTTTATCAATCAATTGATGGAGTAGATAATTTTGCATGATTGTTGGTACTGCAGGACATATTGATCATGGAAAAAGTGCTTTAGTTAGAGCTCTTACCGGTGTAAACACAGATAGACTGATAGAGGAAAAAAGACGTGGATTATCAATAGAATTAGGATATGCGTATATGCCTTATTCTATTGATAATACAATTAGTTTTATTGATGTACCCGGACATGAGAAGTTTATAAAAACTATGTTGGCTGGCATTGGAGGTATTGATTTTGCCTTGCTAGTAGTAGCTGCTGACGATGGAATAATGCCTCAAACACATGAGCACTTTAATATTTTAAAATTATTGGGTATTTCAAAAGGGTCCATTGTTATAACAAAAACAGATAAGGTCAATACAACAAAAATAAATAAAATTCATGAAGAAATTAAAGCTCTAACATTCAAATCATTTTTGAAAAATTCTTATATTTTTAATGTTAATTCTCTTAAAGAAAATGATAAAGGAATTTTTTCTCTGCGAAAATTTTTAATAGAGAATGCGAAAAATCCATCAGAAAAAAATATGAATAAATTTTTCAGACTGGCTGTTGATCGTTCTTTTACATTAATTGGTAAAGGAACGATAGTTACAGGGACTGTTTATTCTGGGCAAATAAATATAAAAAATAACAAAAATATAGATCTCAATTTAATGCCAAACGGTAAGAAATTACGTGTGCGAAGTATTCATTCTGAAAATAAAAAAAGTGATATTGTACATGTTGGGCAACGATGTGCATTAAATTTAATAGATATTGAGAAAACTGAAGTAAGTCGTGGAAATTGGATAGCTGATCCCCAATGTTTTTTACCGTCTGCCAATATTGATGTTGAGTTTCACCTTTTAAGTTCCGCAAAACTATTTTTGCATGATAGAACTCTTCTTCATATTCATTTAGGCGCAGGTCATCACATGGCCCGTGTTATTCCTCTAATTAATAATTCCGTAAAACCTGGGGAAATCACTAAAGTACAATTGGTATTTGATTCTCCCGTTTGTAGCATGCCCGGTGATTATTTCATTGCTAGAAATGCTCAGGCTAATTCTACAATTGGAGGAGGTCGTGTCTTAGACAGTAATGCTTCAATTCGCAAAAGACGTTCATATGAACGTTTAGAATGGTTAAATTCTATAAAGATTTTTTTAGATGGAATGGGTTTAGAATCTCTTATGAAAAATTCAGTTTTTGGGATAAAAAAAATTTTTTTAGAAAGATTGCTTGGTTATTCTTATTGTAATGATTGTTTCCAAAGTGAAAATATTTTATGTATAGATACTTTTCTTGAAAATCAAAAAGTTTTTATTCTGTCTTCGCATTGGAATTCATTATGCAATCAAGCTCTTGAAGCTTTAACTGAATTTCATAATAAATATCCAGATGAACCTGGATTAAATTCAGCACAATTTCGTCAAATTATTAGATTAGATGGACTTTGGAAAATTTTATTAAAAACACTTTTAGCTGATGGTTATGTTTCTCAAAATGGTCCATGGATATATAAGTCAACTCATAATTCTTCATTGAACAATGAAGAATTGAATTTAGCAAAAGAATGTCTTTCTCTTATTATCAATAATAAAAATCCATCATGGGTTCGTTATATAGCAACAAAATTATGTAAAAACGAGGATTATATTAGAAAATTTTTTAAAAAACTTATGCGTCAGGGAGATATCATTCAAATTTTACCTGATTTATTTTATCATAAAACACAGATAATATCTCTAGCAAAATTGATGTTTTCTTTATGTTTAAAATATGGGAATGTAACACCTGCTATTTTCCGTGATTCAATACATATTGGACGTAAGCATACGATACAAATCTTGGAATTTTTTAATAAAATTGGGTATACAAGACGGTTAAATAATGTTCATTTAATCAAAGATCAAACTATTTTTCAAATATATGATGAGAATAAAAAACAAAATTTTCAGAAATAAAATCTCAATATTTTCATATTGAGATTTTATTTCTGAAAATTTATCTTATAATGTTTGATGAATTGAGTTTAAAAGATCCCAGGAGGATATATCGTACCCGGTGGCACGACTGAACTTCAAATTCAGCAAGGGAATTTTAAAGCTTTCCTAGGTAGGTTCGACTCCTGCTATCCTCCGCCAAATATAACTATTCTTCATTTTTATGATTTAAAATTTTGAAAAAATGTTTATTCCTAGTTTAATGTCTCTTTCAGATAGTGGTGGTTGTGGATGTAAATTATCTTCAGACATGTTATCAAGATTGCTATCTAATTCTACTCAGAATTCTAAAAAATATCCAAATTTGTTAGTTGGTAATGAAACATCAGACGATGCAGCGATTTATAGTTTAAATTCTAAGCAAGCCCTAATTTCTACAACTGATTTTTTCACTCCAATAGTTAATAATCCTTATGATTTTGGACAGATTTCTGCTACTAATGCAATATCTGATATTTATGCTATGGGAGGTAATCCTATTATGGCTTTAGCCATTGTTGGAATGCCAATAGAAATATTGCCTAATAACATTATTAATTCTGTTCTACAAGGTGGAGAATTTATTTGTAATAAAGCAAATATTCCTATAGCAGGAGGGCATAGTATTAATTCAAAAGAGCCAATTTATGGACTTTCTGTCAATGGATTAATTAATCCAAACTATATCAAGAAAAATTCTAAAGCAAAAAACGGGTCTATCTTAATTTTAAGCAAAGGTTTAGGTGTTGGCATATTATCCAATGCACTTAAAAAAAATTTGCTCGATGAAGATAGTTACCATTATATGTTAAAATCAACAACCCAGTTGAATTATCCTGGTATAATTTTAAGTAAAATGAAAACTGTTTTAGCTATGACAGATGTAACAGGATTTGGTTTATTAGGTCATTTGTTAGAAATAATCCAAAGCTCCAAATTAATGGCTCGAATTCAATTCTCTCGTATTCCTGTGTTAAAAAATGCACAAAAATTCGCAAAAATGGGATGCATTACTGGCGCATCAAAAAAAAATTGGGATACATATAAAAATTTTGTACATTCGAATAAACCTATTAGTATAATTGAAAAAACATTATTAACTGATCCTCAGACTTCTGGTGGGTTATTAATAGTTTGTACAGAAGGTTCATCTAATGAAGTTTTAAAAATATTACATAATGAAGGTTTTTCAGACGCTAACATTATTGGAGAAGTGATCTCAGGTGAAAATGTTGTAGAGTTTATATAAAAATTTTTAAAGAATTTAGTTTTTTAAAATTAATTCTCTTTAACCTTTAATTAATAACTGTTTTTTATATAAAGAAATCAATATCAATAAAAAAGATGCTAAAGATAATGCTATATGCACTAAGAATCCATAATAAAATTTAATCTTTCCAGAACTAATCCATATACAAGAAAAATTAATCAAATTTATATAAATCAGACTAATTAAGGTTGCAATTAAAAAATTACATACCTGTCCTGAAATTTTATTACTGAAGTGAATTGATCCCAATGGAATTGCTAAAATCGCTAGATTTATTGTAGCTAATGGAATAGAGATTCTCCATATAATTTGTGCTTGAGCTGGTTTTGTATAATTTTTAATTAATGAAGCTGTTGATATATTTTTGAAAGATCTATCAACAGCTTCATTCTTTTTATCGGTTTTAACAATTATTGGAAGTTTTTGATATAAAGGAAAAATATACTTATCAAAATGAATTATTCGTGCTTCATTAGATTTTAGTTTTATATCATATCGATGTCCTTGACTTAAAATAAAAGAAGAACTCTCATTATTTTGGTTTATATCATATTGTAAATGTTTTGCAGATAAAATGGATAAACCTTCATAATCAGAAATTTTTACAAAAATATTCTGAGATTCATATTCTTTGCTCATATCGCTATCATTTATAGCATTTTCTATAAACAGTACTCCTTTTCCACAATCAAATTCAATAAATTCATCTTTAGGTAATTTAGAAAACTGAGAATGAGATCCATAATAGTTTCGATATTTATTTATTTGATCATATGACCATGGGGAAATTATTAAAGTTAATGCTGCAACAAGTAATGCAATTGGCAGAGAAACTGTTAAAATTGGATTAATCCATTTAAAGAGAGATAATCCATTAGATATCCAAATTATCATTTCAGATTCAATACAATTGCGAGTTACAGTAGCTAATATTGAAATAAATAGGGAAATAGTTAAAATAATTGGTAAAGCTGTGATTATAGAAAAATTAACTAAAATAGCTAATATTTCTATTTCAATATTTCCTTTAGAAACTTCCCCTAGTAGACGCATTAATAATATGCTTAACCAAATAATAATTAATGTAAATAATGTGATTCCTGTATAACTAATGATTTCAGCAATGATGGATCGTTTAAATATTAACATAAAGAAGTGAAATACAAATCATCGATTATTAGGATAAATATTTATGGAACTTAACACAAAAATATGCATTCATCCCAATGAAATAAAAACAGAAGCGTTAGGTATTGGAATTTATGCAGATGGATTTTTAACAAAAATAGCAGATTTGCTTGATCAAGCAAGTAATGGATTTATTCGAGATATTTTGAATACAGAATTTCTTTCTAATGAACAAAAAACCTTGATCCTTTATAAAATACCTGGAATTATGGCTAAAAGAATTATTCTTGTTAAGTTAGGGAATAAATCTGATTACTCAATGAAAATACATGCAAATGCTGAGGAGGAATTTGCACAAGCTTGTGTTAATATTAAAGTTTCAGAAGGAGTATCTACTTTTCTATTGAATGCTCACAATAGAAACATTCGTGATTATGCGCGCATATCTGCAATTTCAATTGGTAAATCAATTTACTTTTATAGTTTAACATTTAGTAAAGAACATTTTAATCTTAAACCTAAACTTAAAAAAATAACACAATTAATCAATACTATTGATGATCATGAAGTAAATATAGGTCTCCAAGAAGGAAATGCAATTGCATCTGGAATGGAATTATCTCGGACTCTTGGAGATTTACCAAGCAATATTTGTACTCCTTCTTATCTATGTAAAGAAGCTCTTAAATTAGAACAGGAATCAGATCTTATAAGGGTTCAAATTATAGATCATGATAAAATCAAGTCGTTAGGCATGAATTCTTTTTTATCTGTTGCGAGAGGTTCTAATGAAGCTCCTTTTCTCATTGTGCTAAGATATAAAAGTCAAGAACAAGAAAAATCTGATATTGGACCTACAATATTAGTAGGAAAAGGGGTTACTTTTGATTCGGGAGGCATATCAATAAAAGCTTCTAATCATATGGATGAAATGAAATATGATATGTGTGGAGCTGCAAGTGTGTTAGGCACATTCCATGCTCTTAAAAAATTAAAATTACCTCAAGAAATCATTGGAATTATTCCAACTTGCGAAAATTTACCAAGTGGAAAAGCAAATAAACCTGGAGATATAGTGACTAGCATGTCTGGACAAACTATTGAAATTCTCAATACAGATGCTGAAGGTCGCTTACTTTTGTGTGATGCTCTAACCTATGTTAAACGTTTTAGTCCAGAAGTTGTGATTGACATTGCTACATTAACAGGTGCTTGTGTAGTAGCTTTAGGAAATGTTAACTCAGGACTTTTTTCAAAAGATTCCTATCTTTCAAATGATTTAATAAAAGCTGGTAAACAAATTATGGATCCTGTTTGGCAAATGCCAATGGATGACGATTATCAAACTCAACTTGAATCTAATTTCGCGGATATTGCGAATATTGGCAATTCATCAGGTGCTGGTTCCGTAACAGCGGCCTGCTTTTTATCTAGATTTACATCATCATATCGATGGGCACATTTAGATATAGCTGGAACAGCTTGGACAAAAGGGAAAAATAAAGGATCTACAGGTCGTCCTGTACCTATGTTACTACAATTTCTTCTTAATCAGGCAGAACAACGTCGGAAAAAATTGTAAATCATGCATATTGATTTTATTTTTGATGTTGAAAATCGTTTAATAGCAGCCTGTCATGTAATAAAGAAGTATTATTCCATAGGGTACAAATTTATCATTTTTTGTGATAACCATAACATGCGGTTATTTAACCGTATGTTATGGTCTTTTGACGATATTTCATTTATTCCACATGTATTTATAACAGATGGACTTGCCAAAGATACTCCAATTATTTTAACAAATACTTGTCCAAGTGAATCTGTTAAGATAATCGGACTTGAAATAGAAAAGTTCTGGCTTCTAAATATATCAGATATATGTCCTCCAAATTACTTTAATTTTATTCATTTAATAGAAATAGTATCTAGAGAACCAGATGATAGATTTTTTGCTAGAAAAAGATGGAAAGAATATAAAGCCGGTAATAATAATCTCCATTCCTATAAATTGTCGAATGATGAGTATCATATCTAATTGTTGAAAATTAATCTTAAAAAAGTAGATTTATTTAATTAATTTAATATAAAATAGAATTCAGATTTATTTAATTCAAAATTTACTAAAAACATTGAGGGTGAGGGTCTATCTGTGAGAAATTATCGTTCTTCCGAGTTTAATCAAAATGAAATATTTTCTTCAATCTCTCAAGAGGTTTCCAGTAATAAAGTTCTTAGAAATACATATTTTTTATTAACTATTTCATTAATTCCTTCAATATTTGGCACTTTATTTGGTTTATCATCTAGCATAAATAAATTAATGTTGTTAAACCCAGGAATCACAACAATTCTTTTTATTTTTGGCTCATTTGCTTTAATGTTTGCAATAGAAAAAAATAAAACTAATAGTCTGGGTATTATTTTTCTATTATGTTTTACATTTTTTATGGGAATAATGCTCTCCAGATTAATTGGGATTGTATTGGGAATGAATAATGGACAGCAATTAATTTTTATTGCCTTCTCTGGGACTGCAGCTATTTTTTCCATTATGGCAACATTGTCTAGCATAATCAAAAAAGATCTATCTAATTTTCAAAAATGGTTATCAATAGGATTAGTTGCCATTTTGATTGTTGCTCTTGCTAATATTTTCATGAAAATAAATGCTCTAGTATTAACTATTTCTGTAATTTCAATGTCTATATTTTCCGCATTTATTTTAGTTGATTTACAAAGAATAATAAAAGGTGGTGAAACTAATTATATTTCAGCTACATTAGCAATATACTTAAATATTTACAATGTTTTTTCAAATCTTTTAATAATTTTAGCGAGTTTGTTTGGAACGAATAGAGATTGATTGTTGCAAAATTTTTAATTCATTAAAAAGTTTAGGTGTTTTTAATTCTCTATTATTCAAGTTTAATTTCAGTCGTTTATTAATAGATTTTAAAGCTTCTAATCTTAATTTAGAAGAATCGAAAAAATTTGGTTCTTCTAATAAATCTGTTCCATATCCAGTTTCTCTAAGTAGAACCCATTCAAAAAAATGCAATATATTTTTATTTATCATATTGTTTTTGCTAGATAGTTTTCTCAAAGCAATATCATAAGCATCAAATAATTTTGGACAAGAATCTTCAAAAGGTAGCATTCTAATAATTAACTCATTCATATACCAAGCTGGCATTAAAGAAGATCCGCTAAGAAATCTAATCCCATTTAATTCTGCACGTGTTAAGATTTTAATATCATTTTTTCCAGACCATGAAATTATTAAAGGTTGAAAAGTAGATAAAATAGGTCTTAATTGTGAATATGGTTGTTTTGCTCCTTTTGCAATCATTGAAATGCGTCCATAATCTCGAGAAAAGATCTGAACAATTATAGATGTTTCACGCCATGGCTTGGAATAGAGTATATATGCATCACTTGCTTGTAAATTATGGTTTAATTTTCTATTCATAAATTAAATTTTTTATTTAATTATCAACCTTTATTAACTTTAATATAAATTTCTAAAAAGACTGATTTTTTAATCAACTTAACAATATCATGACGAGCTTCTGTAGCGATTCTTTTCATATGATTACCTCCTTTTCCTAAAAGGATAGGCTTATGTGTTTTTCGTCCAACCATTACACATGCAACAATTTTTACATGATGTTTTGTTTCATTCCATTGATCAATAGAAACAGTTGTACTATATGGTAATTCATCTCCAATAAGTCGAAAAATCTTTTCTCTCAATAATTCAGAAGCCATAAATTGTATAGAACAGTCTGTAAGTATATTTTTTTCAAATGGAAATTTCTCCTTTCTAGGTAATATCTCAGTAATCTCATTTAATAGATATTCCAACTGATAATTCTTAATTGAACTTATTGGTATTATCCCTGCATAAGGACACAATATTTTTATCCTTTCAACGAAAGGAAACAATTCATTAAGATTTTTTAACAAATCAATTTTATTAATAACAAGTAAAGTATTTTTCTTATTTTTTAATAATGGTACTAAATTAGTATCGCTTTTTAACCATTTTC
Source organism: Bordetella sp. (assembly GCA_022818765.1). GTDB lineage: Bacteria > Pseudomonadota > Gammaproteobacteria > Burkholderiales > Burkholderiaceae_B > CAZTUH01. The sequence goes on along the minus strand of CP063810.1, from coordinate 126,700 downwards.
CTGCTTCTACAACATGTAATATTACGTCAGCATAGTTAATAACTTTAGTAACTGTTTGATTCATGATACGATTCATATCGCCATCATATTTAGTTTGAAATCCTGGAGTATCAACAAATATGAATTGTTCATTTTTCCTTGTTAAAAAGCTGTTTATACGGTCTCTAGTAGTTTGATTTTTTTTTGAAACAATTGATATTTTTTTACCAACAATAGCATTATTTAGAGTAGATTTTCCTACATTAGGCCTACCTACTATAGCAATAAAACCAGCTCGTATCAGCGGCGGGGCAATATTCATTTAATTGTTATGATTAATTATGTAATAGTAGGCCTAGATATTGAAACTAGGTTTAACATATCTTTAGCTGCAGATTGCTCCGCCGTTCGCCGTGTTATACCAACTCCTTTCACTTTTATATTTAGAGAGGGAATAGCACATTCTACTTCAAAATTTTGTTCATGATTATTTCCATAAACTAAAACTAAGGTATAGGTTGGAATGGAAATTTTTTTGCTTTGCAAAAATTCTTGCAAAAGTGTCTTTGAATCTTTTTCAAAGTTAGCATTATGAAAATTATCAATAAGAAATTCGTATTGTTTTTTTATGACTGCACAAGATTTCCCAAATCCAGAATCTTTAAAAATTGCTCCAAATATTGCCTCTACTGCATTAGCTAAAATTGAAGATCGATAATTTCCTCCACTTTTTATTTCACCTTGTCCTAATCTTAGATAGGTAGATAAATCTAAATTTTTAGCAATCATTTCTAATGATGATTGTTTCACTAATTTAGCTCGCATTATAGATAAATTACCTTCGTTCATATTTTTATATCGATCAAACAGCATTGTTGTAACTGCAAAATTTAATATTGAATCTCCAAGAAATTCCAATCTTTCATTATGATCAGATCCATAACTGCGATGTGTTAATGCTAATTCTAGCAAATCAATATTATAAAAAAAATAATCAAGACGAGATTCAAGATTTTTAAGACACATGATCAATATAATAAACCTATCCGATTAATATTTTTAAAATTCATCCATATAAAAAAAGCTTTTCCAACTATATTTTCATCAGGAACAAACCCCAATATCGACTATCAGAACTATTATCACGATTATCTCCCATAGTAAAATAATGATTCTTTGGTATTTTGCAATATAAACTTTCATGAGAGTAATGACAATTTTCTATGCTGGGGAATTGATAAATTGGATATATCTTAGATTCATTATTTTTATCTAATAAAATTTCATGCTTAATATTTTCTAATTTCTCCAGATATTTTGTAATGAATGATTCTCTATCTTTTTCATAGTACATTCCCTTGAAATCATTAGAAATTAAAATATTATTAACAAATAATTGTTTATTTGTTTTATAAATTATTTCTTCTCCAGGTAAACCAATTACTCGCTTTACATAATTAACATGTGGGTTAACAGGGTAACGAAATACTATTACATCACCTCTATTAATCTGTTTTGTATGAAAAATTTGTTTATCATTAATAGGATTTCTTATTCCATAAATAAATTTATTAACAAGGATAAAATCACCAGATTGTAAAGTAGGTAACATAGAACCAGAAGGAATTCGAAATGGTTCAATTATAAATGAACGAAAGATAAATACAGATAATAAAATTGGAAATGTATTTGCTAAATATTCAAGCCATGGAGAATTTAATATTCTACTTAAAAAATTTGCATTTAAAGATATATTAAGTTTGACGATTATTAATCGATGAAAAATCCAAGTAAAGCCTAAGAGAATTGTGCAAATACATAAAATAAAATTAAAGTCCCAACTCATTAATTTATTTCCTTAAATTATTATAATTATTGATCTTCAATTTGAAGAATTGCGGAAAATGCTTCTTTTGGAATTTCAACTCCACCCAATTGTTTCATTCGTTTTTTTCCTGCTTTTTGTTTCTCCAATAATTTTTTCTTTCTAGTAATATCACCACCATAGCATTTAGCTAAAACATTTTTTCGCAATGATTTTATATTTTCCCTAGCAATTACTTCATTTCCAATCATTGCTTGAACTTTTACATCATACATTTGTCGAGGTATTATTTTACAAATACGAGATAATAAGAAAATAGCTCTTTGACGAGCATTAGATCGATGAATTATAATTGACAAGGCATCTATTCTATTGTCGTTAAGAAGAAAATCAACTTTAATAACGTTTGCAGATCTGTATTCTATAAATTTATAATCCATAGAAGCATATCCTTTAGAAACAGATTTAAGACGATCAAAAAAATTTAATAAAATTTCTGCTAAAGGGATTTCATATGTTATATTCACATTCTTACCATGATAATTCATGTCAATCTGGATTCCTCGTTTCTTAGTACATAACTCCATAACTGATCCTATATATTTTTGTGGAAGAAATATGATCATTTTAGTTATGGGTTCCCTAATATCTAAAATTTCATTAGGTTTTGGCATGTAAGAAGGGTTGTGAATTATTTCAATAATTCCATTTTGTTTTTCAATTTCATAAGTAACTGATGGAGAAGTAATAATAACATCTATATTAAATTCACGCTCTAAACGTTCCTGGACAATTTCCATATGTAGCAGACCTAAAAAACCACAACGGAATCCAAAACCAAGCGCTTCTGAGGATTCCGGTTCAAAAACTAGAGCCCCATCATTTAATTTAAGTTTTTCTAATGAATCACGCAATCGATTACATTCTTTATTATCAATTGAATATAAACCTGCAAACACTTGTGGTTTTGTTTCTTTAAATCCTGATAATGCTTTTAAGGCAATGTTTTTAACTAAGGTTATAGTATCTCCAACTTTTGCGAATTTTAAATCCTTAATTCCAGCAACTATGAACCCAACTTGACCACTTGATAAACTTTGTCGATTTTCAGCTTTAGGTGTAAAAATACCTACTTGTTCACATGCATGAGTGAAACCAGTAGCCATAAATAATAAATTATCTTTAGGTTTGACAATTCCATTCACAACTCTTATCAACATTACTACACCAGCGTAGTTGTCAAACCAAGAATCAATAATCAAAGCTTGCAATGGTTTTTCTATATTACCTTTTGGAGAAGGTATTTTTAGTATAATATGGTTTAATAATTTATCAATTCCTAAACCGGTTTTTGCACTTACTAGCAATGCATCGTTAGTATTAATCCCAATAATATCTTCAATTTCTTTAAGACAATTTTTGGTATTAGCTTGAGGCAAATCTATCTTATTTAAGACCGGTAAAATTTCTATGCCTAATTCAATAGCAGTATAACAATTAGCAACAGTTTGAGCTTCAACACCCTGTGAAGCATCAACTATTAACAATGCTCCTTCACATGCAGACAATGAACGACTTACTTCATATGAAAAATCCACGTGACCTGGGGTATCAATTAAATTTAAATTATAGTACTGCTTATCATTTTGATAAAAATATTTTAAAGCAGCAGTTTGAGATTTAATAGTAATACCTCTTTCGCGTTCTATTATCATAGAATCAAGAACCTGCTCTGACATTTCACGATCGGTTAACCCTCCACATTTCTGTATCAAACAATCAGCAAGTGTTGATTTACCATGATCAATATGTGCTATGATTGAAAAGTTTCTTATATGGTCCATAGGAGTCAAATTTATAAAAAATAAATATTTTGATTTGTGAAAAAATTACTTTTTAGAACTTAAATGAATTGGAACCCATTGCATTTGATCACCACGGCGCACTAAAAGTGCAACAGATTTTGTTTTATCAAGTTTTTCTAATATTTTTTCAAAATGTTGAACATTATTAATATCAAAATTATTAATTACAAGAATAATATCACCGACTTGAAGATTTGCTTTTATTGCAGGACCATAAACATGAGAAATTTCAACTCCTCCTTTAATGCGCATTTCAGATTTTTTTTCATTCGATATATCAAGAATGCCTAGACCTAAAATATTTTTTTCTTCAGGATATTTTTTTGATGAACTATTTGGATAACCAGTTTTTAATTTCTCTGAAGAAACTTCTTCAACTTTTACAGAAAGATTAATAATTTTTCCTCTACGCCATATTTCTAAATCGCAATACATTCCAGGTTTAGTCTGGCCCACAATACGGGGTAAATCTGACCAACGTTTAATTAACTCATTATTAAACTTTAAAATAACATCTCCTCCTTGTACCCCAGCTTGCTCTGCTGGACCATAAAGTTCAATACTACTAACCAAAGCTCCTTCTGATTTAGAAAGTCCTAAAGTTTTAGCAACTTCCTTACTGACTTCACTAATTTGAACTCCAATACGCCCCCTTATAATTTTGCCTGTTAGACGCAACTGCTGAGCCACATGCATAGCTTCATCAATAGGAATAGCAAGAGAAATTCCCATAAAACCACCGCTGCGTGATATAATTTGGGAATTAACTCCAATGACTTCTCCACTTAAATTAAGCAATGGACCACCAGAATTGCCTGGGTTAACAGCAACGTCTGTTTGAATAAATGGTAGATAATCTCCTGTATCTCGACCAATTGCACTAATAATTCCAGATGTAACTGTTGAATCTAATCCAAAAGGAGATCCAATTGCTAATACCCATTCCCCTTTCTTCAAAATTTTGGGGTCTCCAATAACTAATGGTACCATTCCTTTTTCATCTATTTTTAGTAACGCAATATCAGTTCTTTCATCTTTACCAATAACTTTAGCTTTAAATTCACGTCCATCAGTTAAAGTAACAATAATTTCTGTTGCATCATCAACAACATGATTATTGGTTAATATGTAACCATCGCTAGAAATAAAAAACCCTGATCCAAGCCCGCGAGGAATAGTGCGTTCTTCAGATTTAGGAGAATATTGGCGTCTTGGAGGTTGCGGCATTCCAGGAATATGTAAATCAGGTCCAAAAAACCAACGAAATAGTTCATATGGATCGTTATTCCCAGCTCCATTTTCACGAACAAGTACTGTAGCTGTTGTTCGAATGTTCACAACAGATGGATCTGCTTTTTCAACAATATCAATGAAATCTGGAAGAGCATTTTTTGTTGGTTGTGCATTAGAAAAATTTGAAGATATTGTTATACTCAAAATTACCAACAAAAATACTTTTTCAAAATTTGAAATCATGAAGATAATCTTATTTTTCATTCAGAATCCTTATATAAGGTTTGCTTTAGTAATAGTTTTTTTTTAAAATTAAGGATACTTTGAACTTAAATTCAATATCAAAATTTCTATTCATCTTGCACAATATTTTTCATACGAAAGATTCGATGAAATCGAATCAAAATATTTTCTAAACCTTAAATCATAATAATAAAAGAGATAATTTATACATTCTCAAACAGATTTTTAATTTTGAAATATTCTATGCATTATTTTTATCTGAATAAAAATTAATATTACAATTAGATGTTATTTGCACGTCGCATAATAATTGATCCATTTGTACCACCAAAACCAAAAGAATTTGAAATACCTATTTGAATTTTCATTGATCTTGCTTCATTTGCACAATAATCAAGATCACATTCAGGATCTTGATTAAAAATATTAATAGTTGGAGGAGAAATTTGATTGTAAATTGCTAAAGCTGTGAATACAGCTTCAATACCTCCAGAAGCTCCCAATAAATGACCTGTCATTGATTTAGTAGAATTTATTACTAATTTATATGCATGATCTTTAAATGCCAATTTAATTGATTCTGTTTCATTTTTATCTCCAAGCACAGTTGATGTTCCATGTGCATTAACATAATCAATGTCACTTGGATTTATATTTGCATTACGAAGAGCATTAAAAATACTTCGATAAGGACCATCTTTATCAGGAGCAGTAATATGATTCGAATCAGAGCTCATACCATAACCAATGATTTCTCCATAAATCCGAGCTCCGCGTTTTTTCGCATGTTCTAATTCTTCCAAAACTAATACTCCTGCACCTTCACCCAAAACAAAACCATCACGATCTCGATCCCAAGGACGAGAAGCTGTTTCAGGATCTTCATTGCGAGTAGATAAAGCCTTCATCGCAGCAAACCCACCAACTCCTAATGGAGAAACTGCAGATTCAGAACCACCAGCTAACATTACATCAGCATCCCCATATTCTATTAAACGAGTCGCATTACCTATAGAATCAAGACCAGTTGCACATGCAGACACTACCGCATAGGTAGGGCCTTTCACACCAAGAGCAATTGACAAACGCCCAGAAATTAAATTTATTAAAGAACTCGGTACAAAAAAAGGTGAAATTCGATGAATCCCTTTAGATTGAACCTCAATCTGTGTTTGTTCTATGCGAGAAAGACCTCCTATTCCTGAACCGATAATAATGCCAACTCGTGTAGCATTTTCTTCAGTAATTTCATGTCCACAATCATTCCATGCTTGTTTACCTGCAGCTATACCATAATGGATAAAATTATCCATCTGACGAGCTTCTTTAACAGACACATAATCATAAACATTAAAATTCTTAACCTCACCAGCTATATGAGTATTAATACTGAAGAATCAAATCGAGTGATTCGGTTTATACCAGACTGACCATTAATTATATTAATCCAAGCAGTATTTAAATCATTTCCAACTGGGGAAATAATTCCCAATCCCGTAATAGCCACACGTCGCTTCACGAAGCACCTCCTTCTCGTTTGAAAAGAAATTCAATGTTTAGCATGTGATCCAATATACTCTATAGCTTGTTGAACAGTAGTAATTTTTTCAGCTTCTTCATCAGGAATTTCTGTCTCAAATTCATCTTCCAGTGCCATAACAAGTTCTACCATATCGAGCGAATCAGCTCCAAGATCATCAACAAAAGCGGATTCATTTTTAATCTCAGTTTCGTTAACACCTAATTGTTCAGCGACGATCTTTTTGACTCGCTGCTCGATGCTTTCCATGCAAATCTCCAAATGGGAAAAACCCCGAAAATTTTAGCCAAACGTATGATATACAAAAACGTTTGATTATGATCAATTAATACTGAACAAAATATTCATACACTAAAATAGGTATTGAAATTTCTTGTACAGCTCTCTTTCTAAAAATTAATTCATTAGTATTTTACATATTTATTAATTGTTCCATTTGTTGATGATTATTTCTCCCCAAATATATTATTATAAATACATTCCACCATTCACATGTAAAGTAGTACCAGTGATATAACTGGATTCTTCACTTGCTAAAAAAGTTACTGCTTGAGCAATATCGTTGGTAGTTCCTAACCGACCTAAAGGAATCTTTTCAATCAACAATTCTAATTGATTTGAATTTAAAGAACGCGTCATATCTGTATCAATAAAACCTGGTGCTATACAGTTAACTGTAATATTACGATTTCCTAATTCTCTAACAAGAGCTTTTGACATGCCTGAGATACCAGCTTTAGCTGCAGCATAATTGACCTGTCCCCGATTACCATTAAATCCAACTACAGATGTAATATTAATAATTCTACCCCAACGGTTTTTTAACATCCCACGTAAAACAGAACGTGAGATTCGGAACACAGACGAAAGATTAGTTTCTATAACAGAATCCCAATCCTTATCTGACATGCGCATCATAAGAGAATCAGAAGTAATTCCAGCATTATTAATCAATATATGAGGTCCAGAATTTTCTTTTTGGATCTTGTTTATTAATAATTCACAAGCTTGAGCATCAGTTACATCTAATACAACTCCTTTTCCACCATAAGAGGATAAGTTTTTAGTTATAGAGTTTGCTCCATCAATAGAAGTTGATGTACCAATAACAACTGCTCCTCTTTTTGCTAATTCTTCAGCAGTAGTTTTTCCAATACCACGAGTTGCTCCAGTTACAAAAGCTATTTTATTTGATAAATCTAGTTTCATATTAACCTTTGTAAAAATTACCTATTGTAGAAAGTGCAATTTCTAATGAATCTGGATCTGAAATTGATAATGTATTTATATTTAGATTCATTTGTTTTGTGAAACTAGATAATATTTTTCCTGGTCCACATTCTACTATGTGTGTAATTCCTTGTGTTTTCATAAATTTTAAAGTTTCAGTCCATCGAACTGGATTCCAAATTTGTCGTACTAATGCATCACGAATTACATTTGGATTATCTGATATTTTTACATCAACATTATTGATTACATCAATTTTTGGTGCTTGTATAAGTGTTTTTTCCAATGCAGAAGCTAATATGTGAGAAGCAGGTTCTAATAAACTAGAATGAAATGGAGCTGATACTGGTAATGTTAAGACACGTTTTGCACCTGCTAATTTTGCAGCTTTACAAGCTTTTTCTACAGCTGTTTTATGACCTGCAATTACAGTTTGTTTAGGTGAATTAAAATTCACAGGTTCTACTACTATTTCATTATCCGAAATATCTTTACAAATTGTAAAGATAATTCTATTATCCAAACCTAAAATAGCAGACATAGACCCTATTCCAATTGGAATAGCTTCTTGTATAGCTTGAGCTCTAATCTTAACCAATTTGACTCCATCCTCTAAAGATAAGCATCCAGCTGCAGCCAATGCAGTATATTCCCCTAAACTATGTCCAGCCATAATATTTGGCATTGGTCCACCTGAAACACGCCAAGCTTCAAAAAAAGCTATACCAACGGTAAACATAACAGGTTGAGTATTTACTGTTAAGTTAAGATTTTCAATTGGACCTTCAGAAATTAACGCTCCTAAATCTGATCCAATTACAATGGAAGATCTAGCAACAAAATTGTTTATTATTTCGTTATCTACCCAAGCATCCAACATTCCAATTGATTGGGATCCTTGACCTGGAAACACAAAAGCGATTTTCATACAATTTTATATCTTTTTTTACTTGAAAAATTTTTTATTTGTTAAGTAATTTTTTATTGCAATTTACTGTTTAAATGCGCATCAATACTGATCCCCAAGTAAATCCTGCTCCTACTCCCTGCATAAGAACCAGATCGCCAGGTTTTATACGATTATCATTACAAGCTTTATCTAACGCAAGAGGTATACTTGCTGCAGATGTATTCGCATGTTTGTCTAATGTAATCACAATTTTTTTCATTGATATACCCAACCTTTGTGCTACAAGATGTAGTATTCGAATATTAGCTTGATGAGGTATAAACCAATCAATATCATTTGGGTTAATATTAGCTCTATCACAAACTAATCTAGCTGAATCTTCCAGAGCTAAGATTGCTTTTTTAAAAACAGATTGACCGTCCATGCGCAAAAATGGATCTCCAATTATCTTGCCATTAGCAATATTTCCTTTTACAGATAAAATATCAGTCAGATTTCCATCTGACATCATATGTGTACTTATAATTCCTGATGTTAATGATGCAGTTACAACTGTTGCTCCAGCACCATCACCAAATAACACACAAGTGTTTCGATCATTCCAATCAATAAGCTTAGAAAAAACTTCTGATCCTATAACAAGAAGGTTTTGCATATTTCCAGCACAAATAAAATTTTCTGCAATTATTAAAGCGTAAATAAAACCACTACATGCAGCTTGTATATCAAAAGCAGCTGATTTAGTAGCTCCCAAGGCAGTTTGAACTAAACATGCAGTACTAGGAAAAACATGATCTGGAGTAGATGTTGCAACAATAATTAAATCTAAATCTAAAGGTTCAAGATGTGCTTTGTTCAATGCTAACTTTGCAGCTTCAATTGCTAACTGACTACTAGTTACATTTGATTTAGCTAAATGACGTTGATGAATCCCTGTTCTTTCAACAATCCAACGATCACTGGTCAAAATATTTCGAGTAGATAATTCAAGCGCTAATTCTGAATTAGATACAATGCGCTCTGGCAAAAAGCTTCCAGTACCGGAAATTCTAGCATACCTCATATAATTTTCCATTGAATTACATCTTTTAAATTTTAATCTTGATGTACAATTTCTTGTATTTTATTAATGTTCGCTTGCTGATTGATTTTGGAAATTATTTGAGTTATACGTTCTAATAACTTGCTAAGAATTGCATCTCTAGTGCGTTGCAAAGCAAAACCAAATGTATAAGCATCTGCAGAACCATGACTTTTTATAACAATTCCACGTAATCCTAATAAGGCAGCTCCATTATACCGACGATTATCTACTCTATATTTAAATCGTCTTAGAATAGGAGATGCAATTAGGCTTATAATTTTTGTATAATAATTTTTTTTAAATTCCTCACGGAGCAGTTCAGAGAGCATTTTTGCTAAACCTTCTATTGATTTTAAAGCTACATTTCCAACAAATCCATTACAAATAATAACATCAACGCTACCTTTAAAAATATCATCTCCTTCAACATTACCATAAAAATTTAATGGACTAGCACGCAATAAATTTGCTGCTGTTTTAATAACTTCATTACCTTTTATAATTTCTTCACCAATATTTAATAATCCAATACTAGGATTTTTTCTATGATTTACAATTTGTGATAAAGCAGATCCCATAATAGCAAATTGTAATAGATGCTCAGAAGAACAATCTGAATTAGCACCTAAATCCAACATTGTTGTTGCAAAACCTGTACTATTTGGAATAGATGTTGCAATTGCAGGACGATCAATTCCATCCAATGTCTTTAGTACATAACGTGAGATAGCCATCCATGCACCAGTATTTCCTGCTGATAAACAAGCATCAGCATCGCCTTTTTTAACAGCTTGGACTGCTAGATGCATAGAAGAATTTCTTTTATGCCGCAAAGCTGTATCAATGGAATCATCCATTTGTATAACTTCATGTGCTGAAATTATTGTAATTTGTTTACAAGGTAATACAGATAATTTTTTTAGTTCTTTTTCAATTAACGAACGTACACCAACCAAAAGTATTTTTGTATCAGCATACTTCTTGATAAAGTTAACTGCTGCAGGTATTGTAGCAGTTAAACCAAAATCACCACCCATACAATCCACAGCTATGCGTATCACATGTGTCATCTTAGTTAATTATCCGTGATACATTGAAAGAAAATAAATTTTTAAAAGGCAATCCTATTCCTCTAATTTAGTTTTTAAAATTTTTTTACCTCGATAAAATCCTTTTGGACTAATATGATGACGTAAATGACTTTCACCAGTATTCAAATCTGTTGAAATAGTGGAAATATTTAAAGAATTGTGAGAACGATGCATCCCGCGCTTAGATGAGGATTTTTTATTTTGTTGAACAGCCATAAATAATAACTCCTGAAATTAATCTCTAAAAAATTTAATTTCAATTTTGCTAAAAATAATTAGAAAAGAGTTTCAAAATGCAATGAAATTCTTAAAAAGAATTAATTTGTAATTAAACATTAACGAATTAAAGATTGAATATATATGTAAATGATTACATTTTCCAAACCTGATAAAAAATAGAGCAGTCAGATAATAATAATTTTTTTATATGCAACACAAGTTATTTGATAAATAATGTTAAATAAGATCAAAATTTTGAATTTTATCAAATTTCTTATAGTTTCAAAAGAATGATTTATTTAATCTTTATTTTTCTAAAAAAATGAATTTGGCATTTATAGATAATTTAGAATTATATTTCTGATTTTATAAAAATAAATTTAAAAAATTTTTCACTATTAATTTCTTTAAAAAATGACCTTACATAGAAATAAAAAACTTATTTTAGCTTCTAGTTCGATATATCGTCGTCACTTGCTAGAACGATTAAAATACCTTTCAAAGTAGTTTATCCAAATATAGATGAATCACCTAATATTGGAGAAAATCCGAAACAATATGCTATGCGTCTAGCCTCTGAAAAAGCTCTATTTGTTTCAAAAAAATACCCAGAAACAATAGTAATTGGATCAGATCAGATTGCTCGAATTAGCAAGGAAATCATAGGAAAACCCAAAAATTTTTTTCATGCTAAAGAACAGTTAAAAACTTTATCAGGAAAATATATTATTTTTCACACCGCTGTTACAATCGCTAATGGAAAAAAAATTAAAAGAAAAAATATCACTACAAACTGTAAATTGAGGGATTTAACTGATAGAGAAATTGTATCATATCTTGATTTAGAAAAGCCTTATGATACTGCAGGTAGTGTTAAAGTAGAAAGTTTAGGAATAACTTTGTTTGAAAGCATTAAAAGTCAAGATCCAACAGCAATTATTGGTTTACCTCTTATTAGTGTTGCAAGAATGTTACGATGTCTCGGATTTAATCCAATCTTTTAAATCTTGAAAAATGTATAGCTATTAATTTAATTGTTAATAGAATAACTACATATATTCAAAAAAACTAATTTTAAATAATTTATTAATTTTATTGAGAATTTCTCAATTTTTTATTATATTGATGTAGTCAATAGGTAATTCAGCTATTAAATCAAGTCTTTCTTTTAATATGGGATGCTGAAAAATTAAACGGTGAGCATGCAAAAACATTCTTTGCAATTTTTCTTTTGAAAAAAGTTCCATTTTTTGACAATTTCTATGTCCATATTTTTCATCTCCTAATATAGGAAAACCACTAGAAGATAAATGCACGCGAATTTGGTGTGTTCGACCACTATGCAATTGAACATTTAACAAACTATGGGATCCAAATCGATTCTTAAGCATAACAACTGTATGAGCACTTTTTCCATTATCAGGATCTATGTAAACTCTTCTCTCTCCTGATGGTAATAACTTTTTTGTTAAAGAAAATTTAATATGTTGAAAATTATTTACCCAATCCCCTTCTACAAGAGCTAAATAATATTTATTGATTTTTCCTATGCTTAACATTTGATGTAAGGAACATAGGGTTTTCCTATTTTTCGCAATCATAAGCAAACCTGATGTATCTCGATCTAATCGATGTACTAATTCTAGAAAATTGAATTCAGGTTTAGCTGCTCTAAGTTGTTCAATAACACCACCAAATGATATTCCACTACCTCCATGAACAGCAAACCCAGCAGGTTTGTTGATAACTAGAAGATGATCGTCTTCGTAAATTATTGGGAATTCTTTAGCTCTTATTTTTTTATGGGTATCTTTTTCAGAAAACTTAAATGGTGGTACACGAATAATATCTCCCTTAAATAATCGATAAAACGCATTAACTCGGTTTGAATTAACTCTTACTTCACCAGAACGGATAGCCTTATAAATTCGATTTTTTGGAATTCCTTTACATAGACGAATAAAAAAATTATCAATACGTTGACCAATAGAATCTTCTAATATTTTGATATGTCGAACTTGAGTAAACATTGTTAATTTAAAATAACTTCCTTTGCGCATTGATAAAAGCAACAATATAATCTAGTTAACTTAAAAGGATTAAGTAATATTTAACAAGCATATAGTAATACAAAAATAAATATTTGTTTGATTTTTAGAGTATTTTAATAATGTTATATATTAAACGTTTAATATATATTAAATATTTAATTTTAATTCTGAGATCTATCGTTTGATGGCATCATAAATAGTTTGTAAGTTTTTTTTGAGATTCCATCTTTTAAATAACGGATACATCATTAAAGCTAGCACATTAAGGGTTAAAAACCGGATTATAATAATGTTTTATACCGGAGAATGAACCAGAATTATCTGTTTATTTTTGATAATTTTTATTAAATCTTTGATACCTTTCACTTTTAACAAAAAATTATCTTGTTAGATATAATTATTTATCTGATGATAAGTCGAAAATTGCTTACTTGATATGCCCGACCGAATGACTCAAAGTCATGCGCTGATTTTGGCGCCTTATGACAACGGAGAATATCACTTATGAAACGTATGTTGTTTAATGCAACACATCCAGAAGAACTGCGTGTAGCAATTGTTGATGGTCAAAAACTCATTGATCTTGATATAGAAATTGCTGGACGTGGACAAAAAAAGGGAAATAGTTATAAAGGAATTATAACTCGAATAGAACCTGCTTTAGAAGCTTGTTTTATTGATTACGGAGAAGATCGACATGGTTTTCTTCCTTTTAAAGGAATTGCACGAAGTTATTTTAAGGAAAATATAGATATTAAGAATGCTCGAATTCAGGATGTCTTAAAAGAAGGACAAGAGTTAATTGTACAAGTAGACAAAGAAGAAAGAGGCAATAAAGGGGCAGCTTTAACTACTTTTATTTCTTTAGCTGGACGCTATCTAGTTCTTATGCCAAATAATCCTCGCGGTGGAGGTGTATCACGTCGAGTTGAGGGTGAGGATAGACAAGAATTAAGATATGTTATGGATAAACTTAATGTACCTGAAGGCATGAGTATTATTGCTCGAACTGCAGGTATTGGGCGAAGCATCGAAGAGCTTCAATGGGATTTATCATATCTTTTGCAACTTTGGCAGGCCGTAGAAAATGCAGCACGAGATAATTCTGCTCCTGTTCTTATTTATCCAGAATCTAGCTTAATTGTCCGTGCAATTCGAGATTATTTTTCTCCAGAAATTGGTGAAATTTTAATTGATAATGATGATATTGCAGATCAAGCAACAGCTTTTATGAGTGTTGTAATGCCAGATAATGTTCAAAGAGTAAAAACTTATCGTGAAGACATTCCTCTCTTTTCTAGATTTCAACTTGAGCAACAAATAGAAACTGTCTACTCTAGAACCGTTCAATTATCTTCAGGTGGGTCTATTGTTATTGATCATACCGAAGCACTTGTAGCAATTGATGTTAATTCAGCTCGGTCCACAAGAGGTGCTGATATTGAAGAAACGGCTCTTAGGACAAATCAAGAAGCTGTTGATGAAATCGCTCGACAATTAAGATTAAGAGATTTGGGTGGCTTAATTGTTATTGACTTTATTGATATGGAGGAAAACAAAAATCAACGTTCTGTTGAACAAAGGCTTCGTGAAGCTCTTCATTTTGATAGAGCACGTATTCAAATAGGCAGAATCTCTCGTTTTGGTCTAGTAGAATTATCAAGACAAAGATTGCGACCAGCATTAAATGAAGGTTCTCATATTATATGTCCACGTTGTGATGGAATAGGTTTTATTCGGGATATAGAATCTAGTGCTTTGCAAATTCTGCGTTTCCTGCAAGAAGAAGCAATGAAAGATGGAACAACATCAGTGCATGCCCAAGTTCCAATTGAAGTTGCAACTTATTTATTAAATGAAAAGCGTTATGATATTACTAATCTTGAGATTCAAGCAAAAGTTAATTTAAGTATTATTCCTAATAAATTTCTTGAAACTCCTCATTATCATGTAGAACGTTTACGCTATGATGATCAAAAATTAGAAGATTCAAAAACAAGTTTTAATCTTATTGAAAAATCAAACAGTGAAAACACTATTTTCTTGAATCGTGCTCAAAATTCAAAAAATCAATCTGAAGCATTAGTTAAAGGTATTACTCCTTCAAAACCAGCTCCTTCATCAGACTCGAAAAAATTATTATCAGAATTAATATCTACAAAATTATATAATTTTCTTTTCTATTGTTTTTCAAGGTTCTTTCAAAGAAAATCCAATAAAAATGTAAAAGTTAAATCTCAAAAGATAGTTAAAATTAGAGAGAATCCTCAAACTTATCAACATCGTTCTCAATCTTGCTTACAAGCAAAAACTGAAAAAAATAAAAACCGAACAAATGAAGAATATTTATATGTAAATGATGATTATTCATCTGATAACATAAATGAATTGAATAATCGACAATCACAACAATATGACGAAAATCGTGATATGTTCGAAAAACAGTCAAAAAAGATTTTAACTTTGGGTGAAAAATCTGAGGATTCTGATACAGAAAATGAAAATATTTCTTATCATGCTATGAAAGGTAAACGACTTCGTTCTAGAAATCGTAATCGTCGTGAAGACTTTCAAACACAATCATCTATGTTAACTGAACAAAAAGAAACAAAAAAAAATGATGAAAATCCTAATGTTTCTGATAACGCTAAAATGGATGAAACAAACTCTACTTTACCAATCGATGACACTAAACAAAGAATTATTTTGAAGGGAGATGCAAATAAAAATAGAGTTGAAAACAATGAAAAAAAGCGACGTCGCAGTAAAAAAAATCGACGAAATATAGAAAACTTTGTGGAAAAAATTGAATCTTCACAGGTTATGTCTGATTCAGAATCGAATTTATCAATTCAAACTTCATCATCTCCTATTCATGACCTTTCTAAAAACCTGTCGAATCAAGTAAAAATAGATTCAATTGCTATGAAGGATTCAAGAAATTTTGATGAAAATATTAAGGAAAGAGAATTTTTAAAGGATTTCGAGGAAGAATATATTGATTTGAAAAAATCAATTCATAAAAAAGGTTTGCAATGGATTGAAACTAAAATATCTTCAGTAAATACTGAAGAACTAATCTTTGAAGAACAGTTGGGGCGAACAAAAAAAGCAATAAAGCCTTTAATTAAAACAAATATGAAAATGATTGAAACTAATCAACATAAGAATTAATTTTCATTTGAAAAATAGAAGGAGGTTTAAATTACTAAAGTGTCACTAGGTTGATTCATTAAAATAGCTAATAAACGAGCTATTGATTCTTTTAATTGCCGACGATCAATTACCATATCAATAGCTCCTTTTTGCAACAAAAATTCTGATCTCTGAAAACCTTCTGGCAATTTTTCACGAACAGTCTGTTCAATAACTCGCGGACCAGCAAAACCAATGAGAGCATTTGGTTCAGCAATAACAATGTCTCCCATAAAAGCAAAACTTGCTGAAACACCTCCCATGGTTGGATCTGATAACACACTAATAAACGGTAATTGAGCTAAAGATAAAAGGTTCAGCATAGCATTTGTTTTAGCCATTTGCATTAAAGAAAAAAGACTTTCTTGCATGCGAGCTCCTCCAGAGGAATTAACACATATAAATGGTATTTTTTTATCAATGGCTGCTTGAATTCCACGAACAAATCGCTCGCCTACTACAGATCCCATAGAGCCTCCCATGAAATCAAATTCAAAACAAGCTAAAACAACGGGAATGCTATGAATCGATCCTTGTATAACAATTAACGCATCGGTTTCTCCAGTCTTTTTCATTGCTTCCTGAATCCTTTCAGTATATTTTTTAGTATCTTTGAATTTTAATCCATCTACCGGTCTGATATTTAACCCTATCTCGTTTCGTTCTTCCTTATCCAATAAAAAATTAATTCGGTTTCTTGCACTAATTCGCATATGTTGGTTACATTTAGGGCAAACATATAAATTAATTGATAAATCTTTTGTATATAACACAGCATCACATGAAGGACATTTCATCCAAAGACCTTCAGGTATGCGTCTAATGCCGTTATCGTTAGATTTATTAATCCGTGGGGTAGAAGCTTTCGAATCCAGCTCATTTTTATCTACTTCATAAAATGTTGTTTAATTAATTAAATTTAAACCGAAAAACTTGGTTTAAATAATTCAAATAGGCAAAATCATCACACATAGTTTTTTCAGGTGTATCTGATAGTTTAGCTACAGGTTGCCCATTGCATTTAACCATTTTCATTACAATTTGCAGAGGTTCATGTCCTAAATCATTAGTTAAATTTGTACCAATAGCAAAAGAGAGCTTGCAACGCCCAGAAAAACGATTTGTTAGTTCAATGGCTTTTGGAAAGGTTAGAGAATCAGAAAAAACCAAAATTTTATTTCTACCATCTACTCGATTTTTTCGGTAATGATCAAGCAATCTTTCACCCCAAATAAAAGGATCTCCTGAATCATGTCTTGCCCCATCAAAAAGTTTACAGAAATACATATCAAAGTCACGCAAAAAAGCATCCAGTCCATAAACATCTGATAATGCAATACCTAAATCACCTCTATATTCTTTTGCCCAAGTTTCTAATGCAAACACCTGAGAATCTCTAAGACGAGGACCTAAAGCTTGGCAGGCTTGTAAATACTCATGACCCATAGTACCTAATGTTAAAACGTTATTTTCTTTTGCTAGTAGAACATTGCTTGTTCCAACAAACTTTTTTCCCAATTCCTTCTTAATTGTACATACAACTTCTTTATGCCAAGATTTTGAAAAACGGCGTCGTGTTCCATATTCAGCAACTTTAAAATTTGATAAATTCGGGTTATTAATAACTAATTTCATTTTATCATTTAAACGTTTTCGACCCTCTTTGAAATTTGGTTGAAGTTGAGTGTTTCGAAAGTAAATTTCATTAACAATTGCTAAAACAGGAATTTCGAATAAAATTGTGTGTAACCATGGACCACTTACTTTAATTGAAATTTCTCCAGGAATTTCACTTTCCTCAATTTTAATACAATGTTCTGGTAAATAAAACAAGCGTAAGAAATCAATGAAATCACTTTTTATAAAACGCAGTCCTCCTAGGTATTTCAATTCTTCATTAGTAAAACGCAATTTGCATAATTGATGAATCTCTTCTCGTATTTCATTAATATAAGGTTTTAAAAATATACCTGGAGTCCTACACTTATAACGATAGTCAACTTGTGCACTAGGAAAATGATGCAAAACAACTTGCATCATACTGAATTTATAAAGATCTGTATCGAGAAGTGAAGTAATTATCATAGATTGGATATAAATATTGATCAATTTTTAAATTTCTATAACATAGCTGCTAGGTTTGATAGTAAAATTTTTTCTAAACAGAATTTTATTCTTTAAGAAATTATTAAGCATTTCACTTTAACCATAAATTATTTGATTAATTTAATATTAAATAAGGTACAAAACTGTGACTCATGTTGTGACCGAAAATTGTATTAACTGTAAATATACTGATTGTGTTGATGTTTGCCCTGTGGATTGCTTTAGAGAAGGCCCAAATTTTTTAGTGATAGATCCTGATGAATGTATTGACTGTGCAGTTTGCATATCAGAATGTCCTGCCAACGCTATTTTTTATGATGAAGATATACCGGAAGACCAACTGAAATTTTTAAAAATTAATGCTGAACTATCTTCTATTTATAAAAATATTAGTCGATCTAAAACACCTCCTATTGATTCAGATGAATGGAATGGAATTAAAAATAAAATTCAATATTTAAAATGATAAATTTAGATATTTATTGGCATTGATAATTAATAACCTAAACATGAAAAAAAAAGTTACAGAAAAATATACTTTCGAAAAAATTATAGATTTTCATTACTGGATACCCGGAAAGTTGATAACCTTATATGTCACTCGAAATAAAGATTATACATTTCAACCTGGTCAATTTGCTCGTATTGGAATTCCTAACTTTCATGGCGATTTAAACAATCATGAAATTCTTTGGAGAGCTTATTCTATTGTTAATGCGCCTTACGACTCATATTTCGAATTCTACATTATTATAATTCCATCTGGAAAATTTAGCCAGAAATTAGTAAAACTTCGACCGAAGGATAATTTGTATGTTGAAAAACAATCATATGGATTTTTAACATTAAATGAATTTATAGGAGGTGATACATTATGGCTAATAGCTACTGGAACAGGTTTATCAAGTTATATTTCTATACTTCATGATTCCAAAACATGGATGCAATTTAAACATGTTATTTTAATCCATGGTACTAGAGAAATTAAAGAATTAACATATCTTCACAAAATTGAAAAATGGAAAAATTTAATTTCCGAAAATAATAGATTTAAATATGTTCCTATTACTACAAGAGAATCTATTGCAGGTATACCGCAAAAAAGAATAACCACATTACTGAATGAAGGTATATTAGAAAAACTCGTTGGAAAAGATCTTGATCCAACGAGCTCAAGAGTTATGCTATGTGGAAATCCTAATTTCATAATTGAAGCTCGAAAACTACTTTCTGTGCGTGGATTTTCGACTGGAAGACGTGGAAATTATGGCAATCTTGCTATCGAAAGGTATTGGTAAATTTTGTTTGAAATAAAATTTTTGGGTTATATTCCAAATCATCAAAAATACTTTTAATTCTAATTTTTAATATAACAGTCAATGTCTATAAATGATTTGATATCTAAAATAGATGCTTTGTTACCACAAACTCAATGTAAAAAATGTGGTTACGATGGTTGCTTGCCTTATGCTGAAGCAATACAAAATAAGCAAGAATCTATCAATAAATGTTCTCCAGGTGGAGAAAAGGTAATTAATTTTATAGCAAAATTATTAAATGTAAAATCTCCTCCTGTAGATGAAAACTGTAAGATAAACGAATCTTTTAAAGTTGCTATTATAGATGAAAATCATTGTATAGGCTGTACGATTTGCATTCAAGCATGTCCGGTTGATGCTATCATAGGAACAAAAAAGCGCATGCACACTGTCTTAAATGATTGGTGTACAGGCTGCGAATTATGTGTAGAACCTTGTCCTGTCGATTGTATTGATATGATATCTATTTCAAGAGAGTGGACAAAAAAAAATGCTAATGTTTCCCGAGCCCGTTATCTAAATCGTCAATTTAGATTAAAATCCAAGACCCATTCTAATAAAAGTTTGATGAAGAAACCTTCTAATGAAAATCTTCAAAAAAATTCTAATGAAATATCCTCTACTACATATGAAAATAACAAAAAAATATTATAAATAACGTGCTTTTTCGCGTAAGAATGCGACGAAAGAGAGAAACTTAAATTACATTATGAATCTATATAAAAGAAAAAAAATATTTTTTATTTTAAGAGAAGAAAATCCCAATCCTAAATCTGATTTAGAATATCAAACTCCTTTTCAATTATTAATTGCTGTTTTACTATCAGCTCAATCAAAGGATAAAATTGTTAATATTGTTACAAGAAAACTTTTTATAAATTATGGAACACCAGAAACCTTATTGGATTTAGGTGAAGATCATTTAATTAAATATATTAAAACCATAGGTCTTTATAGAACAAAGGCTAGTAATATAATAAAATTTGTGAAATTATATTGCAAAAACATGACGGAAATATTCCAGAAACACGATACGAATTGGAAACCTTCCAGGAATAGGAAGAAAGAGTGCAAATGTAATATTAAATATTATATTTGGTCAAAAAACTATGGCAGTTGATACTCATGTTTTCCGAGTTTCAAATCGAACAAAAATTGCTAAAGGGAAAACTGTACAAGAAGTAGAAAAAAATTTGTTGAAAAGAGTTCCATCTGAATATGCTTATAACGCTCATCATTGGCTAGTTCTGCTAGGTCGTTATATATGCAAAGCTAATAAACCAAGATGTGATCTTTGCAAAATTTTTAGTTTATGCGAATTTGAAAATAAATTCTTATTCAGAAAAATTTAAATAATTGTTCAGTTAACACTATTGTTATTAACGTTATTTTGGACGAAAACTTTTAATGATTTTCGGATTAGTTTCAATATAAGGTCCTCCTATCAAATCAAGACAGTATGGAATAGCTGAAAAAATTCCTGAAATAATAGTATTTCCCTTAAAATCTTTGACTCCTTCTAATATCTCTTGTACAGCTCTAGGCTGTCCTGGTAAATTTATAATTAGAGCTGAATGTTTATCGTTTTGCCGTATAACCGAAACCTGACGAGAAAGAACAGCTGTAGGTGTAGCTTTCAAACTTATTTGACGCATTTGTTCAGCAATACCTGGCAATTCTTTGCTTGCTATCGATAGTGTAGCTTCAGGTGTTACATCTCTATTAGTTGGACCGGTTCCACCTATTGTAAAAATTAGATCGCAGGCATAATTATCTGATAAATCCACTAAACATTTAGCTATAAGCTCAATCTCATCAGGAATCAAAAATTCATAATATTTTTTGGATGATAATATTGCTTGATCTAACCAATTTCGCAATGTAGGTAACCCCGGTCTTCATATTGACCAGAATATGCTCGATCCGATATCGAGACTAAACCAATTAATAAACTGGAATCCTCATGAAAATATTCTGTTTTAGAAATCATATGCTTCATTTTATGACGATAAAAACTTTTGTTAATGTTTATATTTCTTTAAAAATTATTATTCGATTAAACACAGAGACATTTTTTAGAAAGCACGTTCTTCCAAAATTTTTACAGCTGGTAATTCTTTACCTTTTAAAAATTCTAGAAAAGCTCCTCCTCCAGTTGAAATATAGTTTATTTTATCGGCAATACCATATTTTGCAATAGCTGCTAATGTTTCACCACCTCCAGCAATTGAAAAACCATTTGATTCCGCAATAGCATGAGCAATACAAGAAGTTCCATTAGAGAATTGATTAATTTCAAAAACTCCTATTGGTCCATTCCATACTATAGTACCAGCCTGTCTTAGTAACTTAGAAAATTTCATAGTAGTCAATGGTCCAATGTCCAATATTATATCATCTTCAGAAATCTGATCTGCCTGTTTAACTGTAGAAATAGCATCAGATTCAATCGATTTAGCACAAATAACATCAATTGGGATTGGAATCTCAGCGCCTCGTTTTTCCATTAAAGATAAAATAGAATAAGCCTGTTCAACTAATTTAGGTTCAACTAAAGATTTTCCAACTGATAAACCAGATGCAAGCATAAAAGTATTAGCAATACCCCCGCCAACAATTAGTTGGTCTACTTTATTTGCTAATGAACAAAGTATAGCAAGCTTAGTAGAAACTTTTGACCCCCCCACCACTGCAATCAAAGGATGTCTAGATTCATTAAAAATATTTCCTAAAGCAATTAATTCAGCTTCTAACAAAGGCCCAGCACAAGAAATAGGAGCAAAACGTGCTATTCCATGCGTGCTTGCTTCAGCTCGATGAGAAGAGGCAAACGCATCATTCACATACACATCACATAAAGAAGCCATTTTTCTAGAAAGAGTTTCATCATTATTTCTCTCACCATTATTTATTCTACAATTTTCAAGTAAAACAACTTGGCCAGGTTCAACTTTTACTCCATTAATCCAATTTTTTATCAATTCAACTTGAGTACCTAAAAACTCTGATAAACGTTGTGCTACTTGTACTAAAGAATCAGCCTCTCTCAAGAAACATTCCTTCGGACGGCCTAAATGAGATGTAACCATAACAGCAGCCCCTGCACTTAGTGCTAATCTTATAGCTGGAACTGATGCTTTGATGCGTGTATCTTCTGAAATTTGACCAGATTCATTGAATGGTACATTTAAATCGGCTCTAATAAAGACTCTCTTTCCAGATAATTCACCTTTTCTAGCTAAATCAGAAAGAGTTTTAACTTGGAGCATGCATATTCCCTCTTTAAATTTATCAAAAAAATTTCAAATAACCGTTAAGTCATGTACGATTCATTAAGAAGCCTTCATTAATACTTCTGTAGTATCAAGCATTCGATTTGAAAATCCCCATTCATTATCATACCAGGATGAAACTTTGATTAAATTTCCAGAAACTTTTGTTAAAGATGCATCTACAATGCCTGAAGCTGAATCGTGATTATAATCAATTGACACTAATGGTTCTTCACTATATTTTAGTATTCCCTTTAAATCTTTTTCTGAAGCAATTTTCAATATATTATTAATTTCATTCTCAGTAGCATTTTTCTTTGTGATAAATGTAAAATCAAGCATAGATACGTTAATAGTTGGAACGCGAATAGCATATCCATCCAACTTGCCTCTTAATTCAGGGAGAACTAGTCCTACAGCTGCAGCAGCACCAGTCTTTGTAGGAATCATACTCATTGTAGCTGAACGAGCACGCCTGATATCTTTATGAAAAACATCTGTTAAAACTTGATCATTTGTATAAGAATGGATAGTAGTCATCAATCCTGATTCTATGATTAAACTCTCATGTAAAGGTTTTACCAGTGAGGCAAGACAATTAGTTGTACATGAAGCATTGGAAACAATGCGATTGTAGCTTCGCAATGTTTTATGATTAACACCATAAACAACAGTTGCATCAATATTTTTATCTCCAGGGGCTGAAATTAGCACTTTTTTAGCTCCTCTATCCAAATGGATATTTGCTTTTTCTTGAGATGTAAAAAGACCAGTACATTCTAAAACAACATCTATTTTTAAAGCTTCCCAAGGCAACATTTTAGGATCTCTTTCCATTAATGCAATTATTCTATCTCCATCTACTTCGATATGATTATTATCAAGACCAATAACTTTTTTTGAAAATTTTCCATGCGTTGTATCAAATCGTGTTAAATGAACATTTGTTTTAAGATCCCCTAAATCATTTATAGCAATAATTTCTATATCATGTTTTTTATTTCCTTCATAATGAGCACGAAGAATATTTCTGCCAATACGGCCGTAACCATTAATTGCCACACGGATAGTCATAACTTTTTCCTATTTATAAAATTTTTTACAGTTTTAATTAATTTATTGGCAGTGATCTGGAAATAATCAAATAATACATCGGCTGGAGCTGATTCCCCATAACGATTATCAATACCAATAATAGCGCCTTCTAAACCTACATATTTATACAAAAATCTATCGAACCTGCTTCAATGGCAATTTTGAACATGTCCTTTGGCAGAACAAAATCTTTCCAATCGATATCTTGTTTCTCAAAAATATCAACACAAGGCATTGAAACTACCCTAACTGGAATCCCCTCATTAATCAATTTTTCTTGAGCATTTAACGCAATAGAAACTTCTGAACCAGTAGCTAAGATCACGATTTTTGCATCTTGCATATCCTTTAATATATAACCACCGCGTTTTGCAGACTGTAATGTTTGATTATCCCGATCTATAAATGGTAAGTTTTGTCTTGATAGCAAAATAGCAGTTGGTCCTCCCAAATTTTCTGGTTTATTTCCATATTTATTGGACGTTGTATACCAACACACCAGGCTGTTACAGTTTCAACAATGTCACATGGACGCCATACTGATAAGTTAGGTATCAAACGTAAACTAGCAATTTGTTCTATAGGTTGATGCGTAGGGCCATCTTCACCAAGACCAATAGAATCGTGAGTAAACACGTAAATAACTCTTTGCTTCATCAAAGCTGACATGCGAATAGCATTACGCGAATAGTCAGAAAAAGTTAAAAACGTTCCAGAAAAAGGCAGATAACCTCCATGCAATGCAATTCCATTCATGATAGCTGCCATACCAAATTCACGAACTCCATAGTTAATATACCTTCCAGAAATTGTGCCTTTATCATTTTTATTAACTATTTCAACCCCTTTCCAATCTGTCAAATTTGATCGAGTTAAATCAGCTGATCCACCAAGAAGTTCTGGTAAAATCTTTTCTAAACTGGTAATGACAAATTGTGAGGCTTTTCTAGTTGATAGATCTTCATTTTTTTTTGTTGTGACTTTTAATAAATTTTGAAAAAAATCAGAAAAATTAGTTGGTAAATGACCTTTAATTCGACGCTTAAATTCTTTGGCAAGTTTAGGATACACAAGAGAATAAGAATGGAATTGTTTTTCCCATGTAGTTTGAATGGAATTGCCAAATTCAATTGAATTACACATTTTATATGTAGATTCTGGTATAACAAAAGGATCATTTGTCCAGTTTAAATATTTCTTGGCAAGTCTTGTTTCTTCTAATCCTAACGGTGATCCGTGTATATCAGCAGTACCAGCTTTATTCGGCGAACCTTTTCCAATAACTGTTTGACAAATAATAATAGTAGGTTTATCAGATTGATATTTAGCTTTTTTAATAGCTAAATCAATTTCTGTAATATTATGTCCATCGATTTTATCAATTACATTCCATCCATAAGCCTCAAAACGTTTTGATGTATCATCATTAAACCAAAACTTAACATTTCCATCAATAGAAATTCCATTACTATCATATAAAACTATCAATTTAGATAATTTTAAAGTACCTGCTAATGAACACACTTCATGCGATATGCCTTCCATGAGACAACCATCACCAACAAATACATATGTAAAATGATTTACAATATCATATCCAGGTCTATTAAATTCTGATGACAACAAGGATTCGGATAGAGCCATTCCTACAGCATTACCCAATCCTTGCCCTAATGGGCCTGTAGTGGCTTCTATACCTGGGGTGAGCCCAAATTCTGGATGACCTGGAGTCAATGAACCTAATTGCCGAAAGTTTTTTAACTGGGATATCGAAAGGTCATAGCCAGTTAGATGTAATAACGCATAAAGCAACATTGAACTATGGCCATTTGATAAAACAAATCGATCACGATCTATCCATTTAGGATCAGCTGGATTGTGACGCAAATTTTTCATCCAAAGAGCTGTCGCAATTTCTGCCATACCCATAGGAGCTCCAGGATGTCCAGAATTAGCTTTTTCCACAGCGTCCATAGTAAGAATACGAATAGTATCTGCAATAGTGTTGTGGATGTTTTGTTTTTCCATTTTAAGTTTAACCTATACTTTTCCAAAATTTTATATTCTAATATGCTAGAAAATGGTTGATGTTAACATTTTTTAAAAAATTAAAAATTTATAAATATTATATTCATATAAATCAGTTCATTTTGAATTTTTTCGTTAGATGGATGGAATGAAAGTTCAAAATTATTCTTTATATACACGTGATCTAGCTATATGAAAGATTCAAATATAATTTTTGCAATGATTTTTACTTTAATAAAATTCAATATGTTAAGTATTAAAAATATTAATTTTTCATTTTCGATTAAAAATTAATGATATGTATGCATTATTATCTTGACTTGATTTTTCATATATCTAAACTTGTTATATATCTTGTAAAATATTATGGGACACAGTTAAATTATTTATTTCATAAAGTTTCATAACGTTTCTTAAAATTAAAAGACTTTTAATTTTTTCAAAAAAATTTGTATACCCTATATCCTCATATAAAATTTGATTTTTATTAATTATTTTGTAAATTAGTTAGCTTTTAGACTTTCTATAAGAATTTATTAACAATTATAATATTGTCTTACTTATGTACTTTTCAAAAGAATTATGAGAAATTGAAAACTTTTCCAAATAAACTAATTTTAGAAAATAGTGAATTTAAGTGAAATATCGGGATTTAAGAGATTTTATTACTCAACTTGAAGATAAAAAAGAACTCAAGCGCATTAAATTTCCTGTTTCTTCTTACTTAGAATTAACTGAAATTTCAGATCGGGTTTTACGCTCAGGTGGACCGGCTTTATTATTTGAAAAAGTGATACACAATGGTAAAGTTTCTGAAATCCCTGTGTTAACAAATCTTTTTGGCACCTCAAAAAGAGTAGCATTTGGAATGGGTGGCGAAAGTATAAAAGATTTAAGAGAAACTGGTAAGCTTTTAGCTTTACTAAAAGAACCTGAACCTCCACAAAATATTTCAGATATTTTTGAAACAATATCTAGCTTAAAACTAGCACTCTGGGATATGCGACCTAAAATCTTGCGAAAAGGAGTTTGTCAGGAATTTGTATTAGAGAACGAAAAAGTAGATTTATCTAAATTACCTCTTCAAACTTGTTGGCCGAAAGATGTAGGACCTTTACTTAGTTGGGGTTTAGTAATTACAAAATCTCCAGATAAAATTCGTCAAAATTTAGGAATTTATCGACAGCAACCAATAGATAAAATAAACTTATTATGCGATGGCTACCACATCGGGGGAGCATTAGATTTTCAAAAACATATTCAAGCATACCCTAATCAACCTTTTCCAATTTCTGTTGCTTTAGGAGTAGATCCAGCAACTACACTTAGTGCTGTTACTCCAATTCCAGATAATTTATCTGAATACCAATTTGCAGTTTATTGCGAGGATCTAGAACGGAATTGGTAAAATCTATTGGAAATTCTTTATTAGTACCTGCTTATGCAGAGATAATTCTTGAAGGTAATATACTTCCAATTTCAGATTCGAAAGCTATTACTCTCAATACAGATTGTTCTCCTAAACTTCAAGAATCTTTAAAAATAAATTACGAGATGGCTTTAGAAGGTCCTTATGGTGATCATACTGGATATTATAATGAAAAAGAATGGTTCCCTGTTTTTACAGTTGATCGAATTACAATGCGTTCAAATACCATATATCATTCGACTTACACTGGAAAACCCCCAGATGAACCATCAATCTTAGGTTTATCATTAAATGAAGTATTTATTCCTTTACTCCAGAAAACATTACCTGAAATAGTTGATTTTTATCTTCCACCCGAAGGGTGTAGTTACCGACTAGCAACAGTCTCAATCAAAAAACAATATCCAGGACATGCAAAGAGAATCATGTTTGGTATATGGAGCATTTTGCGACAATTTATGTATACAAAATTTATTATTGTGGTCGATGATGATATCGATCCAAGAGATTGGAAAGAAGTAATATGGGCAATGACAACTAGGATGGATCCTTCTAGAGATATTGTTCTAATAGAAAATACACCAATTGACTATTTAGATTTTGCTTCTCCAACTTCAGGATTAGGCAGCAAATTGGGCATGGACGCTACAAATAAATGGTCTAATGAAACTAATAGAATTTGGGGATCTCGAATTGAAATGGATATTTCAGTTAAAAAACGAATAGACAGTATATGGCATGCACTTGATATTTAGAATGCAAAAAATTGCAAATTTTATTTTTATGAAAAGTGCGTTTTCATATTAAAATGAAGATTTATTTCATTTTAATATGAAGCTAACAAAAAATTTTTATGTAAAAATAAAGTATTAAAAGTTCTTAACTTACTCATTAAATTAATCGCTTACTTACACAAAATATATAATTTTTCTAATGTCTAAGGTTCTGTCTCTTTCTGATTTTGATTATTTTCTACCATCTAAATTAATTGCACAATTTCCATCCAAAAAACGTGGTAATAGCAAACTCTTGCATCTGGATAATCAAGGAAAATTATCGGACTTACATTTTTCTGATTTAATTAATCTTTTACATTACGACGATGTATTAATTTTTAATGACACTCGTGTTATTAACGCTAGATTAAATGGGAGAAAAAAAACAGGAGGAAATGTAAAAATTTTAGTTGAACAAATTATCGGAAAATATTGTGCAACTGCTTATGTAAAATCCAACACTCCTTCAAAACCAGGAACTATATTTCGAATAAATGATTCTTTTGATATTGTTGTTGTAAAAATAAGTAATCAATTACTTTATTTAAATTTTCCAGAACCAGTATTAGATTTATTAGAAACTCATGGAGTAACACCATTACCCCCTTACATTAAGAGAACTCCAAATTTAAAAGATAAAGATCGTTATCAAACAGTATATGCGAAAGAAGTAGGAGCAATAGCTGCACCTACGGCAGGTTTGCACTTTACTAAACAAATGTTAAATAAACTAAAAAATTTTGGTATAAAAATAGAATTTGTTACATTACATGTTGGTTCAGGAACTTTTTCACCAATCCGATCAGAAAATCCGAAAAATCACATTATGCATAAAGAATTTTATTCTGTAACACAAAAAACAGTAGATGCTGTTTCCAGAGCTAAATCTTTGGGAAAACGTGTTATTGCTGTTGGAACCACTACTGTTAGAGCGCTTGAATCTTCAGCTCATTATGCAGTACTTAACAATAGTGATCGAACAGATTTATTATCTCCAATTACTGGTAGTACAGATATATTTATAACTCCTGGATATAAGTATAAGATTGTAGATGCTTTAATTACAAATTTTCATTTCCCTAAATCTACTTTGATTATGTTAGTTTCAGCTTTAGCTGGTGTTATTTCAATACAGAAAGCTTATGAGCATGCTATTAAAAATCAATACCAATTCTTTAGTTATGGAGATGCGATGTTCATTGAAGCAAATAATATATGAATGGATTAGATTTCAAATTACTTTCAGTTGATGATAAAGCTCGTCGTGGTCAAATTGAATTAAATCACGGCATTGTTGAAACACCAGTCTTTATGGCTGTTGGAACAGCTGGTTGTGTAAAAGCTATGTTACCTGATGAGTTACAAACCGCTGGATCTCAGATTATTTTGGGAAATGCTCTTCATTTATGGTTACGTCCTGGTATCAAAGTTATTAAACATCATGGAGGGCTGCATGAATTTATATCCTGGAAAAAGCCCATTTTAACAGATTCAGGGGATTTCAAATATTTAGTTTTGGAAGAAAAAATTGCAAAATTACAGAGGAAGGAATATGTTTTTCTTCAATTATAGATGGATCAAAATTAACATTATCTCCTGAAATATCTATTCAGATTCAGCATGCTTTGAATTCAGATATATCGATGATATTTGATGAATGTCTGCCATATAAAGATCAGGATGGAAATTTAATAAAAGAAAAAGAATCTAGAGATTCCATGCAAAGATCTTTACGTTGGGCCTCTCGCTCTTTTAAAGAATTTAATCATTTAGGAAATAAAAATGCTTTATTTGGTATAATACAAGGTGGTATGTATGAAAATCTTAGAGATGAATCATTAGAAAACTTAGAAAAAATTGGTTTTCATGGCTATGCTATAGGAGGTTTATCTGTAGGTGAATCAAAAGATGATATGTATCGAATTTTACATCATATGTCATCTAGATTACCTGAAAAAAGTCCTCGTTATCTTATGGGTGTAGGAAATCCTGAGGATTTAGTAATGGGCATTAAAAATGGAATAGATATGTTTGATTGTGTGATGCCAACAAGAAATGCTAGGAACGGTTGTTTATTTACAAGGTATGGAAATATTAAGATCCGTAATGCTCGATATCGTTTTGACAACAAACCACTTGATCCGAATTGCAAATGTTATACATGTTCCAATTTTTCACGTTCATATTTACATTATTTGCAAAAATCTAAAGAGATAATTGGAGCACGTTTGAACACTTTTCACAATTTATATTTTTATATGAACTTAATGAAAGAAATACAAAATGCCATATCAGAAAAAAATTTCAGAAAATGGACTAATAGATTTCTTTCTGATAGGACAGTAGGAATAGAATAAATTATAAACTTTTTAATCTTCAATATTTTTTAAAAAATTATTTTTTAACTTATGGAAAACTCCGAATGATAACGCTAAATATTTTTAACTCCGTTATTGCCCAATTAGGTTCCACTCGTGAAGGTGGAATTTTAATGAATATGCTACCTATTCTTTTAATATTTGCGGTTCTTTATTTAATGATGATCAGGCCGCAAATTAAACGTCAAAAAGAACATACCAAGTTAATAACCAATTTAATGCATGGTGATGAAATTGTTACAAATGGAGGTATTCTTGGTCGAATAAATAAAATAAAAGATAATTATATAACATTAGAAATTTCTGATTTATCAGGAAAATCCGTTGAAATAATTATCCAAAAAACAGCAATTTCTAATATTCTTCCAAAGGGAACAATTAAAGCTTTGTAGCTTTTATAGAATACACCTATTCATAGAGATAAAATTTTTTTATCTCCTTTTTTAGCAAAAAGTTAGAATCAAAATGAATCGTTTCTCTCTTTGGAAATATTTATATATTTTTACTATTGTACTAATTAGTATTTTTTATATAACTCCGAATTTTTTTGAAAAAAAATCTGTTATTCAAATTTCAAATGTTAATAAACATATAGCTATTCATAATGATTTACTAATTAAAGTTAAAAATATTCTTTTAAATTCTCACATAGAATTTAAAGATGCTTTTTTTGACAAAAATAAAGAAACAGAAAACATAATTATCGATTTAGATTTTGATAAACAAATTTATGTTCGCAATCTTTTAGATAAAGAGTTAAATTTATCAAAGTTGAATTATACAGTAAATATTAATTCAATCCCAGAATATCCAAATTGGATGAAATCTTTTAAGTGGATTATGCCTAATCCATTGACTTTAGGATTAGATTTACGCGGAGGAGCATTTTTTTTATTAAAAGTTGACATGATATCAGCATTAAAAAATCAGAGTGACTCTATTCGAAGAGAGATTGAAATACTTTTTCGAAACAAAAAAATACCTTATAAAGGTATAGAGCTTGTGGAAAGTAGTATTATTTCTACATTTCAAAAAATTGAAAATAGAGATAAAGCATTTTCAATCCTAAAATCAAATTTTTCTAAACTTACTCTTTCAAAACAAGATAGTAAGGAAAAATTTCAATTAATCATCTCATTTCCACATTCAGAAATATTATCCATTCAGAAACATGCTTTACAAAAAAATATTTCTATTTTGCGAAATAGAGTTAATGAATTAGGAGTTTCAGAACCTATTATTCAGCAAAGAGGTTCTGATAAAATTTTAGTACAATTACCTGGTTTCCAAGATGTAGAAAAAGCTAAAAAATTACTAGGACGAACAGCAACTTTAGAACTTAGACTAGTAAATGAATCATTTTCAAATTCAAACTTTTTATCAAAAGAAGTTAATACTGAATGTTATAAACAGAGAAATGGATTACATATTTTTGTTGACCGAAAAATCATATTATCAGGAGATAATATTAGAGACGCTCAACCAGGAAGAGATTTAAAGCATCAACAAGTAACAATAAACCTTACATTAGATGAGAAAGGAAAACGGATTTTCCAAACAGTTACACGTGATAACATTGGAAAACGCATGGCTATCATTCTTTTTGAAAATGGAGAAGGAGAAGTTGTAACAGCACCTATAATTCGTAGCGAGATATTTGGAGGACAAGTTCAAATTTCCGGTGCGCTTGACATGCAAGAAGCAGCTGAAATAGCATTAATTTTGCGATCAGGATCTTTAACTGCTCCTATCAGTGTAATTGAAGAAAAAATTATAGGACCAACTCTAGGTTCAGAAAATATTAAAAAAGGAATAAAATCAACAATTTATGGAATGTTAGCTGTTATTATATTTATAATTTCATATTATCGTTTGATTGGATTATTCTCAATTATTGGATTGTTGGTCAATACAACATTGTTGCTAGCCCTATTAGCTATGTTACAAGCTACGCTTACTCTTCCAGGAATTGCTGCAATAGCTTTGACATTAGGAATGGCTATTGATTCAAATGTACTGATTAATGAACGCATTCTTGAGGAACTTCGTAATGGACTTGATCCGCAGAAAGCTATTTATAAAGGATTTAATCAGGCATGGAATACGATTTTAGACTCTAATTCAACATCTTTTATTGTAGGTCTAGGACTTTTAATATTCAGTTCAGGATCAGTTCGTGGATTTGCAATAGTTCACTGTCTTGGAATTCTAACATCTATTTTTTCATCTGTTTTAGTTGTTCGAGCATTAGTAAATCTAATGTATGGTCATAAAAAAACTTCTTTCATAATCTCTGTATAAACTATTATTATGGATCTTCTCCATATTCGTCAAGTTATTCCATTTATGAAAAATGCACTAACACTCAATATTATTAGTGCAGTTATGTTTTTTATAGCTATATTTTTTATTTTTAAAAATGGTTTAACATTATCTCCTGAATTTACTGGAGGAACAGTAATAGAATTTAGCTGTTCAGAGAATTTATCTTTAGATAAAATAAGAAGTGCAATTTCAATATTGGATTATAAAACTTTTCAAGTTCAACATTTTAATTCTTCATATGATTTTATAATCAGTCTACCTTTAAGAGATAATCAAACAGCAATAGAACAAAGTAAACAAGTGCTTAATGCTTTATTGATAATTAATAAAAATATAAAACTGCATAGTGCAGAATCCATAGGACCACAAATTGAAGATGTATTATTATATGAAATCATAGCAGCAATACTATTCATATTAGTTGGCGTGATGATATATCTTATCAGTCGATTTGGATGGAAATTTTCCTTAGCTGGAATTATTGCTAATTTACATGATGCATTTATTATTTTAGGTCTTTTTGCATATTTTCATTGGGAATTTTCCATGTCAGCATTGGCCGGTATGTTAGCCGCATTAAGTTATTCTATAAATGAATCAGTTATTATCATGGATCGCATCCGAGAGAATCTCAGAAAAAATCAAGAGGTGGATTTAAAGAAAATTATAGATAATTCTATTACTCAAACTATGTCTAGAACCATTATTACTCATGGTTCAACTCAAATGATAGTTTTATCTATATTATTTTTTGGTGGATTATCTTTACATTATTTTGCTTTAGCATTAAGTATTGGTATTTGGATTGGCATTTATTCTTCTATATTTGTCACTGCTGCATTGATAATGTGGATAAATATTAAGAAATAAAATTTTCAACATATATCTTAGAAATATTTTTAATTTTTATATTTTAAAACCAAGTGTAATGCTTGTTTTATTTTTTAAGATATATGAAATAATTTTTCATAGAGATATTAATGAAAGAAATTATTTTTAAACGTAATATTTTTTCCTCAATACCTTATAAAGGTCATTTTCAGAAGGAAAAAATAAAACATCAATCTTTGATAAAAAGTTTATATATCCGAACTTTTGGCTGTCAAATGAACACTTATGATTCAGAAAAGATAGTCGATATATTACGTGAATCTGCGAACTTAAATTTAACAAATAAACCTGAAGAGGCAGATTTAATTATATTAAATACTTGCTCCATACGAGAAAAAGCTCAGGAAAAAGTTTTTTCAGATCTGGGGCGAATTAAAAAATTGAAAGATAAAAAACCTAGTTTAATTATTGCTGTTGGTGGATGTGTAGCTAGTCAAGAAGGCAATTATATTATTAAAAGAGCTCCTTATGTAGATATTGTATTTGGTCCGCAAACATTGCATCGTTTACCTGAATTAATTAAAAAATATGAAACGTCCAATTCCTCTCAGATAGATATCAGTTTTCCAGAAATTGAAAAATTTGATGCAATGCCATTACCTAAAAAAAATGGCCCATCAGCCTTTGTCTCAATTATGGAAGGTTGTAGCAAATATTGTAGTTTTTGTGTAGTACCATATACTCGTGGTACTGAAATATCTCGATCATTTGAAGATGTATTGCTTGAAGTTGCAGATTTAGCTGATCAAGGAGTCAAAGAAGTTACATTATTAGGTCAGAATGTAAATGCATATCGATCATTATTACCAAATAGTAATGAATATGCTGATTTTTCGACACTTATAGAATATGTACATGAAATTCCTGGAATAGAAAGAATTCGCTATACTACTTCTCATCCAAAAGAAATGACTACCAGAATTTCAAAAATTTATTCAAAATTACCAAAACTTGTCTCTTTTCTTCATTTACCAGTGCAATCTGGTAGTGATAAAATTCTTTCTGCAATGAAAAGAGGATATACTGTATCAGAATTTAAATCTGTAATTCATCGTTTACAAGATTCTCGACCAAATTTATCTTTCTCATCTGATTTTATTGTTGGGTTTCCAGGCGAAACAGAAGACGATTTTCAAGAAACAATAAAACTGATAGAAGAAATAGGTTTTGATACTTCATTTTCTTTTATATATTCCCCACGTCCAGGAACTCCCGCTGCAGAAATACCTGATAATGTTCCTAATGAAGTAAAATTTCGAAGGCTTCAAATTTTACAATCTTTAATAAAACAACAAGCATCTAAAATTGTAGAATCTATGATTGGTTCTACACAGCGTTTATTAGTAGAAGGAGTTTTTCAAACTGATTCATCAAAACTTGTCGGCCGAACAGAAAATAATAGAATTGTAATTTTTGAAGCTCCTTCAAATTTGGTTGGAAAATTGGTGAATGTTACAATTATCAAAAAAAATCATTACTTAGAAGCAATATATTTAGATTAATCATGACCAAATTATTTTTTAAATGGAAAATTTATAAATTAACCAATGAATCAATTTTTTTTAAAAATAGAATTCAATATTAATGAAAAATTAGGATTGTTTCGATGGCGTTTTCAGAATTGGATTAAGAAAACTCTTGAAATAGCTAAAAATGATTCCTCAAATTTTCCGCAAAAATTAGAACTTTGCTTAAGATTAGTTGGTATAAGAGAAAGCCATATGCTTAATTATCAATTTCGAAATTGTGACTATCCAACTAATGTTCTAACTTTTGAATATGGATTAAACCAATTTGGAAAAACATGTAGTGATATAATAATCTGTGTACCAATTTTAAAACTTGAGGCAAATGAACAAGGTAAATCATTGCTTCATCATGCTGCTCATTTGACAATTCACGGAACTTTGCATTCTATAGGTTATAACCATATTAAACAAAAAGAAGCAGCTCAGATGGAAGCTCTTGAAACCAAAATTATGATTAAAATGAATATGCCTAACCCTTATATTTGATAAATAATAGGAATAGTAATTTTTATAGCAAAAGCTATATGATTGTGTTTAAGGATGAAATTTATAAACTTAAAAGAAAAAAAATTATTTTTATTTTTAGTATTATTAGGTTGTTTTCATGGACTAAGCTTTTCTCCTGATCCATTACCATCTTGGTCTTTATCTTTTGTACAAATTTTTACACTTTCTTTACTTGCTTATCTTACGCTGAATGTTAAAAATGGCAAAATAGCTTTTATAAGAGCTTGGATATTTGGAACTTTTAATTTTGTAACATCTCTATACTGGATTTATATTGGTTTGCATTTTTATGCAGATATTTGTAAATTTTTTGCTATATTTTCTCTGTTTATTTTATCTGCTTTCTTAAGTTTATATTCAAGCATAGCTTGCTTTTTAGCTTATATTTTAAATCAATCTATAAATAAAAATTCCATACTTTCAAATATTAACAAAATTTTAATATGGGCTGCATTATGGTCCTTATTTGAATGGCTGCGAGGAAATCTTTTTACAGGATTTCCATGGTCAAATATTGCTTATGCTCATATTTCCAATCCAATTTCTAATTGGAGTACATTATTAGGTATGTATGGATTATCTTTCATTGCAGCTATTTTTGCAGGTTGTATAAGTGTTTTGTTTACTGCAAAAAAAAATATTTTAAAAAAACAAATTCTATTTTCAGGAGTAATCATTACAACAATTTTATTGATTGGAATTTCGCTTAAATTTATTCAATGGTCTGAACCTATGGGCAAAATTATTAATGCATATTTAGTCCAAGGTAACATAGAACAATCAAAGAAATTTGATGTCAATCAAATTGAACAAAATATTTTACATCATATAAAGTTGTTATCTTCTTTTACAAAAGAAGATAGTGAACCGAGTTGGATTATTTTCTCTGAAACTGTATTGCCAATATTTCAAAATAATTTACCAATTAAAATTTGGAACGAGTTTTTGAAAATTGTCTATAAAAGTAATAAAACTCTTATCATAGGAGTTCCTTTACGTAGAAGGATTAATGATAGAGTATTTCATACAAATAGCGCAATAGCTATAGATTCTCATACATCTACCAATGATCTTATCAAAGGTTGTAATATTATGCGTTATGATAAGAAACATCTTGTGCCTTTTGGAGAATTTATTCCAAACGGTTTTTATTGGTTAAATAAAATCATAACTTTTCCACTTACAGATTTTGAGCCTGGGAAAATTTATCAAAAACCATTTATAGTTAATAACGTACATATATTAATTAATATTTGCTATGAAAATTTATTTCCTCAAGAAATTTTATCTTCTTTAAAACATAATCCAGATTATAAAACAAATAATGGAGGAGATATTATCATAAACATGAGCAATCTTGGTTGGTTTGGGAATACTTGGGCTCTACGTCAATATTTACAAATTAATCGTCTATTTGCTATTCAAATAGCTCGACCTATACTTTCATCAGCTAACACAGGAATTACAGCATTTATAGATCCGAAAGGGAAGGTTATTGCTCAACTTCCCCAAAATAATATAGGTATCCTTAACATGCAAGTTCAAGGAATGACAGGTAATACCCCATATACTATATATGGGGATTACCCTATTATTTTTTTGTTAATGTCAATCATATTGAGCAGATCTTATATTTACGTAATACAAACAAGAACTGAAAAATTTGATTAAAATTCTCTAAAAAAATATCTATATAAGTTTTTAAGTTTTTTCTTGCATATTTTTATAAATTAAGGCAGAATTCACGCGCTTTGTTTTAAAAATTTTTGGAGGGGGTATAGCTCAGTTGGAAGAGCACTTGCATGGCATGCAAGAAGTCAGCGGTTCGATCCCGCTTACCTCCACCACCAATTATTAAACTATGATTAAATGTCCCCTTCGTCTAGAGGCCTAGGACATCACCCTTTCACGGTGGGTACAGGGGTTCGAATCCCCTAGGGGACGCCAGTAGTTGTATACTTACTTGTAATTATTTAGTAAGTTAGTTGAATCAATTCGGAGCGGTAGTTCAGCTGGTTAGAATACCGGCCTGTCACGCCGGGGGTCGCGGGTTCAAATCCCGTCCGCTCCGCCAGAATTTTAAAAAAAATTATAATATGTTATCTGGCTCATTATATAAAAAATTATCAAATGACATCGTTAATAATGGGAATTATATATTTGGCTATCAGCATAATTTCAAATATTTCAGTTTCTGTAATTTTGAAAGCAGTTTACAAAAATGATAATATTGATTCTAGACCAATTATTTTCTTAAATTACTTATTTGCTTCTATATTTTGTTGGGTATTTTTATATCCAGATTTTGGATTTCCAGTAAATTTTAGAATGCCATGGTTAATATTACTAGCATTAGGTGTTTTATTCCCAATAGTTTTTTTATCTATGGGGCAATCATTAAAGTATACCGGAATTATACGAAGTGATCTTGCTCAAAGATTATCAATATTTGTTTCATTATCGGCTGCTTTTATAATATTTGATACAAAAATTTCAATACTTGGAATCTTTTCCATTTTCTTTTCCATAATTTCTCTATGGTGTTTATTATACCAATTCAATATAGATAAACTTCAAAGAACACGATATAGATTTTCTATTTGGATATGGCCTTTTTTGGTTTTTTTAGGTTATGGAATAATTGATATTCTTTTTAAATTACTCTCACAATTTTCAATTGAAATTCTTTTTCAAAGTTTATTGATTTCTTTTGTTTTATCTGGAATTATAACTTTTATATATACAATAATATGTCAAGTATATTGGAAATGGATACATTTGCTGATTGGATTTTCGATTGGTTTACTTAATTTTACTAATATCATAACTTATATACTTTCACACCAATGCTTGCCTGATCATCCTATTTTTATATTTATCACTATGAATATAAGTGTAGTAGTGATTGGAATTTTAATAGGAATATTAATTTTTGATGAACCAATAATTCGTTTAAATATTATTGGCTTACTATTAGGAATAATAGCGATTCTAACAATGGTTTTAAATATTAAAGAACTCTAAAAACTGAAAATTAAATTTATTCTCTAAATATAAAAAATATCTTTATCTAAAGATTGAAGGATATTTCTATTTCAATATAAATTGATGCTTTAAAAGAATAATTTTTATGTTGAATAATCAGAAAAATTTAATTAGCATGATAATAAAAAAATTATTTGACAATTAATATTCCAAGATTTCATTATTTTATATATTTTTTAAGATAACGTATAAAGTTTTTTTGAAAGCTAGAATGTTTTTTATTATATTGATTGATGTGAATCATAAAATATGATGAACCGAACCTATAATAAAAAATAGAATCCTTTTAAATTGTATTAGAATTAATTTTCTGTTCTGATATAGTTTTAACAAATTAACAATTCTATTTCCAAAAATTTAGTTTTATCACTGTTGAAAAATGTTTCTACCAAAGAAATTTAGTCATCTTAATCAAGATGGTCAAGTTCAGATCGTTAATATTACATCAAAGGATGCTACGCACCGTATTGCAGTAGCTAAAAGCCGAATAAATATGAGTTCCGAAGCTTATGAATTATTAACTCATCCTGAAAAGAATAATAAAGGAGAGGTATTGAATACTGCTCGCATAGCTGCTATCCAAGCAGCTAAACGCTGCTCAGATTTAATCCCGCTTTGTCACAGTCTACCTATTAATTTTATTGATATTAAATTTCAATTAAATAATGAAATGCACAGTATAGAAGTTATATCCCAATGCGAGACAAATTATAAAACAGGAGTTGAAATGGAGGCTATGATGGCATGCAGCATAGCTGCATTGACAATATATGATATGTGCAAATCAGAAGATAAAGCAATAATTATAGAAGATATCCGACTAATTAAAAAAATAGGAGGAAAAAGTGGTAATTGGTCTTGCGAGAGTTAATATTTTATATTTTGCAAGAATTGCTGAGTTGACAGGCAAACGATCTGAATCTTGGCCAATAGAAAACTTGATTACAGGGAATGATCTTTTGAAAATTTTACGTCAATTTTACCCACAATTAAATTCCATTCCCAGATTATATTTAGCTGTTAATCAGATATATGCGAATAAATCTGTTTGTATTCAAAATGGTGATGAAGTTGCTATTTTTGAACCTGTTACAGGAGGGTAGAAATGTGATTTCTATTCAAGAAGAGGACTTTAATCCTAACTTACTACAAGAGAATTTGAAAAAAAAAGTAGGAGAAAAAGCAGGTGCAATTGTATCATTTACAGGGTATGTTCGAGACTATAGAAATGATGCTGAAATTCAAAAGTTATTCCTTGAACATTATCCAAATATGTGTGAACGTGAACTGAATATTATTGTTAATAATGCTTATCAAAATTGGAAATTATTAGATGTAGTGATTGTTCATAGAGTTGGAATTTTATATCCTGGAAATAGAATCGTTTTTGTATCTACTGCTAGTATTCATCGAAAAGAAGCATTCTTGAGCTGCGAATATATATTGGATATGATTAAAACATGTATTCCAATTTGGAAATGCGAAACCCTAGCAGAGGGAAGTAAATTCTGGGTAAGTCCAACCAGTAAAGATTATACAAAACGTCAACTTTGGAATGAAAAATATACTTCATAAGGACCTCTTTATAGTGCATTCAGAATTTATATCTCTTTCCTGTTCAATACTTACTATCAATGATCACTCCTCAAATGAGGATACTTCAGGGAATTTATTAGAAAATAATTTGATAGAAGCTGGTCATAAATGTATATATCGATGTCTGATTAAAAGCAATAAATATCAAATTCGCCGTATATTGAGCAATTGGATTGCAGATTCGACAATTCAAGTTATATTAACTATAGGTGGGACAGGTTATCATTTCAACGATGATACATATCAGTCAGTTCTACCATTATTGGATGAGATAATAGAAGGATTCGGAGAATTATTTCGACAAATTTCCTATAAAGAAATTGGAAGTTCTACAGTTCAATCAAGAGCTTTTGCAGGTTATGCTAACAATACTTTGATATTTTGTTTACCTAGCTCAAGCAATGCTTGTCATACTGCTTGGTCTAAGTTGTTATGTGAACAACTTGATAGTAGTTACTTACCTTGTAATTTTTCATATCGATTTAAAAACAAAGATTAAATTCAATTTATGTTAGAGTTTGAACAAGCCCAAGACTTTATTGCGAAAATGGTAATTTCGTTACCTAAACCACCTATTGAAAAAATTTCATTGAATAAATCATTAGGCAAAATTTTAGCATCTGATTTAAATGCAATGATGGACTTTCCGTTGAAAGATAACAGTGCTATGGATGGATATGCGATTCGTCATATTGATTTATTCAATGAAAAAATTCCTATTCAAAAATCTTGTTATGCAGGTGATACAATAGGAAATCTTCTTCCTGGGTATGCAATTAAACTCTTTACAGGTAGTTTACTTCCTGATGGAGCTGATACCATAGTTATTCAAGAAAATGTATATCAAGAAAATAATTGGATCAACATAATTCAGCCAACTAAATTTGGTGAGAATATAAGAAGACAAGGAGAAGATATCAAAAAAGGAAGTATTATTTCGAAAATAGGAACTAAATTAAATGCTTCTGATATAGCATTTCTTGCTTCACAAGGCATTTCTAATGTTTCTGTTTATAAAAGCCTCAAAGTTGGAATTTTGACAAGTGGTAATGAATTAATTAATCCAGGACAAAAATGTCTTGAGCAAGAAATTTATAATTCAAATAGTCCTATGTTAGAAGCTTTGTCTAAAATGATTGGTTCAAATGTAATTGATGTATTACATACCTCCGATAATGAAGATGATTTATCTCAAGCTTTTAAAAAATTATTGATCAATTGTGATGTAATCATTAGTGTTGGGGGAATTTCTGTTGGAGAAAAAGATCTTATAAAAAAAGTTCTTCAATCATTAGGAGGAAAAATAGAATTTTGGAAAATAAAAATGAAACCAGGAAAACCTATAGCATTAATAAATGTAAAAAATACGCCAGTATTATGCTTACCAGGAAATCCAGTTTCTGCTTATGTAACATTTATTACAATTGGGACCTTACTAATCCGAGGAATGCAAGGACGGAACAATTTATTTCCTCCTATTATCAAACTTCCATTACGCATTCATAAAGAATTTATAGATTCTAGAGAAAATTTTCTTAGAGTTAAACGTGTAATTTCCAATGGATTTTCGGAATTGATTTGTTATCCTAAACAAGATTCGTCTTTTATAAGTTCTATTGCATGGGCTAATGGCTTTGCTCGCTTGCCTGCTAATACTAAAATTAATGATCACGATTTGGTAGATTACTATGATTTACAACATTGGACCTTATAATTGCTTTACTTTGATTGAAATCATTAAAAGTATTTATATTTAAAAAAGCTGTTGGAAAATCCGAACAATCTACTTCTCTTACTCCAACCATATCTTGCCACAATCGAACTTTCCGGTTTTTTCTAATTAAATAAGTTTCTAAATTTGATAGAAGTTTTATATTTGCTACCATAAAAACAGGTTGACGTTTTTTATTGCAACTTGCAACTACTAAAGATGCATTTTCTTTTTCTGCAGTTAAAATCAAACGTTTTATAAGACAGCTATAAAAAAATGGAGAATCACAAGGCATTATGACTAGTAGTTGTCCTGTCCATACAGACATAGCTGCAGCAATCCCTCCTAAAGGACCCAAAAAAGATCCCAAGTTCTTATTGTCATGTAGAACTGATCCATATATAGAATATTTTTCTGAATTTCGATTTGCACTAATGAAAAGCTTTGAAATATGTAAATTTATCTGGTTAAAAACATGTTCAACTAAAGGTTTACCATCCAATAATAGTAGACCTTTGTCAATGCCTCCCATCCTGATGCTGGAACCTCCAGCGAGTATTAAACCAGCTATTTTCATTAATAAGTAGGTTACTAATAAATTGTTGTTTATCAACCCCCAATATAACTCATTTCAATTTTTTGATCAGGATTAGAAAAATTTCTAATTACATTTCTTTTCTCAGAGTAATTATCCTGACGCAATTTCCAGATTTTGCTCCATATGTTAGCTAAATCTTCATCTGAAAGATTTTGATTTCTTAGATCTGAACGAAGATCATACCCTTTAGATGAAAAAAGACATGTAAATAGTTTTCCATCTGGAGATAAACGAGCACGTGTACAACCACTGCAAAAAGCATCTGTGATACTAGAAATAAAACCAATTTCTCCACCACCATCTTTATATTTCCAACGTTTTGCAACTCTTCCCATATTTGAATCATTTAAAGCAATTAAAGGATATTTTTTTTCGATAAAATTGATTATTTCTTGAGTAGGTATGACTTCATTTAAATCCCAATTATTAGTATTTCCAACATCCATATATTCAATAAAACGAAGAATATTTCCAGTATGTCGAAATTTTTTAACCATTGAAAGAATCTCTGTTTTATTAATGCTGTGACGAACAACCATATTTATTTTAATGGGCATTAAACCTGCTTTTTTAGCGATTTCTATTCCATTCAGAATAGTTTGAGGAGTTATTTTTTGTTTTCCAATCATTTTAGAGAAAATTTTTGGATCAAGAGCATCAAGGCTAACAGTAATATTTCTGAGACCTGCCTTTTTTAAAATAAATGCCTTTTGAGCTAACAAGCTTCCATTTGTAGTTAAACCTATATCTAGAGGTTTTCCAGATGGAGTGCGAATACAAGTTAAAACTTTTATTAATTCTTGAATATTTTTTCTAAGCAAAGGTTCTCCACCTGTTAACCGAATTTTTTGAACCCCTAATTTTGAAAAAATTCTTACTATTCTAGCAATTTCATTAAATGATAATAAATTTTCATTTTTCATGAAAATATAATTTTTATGAAAAATTTCATCTGGCATACAATGAGGGCATCGAAAGTTGCACTGATCTAAAACTGAAATTCGAAGATAATTTAAAGGACGAGATTTTTTATCGAGTACAGAATGATCCAAAACAGATACATTTAATCTTTTATATTTAGATAATTTTTTTGAATGTGGAAAATTAATAGGAAATATTGATTGATTCATGATTTATTATTTCCAAATATTTTTTAAGTACATA
This sequence comes from Bordetella sp., assembly GCA_022818765.1. GTDB lineage: Bacteria > Pseudomonadota > Gammaproteobacteria > Burkholderiales > Burkholderiaceae_B > CAZTUH01. The sequence goes on along the minus strand of CP063810.1, from coordinate 82,466 downwards.
ATGTTACTTTTCTGATTAATTGTTTTTCAATTTTTAATAAAAATTTCTTTAAATTTTCTCAATAAAATTATGAATAAAAATAAACAAACTGCGTTATATAAAAGTGATTGTATGAATATTTCAATTCATCGAATACATTCAGGAAAATTAAATAATGAAACTGAATGTGACTGGGTCGCGCAAGAAACTCCTATTGCATTAGAATATAATGGAATAAATCATGTGACTATGTTAGCTTCACCAAATTATCTTAAAGATTTTGCTGTAGGTTTTTCTTTGACTGAAGGTATTATTAAAAATATACATGAAATACGCAATGTTGAATTTCAAGAACAACCTCAAGGAATTGTAATTCAACTTGAGATTTCAACAGCAAGTGCAGTGAAATTAAGAAAACGACGTCGATTCATGTTAGGTAATACTGGTTGTGGATTATGTGGAATTGATGCTTTAAAAGAAATTATTACGTCACCAATTGAAACAGTAAGTTCATGTAAAGTTGTTTCGATAGCAGCTATATTAGAAGCAATGAAAAACATGAGAAAATACCAAGTTCTTTATAAGACAACAGGAGCTACCCATGCAGCGGGGTGGGCTAATTCAGAAGGTCAATTATGTCTTGTGCGTGAAGATGTAGGACGACATAATGCTTTAGATAAATTAATAGGAGGGTTAATAAACCATGGATTTCAAGCAGATACAGGAATGATTCTCATTTCAAGTAGAGCTAGTTTTGAAATGGTTCAAAAGACCATATCCAGTGGTTGTGGAATTCTTGCTGCAATATCAGCTCCTACTGCTAGAGCTGTTAGTTTAGCAGAGAGAGCAAGTATTGGATTATTAGGTTTTATTCGGCAAGATAATGCTTCTATTTATACACATCCAGAACGGATTTGCTTTTAAATTCAATTTCAAATTCTATAAAATATTTATAGAATTTGAAATTGAATTTAATTTGAAAATAAATTTTAATAGATTATTTGTTACAAATTTTTTATCTAATCAATTGAAATACAACTCATAAATCAGAGATATTGCTATTTTCCTAAAATAGGGGACAAGGAATGAACACTAAAATTAGTAAGATAAAAAACTTAGAGGTTTCTATATTAAAAATAATTGATAGATACTTTAAAAGTAATCTGTTGTTTTTAATGTGATTTCACAATAGTGAAATTTTTAATTTTTATAAATATTCGTTTAAATCTTAATTTAATATTAAGCGTTTTAATAGATAAATAAGATCAATATCTTATAAAAGATGTACTATTTTTACACAAAAGTATTTCTCAAATAATTTTTTAATTGGTTACTAAAATTTAATGCATGCTTAAATTCATATTTTCTTCTACGCTTTCATCCACTTTATTGCCGGTTTTAGCTCTGGTTACTGCTATGGCTTCTTTTCAATTAGGAGCTTCTTTAGCAAAAAATTTATTTCCTTTCATTGGAGCTCAAGGAACAACTGCTGTCCGTCTTTTATTTTCTGCTATTGCTTTATTGTGTTTTTTTAGACCATGGCGATCAAAATTGGAGCCCAAAGCTTGGCGAATCATTACTTTATATGGTCTTGCATTAGGAGGAATGAATCTTTTATTTTATATGGCAATTCGAACAGTACCGCTTGGTGTTGCGGTTGCTTTTGAATTTGCAGGTCCTTTAACTGTAGCTGTATTAGCATCTAGACGCGTTATAGATTTTTTATGGATTTCACTTGCTTGTATTGGATTGTCAGTCTTGTTGCCTTTAACTTCAAAAGCATCATCAGAACTCGATCCAGTCGGTATAATGTACGCTATGGGATCTGCTCTATGTTGTGCTTTTTATATTATATTTGGAAAGCGTGCAGGTACTGTACATGGCCATCGAATAGTTGCAATTGCAGTAAGTGTTGCTGCTACAGCTGTTTTACCAATTGGAATTGTACAAGCTGGTTCTGAACTATTTTCTCTTGAAATTCTTCCTTTAGGAATAGGTGTTGCTATACTTTCAAGTGCGATTCCTTATAGTTTAGAAATGTATGTATTAACTCAACTCCCAGCAAGAACTTTTGGTACATTATTAAGTTTGGAACCTGCCTTTGCAGCCATATCTGGGATGCTTTTTCTAAACGAATCTCTTAGTTCAAAACAATGGATAGCCATACTAGCCATTATAACCGCTTCGATTGGAATTACTATTAGTAGACAAAAGAAAAAAATTGTTCGTTCTAGTTCATAGTTTGATTTAAATCAATAATTTGGCATTGCTCTAGAACACGATGAGGTGTGCGGGACTCGAACCCACGACCAATTGATTAAAAGTCAACTGCTCTACCAACTGAGCTAACACCCCTTTTTTTAAAATCTGGGTAATTCTAACATATTCTTCTAAAATAAGAGAGATAGCATAATAGAAATTTTTGTTTTTTAAAAAAATTATTGAAATTTTGATCTAAAAAATTGTTTATCTACATAAAATGTATGCCTATTCATAAAAATTAATTTAGACTTTCAGAAAGCTCTTAAACTTTAAAGAAAGTAGACATAACTAAATTTTATTTAACATTTTTTGTAAAACTAATTAAGAAAAATAATGATACAACCAATAACGGAACAAGAAAAAATTATTAAACCTCGACGTCTTGATCCTGAGGATACACAACATATTTTAGCTGAAATTCAGGAACGACTCTATACATATCAATTAGAGAAGGAATCATTACAAAAACAAGATAATAATGAAATTCACAATCAAGAAAATTTTTATTTAACAATCGAAAAACATGAATCTGAACTTCGATCATTAGTAAATGATTTACATCCTGCCGATATAGCTTTTATATTAGAATCTCTTCCTAAAAATGATCGACAAATAATCTGGGCATTAGTTAGTAGAATTCATAATGCTGACATCTTAATTGAGGTTCAAGACTGGATACGTCAATCTTTGATTGACGCTATGAATCATCAGGATTTAATTGCTGCAACAGGCAAAATGGATACTGATGAATTAGCTGATTTAGCTCCTAATCTTCCTCCTGATATAGTTGCTGAAGTTCAAAAAGGGTTATCAAAGGAAGAGCAGGCACAATTATTAGCTGCTATGGGATATCCTGAAGATAGTGTTGGAGCTATTATGGATTTTGAAATGGTTCGGGTCCGAGAAGATGTAACATTGGAAGTTGTTCTACGATACTTGCGAAGATTACATAGACTTCCAGATCACACTGACCAGATTTTTGTTGTTGATAGACAAGATAAATTGCAAGGTTGTCTCCAAGTCACTAAACTTTTAGTTAGCGAACCAGAAACTGATGTAAGTGCTGTTATGAATCGTGATTTCTTAGCACTTAACCCACTAGATTTTGATGCTGATGCAGCTGTAGCTTTTGAACGCTATGATCTAGTTTCAGCTCCTGTTATTGATGACCAAGGAAGATTAATTGGAAGAATGACAATAGCTTCTGTGGTTGATGTTATTCAAGAAGATTCCCAAGAGCAAGAATTATCTCGAGCAGGTCTTCAAGAAGAAGATATTTTTGCCCCAATTACTATGGCTTTAAAAAATCGGGCTCCGTGGTTATTATTCAATATATGTACTGCTGCAACTGCTTCTTTTATTGCTTCTCAATTTGAAAATACAGTTAGCCAAATTGTAATTTTGGCTTTTTTAATGTCTATTGTTGCAGGAATAGGTGGAAATTCTGGAAATCAAAGCATGACAATGATTATTCGTGCTTTAGCTATGGGTCGCATCACTGGTCGTAGTTTATGGCAATTAGTTAAACGAGAGTTAATTGTAACTTCTATAGTTGGATTACTTGGAAGTTTTGTTGCTGCAATATTTGCATGGTCAATATCAAAATCTGTTTCTGTTGCCCTAGTGATGATGGGGGCTATGATCTGCAATATGCTTGTAGGTGCTTCAATGGGAGTGTTAGTTCCTATGTTGCGAGCTCGTTTTGGAAAAGATCCTGCAGTTGGATCATCTGTTCTCTTAACATTTGCAACAGATTCGCTTGGATTTTTTATTTTTTTAGGATTAGCTACTTTATTTTTAATTTAAAAATTTAGAAAAATGAATTGATACTAAACAATTCCTTTATCTAAAAGCATATTTGACAAAGTAATAAATTTTTTGACGGAAATATCTTGAGCTCGATCAGTAGGTAATATTTCTAACTTCTCCCAAGGAATATGGATCAACCAATCTTTTAATGTATTTCGAAGCATCTTTCTACGTTTTGAAAATGCTTTAGCAACAAGATTCTCAAACACTGTAAAATTTATTGGTTTGGAATAACAATCAGAATCAGATAATGGAACCATTTTCACTAAAGCAGAAAATACTCTAGGTTTTGGATTAAATGCTTCCGGAGGTACATCAAATATTTTTTTTATTTTATATTGAGATTGTAATATTACAGATAATCGACCATATTTACTACTTGAATGTTTTGCTACCATTCTATCGACAAAATCCCGTTGCAACATAAAATGTTGATCCCTTATATTTTTAATGAATTTAACAAGATGAAATATCAAAGGACTGGAAATATGATAAGGTAGGTTACCAATAATTCGTATTGATTTTCCAAATTTTGAAAAATCAACAGTTAAAGCATCAGCTTCTAAAATTGTTAGCTTTTTTATCGAATATCGTTTTCGCAAAATAGAAACTAAATTTCGATCAATTTCAATTGCATGTAAATGTTGAACTTGCCTAAGCATAGGATCTGTTAACGCAGCTAATCCAGGCCCTATTTCTAAAAATAAATCTTCTTTTTAGGTAAAATAGTATACAGAATCAAATTAATAAAATCTTTATCAATTAAAAAATTTTGACTAAAACATTGTTGTATTTCATGATGATACATATAGAAATATTCTCTTAAGAAACAATTAATTTATGTTTTAAATCCTATTATTTAAATAATTATTAACGAAAGCTGTTTCTCGCAAACTTTTCAACCATTCATGGAAATAAAATTCTATAAGATTTTCTTTCAACTTTTGATATGCTTTATCTCGATGATAATCAACTGATATATCTTCTACTTTGCGCTCTTTCACTTGTATTAAGTGTAACCTAGTATCTAAAGAGATAACTGAACTAATCTCTCCTATTTTAAGTGAATTCATAATATTTTCAAAATTAATAGGCATTTTTCCCGGATTGATCCAACCGATATCTCCTCCATTTGATGCTGAAAAATCTTGAGAGAATTGCTTTGCCATATTTTCAAAGGTTACTAAACCAGATTTTATGCGCGAACGAATAAGATTAAGATATTGCACAGCAAATTCTTTTCCTTTTGTAATATCCGTTTTTATTACAATATCGCTCACATGTGTTTTTGTTATAAAAACAGGATCATATGTCATTGATTTTTCTGAAAAGTATAAGGTTGTTCCTATTGAATTCTTCAATGATTTTTTAATTTTTGAGAAACTATTAATGAGTTTAATAATATGAAAACCATTTTTGCTTTTTAACAAACCACTTGTTTGGCCTGTTTTGAGATGAATTAAAGATTGAATAAATAAATCTGGCCAATGCTCCAAAAGTTTGGTTCCGATAATTCCTTGATTATTTAATGCTTCATCTCCTTCAGAAAAAGACATTGCAAGTTTATGAAAATCTTCACCTTTTCGAATTTCATTAAGCAAAAATTGACCTTTTTTATATAGTAATTCTTCATCCAATTGAGAAGAATTTTCTGGTATTTTAATAAAAATTTGAGCTATTGTATAAAATTGATTAGATTTTTCCGAAAACATTATTGAGGTGTATCCGGATGGATAATCTGGCTTAATAAGATTAAGATTATAAGTTGGTAGAAAATTATCAAGCTCAATATCTGTAATAGATACCATAGGACCAATGATATATTCTTTGATTTGATTTCTAATTAATTCTTTATATAAACTTTCTCGATATTGATTAAAATTAATTCCAATTTTTTCTAATTCATTGCGAAATTGATCAATTGTAAATTTGTTGCTTTTAGCAATTTCATGCATTACGTTATAAACCTGATTTTCATCAATATATATTCCAAATTTTTTTGCTTCTTCTTGTTCTAGAATATCCAGAATCATTTCTTCTAAACATGGATCATTTAAATCTGCATTATTTAAAAAACTATTTTTATACAATCTCTTTTTTCTAAAATCTTCATATTCACTAGATGTAATAATTTTATTATTAACCGTTGCAATTATTCTATCTACGCTTTTTAGATTTGAATCCAAATGGTTTAAATCGATTTTATTCTTTTCTGTTGAATAAGCATTTTTTATCGGAAATAATATAAAAAAGGAATGTAGAAAAAAAAATAAATATTGTCTAAACATTATTCATCCATTTTATTAAAATAATTAACGAATTCTTTTGATTTTGATATATTGTTATTAAGTCTTTCATATCCTATAATCTTTTTTGTTAGAAAATCTGTAGGATCATATCCCAATGATCCTAATCCTGAAAATTCAATTTGAAAAAGCAATGCTGTATTTGAATGTCCTTTAAATGAAAAGGAACGGTGAAAAACAACTCTTCCTATCCAACATTTATCTTTGTATTCTGCACCTATAATTGATTCGATAATTTTAAAATTCGATCTGTTTTTAACAGAGTCTGAAATAGAATGTATTATTTTGGAATGAAAAGGGTAATCAAAACATCCCACGCCATATAATTTTTCAGAAAATGGCCATTGAAAAGAAAGACTAATGTGTTTTTGTTGATCTTTACATTGATATTTTTCAAGATTGGATGCTAAAGTTTTCCGGTATCTGTATGAAATAGAAATATTAGTTAGATTTTTTGGTGACCAATGAATCTTAAATAAAGATCTAATGAAATTTCTTTCATATAAATTAAAGCTTGAATTCGTTGTTAAATTAATTGATTTTGCTAGTGTAGCATTTGCTACAAACAAAAAATTTGAGAGAATTTTCTGATTCAATCTTTCATGAATATTTTCATTGAAATGAAATCGTTGAAGGCCAGATAAAGAAACACGTTCAACACCCGTTTTTTTATCAAACCAACGCATTGTTATTGAAGTAGTTGCATGATTTGCATTGGCAATTCTATCCCATCCTCCTAAATATATATTTTCTTTAAATGCTTGAGAAAAATTGAAATCAGATAAAGTTGTATCATAAATAGGAAAATCACCTTGATGATGATATGGGATATATAGATAGAAAATCCGAGGTGTTATTGTTTGAATAAATTTATTCCCAAGTAACTTTGTTTCTCTTTGAAAATTTAAAATATTATCAATAGAGATTATTGGTATGTTCCTAGACTTGTTGTCATTCAAATTAAAAATACTGTTCTGATATTTAGTATGATGTATACCTATTTTAGGATTTAAAGACCAACCCAATTTTTTTATTGGATAAGAAATTGATGGATAAATTTGAAATCGACTTCCTTCATATGCATGAAATTTTTCTTGTGTATTTTTTACAAACCTTACAGCTGAAACGTTTATTTTCGTATTAAATCCTTTCCAATTGTAATCTCCATTTATGACAAATTCTGGAATTTTATTAAATAATAAATCATTAGAATCTTTTTCTTCCAATGAGAAATATTTGAATAATTGAACATACCCATTCCAAATTTTTCCAATTTTGCCTATTTGTCCTTGCTGAAATAAATAAGAAGCTTGTAATTCTTCTTCATGATTGTTGTTAAATAACATATTAGTAATGCACTTTTTATCATAAATATCTGAACAATTACAATTGATATAAAATCCATTTTTTAAAATTTGATTATGTTGCCAGTAATAAAACCAATAATTCTGATTTATAGTCTTATGTTTTTTAATTAAAAAGTTACTTTTAATAATACCTTGATATTTATCATTTAAATATCTGAATTCAATATCAAAAAATAGACCATATTTTCTAGAATATCTGGAATTTAAAGTTGCGTCATAATTCTTTGAAAGATTAAGATAATAAGGAATCGTTAAATTAAAATCGTTTCTTGAAATAACATCATATTTTGGAAATAAAAAACCAGATTTTTTTTCTTTTTTAAGAGGAAATGTCAAATAAGGAGAATATAAAATAGGAACCTTCTTAAAGTAAAAAATTCCGTTTTTTATAATTCCTTCATTTTTAGAAAGGTTTAAATCAAGTTTACTACTTTGAAAGTACCATTCAGGGTGTAAATCACAACAACCAGTGTATATTGCATCTTTAAGAGAAATTTTTGAAGAATCCATGATATAAGCATATTTAGCTTTAGCATAGCCAGATTCATTAGGAAGAAAAATCATTGAATTTTTTATTGTACCTTTAGAATTTTTTCTATTGAAATTTGCTTCTGTTCCTGCTATGAAATATTCATTGGAAATTATTCGTACTTTTCCATTAGCATAAATATCACCAGTATTTGAGTAATATTTAATTAAATTTCCCTTAATTATTGTATCAATTTGACAAATTTGAAATTTCTCTGTTAATTGAAGATTGTTAGCATTATTTTTAATTTCTTCAGATTTAATAGATGCTTGAATTTTATCGTTAGAAATATCGATTATTTTTAATTTATGCAACATGCATGAATCAAATGAATCAACTAATATAGAGGAATTTTCTCTACTAGTTAACGGATAATAAGCAAAACTTTTTTGAAAAAGAATTGCATTTAATAAAATATAAGGAATTAAATAACAAATCATTCTCAAAAATTGGAAAACTTTATTTGTAAACATGGGATATTGTATATTTTATATCCTAGATATTATGCTTGCGGATATATTCAATAATAATTAGTTTTATCGACATAATTTTAAATTATTATCAAGTAATTCTAAAATTTTTTAAATTATCAATTTTTTATTAAAAAAAATTAAACATTTTTTTTTAATACCTCTTGAATCAATTAATATTACCCTCATAGTTAATAACTGTTGGCAGCGAGAGTTGATTATTCTTGAATAGGCTTTTACGCTGCTTCCGTCCGTTTAACCTTTTAATTAAAAAATAGGAGTTTCTTATGGCCCTGCGTCCCCTGCACGATCGAGTGATCGTCAAACGCCTGGACAACGAACGTAAAACTGCTTCAGGAATATTAATTCCTGATAGTGCGGCTGAAAAGCCGGATCAAGGTGAAGTATTAGCTGTTGGATCTGGTAAAAAAACAGACGATGGCAAAACAACGCCTGTTGATTTAAAGATTGGCGACAAAGTTTTGTTTGGAAAATATGCCGGACAATCTGTTAAAATCGATGGTGAAGAATTACTCGTTGTTCGTGAAGATGAAATTCTCGCAGTAATTATGTAATTAATTATTGCATAAACTCATTTTGAAGGAAGCTTAAAAATATGGCTGCAAAGCAGATTTTATTTGGCGATGATGTTCGCGCTCGCATTGTACGTGGTGTGAACACACTTTCTAACGCAGTGAAAACTACTCTCGGACCAAAAGGCCGAAATGTTGTTCTTGAGCGTTCTTTTGGAGCTCCAACTGTTACTAAAGATGGTGTTTCCGTAGCAAAAGAAATCGAATTAAAAGATAAATTTGAGAATATAGGAGCTCAATTAGTAAAAGATGTAGCTTCTAAAACATCAGATAACGCTGGTGACGGAACTACAACTGCTACTGTTCTCGCTCAGTCCATTGTTCAAGAAGGGTTAAAATATGTAGCGGCAGGATTTAATCCAATTGATTTAAAACGTGGTATTGACAAAGCAGTGCATGCAACTGTAACTGAATTGAAAAATCAATCAAAACCTGTTACCACAAATAAAGAGATAGCTCAAGTTGCTTCTATATCAGCGAACAGTGATACTTCAATTGGAGATATTATTGCTGACGCTATGGATAAGGTTGGAAAAGAGGGCGTCATCACTGTTGAAGATGGAAAATCATTAGAAAATGAACTTGACGTTGTGGAAGGTATGCAATTTGATCGTGGATATCTTTCTCCTTACTTTATTAACAGCACAGATAAGCAAGTAGCAACTTTAGATGATCCATATTTGCTTATTTTTGATAAAAAAATAAGTAATATCCGAGATCTTTTACCTATTTTAGAACAAGTCTCTAAATCCAGCAAACCTCTTCTTATTATTGCAGAGGATGTTGAAGGGGAAGCCTTAGCAACTCTGGTCGTAAATAGTATTCGTGGAATATTAAAAACTGTTGCTGTTAAAGCACCAGGATTTGGTGATCGTCGAAAAGCTATGTTAGAAGATATTGCAATCTTAACAGGTGGTGTTGTCATTTCTGAAGAAACTGGTATGTCTTTAGAAAAAGCAACTCTAGCAGACCTTGGTCGAGCTAAACGCATTGAAGTAGGAAAAGAAAACACTATTATTATAGATGGTGCGGGTGATCATAAATCAATTGAATCTCGAGTCAAGCAAATTCGAGTTCAAGTTGAAGAATCTACTTCTGATTATGATCGTGAAAAACTTCAAGAACGAGTTGCAAAACTTGCGGGTGGAGTTGCTGTTATTCGTGTTGGAGCTGCTACTGAAGTCGAAATGAAAGAGAAAAAAGCTCGTGTTGAAGATGCTCTACATGCTACTCGAGCTGCAGTCGAAGAAGGTGTTGTTGCTGGTGGTGGAGTAGCTTTGCTTCGTGCAAAACAAGCTATTTCAGATTTGAAAGCAGATACTGCAGATCAAAGCGCAGGTATTCGTTTAATATTACGTGCTGTTGAAGAACCTCTTCGAATTATTGTATCCAATGCTGGTGAAGAAGCTAGTGTTGTAGTTAATAATGTCTTAAATGGTAAAGGTAACTATGGATATAATGCAGCTACAGGTGACTATACTGATTTAGTTGCTCAAGGTGTATTAGATCCAACAAAAGTTACTCGCACAGCGCTTCAGAATGCTGCTTCTGTTGCAAGTTTACTTTTAACTGCAGAAGTTGCGATTGTTGAGCTTGTTGAAGAAAAAACATCTACACCGCCGTCTATGCCAGGTGGTGGAATGGGTGGACCAGGTGGTATGGGAGGTATGGATTTCTAATCCATTCTTTTCTTTTTTTCTTTGGATTGTAGATAAAAAGACGAGACCAAAATTTTGGTCTCGTCTTTTTATTACCTATATACTTATATAATGACCATTGCTATATATCCAGGTACATTTGACCCTTTGACTCGCGGTCATGAAGATTTAATATATCGAGCTTCTAAACTTTTTGATACAATAATAGTAGGTATAGCTTACGGGAGGAAAAAAAAACCATTTTTTAGTATTGAAGAAAGAATAAAACTAGCAAAGGAAATTTTAATCCCTTATAAAAATGTTAGAATCGAAGGATTTTATAATCTTCTTAAAGATTTTGTGATAAAACATAAAGCAAAAATTATAATTCGGGGATTGCGAGCTATGTCTGACTTTGAATATGAATTTCAAATGGCAGGTATGAATAAATATCTTTTACCGAATGTAGAAACAATTTTCATGACTCCATCAGAACAACAATATCAATTTATATCAGGCTCTATTGTTCGAGAGATTTCTAGTCTTGGTGGAGAGGTTAGCGATTTTGTTCATCCAGCCGTTCAGAAATTACTTCGAAAAAAAAATAATCTAGATATTAAATAGAAAATGCATGATATCACCATCATTTACTAAATACTCTTTTCCTTCCAAACGTAACTTTCCTGCTTTTTTAGCCCCAATTTCTCCTTTAAATTCAATAAAATCTTTATAAGAAATTGTTTGAGCTCTAATAAAACCACGTTCAAAATCGGAATGAATTATTCCAGCTGCACGAGAAGCAGTTGTGTTAATAGGAATTGTCCAAGCACGAACTTCTTTATTTCCAACAGTAAAATAGGTTTGTAACCCTAACAGATTAAAAGCGAAACGAATAAGATGATTTAAAGCGGGCTCTTGTATGCCCATTTCCATTGCAATAAATAATCTATCTTCATTGGTTAAATTAACAATCTCCGATTCTAATGAAGCATTAATTTTTATTAATCCACTCTGTCTTTTTTTAACAAAAGAATCGATTTCATTTAACAATTTTTTATTCAATGATGCATTGTCATCTACATTAGCTATATATAAAATTGGTTTAGCTGTAATAAATGCAGATGATAATAGAGAGTAATTTTTAGAAAAAATATCTAATGTTCGGATAGATTTACCGATATTTAAATTATCAATACAAGTTTCTAAAACTTTTATGATATTTGAATTCTCTTGATTGCGAATTTTATTAAATCGAAATAACATTCTTTCAGCTGTTTGGATATCAGCAAGAATTAATTCTGTTTCAATTATCTCTATATCAGATATAGGATTAATGTTTCCTCCATTAGAGTATGGAACATTGATATTTTCAAAACAACGAAAGACATTGAGTATTGCATTAGTTTCTCGAATATGAGATAGAAATTGATTACCTAATCCATCTCCTTTACTAGCTCCAGGAACTAAACCTGCAATATCTATAAATTCAATATTAGCGTGAATTACACGCTCAGGGTTAACTAATTTAGTTAGTTTTCCTAATCGAAAATCCGGAACTTTAACTATTCCAAAATTAGGTTTAATTGTACAGAATGGATAGTTTTCTGCAGCAACATTTGAATGAGTTAAAGCGTTAAAAATAGTAGATTTTCCAGCGTTAGGTAAACCTACAATACCACACCTTAAAGACATATTTATTGCTTCCTATAAAAATGATTTAATTATTCTGAATAATTAAGGAAGGAGAAATTCCAACATTTTTTATAAAAATCCATGTAAGTATAAGAGGACCTAAATTAAATAATGCGTGAAGCAAGATAGAAGAACTTATACCATAACGAGTGCGAATCCATCCAAGGACCAACCCAGTGACCCATTGAGGTAAAATTAACATTGGCAATAACCAAAAAGAAACTTTATTTAATGAAAAATTAAACAGATGCATGCAAGCAAATAAAAAAGTAATAAAGTGAAATATCAATGGAAAATATTTGTTAGGAATTTCAAATGAAAAATCAATTAATTGATTGAATTTTTTTTTATGAAATAAAATTAAAAAAATAGATATAATTGTTAAAAATATTACTATGCTCCAAACTTTTGGTCCAATTAGAAGAGCTGGAATTAAAATTGGATATAACAAAAAAGCTCGGATTGGTTGAAAAAATACATAACGAAATAGCATTTCCTCAATTATAGGAGCCCATAAAACAACTGTATACCAAGAAATATCAAAAATATTTATTTTATGAGTAATGCCATTACTATATGAAACTATTGCTGTAATAGGACCCAAAATACAAAAATTTACTATCCATAAAAATAAAACCCAATTAAACAAACGTTTAAAATAAATTAATACACAATCTCTAAACTTGGAACTATTAAATGATATTTTATTAGGTGGTAAATAAGAAATAAGTGTAGGATGCCTTAGAAAATAGCAAAAATCTTTTAAATCATGAAGGAATCTAACATTAAAAATATTCATATATTTATTATTTAAAGCCTATATCTTAATCAAGGATTTTTTAGAAATTTCCTGGGTAATTAAGTTACAACAGTAATTAATAACTCCTTCAATAGATTGAAGATCTTTTTTATTTGGAGGACTAAGAACAAAATTATTGACCTCTTGAGCAAGACCAATTTTCCTTGGATGTCCAATACCAATTCTTAATCGATAGAAATTTTGACTTTTGATAGAATTTTGTATACTTTTTATTCCATTATGTCCAGCATGATTGACATTTTTTTTTAATTTAAATTGTCCAGGCATGAAATCTAATTCATCATGTATTACCAGAATTTCTTCCGGTTCTAATTTATAAAATTTCATTACTGAATGAACTGACTCACCAGAGTTATTCATATATGTCATCGGTTTCATCAAGAATATAGTATTCTTAGTTAGACATACTTGAGTATAAAAACTTAAAAAATTCTTATTAAAACTGAATTTGATATTTAAAATATCTGCTAATCTATCTAAGAACCAGAATCCAATATTATGACGTGTTTTATAAAATTCTAATCCTGGATTACCTAGTCCAATAATAAGACGCACTGAAGATAAATAAGCAGTATAGTTATATAACACATTATTATCTTGAAATCTTTTCATTCTTATATTTTTATGTAATAGCTAATGCTAGTAAAGGATTTGAATCATCTCCATTATATTTAAGACCTTCAGGTAATTTGATATCTGATAAATGGATAGATCCCTTTATGGGAATATGAGATAAATCAATTTCAATAAATTGAGGCAAATCTTTAGGAAAACAAGTAATGCTTAATTCAGTAATAATATGACTTATATTTGCTCCTGAGATTTTAACAGCGGGAGAATCTTCAGCATTTAAGAAACGTAAGGGAATTTTTATATGCAATTCTTGCTGAGTATTAACTCGTTGAAAATCAACATGTAACACTTGGGGTTTATAAACGTGCCATTGAGCTGATCGAATCAATACATTTTCAATCTTTGTATTTCCATCCAACTCCATTTGGCATATAGCAGCATGATATTTTTCTTTAAGAAGAACATGGTATATTTCATTATGATCAAGCTCAATATTAATTGAGCTTGTATTTTTACCATAAATAACAGCAGGAACACGTCCTTTATGACGCAAACGACGACTTGCACTTGTTCCATACATATTACGAGTTGTAGCATTAAATTTCATGAAAAACTCCAATAAATAAAGCAAATCGAAAAATAAACAGAATCTGTTTTAAACAATAAAATATTTACATTGTGCATTTTATTTAATCAATAAATAGAGAACTAACTGACTCTGCATTCGAAATGCGTAGAATAGTTTCACCTAAAAGTGCAGCACATGATAACTGCCTTATTTTTTTACACTCTTTAGCTTCTTTTGATAAAGGAATTGTATCTGTAACTACTAATTCATCAAGCTCAGCATCTTTGATACGTTTGATAGCTCCACCAGATAAAATTGGATGAGTGCAATAAGCATAAACAGCATTAGCTCCACGAATCTTTAATGCTTGTGATGCTTTGCACAAAGTTCCTGCAGTATCAACCATATCGTCCATTATTATACAATTTCTGCCTTCAACCTCACCAATTATATTCATAACTTCAGAAACATTAGCTCTAGGTCTTCTTTTATCTATAACAGCTAGATCAGCTTCAAGTCGTTTAGCAATAGCTCTTGCCCGAACGACACCACCAATATCAGGAGATACAACAAGGGGAGAAACAATATCTCGTCGCCAAATATCTCCTAATAAGATTGGGCTTGCATAAATATTATCGACTGGAATATCAAAAAAACCTTGAATTTGATCAGCATGCAAATCCATTGTAAGAACCCTATCCACTCCAGCTACTTGTAACATATTCGCAATAACTTTAGCTGATATTGGTACTCTAGCTGATCGTGGACGACGATCTTGACGTTCATATCCAAAATATGGAATGGCAGCTGTAATGCGTTCAGCAGAAGCTCTTCGAAAAGCATCAACCATAATCATGATTTCCATAAAATTATCATTAATAGGAGAACATGCTGGCTGTAATATAAAAACATCTTTTCCACGAACGTTTTCATTAATTTCAACCATTACTTCACCATCTGAGAAACGGCTAACAGTTATTTTACCTAAAGAAATATGTAAATGATTAGCAACATCCACAGCTAATTGAATATTAGCTGTACCAGTGAAAATCATGAAGCTATCGTTTCTCATTCTGAAAATTTGATAGTTATAAAATGTGAGTTAACAATGAATCTTAAAATAGAAAAATTTCGAAAAAATAAGCATAGATAAATTCATGAAAAAAGTTCACTAAATAATTTATGTTACTTATAAATTGGCTGGGGAAGAAGGATTCGAACCTTCGAATGCCGGAATCAAAATCCGGTGCCTTAACCAACTTGGCGATTCCCCATTTTTATTATCACCTAATCCAATTCACTAAAGGGTGTTCATTTAAACCTAAACATCCCTTTATAAGAGATAATTCTATGCAAGATTTATGAATATTTTTGAAACCATTTCTAATTATAGCTGTTATTTTCTGTTCTGCCAAAATAGCTTCTGATAAATTTTCATATTCTGCGTATAAACTTGATCCAGATCCAGATATTCTTGTTTGAATATTTTCATATTTTAACAATTTAGATATCTCTAGAATTTCAGGATAACTTTCATAAATTACTGTTTCGAAATCATTTTTTCCAAAAGAAGAGTCTAAAACAGAAGAAAAATCCTTAATTTTCATCAACTTTGAGTTTCTTGTCAAATTAAAATCTAAAAAAATCTTAGATGTTAAGATTCTGATATTTGGACAGATTATAAGATATGCTTTATCAGGTAAACAGATTTTTGATAATAATTCCCCTATCCCTTCTGCAAAAGCAGACTGACCAAAAATAAAAACAGGTACATCAGCACCTAATTTTAATGCTAACGACATAAGATTTTTGCGAGATAAATTAGTTTCCCATAAACGATTGAGGGCAATTAAAGTACTAGCAGCATCACTTGACCCTCCCCCAAGTCCACTACCTAATGGTATATATTTTTTTAGAGATATATGAACTCCTTTATAAGTTCCAGTCACTTTTTTCAATATTCTTGCAGCAGATAAAATTAAATTATTCGATTTAATTTTATTTGAATTGTTAAATTGTTCAAAACTGATGATTCCATCAGATCGTAACTCAAAATTAAGAATATCATTTAAATTAATAAATCGAAAAACAGTCTGCAAAAAATGGTAACCATCTGACCTATATCCATTTATATGCAAAAACAGGTTTATTTTAGCAGGTGCAGGCACATCATATAAAGTGTTCATTATCATGAGATACATTGGTGATAAATTTAATTGTTTCAATATATCATAAAATTTTTTTATTGATTATCTAGGATGATTTTTAAAGAGAAAGCTATATTATTATCAGAATTTTCTATATATAAAGAATTTATATTATTTCTAGTAAATGAAGATATACTCCATTTATTTTTCGATGCATCCGGTAAAAAATATTGAATAGAATCAGATTTTGAATTTAAAAGATTATTTGAAATTTCGATATTGTTTTTTACCCAATTTTTTATAGCGATCATAGGAACTGGATTTTGAGTTAGATATTCTGAAATATAATTGACTGATTCCGAGAATGGAACAATAGATTCCAACTTAATAGATCCTGAATTTGCATTTTCTATACATTTTATTCGAATAATTGTTAAACCAAGAAAATTACTTAAATCTAATGAAAAATATCCTTTTTTATCTAACCATAAAAATTTACCTTGTGTAACGGTTTCCTTGCTTTCAAGTTTATTCACAATCTTTAACACAAATCGACCAGTTCTTGAAAAATCCTTTTTAAAATTGTGAGTTTTTTCACAATTAGACATTAGAATAGAACAAGAACTTAAAAAAAGAATGAATAATAAACTTAATGTAAATTTCATTGTTTTAAAAGATATTAGTTTTATATAACATAGATATAAAATAAAATCAAAACGTTCAGGATAAATTACAGACTTTTTTAA
The DNA here is from genome assembly GCA_022818765.1 of Bordetella sp. Classification (GTDB taxonomy): domain Bacteria; phylum Pseudomonadota; class Gammaproteobacteria; order Burkholderiales; family Burkholderiaceae_B; genus CAZTUH01. The sequence continues at coordinate 64,968 of CP063810.1, read as the reverse complement.
AAAGTCAAGTTGATTTTTGGACTAATTTTGATTAATTCTTTTTTAAAGCTATTTTGTATCTTATTCAATAAGATTAAATTACCTGCTTCAGATCGAAATTTAAGAGATGAAGTTGTATTTGAAGGTCTAATTTTGAACTACATTTCACATTATAAACTATAGAAGATCCTGGATAAGACTTTAATATTTCTTTGGAAAATATAATTATGAATTGATCCGAAAATATTATCCTGCCCGATTTTGTTATAACATTTAATCTATCACCATCACTATCAAAGGCTAATCCAATTTCAAAATCATTTTTTAATAAAAATTTAATTAAATGAATCAAGTTTTCTGGATTGCTTAGATATGGGTCATGATTTGGTAAATTTCCATTTACATCACAGAACAATTCGGACACTTCGCATACTAATGCATTAAAAAAACTTCTTTGCTATATTTCTTACAATTCCATTACCGCAATCTTTATAGGACGAGATAGTTTAATTTCTGATATAATATCATTGATATAGTCCTCTTCAATTTTCAGTATACAACTTTTTCCGTTATGTTTTTTTATTGAAGAAAATATATTTTTATATTGCAGCATATTCTCATTCATGGTTTTCCTGCTATTATCATGTTAAATTCACATGAATTATGACTAGCAGTAACAGAAACGCATGAATTTAAATGATTATTATGCTATGCATAATAAACTAATGGTGTTGGAACTTGACCAATATCTATTGCGTTACTTCCTCCATGAATTAATCCTTGCTTTAGAGATTCTAAAAGCGTCTGAATACTTGTTCGGCCATCTCTACCAATGACAATATTTGATATATTTTGATCTTTTGCTTTTCTTGATAAAACATGACCAAGTATAGTAAGAAAAATTTTCATTAATAGATTCTGGAAAAATTCCTCTGATATCATATGCTTCAAATACTGATTTTGAAAAAGAAAACATTTTTATACAAAATTTTTTATATTTTGTATAAAGTACATGAAAAGTTTTTTGAAAATAAGAGAATGTTTTCTCTTATTTTCAAACGTTACTGAATGCATTAATTAATTTTTCCCTAGTTAATATTAGAATATATGCTTAATTTAATTTGAGAAATTATTTTTTAAAATTATATTTGTTATAACAGTTTTTTTGAGCTTAATTTTATGGATTTCATTTCTAATTTAAATAATATTTTAGGCTATGATCATGTTTTAACAGGGAATAATATGCAGCCATTTTTGCAAGATTGGCGAAAACGTTATCAAGGCAATGCTATAGCAGTGGTTTTACCTAATACATCTACAAAAATTGCTAAAATTGTTGAATTATGCATTCAAAATAACATATCAATAGTGCCTCAAGGTGGAAACACAAGTTTATGTGGTGGAAGTATCCCTGATACTTCGGGTAATTCGATAATTGTTTCAACAATGTATTTAAATAAAATAAGGAATATTGATACAAAGAATAATTCAATTACAGTTGAAGCAGGATGTATTCTACGTTCTGTTCAGGATATTGCTAATGCATCAGATCGCTTATTTCCATTAAGTTTAGGATCTGAAGGATCATGCACAATAGGGGGGAATTTAGCAACAAATGCAGGAGGTACTCAAGTAATTCGTTATGGAAACATGCGTAATCTTACTCTTGGTATAGAAGTTGTAACAGCTCAAGGTAAAATTTTAGATGGTTTAAGGAACCTTCACAAAGATAATTCAGGTTATGATTTAAGGAATCTTTACATAGGCAGTGAAGGAACTTTAGGAATTTTTACTGCGGCTACTTTGAAATTATATTCACGAACTCCATTTACATATACAGCGATGATAGCATTAAATTCTATAGAAGATTCTATTGAATTCTTTTTCCGTGTAAGATCTAAATTCTCATATATGATTAATGCGTTTGAATTGATGAACTCTAATTGTATACAATTTGTTAGGCTTGTATTTCCTCAAATGCCTTTGCCCTTTGATAAACAAATCATCCAAAAATCTCAATGGTTTATTTTGATAGAATTATCTAATCATGAAAAAGAAGATTATTTGAAAAATTTATTTGAAAAATTATTAGAAGATAGCATTGAGAAAAACTTAATAATAACAGCTATTATTTCTAGTAATAAATCTCAAAGTAAGAGTTTTTGGAATTTGAGAGATAGTATTCCTTTAGCTGAATCTGAGTTAGGTAAATCTATTAAACATGATATAGCTATTCCAATTTCAGGAATTGCTAATTTTATTAGCAAGACCAATTCTATTATTCAAAATAATTTCCCATATGTAAAACATATTATTTTTGGTCATGTAGGTGATGGTAATTTACATTACAATGTAGCAAAAGCTCCAGAACAAAAAGAAGAAGAATTACTTAACCAACAAAAAAAAATCTATAGAATAGTTCATGATAATGTAAACGATTTTGGGGTTCCATTTGTGCGGAACATGGCGTAGGTCAGCTAAAAGTAGATGAATTACAAATTTATAAAAATAATGTAGAAATAGATATTATGAGACGCATAAAAAAGGCTCTTGATCCTTTTAGGATATTAAATCCAGGTAAAGTTATTAAGGATTAATTCTTTTTTATTACTATAATTCCCAAAGTCTAACCTTAATTTAGAAATATTTTTCAATTACATTAATTAATATTTTCAATATTTGAATATTCAATTTCTGATCTCAAAAACGATCAGTATTAATTCAATTAAATTTAAAACTTATCTTGCTGATACTAAATGTAGGGAACATTAAATAAAAATAATCATTAATATTAATGATTATTAGAAAGTTTTTTTAGACTAAATTGGGAAATGCTTTTTTACCTGGATAAACAGCTACTTTCCCTAACTCTTCCTCAATTCGCAACAACCGATTATATTTTGCAATGCGATCTGATCGAGATATAGAACCTGCTTTGATTTGTTTAGAATTAGTTGCTACAGAAATATCTGATATAACAGAATCTTCAGTTTCACCTGAACGATGTGAAATAATAGAAGTATATCCTGCTTGTTTTGCCATGTTTATAGCAGAAAAAGTTTCTGTTAAGGTACCAATTTGGTTAATTTTAATCAAGATTGAATTTGCAATCTTTCTATGTATACCTCTTCTAAAAATATTTGTATTTGTTGCAAATAAATCATCTCCAACTAATTGAACCTTTTTCCCTAATTTTGCAGTAAGAATTTCCCATCCTTCCCAATCATTTTCAGCCATACCATCTTCAATTGAAATAATTGGAAATTTATCACACCAATGCTCTAATAGATTAGAGAATTCTTTGGAATTTAAAACTAAATTTTCTCTAGGATCTAAAATATATTTACCATTTTTATAAAATTCTGAACTTGCACAATCTAGACCAAGAAAAATTTGAATGCCTGGTTCATAACCAGCTTCAATAATAGCTTTTAAAATTAATTGGATAGCTGCTTCATGATTTTCTACATTAGGAGCAAATCCTCCTTCATCACCAACAGTTGTTGGCATATTTTTATTATGAATTAATTTTTTTAATGAATGAAATATTTCAGAACCCCAACGTAATGCTTCCCGAAAATTTTCTGCTCCAATTGGCAAAATCATAAACTCTTGAATACTTAAATTATTATTAGCATGAGCTCCGCCATTAATAATATTCATCATTGGAACAGGCATGCTTAAACATTTACTTTCTGAAAAATATTGATATAGAGGCAATTTTATTTCAGTAGCTGCAGCTCTTGCTGCAGCTACACTAACAGCCAGCATAGCATTTGCTCCTAAACGCGATTTATTTTTAGTCCCATCTAACTCAATTAGGGCATTATCTATGATAGTTTGTTCTTTTGCATCTAGTCCAATTAGAGCTTTAGATATTTCTACATTTATATTTTGAACAGCTGTTAAAACTCCTTTCCCATTATATCTGAACTGATTGTTATCTCTGAGTTCAATTGCTTCATTTTCACCAGTAGAAGCACCTGATGGAACCGAAGCTCGACCAAATGAGCCTGATTCTAATAAAACATCACATTCAACAGTAGGATTGCCACGAGAATCAAGAATTTCTCTCCCAATAATATCAGTAATCATACTCATGATCTTTTCACTTCCTAAAAAATTCTTAAATACTGGTAAATTAATTGAAATTTTTATTGAATTAAATATTCAAACACTTTGTAATTTTCTCAATATTTTTGAAATAAAGATAATAAATATTTTATCAAAAATAAAGATATAAAAATTCGGGTCATTAAAAAGTTTAATATTAGCTATAGTTTACTTCTGTAAATAAAATAGAGGTTTTAACTGAGTGATAGTTAGGTTTTTATTCTTTCTCAATTAAGTATCTGATTTAACCTATAAATTATAATTTTAGTATGTTGAATTTCTTTGATAAAAAATAAAATTATATCTGAGGCCACACTATTATATACAAAAGAAAAATTAATTTTAAATGCTAAAACATTTTACTATTGATAATAGATGATTTAAATTTATACGAATCTTATCAAATTTACTATTATAAAGTTCAAAGAAATAATAATTTAATTGATTATTTCTTTGAATATGTATCTGTTATTTTTAAAAATTAACTCATTAGATTAGATAATATATTTTCTATTTCACATCAAATCCGCAAATTTTCTGTCATATGATCATACTTATTTACATCTTTTAATTTTTTTTATGAATTGCTGCTTCAACATAACTTGAAAATAAAGGATGGCCATTTCTAGGTGTAGATGTAAATTCAGGGTGAAATTGAACTCCTATAAACCATGGATGTCCTGATAATTCTATAATTTCTGAAAGATTCTCATTTATAGTTTTAGAACTGATTATTAACCCAGCAGTTTCCAATATATGCATATAAATATTATTAACTTCGTAACGATGACGATGACGTTCATTGACCTGCTGCCCATAAATTTCATAAGCTAAAGTATTAGGTTTGACAGGTACAGATTGAGATCCCTTTCGCATAGTTCCACCAAAATCTGATAGATTGTTTCGCTTTTCTGATTTTCCTTCTTTATTTATCCATTCATTTATAAGAGCTACGACAGGATATGCTGTCAATGGATCAAACTCCGTGCTATTAGCACCAATTAAACCAGCCACATTTCTAGAAAATTCAATAACGGCTAATTGCATACCTAAACATATACCAAGATATGGGATATTATTTTCACGAGCATAACGAATAGCAATAATTTTTCCTTCTATTCCACGAGCTCCAAAACCTCCTGGAACTAAAATAGCATCAAGATTTTCAAGTTGATGAGTTCCATGAATTTCAATATCCTCTGCATCAACATATTTAATATTTATTTTCGATTTTGCATGAATCCCTGCATGAATTAAAGCTTCTGTAACTGACATATAAGATTCTGTTAGATCAACATATTTTCCTACCATTCCAATAGTAATTTCATATTTAGTATTTTCTAAATTATTAATTAGACCTTCCCATAATGAAAGATCAGCGGCTGGAGAATGATTTAAATTTAATGCTTCACAAACAAGACTATCTACTTTTTGTTCATGTAACATCGAAGGAATCTTATAAATTGAATTTTCGTCCCATACTGAAATAACCGAATCTAAAGGAACATTAGAAAACATTGAGATTTTTTCTAATTCTTCATTAGGAATGCGTCGATCTGCACGACAAAGTAAAATATTTGGATAGATACCAATCTCTCTTAATTTTTGAACGGAATGTTGAGTAGGCTTTGTTTTTAATTCACCCGAAGAAGACATAAAAGGAACTAAAGTTAAATGAATAAAAGCAGTATTACCTCGTCCTAAACGAAGATTCATTTGTCTAGCAGCTTCAAGAAATGGTAAGGATTCAATATCACCTACTGTTCCTCCAATTTCAATTATAGCAATATCAAATACATTTTTTGAATGAGATTCACACCCCAGAAAAATAAAGTTCTGAATTTCATTTGTCACATGAGGAATTACTTGAACTGTTTTACCAAGATAATCTCCTCTGCGTTCTTTTTTTAAGACCGATTCGTAAATTTGACCTGTTGTAAAGTTATTCGTTTTTTTCATTCGAGTGGAAATGAAACGTTCATAATGACCCAAATCTAAATCTGTTTCAGCTCCATCTTCAGTAACGAATACTTCCCCATGCTGAAATGGGTTCATGGTTCCAGGATCGACATTAATATAAGGATCTAATTTCATTATAGTTATCTTCAACCCCCTAGATTCAAGAATTGCAGCAAGAGAAGCAGCCGCAATGCCTTTACCTAGAGAAGAAACAACTCCCCCTGTAACAAATATATATTTGATCATCACTTAATTAAATACAAAAGATGGATAATAAAATTCGATCCAAAGATTATTTTTATCTGATATTTAGTTTATTTGAATAAAATGTTTGATAATTAAATCAAATTACGGAAATTTTTCAACAAGTACTACTATAACATTCAAATTGTTTATCTTTACAGATAAACAATGTTACGTTCAATAAAAAATCAATTTTTATAAGATTAATTTCAAATTAATAAAAATGTATTTTCCAAAAATCTATTTTGATCTTAGTTAAAATTTTTTCATTTCAAAACAACATAAAAATAGAAGCTAAAAATAATGTAATATAAGATTCTTTTATGTGGATTAAGATTTTCTGGAATTAAAGTTTGTTTTTATTCAATGAACTTAAATTTAATTTTTTAAAAATTAAAATCATATTGTTTAGATAATTTGTCAGAATTTTATTCTGTCAATATTTGACATAAATTTTTTATAGATTCTTCCCATATTTTTTTTCCATCCTGAAAAATTTCGATTTTTTCTGAATGATTTAAAGTACCTATAATATGAGAATATTTTGATAAACCTGATTTTTGCAAGACTTTCATGATTAAATTCCTTTTAGATGCAGGAATTTGAATAACAGCACCTAACTCTTCGCAAAATAATGATTTCAATGATGATTCATTGCGTTGCACAGAGATTTGTTCTGGACGAATTTTATAATCTCCCCAATCCGTGATTTTATCATCAAAAGTGAGCATGTCTAAATTAACTGATATTCCTATTTTTTCTGAAAAACTCATTTTTGCAATAGTTAAAAATAGACCTCCGATAGAACGATCATAACATCTAAGAATTAAACGATATCTTATTAGTATTCGGATTAAAACTAAAAATTTCTGTATATCCTTTAATGAATTAATTTCTGGAACATGATAGCCGGATAAGTTGTAAATTTTTGACAATAATGATCCACCGATTCGATTTAACCCAAATCCTAAATCTATTAATAATAAAAAACTCTTCTCACGAATATCCGAATCAAATGAGGTTGTTCTAGCAATATTTATATCCGGTGATATTGGAGAATATGCTTTTACAGTTATTAATGAATTAGAAAATTCATGGTCTTCCGAATTTTTTTCAAAATTGGAATTCATAAAATATAAAAGGGTTAATTGACTAAATGAACAGAACTGACTTATGAATTTGTAAAGATACTCATGGGTAATTATTTTTTCATCTTTTAAATCTATTTTTGCACTCACTGATAGATAAATATTCTTTAAACTAGAAATATTTATTGAAATTAGATTTGTAATTGCATGAGCAATTGACATTTTAATTTTTAGTAAAATTTTATGTGTTGATTCATCTTCAAATAGAATTGAATAATTTTCCGAAGCTACTGTATTTTCTGATAAATTTTTACTATCACAAGATTTAATTAAAGTATTACCTTTCTTTTGGTTTCCTAAAGATAGATTGTTGTTATTTAAAGAATGTTTGAGAACCTGAAAAATACTATCATTTAATCCAATGGTTTCTAAATAAACCGATTTAGAAACCATTGGATTAAATGATATAGATTTATTTTGCATCATATTATATAAGTAATAATTCAATTTTATTTGGATATGAATATTTTTTCTTTTCTAGAAAATCATAAACTTAATGAAAATCAAGCAGTTTTCTTATTTTTTCTAATAATCAATAATTTTCTAACAATTATATTATTACATACATTACTTTTCACAAACAAAAAACTAACAAGTTATAAAAATATCGAGCTACTGAATTACATTCTTAATAACAAAAAAAATTTATCAAGAGAACACTTTCATAAATAAAAAAAATTTTTGCAAAATATTGATTGGGTTATAATGATTATTATAACTTTTGCATAAAAAATCAATAATATTCATTGAGAATATTTATAATCACCTTATACAATATTAGCTAGTTGTTAGTATGTAACTTTTGATGAAAAATATTTCACCTGGGGATTTTTACATGAACCTATTAATAGAAAGTATGCATTTTTTTTAAAATGAGATGTAAAAATTATTTACATAAAAAAATATAAAATACCTATTTTAAGCAATAAAAAATTATAAAAATCTTTAAGAGATCTATTTCTTTCAACATAACATAAAGAAAAACTTATAACTGTCAATCTTTTCACCTTCTTAAATAAGCTTAAGAATAATTTTCGTAGATAGATAAATTGTTATATTAACTATCTGAATTTGGAAGATCGCTATCATAAAAACATGATAAATCCAATAAAAAAATTTTTACTTAATCAATGCTATTTAAGATTCCCATTCTTTAACTATTTTAAATAGCATTGATTAAAGGAAAGATTTTCAATGAATTTCTAAAGAAAACTTAAATTCATTATCACTAAAAAATATAAAATTTCATGTGTAACATACATTATGGACAAAGTAAAATAAGCCATTGCAATCATTTGTATTATAAGGGACGCCCCTTATATGCATATTTAAAAAAATCTGCAATAGAAAAAAATTTATCTTTCTTAAAAGAAAAATTGAAAGGTTCTTCATCTCATACTAAAGTATGGGCTACAGTCAAAGCAAATGCTTATGGTCATGGTTTAATGAAAGTGTTACCAGCATTATCACAGGCAGATGGAATAGCTGTTCTTGATTTAAAAGAAGCTATTAAATGCCAAAATTTTGGATGGAATAAACCAATTATGGTTTATGGTGGATTATATGCTCCTTCAGAAATACCTTTATTGTTCAAGGTACCAAATATTCATTTAGTAATATCTCACTTGGCCCAGCTTGATTGGCTAAAAAATTCCCCAATTTTAGAATCTCAGACATTAACATCATGCACATTGTGGCTGCGTTATCATGGAGATACACATCATTGTGGATTTAATGAAATTGATTATCAGGATGCATATAATAGAGCAGCAGAATTACTTTCTAAAAGATTAATTAATGGGATTGGACATTTTAACCATTATGCTTGTGCAGAGAATAGAAAATCCATAAATGATTCCGAAATTACTTTTAATAATCTTATTAAGAGATTACCAGGAGAGACATCAACAGGTAATTCAGCTGCTCTGTTATTATATCCCGAGCATTGTAAAGATACAAATTGGGTTAGGCCAGGATTAGCTCTTTATGGTGCAAGCCCAATTCCTTATTTAAGTGCTGAAACTCTTGGTTTAGAACCTGCTATGAGTTTGCATTCAGAATTAATAGCAATTCAATATCTTTCTGCAGGTGATAAAGTAGGATATGGAGGGACATTTATTGCATCCAAAGATATGAAAATTGGTCTCATTAGTTGTGGTTACGGAGATGGTTATCCTAGACATGCCTCAACAGGCACACCAATTCTTGTTGATTCGACCAAAACACAATTATTAGGAAAAGTTTCAATGGATATCTCTGTCGTTGACTTGACTAGAATTCCTAAAGCGAAAATTGGAACTCCTGTTACCTTATGGGGAACATGCGATCTTCCAGTAGAAGAAGTAGCTGCAGCTGCAGGAACAATTGCTGCGGAACTATTTACACGTCTATCTACTGAAGTTCAGATAATTCAATATGATTAATTTTCTTTATTAGATGCAAATAATAAAAAAATGATTGTAGTTCCAAAGTAAAGAGCTCCAGTAAATGCTAAACCTATTTTGATATTAGTAATGCTAAACATAACTCCTACAAATAAAGGACCGACCATTTGTCCTAACTTGTCTGATGCTCTTAGAAAACCAGTGACACTTGCTATACCATATTTCTCAACTCGGGGTATAGCCAACATGTAAGGTAATACTGAGGATCCAATGCAACAACTGGCAACAGCTAAAAAAAATACAGCCATCGCTGCTGCTGTTATACCATGAATAAAATATAAACCTAATATACCTGAACTCCCAATAACCCCACCTAATACAATCCAGTATTTTTTATTAGTTGTTCGATCTGCTAACCTACCCATTAGTGGTCCGAAATAAATAACACATAAACCATAGAGCATTAATATTCTACCGATATTTGTAGATGATACAGCACCCTCAGATTCTAAATATAATGGAAGAGCAAAGGATAAAAATCCAACTTGGGCAATAGAAAATGGGATGATACTCATAAATAATACCAATGAAAAATTTTTGGATTTTAACAAAAATAAACTACTCTTTAAACTTATTTCAATCTTATTTAAAGGTTTATATTCATAATGACGACATTTAATTTTATGCATATAAGGCTTCATAAATATTAAAACACTTCCTAATGGAATAAATAGCATGATTGCTCCAATTATGAATATAGCCCGAAAACCTAATTGTTCTACTAATAAGCTTCCCACTGCTGCTCCAGATAAATGACCTGCATATAATCCAGCAATAACAGTTGTAATGTTTCTTCCTCGAAATTTTGGTAAGCTATGGGTTACTATAAATCCTTGTAAACCCATCCAAATAAAACCATAACCTAAACCAACTAATCCCTAGCTCCTGAAAACCAAATCAGATTATTAACTACAGAGCTAGCTATCATACCTAAAAAAGTCATTATTAAACCTAATAAAACTGGAACTTGCCAACCTTTTTTATCTGTTAATTTACCTGCAATTAATGTAGTAAGAAAGCTGCAAGCCATTTCCACAGAAATAGGCATAGCTAACATCAAATTAGAAGGCATATAAATTCCTCCTGTTGGTAAACTTCGAGCATATAGTGGTAAAAATCCTAATGGTAATGCCCACGAAAAAAAATAACCAAACATTACAGGACGAGCAACATGGCCAATTTCATTACTATTTTCAAGTATTAACTTTTGTTTTTTCTCATAATTTGAAAAAGTTCGATTAACTAGCAAAGATAGTAACAATAACATTTCACCAACAGTTATTAAGGCTACAATGCTAACTGTCATTGCATTCATTGCGCATCCCCGAACTTCTGATCCAATAACACTCGGAGATAAATGGAGCACAAGACTTCCTTGCTCAGATTTTAAATTATTTATTTTTCCTAACGGTAAAACTTTTTTAAAGTTATGATCTTTATCTGTTTTAATTTTATTATTCGTTATTAACGATACATCTGTTGATAAGGCTCCAGCTGCATCTGCACGATTAAGTATGACACCATTTTGATCTATCAACTCTATTTCTTCAATGATAGGAAAGTTTTTTATTAATCGAGAAAACACAAGTTCAACATCACGTAAATTTGATGCTTTTATTCCATAATTTAAAATTCTATTTAAATCTTTTTGTAAACCTTTAGCAAGTATTTCAACATCGTGATGTATGACATTCATCCATGCGGTTCTAAATGTTGAAATTGTACGAATAGAATAAATTCCTTGCGCTAGCATTAATGCTAATAAAGGTATTAAAAAAACATTACGTTTAGATTTATATAATATTTTTATGGGTACTAAGTACCTAAAAATAACAACTAGAGCTACACTTACTAATGCTGTAACTTTCAATAAGAATTGTAAATTCTCAACAATAATGGTTCGATCTGCTAAATTATCTTTTTCTATAGATAATACTAATATTCCTGAATTTTGTTTTTGTGTATCATGAAGCGATTTAGCTAAAATTATAGATTCCTGAAAGATTATCATTAATGAATCAGATGAGCGTCGGACTATTATATTAGGCAAATTATGAGTTTTATTGGAATTAACAATATTTATTATATTTAAATGCTCTTCCTCAATCTTACCTTGTATCTTGATTACATCTCCATTGTTCAAAACAATGCTAGCACCCAAAATATCTTTTAAAGGATCTATACTTTCTTTAAATGTTTCAACTAAACCAAAATACTGTGCTAACGATTTACCTAAACGCAATCCATTTTCAATACTGCTGACTGCACGTTGTGCAGTCACTTCAGCCCGTTTTGCTGTGGTATCAGAAATTAACCTATTAAGTGCTGAAAAACTTAAAATACCAATTAAGGACTGAGCTAATAATAAAATTAACAAACATACTAAAGTTACTTCTAATATAGGCTTTCTTAAAATCATGTTTAATTACCTAAAATTTTTTGTAAGTACTTAAAAAATGGAAAAATTTCAAAAAAATTTATTATCAATAGGAACTATCGATGTAAAAATTAACTTAATTCCTTTACATTATAAACAGTACACTACTTTCTTATTAATCTGTATGATCTTATGTTCTTCCGTTCGATGCGAAGTAAAATTTTTCTATTAGTTTTTACAACCTTGGTTGTTGTTGCTTCTTTTATTATATTTACGACACAACGAGATGTAACTCGAACTGTAATAGCAAGTGAATTACATGCTGTTAGCAATGTCATGGATCTTATCATTAGGGATGCCAATGCTAGGTGGGGAGCTTTACTAAATGATAAAATCACTGCTGTCCGAAGTAGTCGTGGTCAACTCATGGAAATAGGAGATACTGTTACTTCAGTTTTAGAAAATTATACAGGAATGGTAGAACGTGGAATTATTACTCTAGATTCTGCACAAACGATGGCAATAGAATGGATCAACAATCTTCAATTAGCAAAAAGTCGATACGTTTTTGTTTATGATGCAGATCTTAAAATTCTAGCAAGTGGTAATCAAGAAATATTATCCTATCCTTTAACATCAATATTTGATTTTAAAAATCGTCAGCTAGCTAAAGCAATGTTGGAAGAAAGTCGGACTGTTGGTTATGGTTTTGCTATTTACAGATTACCATTAAAATAATTAACGAAAAAAAAGAAATTCGATATGGGTATTTCTCATATTTTAAACCATGGAATTGGGTTTTTGTAGTTTCAGATGATGATCAGGGTATTATTGATCAAATTGAAAATCAAAGAAAAAAGATGGGTATGTCTGTCCGAAGTAATTTATCTCGTTTAACATTAGCCCGTTCAGGGTTTATATTTATTATTGAAAATAATGGAGATATGATAGTTCCTTTACCACCACAATACACACATCTTTTAGATTCAATTGATATCAAAAATGAAAAAACATTACGAGAAACATTAAACTCCTACAAAAATAGTTCAGCTCAATCTATTCTTTTTAATGATGGTAAAAATCTTTGGTATATTAGTTACATTTGTTATAAACCTTTAGGTTGGATGTTAATTTCAGCAGTTCCTGAAAGTGATTTAACTGCCCCTGCTAGGTTTTTAATTAATCGTCAAGCTATTATTTTTTTTACAACGATGCTAATTGCTTTAATATTTGCATGGATAATTTCAGAAAGAATTTCTCGACCTTTAAAGACTTTAACATATTATGTAAGACACTTACCAAAACAAAATCTAACTTCTGAATATTCTGTTCCGAATTATATTGTTACACTTTCTTTTAAATATAAAGACGAAGTTGGAAAGTTAGCAGAATCATTTATTTTTATGGATCAAGAACTTAGAGAAAATGTGTCTCGATTAATGAAAGAAATAACATCGAAAGAACGTGAAACTCAATTAAATATTGCTCGTGCTATGCAAATTGGATTGCTTCCTCTGGCCTTCCAAGAAAATCAAATTCAAAAAAAAGTTGATTTAAATGCAGCCTTTTTTCAAGAAAGAGAAGTTGGAGGAGACTTTTATGATTATTTTTTAATATCAAATAAAAATTTATGTGTGGTTATTGGGGATGTTTCAGACAAAGGAATTTCTGCTGCATTATTCATGGCTGTTACAAAAATTTTGATACAATCGACAATTGAAGAAGAAAAAGAAGAAATGAATCCAGCTGTTATTCTATTTAAGATTAATAATAAATTAGTTGAAAATAACCCAAATTTTATATTTATAAATTTATTAATTGGTATATTAGATATTCATACTGGAGAATTTAATTGGTCTAATGCTGGTATTCCTTCTCCTATTATAGTTGGCAGAGAAAAAAATAAACTTTTAAACAATCTTGACGAAGATATTACAAAAAATTGTGGTATACAAGAGAATATGCATTATAAACATTTATGTAAATATTTAAAATTAGATGAAACTCTTTTTATTTATACTGATGGTATTACCAAATCCGTGAATAAAACTGGAAAATCATATGGAAAAAACAGGCTGAATAATATTATTAAATATTCTAACACATCCTCTGAATTAATTAACATGGTTATTAACGATATTCGTCTATTTTCAGATGGGATTGAACAATCTGATGATATGACTCTTATAGCAATAAGACGATTGTAAATTTATGATCATGAAACATTTCTCATATTTTGTGATTCTTTTAGTTGTTACCATTTTTCTATGGTTTCCAATTAGAGCAAATGTAACAAACGTATATGAAATTGCAAAAATAAATGATTCTTCAATAGAAGTAAGTAATACTATCTCTACGCATCCTAGAAAAAGAGCAGATGCAGAGAAATGGCGAATTGGCTATTTTGCAAGTGGAGATTATGCAGATTACCCGAAAACATTATTAGTCATTGCTTATGGTTTGCAACAATTAGGATGGATAAGTTTACCTGATATACCCAATAGCCTAAATGGTAGTCAACTTTGGAAATTACTTTCAGAAACTACATATAGTGATTACATTGAATTTGTTAGTGATGCTTGGTGGCAACCTGATAATTTTTTAGAAAATGATCAATTAAATGTTAGACAGATGATTTTAGAACATCTTAAAAAAAGAAAAGATGTTGATCTTGTGATTGCTATGGGAACATGGGCAGGACAAGATATGGTAAGTATAGGAGCACCCATACCTACTGTTGTTACTTCAACTAGTGATCCTGTTGGATCATGTATTATTAAAAGTCCTGAAGATAGCGGTTTAGATAACCTTCATGCTCGAGTTCAACCTGAACGATATCAACAACAGGTTCGACTTTTCCATGAAATTGCTCGTTTTAAGAAATTGGGTCTAGTATATGAAGATAGTGCAGAAGGACGGACTTATAGTGCTGTATCGGCTGTTGAGCAAGTTGCGAAAGAAAGAGATTTTCAAATAATTCATTGTAATGCTCTTTCTCATAGTATTCCTCAAAAAGATGCGTCTCAAAATGTAGTAAAATGCTATGAAGAAATTTCACAAAAGATCGATGCTGCATATGTTACTGTTCATAGAGGTATTACTGCTGAGAATGTTAAGCAAATTGCAGAAATTTTACTTGATGCAAAAGTTCCTAGTTTTTCTATGTTAGGTTCTGAAGAAGTAAAACAAGGAATTCTAATGAGTATGGCTCAAGCTGATTACTCATATGTAGGATTATTCTATGCAGAAACTATTGCACGTATTCTAAATGGAGCTAAACCGAGACAACTTAGTCAAATTTGGACTGATCCTGCCAAAATAGTTCTAAATTTGAAAACTTCTCGTCTCATTGGCTTTGACCCCCAGTAGATATTCTTTTAGCTGCTGATGATGTCTATGATGATAAATAAATTTTTGAATTAATTTCCATCCTATTGGTTTTCCTAAAAATCTATAATAATCAAATATTAGATAGTTTCAGAGTTCGTATATCATTCAATTGAATTAAGCGTTCTGAAGGATCTCCATTGCTTGAATTCCAAATTTCTAAAAGACGATCTGCTCCTGTTTTGCGTGATTCAAAATTGAATCTTGGATAATCTAACCAATGTTGTTCATATCTTTCAAGTCCTTTTCCAGCGACAAACAAAACATCTTTTACTAATTTACAAATTGATTTATCTTCAAAGGCTTGCTTAATAGCTTGAAATCGCATATGTTTCAATTTTAACCAACCCCATCTATACATAAGTCTTTCAGATTCTTCAATGTTTCTAAGCAACCCTAGCTGTAATGCTGACGGTGAAATTACAACAGTAGAAGCAAGATCTTTACCTATTTCATTGATTAATTGAGCATCTGAAAATACCGCTCCTGTTGCCCTTCCTTCTATATATCCATCAACACCATAATCTTCAAAGAGTTCTTCGATTCCTTTTGGATTTTCCCAATTTTTTAAAAGAACAGAAATTGAAGGAAGACGTTCTAAACTATATCGCCAACGCGCATCTAAAAAATGTGCAAACTGTGAATATACAAAATGCTCGACATTTGGTTTTAATATGATATTTTTATTTGTTTCATAGCAATACCCTTTCCATTTATTCGAATATAAAAAAGCAATTAAAGATGGATGATTATCTAAAAATGTATTTTCACTAGACTTATAATCATCAATTATTAAATCTTTTGATAAAGATCGAGTTACTGTATTAGGTCCAAACATCCAACGAAAATAATCACCTAAATTATTAAATGGGCGATTAGGCAAACAATGTAAGAAAAAATCTCCTGAAAATCGAGAGTTTCTAAACATCTTACTCCACATGGTGAGTCGATTTTCTTTTAAACCTGTAATCTCTCCATTTTCTATAGGACTATTTGCATATAAGGCTATAAAGGCAGGAGATAATCCTAAAATAACATTTAGAGCACGTGCAGCTTGTTTTATATCAATGGAAGTACAAGGTCCATTTTGAGCTTTCGAATCGATCCCAACCCAATGATTCCATTTACGATATCCGACTAGTTCTTTATAAATTCTTCGAGGAGTACAAACTCTAGAATACCATTCAGCATCAACACGACAATAAGGATGATTAGATGCATTTAATATGGTCGCATTTTCAAGTTCAAGTCCATTTATAACATCATTTAATTCTTGATTAATTAATTCATATAAACGAACTAAATTACCTTCTCCTTGTATAGGTGAAAAAGATGTTTCAAGGAGATTAAAACCATTATCAAGACCACTTTTTCCAAGAAAGGTATTTAATTCAATATTAATACCATTAACTTGTTTTATCGTAATACTTATTCCTCTAGATCGCTTGATTTTAGCTAAATTCTGAAAATAATTTTGAATAGGATGGCTTTTAATAGTACCTTTATGAACTATAACCATTTCCATTTCCAGGCCTAGTTTATTACCAACCTCAATCATATTTATGAGAAATTTCTAGCAGAATTTAATTGTTCGTGATTTTTTGAAAATTTATAGAAAGCAGATCTAAATAATTTTAGATTTCATAAAAAATATGAGTTTTGGTTTCGAATAATTATTCAGATAAGCTTATTTAATTGAAAAATTAAAAAATCTAATGTTTAAACTTATAAATTAAATTTCAATGCTCTATGTTTTAATTTTAAAATTTGGCGCGCCCGGCAGGATTCGAACCCACGACCCCTTGGTTCGTAGCCAAGTACTCTGATCCAACTGAGCTACGGGCGCACAAAAACTCAAATTCTAAATTTCAGAAAGCATTCATTTTTTTTAAAATTGGCAGAGGCGGTGAGATTCGAACTCACGGTGCAATTTCAGAATTACACACTCCCTTAGCAGGGGAGCCCCTTCAGCCACTCGGGCACACCTCCAAATTATAAAGTTTACAATTCTAACACGATTTAAATAATTTTAGAATTTTATCAGTATTTATTATTTTCAAACTAGATTTGATCCAAACCAAATGTATGATGTAAAGTTCTTACAGCTAATTCCATATATTGATCTTCAATCACAACTGATGTTCTTATTTCACTAGTACTAATCATTTGAATATTAATTCCTTTGTTAGAAAGAGCTTGAAACATCAAGCTAGCTACTCCAACATGAGAACGCATCCCAATACCTACAATAGAAACTTTTGCAACCTTTTGATCTGTAGCTAATTCTTTAGCTTGAACAGCTGGTATAACTTTATTTTTTAATAACTCAATAACCTTTTGAAATTCATTTCGATTTACTGTGAAAGAGAAATCAGTCATTCCAGAAACGGATTGATTTTGAACAATCATATCAACATCAATATTTGCCTCTGCCACAGGTCCTAAAATAGAATAAGCGATTCCAGGTTGATCTGGAACAGATAACAACGTAACTTTTGCTTCATCACGACTAAAAGCAATACCTGAAACTAGAGCTTCCTCCATTTTTTCATCTTCCTCAAAAGTAATCAAAGTTCCGGAACGAGTTTCTTCTTCAAGATCAAGAAGAGGGTCAGTGAGAGATGATAACACTCGTGTAGGTACACGATATTTACCGGCAAATTCAACTGAACGTATTTGTAATACTTTAGATCCTAAAGAAGCCATTTCTAGCATTTCTTCAAATGAAACAACTGGCATTCGACATGCTTCTGGAACAATTCTTGGATCAGTTGTGTATACCCCATCTACATCTGTATATATCAAACATTCATCTGCCTTTAATACAGATGCAACAGCCACAGCTGAAGTATCAGAACCACCTCTACCTAGAGTTGTAATATGTCCATTCGGGTCTATACCTTGAAACCCTGTTATAACGACAACTTTTCCAGAGCTTAAATCCGAACGAATTAATTGATCATCTATAGAAACTATACGAGCTTTTGTATATGCATTATTAGTTCGAAATGGAACTTGCCATCCAGCATAACTTCGAGCAGGAACTCCAGCAGATTGCAAAGCAATAGCTAACAAGGCACTACTTACTTGTTCTCCTGTTGAAGCTAACATATCCAATTCTCTATTATCAGGTTCAATAGTTATATCTTTAGCTAGTTTTAATAAACGATTTGTTTCACCAGCCATAGCTGATGGGACCACAACAACTTGATATCCAGCATTATGCCATTTTACAATTCGAAGGGCTACTTTCTTAATTCGATCGATCGAACCCATCGATGTGCCACCATATTTATGAACGACTAAGGACATGTAAGATCCTAGAAAAAAGTATTTAATATATGAAATTTTTCGAGTAGATTATTGCATTGAATAGGAATATTAGTAAATAGTTCTCAACATTTTTTAAAAACCTATTTCTGTTTATTACAAATTTCAATCCATATTTTATTTTTATGACAAAAAATTTGATGATTACCATGTTGCACTATCATTTTTCGATCAAATCCAAAATTATGCAATTGTTTAAGTTGTCTTAATAAATTTTTCAACCATTTATGATTTAACATATATATTCCATGAAAATCCAACCAATATCTTAATATTTGTACTTGTCTTACATAAGATAAACTTCGCCATTTAGATAAAGATAAGCTTCGATTATCTTTATTGAGACTTAATTTTTTTAAATCTAATTGTACGAATTCTTTAATAAATTCTTCTATTTCTGCCATATGATTAGCATGGCGCGATAGAATTTTCTTCCAACTTGGCCAACGATAATTTAGAATCGGCGTTAATTCTTTTCTCACAATGGAACGAGTATATTTAGAATCAAAATTTGCTGGATCATTTACTGCTATCCAAGAATTTGTCTTAGAAAATAATTCGCCTGCATTAAGAATATATTGACGGTTAATTTCTAACCAAGGTCGAATATATAAAATACCTTCACGTTGAGTAATTGGTAACATTGCCCTTATTCCTTGGAGACCAGTGCCTCGCAGCAATCTCATCAATACTGTTTCTGCTTGATCATCTTGATGGTGAGCTAATAAAATATGTTTTATATTGTGTTCATTAGCTAAATTTAAAAAAGCTTTAAAACGTTCATTCCTAGCTGCAGCTTCCAAACCATAATTGTTTTTTTTATGTATAAAAATATTTTTTTGGTAAACTTTCAGTTTTAATAAACTTGCCAAAAAAAATACTTGTTTTTCCCATTCATCCGCATCTATATGTAAACCATGATTAATGTGAAAACAAATCAAATTAATTCCCATCTCACGAGTTACTTGATTAGCTATTAGAGCTAACATAGCAGAATCAATGCCACCACTTACTCCAATAGCAATATGAGAAGGTAATTTTTTTAAATTTTTTAGTTGATTTTGAATTGGCATACTAAGATTCTTGACTAATGAAATATTATTCATAAATAAACATCTATCCATGTAGGTAATTATCAAGAAATTAAGAATATTTCTTATATTAATCAAAAATCACTAAATTCGTATTTCTTGAAACCGGCCATAAGAAAATAATCGTTGCATTCTCTGTTGAACTAATTCTTCTGCAGATAAATTTTGTAATAATCTTAAAGAATCAGCTAATGAATGACGCAATGAACGAGCCATTAATTTTATATCTCGATGAGCTCCACCTAATGGTTCATCAATAATTTGATCTATTAAACCTAATTCCTTTAATCGATACGATACAATTGAAAGCGCATCTGCAGCTTCTGCTGTTTTTTCGGAATTTCTCCACAATATAGCTGCACATCCTTCTGGTGAAATAACCGAATAAATTGCATATTGAAGCATTAAAACCGTGTTTCCTATAGCAATTGCTAAAGCGCCACCAGAACCACCTTCACCAATAACAGTAGTAATAATTGGAACTTTTAATTCTGACATAACGCATAAATTTTTCCCAATTGCTTCAGACTGACCTCGTTCTTCTGCACATATACCTGGATATGCTCCAGGTGTATCAATAAAGGTAAATACAGGAATCCTAAATTTTTCGGCTAAACGCATTAAGCGTAGAGCTTTTCGATATCCTTCTGGTAAAGGCATTCCAAAATTTCGGATTGTTCTCTCTTTTGTATCACGACCTTTTTGATGTCCAATGATCATGCATGACACTCCATTAAATCGAGCTAATCCACCAATAATTGATTGATCATCGGCATACATTCGGTCTCCATGTAGCTCATGAAAATCTGTATAAATTTCATTTATATAATCTATGGTATGTGGTCTTTGAGGATGTCGAGATATTAGTGTTATTTGCCATGGAGTTAATTTGGAATAGATATTTTTTATTAAAGTTTGACTCTTTTTTTGCAACCGATTAATTTCTTCTGAAATATCAACAGCTGAATCTGTTTGTATATATCGGAGCTGTTCAATTTTATTTTCAAGATTTTCAAGAGGTTTTTCGAATTCTAAAAATATATTACGCATGGAAAGGATTCCGTAAAAATATACAATTAAACCTATACTAATTTCAATTTAAATTAAGAAAAACTTACCCGTTCTTGCTTATTATTGAAATTAATTAAATGTATTATTTTGATAAATCAATTAAATAAAACTTATTAAAATAATTAAATTAACCCTAAAATTATAGAATTTTTTAACAATATTAAATTTTTTTATTTATTTTAATATAATCTTAATCTTGTAAGAATATTTAGATATTTTTATTTAAATCCAAAAATTGTTCTTCTAAAAAAAGAATTTTAATAAGGCAGTATTAATTAATAAATTGCCATTCAGTATTACCATCTTTCTTATCTTGAAGATCCACTCCATATTTTTGCAAAAGTTTTCGAATGCGATCCGCTTCATTATAGTTTTTCAATTTTCTCGCATTTAACCTTTGAACAATCAACTCTTCAATATATTTTTTGGAAATATTCTTTTTCTGTGTTTTGTAGTTTTGATTATATCTAGACGGAATCTTAAAATAATCAGATGGATTTTGCTGCAAAATACCTAATAAACCTGCTAGAGCCTTAAGCAGACCTGAACTCTTATGACAGTTTTTTTTGTTTGCTTGATTAGCTAGTTCAAATAAAATAGAAATAGCATTAGGAGTATTAAAGTCGTCGTTCATTGATATTCTAAAATTTTCAGCTTGTGAATCACACCAATCAATATTACAAATTTCAGGATCAACGTTTTTTAAAGTTTGATAAAGTTTATCAAGTGCATTTTGTGCATCAATTAAATTTTCAAAAGAATAATGTAGAATACTACGATAATGCTTTCGTATAATGAAAAATCGTAGCATTTCTGCTTCTCGCATATTCACTTGATAATTAATTTCGGAAGTGTTACCTATTCCTATAATTTGTCGAATCGTTCGGAAATTTCCTAATGATTTAGACATTTTTTGTCCATTTATCATTAGTGGACCACAATGCATCCAAAGATTAGATAAAGAACATTCAAAAGCAGATTCAGATTGAGCGATCTCATTTTCATGATGAGGAAACAAAAGATCAGGTCCTCCCCCATGAATATCTAATGGTAATCCTAACAAAGCATTACTCATTGCAGAACATTCAAGATGCCAACCTGGTCGTCCTGAACCATATTGAGAATCCCATTTAATTTCAGGTGCAATTGAATTGTTTTTTATGCGTTTCCATAAAACAAAATCAAACGAATCACGCTTATCTATTGAAACAAGTTTAACTCTGTTTCCAATTTTTAGATCCTTTAAAATTTTTCCAGATAATTTTCCATAATTAGAAAATTTTCTAATTGAAAAATTCATATCGCCATTCTCATTCTGGTAAGCAATATCTTTAGCTTTTAATTTATCAATAATATCTAACATTTCCTTGATATATGAGGTAGCAAGAGGCTCTTTATAAGGAATCTTAACACCAAGAGCTTGTTCATCAGCATGCATAGCAGCAATATAGAAATTAGTAATTTCACCTAATTGAATTTTTTTTTCTTGTGAGCGAAAGATAATTTTATCATCAATATCTGTAATGTTTCTGACATATTTTACATTGAGTCCTTGAGCACATAACCAACGTTGAACTATATCAAAATTTACAAATATTCGAGCATGTCCTAGATGACAATAATCATATACAGTTACTCCGCAAACATACATTTTTACGTGTCCTGAACAAACAGGTTTTAGTTTTTCCTTAATACGTGTTAGTGTATTGTAAATATTTTGCATAAGAACACTACTCAGTTTTAAATATAAAATAGATTTAGTCAAAATTTGACTATTTTTAATATAAAAAGATGAAATCTATTTATTTTATTTAATAATTTATTTTTTTAAACTAATGGGATTGGTTTTAATGAATATAAGAATATTGATCATATCAAATAGTTATTCAGATTTTATCTTTTCACATAAAATTAAAAATTTAACAAAAATTAAATCCTGCTATGATTTTCTAGATTTCATTGGCATTAAGTGAAGAATGTAATTATGAATCATCGTAAACATAAATAACTTAACTTAATAAATAATTTTTCATTATATAAAGAACATAAAAAATATTATATAAAGCTATTACTTTTTTTATAAATTATGAAAGTGAATTTAAAAATTCATATAAAAAAGGATTATAATGAAACTTTTTTAAGAAAAGTTAAATTTAAATTGCTCTAATCAGTTGATGTAAATTTAAATATGCTTAACATAAGAAAATAATTTTAATTGAATACTACTATATCTATTTCTGGTCCGATTTGTATTATTTCTGATCTTCATTTAAGTAATGATAAGCCATTTACTTTAAATGTATTTCGATCATTTCTACAATTAGTAATTAAAAAATCAAATTCATTAATAATGCTAGGTGATATTTTTGATTTTTGGATAGGCGATGATATTGTAAAATTTTCTTATCCATGGATAGATTCTGTTATAAATGGTATTAGAAATACCGCTAAAAAGATTCCAATTTGGATAGGGAGAGGAAATAGAGATTTTTTAATAGGTAATGAACTTGCATCAATTTTAAATGCAAAACTTTTACCAGAGCTTGCAATTTTAGATACCGATTTAGGATATGTTGCTGTGAGCCACGGAGATGAATTTTGTTTACAAGATAGATCGTACCAATATTTTAGATCTATTGTACGTGATTCAGAATGGCAAAAAAGATTCTTAGAACAATCTATTTCAGAACGTTTAAACGCAGCAAAAGAATTTCGCCACAAAAGCAATCAGGAAAATCAGAAAAAAAGCAATGATATTATGGATGTTTCTCTAGAGGCTATCCAATCTTTCTTTGAAAATAGCAAAGCTAATATATTAATACATGGACATACTCATAGACCTGGAAAGCATATTTACAAAATTAATGATAGAAAATGTGAACGTTGGGTACTTCCCGATTGGGAATTTGATTATGAGAATATTGAAAAAGGAGGAGGAATTTTTATTGAGAACAATTCAATAAAAATCTTACAGATTAACTCAAGAGGAAAGCTTTCAAAAATTAATGAATCCAATTTTAAAAACAAAGATTTAAGTACTACCAGTTCATCATGCTATAGATCAGTATAAATAAAAATT
Organism: Bordetella sp.; assembly: GCA_022818765.1. Classification (GTDB taxonomy): domain Bacteria; phylum Pseudomonadota; class Gammaproteobacteria; order Burkholderiales; family Burkholderiaceae_B; genus CAZTUH01. Next base: position 40,747 of record CP063810.1, on the reverse strand, counting down.
TTTTAAAATTATAAATAATTATCTAATTAGATATATAATAAGAATTATTCCACCAAATATTAATCTGTACCATGCAAAAATTCGGTATGTATGAGTCTCTATAAATTTAAACACTATGCGGATCATTATTAAGCTAATTAGAAAAGAAGAAAAAAAACCAATTAGAATATCTAAAAAACTTGATATAGTCAACTTGGAAGAATGATGATATAAATCATGAATTGACGCACCAATTATGGTTGGTATTGCTAAAAGAAATGAAAATTCCGTTGCAATTTTCCTATTGAGACCAACAAAGATTCCTCCAATAATAGTTGTTCCTGAACGAGAAAATCCAGGAATGATTGCTAGACATTGTACTAATCCTATTATTATAGCTTGTTTGAGTGATATTTTTTCTAAAATGTCAGAGAATTTATATTCTGTATTATAGATTAAATAGTAGGTTCTATTTTCAACCCATAGAATAATTACACCTCCTAATATCATAGCTATTGCAACTATTTTTGGATAATAAAGAGACTTAACTACTTTTATAGAAAAAGGTCCAATAATGATTATCGGTAACAATGCAACCAATAATTTATGCATCAGTTTTATTTTATTTGGAATAAATAAACATAATCCTTTAATTAAATTCAATAAATTTTTTCGAAAAAAACAAATAATAGCTAAAACAGAACCACATTGCATCATTACTTCGAAAAACTGTTCTGAAGATGAATCAAATCCAATCCAATCACTAATTAATATTAAATGAGCTGTACTGGAAATTGGAAAAAATTCAGTGAATCCTTGAATAATTCCTAGGAAAAATACTTTTGTAAAACGCTCAATATCATAAATAATCATAAAATTAGTTAAATATTCATTTATACTTTAAAAAATTTCTGTTACTGTCAATTTTATTTGAAAAATTTTCTTTTTTTATATACTTAAAAATAAAAAACAATGGATAAATTTTGGTAAAATGATCACGGTGTTATTTTTTAAAAATTAACATATCCGACATTGGCAGAAATTATTATATATAACTTAAACATTACTTTTTAATTGTTGATTTTTTTAGAAAATTGTTGATTTTTCCTTTTTAAGGATGTTATTTTTTGAAAATAAGAAATTTTTAGAACAGAATGGATTAAACTATTTTTAATAGTATTAAATTTTTTTAACGAATTTAATCGTTCAACAATAATAAGAAAAATAAAAGATATATATAATAAGTATATATTGGGTATTTTATACCCAATACTTTCAAGAATCAGTGTTATACCTATAATAAATAAAAATATAAGGCAAAGAATGGTTAAGTTTGGATTTTCATTAACTAGCTTACTTAGCTTATTATGAGCAAAAAGCATACATACTATAGTAACAGTTGTTGAAATCATTATAATAACCACATTGTCTACAATGCTAATTGCTGTAATAACAGAATCTAAAGAAAAAGTTGCATCAATCACAATAATTTGTGCTACGATAAATCCAAAATTTGAAGATATATCAGAAACAATATCATTGTCTTTATGAGATATTCTTTTTTGAAAACAACTATATAACTCAATAATAGTTTTAATTAAAAGAAAAAAACCACCAAACATAAAAACTAAATCTCGACTTGAAAAATTAATCCAATTGTTTATAACAATAGAATACTTAAAATTCAGTAACCAAGAAATTATAGATAACAGTCCTAATCTCATAATTAATGATATAAGTAATCCAATTACATATGCTTGCTTTTGCAAAGAAGGATCTAACTTCTTTACAAGAATAAGGATAAAAACAAGATTATCTATTTCAAAAATAATTTCTAAAATTAATAGAATAAAAAAGCTTACAAAATTATTTAAATCTAATAAAATCCCCATAATTTCAGATTTTGATGAATAATTTTTCAGATTTAATTTTTTGTTGATTTTTCAACATTTTTTTGAGAAACATGATGAGAATTTTCAATTAATCTAATCATATTATTTAAAATTTTAGGTGTTGCCGCCAATATATTTCCTGATTTCATCCACGTTTGATTTCCACTAAAATCTGATATTAGACCACCAGCTTCTTGAACTATTAGACTTCCAGCGTTTAAATTCCAGGATTTTAAACCTTGACAGAAAAAACCATCTAAACGCCCGCAAGCAACATAAGCTAAATTTAAAACCACAGAACCTAAACATCGAATATAAGGGCATTCTGGATTCATCTTATTTTGTTGCATACTACATAATGATGAGTAGTTAATTATATTAGAATGATTAGTACCTAATAAGGATTCATTAAAGTACGATCTTCCAGAAACCCGAATACGCCGATTATTTAAAAAGGTTCCATTACCCTTTCCTGCAGTAAAAAGTTCGTTACGTGATGGATCATATATAACTGATTGTAATGTTTGCCTATTTTTGGTTAAAGCTATTGAGATAGCATAAACAGGTAAACCATAAATAAAATTAGTAGTATTATCCAATGAATCAATAATCCATTGAAATTCTGCTTTTTTAGGTCCTTGATAATTAATTTCTTCTCCCCAAAATGCATGATTAGGGTAAGAAGCTTGTAATGTTTCTAAAATTATTTTCTCAGCTGCTACATTAATTTCAACTAAATAATTTTGTTTAAATTTGGTATTAGAATTCATCCTTTCCAAATTCAAACTCGCTTGATTGATAATTTTTCCTGCACGTCTTGCAGCTTTTACAGCAATATTCAACATTGGATGCATAAAATTTTATATCACTAAAAAATGACGCTACAATACTTACCTAGTTAATGGTCAATTATAAAATTTTGTAATTGACCATTAACTTAAAAATATTAAGAAGAATTCTACATAAACTTCAGATATATAATCATCATTCGATTAATTATCTAGATAACTAATCGAATGATTTTTTAAAACATTATGTTCATTGTACATATTAATTTTTTTAAATTTTGAAATTAATATGCTTTTTTTACAATTCTTATTTACTAAATAGCTTCTAGAAAAATCCTTTTGTATAAACAATAATCTTTTTTAGATTAACAATCTATATGAATAATAACATTCAAGCTACATTATTAATTTAATTAAATCAATGTTTTTAAAAATTTCATGGTTTATAAATTAAATTTTTATAATTAATTAACTAATTCAATTTTTGAATTGACTTAAAATTTAATAAATTTACATTTTTGATATGACTATTAAATCCCATTCTGGACTTACTCCAATGATGCAACAGTATAATCATTTAAAAGAACAAGCAGGATCATCATTGCTTTTTTACCGAATGGGTGATTTTTATGAGATGTTTTACGAAGATGCTAAAAAAATAGCACGATTGCTTAATCTAACCTTAACTAAACGAGGAACAGATAATGGAATCCCAATTCCTATGGCTGGAGTACCTGCAAATAATATAGAACAGTATTTAAAAAATTTACTAGAACTTGGAGAATCAGTTGCCATATGTGAACAAATGGAAGATTCGACAATATCAAAAGGATTAGTTGATCGTCAAATTGTTCGTATCCTAACCCCTGGTACATTGATAGAAGATCTTCTATTGCCAGCAAAATCTGATAAGATTTTAGCATCTATATGGATGCTGCAAAAAAAACAAAAAGATTCTGCATTTTATATTGGTTTAGCCTTTCTCAATATGGCAAATGGAGAATTTAAAATCATAAAATGTAAAAATACTGAACTTGAGTCAGAACTGCATAGAATAGCACCAGCTGAAATTATTTGTTCGGAAAATTTATCGAAACGCCCATTATTTAATAGTACTTATTCCCCTATACCAGATTGGCATTTTGAATTTGATAATGCTCAAAATGAATTATTAGAACATTTCAAAGTAGATACTTTGTCGTGTTTTGATATTAAAGAAGATATGCAGATTGCAATATGTGCTGCTGGTGCCCTACTAAAATATGCCAATCGTGCTCAATCAAATACTTTATCTCATATTCAAAAAATTCAAATTGAAAGATCTAATGATTATCTTGTATTAGATCCACACACAAGAAGAAATTTGGAATTAACAAAAACAATCAATGGAAATGAAAAGCCAACATTATTTTCCATACTAGATAAATGTAATACACCTATGGGTAGTCGTTTATTAAAAAAATGGCTCAATCATCCTTTATGCTCAAATGATTTGATTATTTGGCGACAAAAAGCTGTTTCAGCATTAATAGATACATTTCAAGAAACAAAATTTTGTGATCAAATAAATAATTTAGATGAAATTTTAAGTGTTTTTCCTGATATTGAACGAATTGCTTCTAGATTAGCTCTGCGTTCAGTTCGACCTAGAGAATTAGCTAGTTTGAGAAACTCCATTTCTTCGTTGCCAAAATTGTCAGAAATACTTATAAAGTCATGCAAAGATTCATCTCATTTAATGCAACTCAATGAATACCTAAATTTGGAAAATTATTTCCTAAATTTTATAGAATCAGCAATAGCATTTGAACCTTCTATTAACATTCGTGATGGCGGTGTTATAGAAAAGGGTTATGATTCGGAACTTGATGCATTACGAAGTCAAACAGAAAATGCAGGAGATTATTTAATTAAACTTGAAAACATAGAAAAAAAAAATACTGGGATATCAAATTTAAGAATTGAGTTTAATCGGGTCCATGGTTTTTATATTGAAATACCAAAAAGCCAAATAAATAAAGCTCCAAAAAATTATTTTCGACGACAAACATTGAAGAATTCGGAACGTTATATTAATGATGAACTTAAGATGTTAGAAGATCAGATTCTTTCCGCAAAAAATCGAGCTTTATTGAGAGAAAAGTGGCTTTATGAAAAAGTATTAGAAATATTAGCTGATTACGTTAATCCTTTAATAAATTGTTCTCAAGCTTTGGCAGAAATAGATGTTTTATCAACTTTAGCAAAGCATGCGAAATTTAATAATTGGGTTCCCCTCAACTTAGTGAAAAAAGTGAAATCATTATTAAATCAGGTCGACATCCGGTTATAGAAAATCATGTGAAATATTTTACTCCAAATGATTCATATATCAATCAATCTAAACGGATGGTAATAATTACAGGACCTAATATGGGTGGGAAATCAACTTATATGCGTCAAATTGCCCTCATTGTCTTGCTAGCTAAAATAGGAAGTTTTGTTCCAGCAGATAGTGCTTGTATCGGGAAATTAGATCGAATATTTACAAGAATTGGTGCAGCAGATGACCTTGCCGGAGGTCAATCAACCTTTATGATGGAAATGATTGAATCAGCTGCTATTTTAGCTGCTAGTACAAAGCATAGTCTTGTAATAATGGATGAAATAGGTCGTGGCACTTCAACCTATGATGGTTTATCTCTAGCTTGGGCTATTTCTCATCATCTTTTAAATAAAAATCAGGCATTGACTCTATTTTCAACACATTATTTTGAATTGACGAAAATAGCAAATGAACATCAATCAGTAAAAATGTTCACCTAGCTTCTCTAGATCAGGACTCAGGAGATATTGTATTTCTTCATGAAGTTCATGAAGGATTTGCTAATCGTAGTTATGGTATTCAAGTAGCTAAAAGAGCAGGAATTCCAAGGAACGTTATAGAAAATGCACAACTTAAACTTAGAAAATTAGAATTTGAATTTCAGAAGATTGATCCATTAGTTAAATCTAATTTAAATCAAAATTTTGATAAAATTTCCTTATATTTTAATAATAAGGAAAAATTGAAGCTCATGAATGATTTTTTTGAAAAAGTTAAAGATATTGATTTAGATCAAACCACACCATTCGAGGCCCTTGCTTTACTTTATGAATTTAAGAAAATTATATCTATTTGAAATAGATATAAACAATTATTAATTTATTTTTTAATCTTTATGACTGGAATAATAATTTATATTAGATTCAAAGAATGCATTACTTTTCTAATAAATTCACGATTTGCAGGATTCAATCCAACTAATGGCAATCGATATCCTAAGGCAGTTCGGCCCATTTCATTTAAAGCCCATTTTACTGGAATTGGGTTTGATTCGATAAACAAAGCTTGATTCAGAGGAGCTAATTTTAAATTTAATCCACGTGCAGTTATAGCATCACCATTTATACAAGCCATACATAAATCGCGAATTTGTCTTGGAACAATATTAGCAGTTACTGATATATTTCCACTTGCACCTAAAATCATTAGAGCTGCTGCAGTAGCATCATCTCCACTAAATATTTGAAAGCCATCAGGAGCATCGCGAATTAACATCACTCCTTTTGCAATATCACCACTAGCATCCTTAATTCCAATGATTCCTGGAATTTCAGCTAATCTTAATATTGTTTCATGACTCATCTCTATAGCCGTACGTTTTGGAACATTATACATTAACAATGGCAACTCAACCGCTTCAGAAATAGTACGAAAATGTTGATACAAACCTTCTTGAGAAGGTTTGTTATAATAGGGAACAACAGACAATCCTGCTTTAGCACCAATGTTTTTAGCATGACGAGTCAAATCAATTGCTTCTGATGTTGAATTAGCACCTACCCCAGCAATAATTGGAATTCGTTCATTAGAATGTTGCACAGCAACACGAATAAGTTCTGCATGTTCATCTATAGAAACAGTATGAGATTCTCCTGTTGTTGCTGCGACAACTAATGCTTCTGTTCCTTCAGAAATATGCCAATCAATTAATGCACGATAAGATTCATAATCAAGGTCTCCTCCAGGAAGCATAGGGGTAACTAATGCAACCATACTCCCATTAAAAGTAATGTCAGAGAAGGATGTCATAAACAGGGCTCCATTACAGAAAAGGATAATCCTTACAAATATATAAGATTGATATAAGATCCTTAATCTTACCCAAAAATTGATCAATTTTAATCAGAAATTACATAATGAAACTTATTATTTTAATAATTTTCAAAAAAATTAAAATAACTGAAATGTTTGAATTATGCTCTCGTTATCTGAAACAAATTAAATTGGGGTGGCTAACGGGATTTGAACCCGCAACAACCGGAATCACAATCCGGGACTCTACCAATTGAGCTATAGCCACCACAATAGTTGTCTGACATAATAGCATAGCATGCTTTCATAGAAAACATTAAATTTATATATATAAAATGGCACGACAGGTAGGATTCGAACCTACGACCCTGGGCTTAGAAGCCCATGCTCTGTCCAACTGAGCTACTGCCGCTAAACTGTTTAAGCTTATTAAAAATAAGCGTTTATCATAGAAGTTATGTTGCGCAATTTTTAATGAATTTGTTTCATTGAAACGAATAGTATTCAATTACTATTTAATTTTGGTCGGGGTGGCGGGATTCGAACTCGCGACCCTCTGCTCCCAAAGCAGACGCGCTACCAGGCTGCGCTACACCCCGATTATTTCTCATTATTTAACATTAAATTAGATATTAGTCGAATTTTCTATTCTTTAATTGTACCATGACTTATCTTATAAAAAAAAGCAAGATTAACCAAATCGGCCTGTTATATAATCTTCTGTTTCTTTTTGTTTAGGTTTGACAAATATTTCATCTGTTTTTCCAAACTCAATTAATTCTCCCAAATACATATATGCGGTAAAATCCGAACAACGTGCTGCTTGTTGCATATTATGTGTTACTATAACTAGTGTATAATCATCCTTTAACTCAGCAATTAATTCTTCTATCTTAGCAGTTGAGATAGGATCCAACGCAGAACAAGGCTCATCTAAAAGCAAAACTTGGGGACGTATAGCTACTCCCCTTGCTATACATAAACGCTGTTGTTGTCCACCGGATAAACTATTTCCACTTTGATGAATCTTATCTTTTACTTCATTCCAGAGAGCTGCTTTGCTTAAAGCCCATTCTACACGTTCTTCCATATCACTTTTATTAAGCTTTTCAAATAAACTTACACCAAAAGCAATATTGTCATATATACTCATTGGAAATGGAGTAGGTTTCTGAAAAACCATACCAACTTTTGCTCTAATTAATGAAATATCTGTTTTTGTAACTAATAAATTTTCACCATCCAGCAAGACTTCTCCTTCTGCATGCTGTCCTGGATACAGTTCAAACATTCTATTAAGAGTGCGTAATAATGTAGATTTACCACAACCTGATGGACCAATAAAAGCAGTAACTTTTTTTTCTTGAATCGACATAGTTATATTACGCAAAGCATGAAATTTACCATAATAAAAATTTAAATTTCTTACTTCTATTTTAGATTTTCTAGAATTAGATTTCTTTTCGAGTCTATTCACTGATGTATTTTGCCTAGCAATTGTTTATTAACTTGAAAAAAAAATTAACTATATTTTATTACAAAATAAATTTCGAACTGTAATATTAATTATTAGTACTAATAAAGTAATTAAAACAGCTCCAGCCCAAGCTAAATTATTCCAATCTTCAAAAGGACTAGATGCATATTGATATATAATAACAGGCAAATTTGCCATTGGTGCATTCATATTGAATGACATAAATTGATTTGATAAGGCAGTAAATAATAAAGGTGCTGTTTCCCCTGAAATTCGAGCTAACGATAATAATATTCCAGTTATAATACCTTTTTTTGCTGCTCTATAACAAATAACAATTATCATTCTCCATTTTGGACAACCTAATGCAAATGCAGCTTCTCTTAGATTGTTTGGAACAAGGCTCAATATATTATCTGTCGTACGAACTACAACAGGTATGACCAACATTGATAAAGCAATTGATCCAGCCCAACCTGAATAATGTTTAACTTGAACAACATACACAGAATAGGTAAAAAGACCAATAATAATGGAAGGCGCAGATAATAATAAATCATTCAAAAATCGAATTATAGTAACTAACCAACCGCGTTGACCATATTCAGCAAGATAAGTTCCTGCTAAAATTCCAATAGGGGTTCCTATAAATGTACCAAATCCTACTATTAGAATGCTACCTACTATTGCATTAATAAGTCCTCCACATTGTCCTGGAGGAGGAGTAATTTTTGTAAAAAGAGTATAAGATAAAGCAGGCGAACCTTTTATAAGTAGTATACATACTATCCAAAATAACCAAAATAAACCAAATAAAAGAGCAAATAATGATATCTTCAGCATGATTTGGTTAATAATGCTACGGCGCCGATAAATTCGGTTGTTCATCGTAAGTCTAGTATCTTCAATCACAATAACCTCATTTCCAAGCGGACCATATTTTTTTATTCTCATGTTCTGAAATATGAATAAGCAAAATTTTTGATAGAATAAAAATGATTGTGGTAATTAAAAATAAAATAAGACCAAGTTGCAACAATGCTGATTTTTGAAGTCCAGCAGCTTCGTTAAATTCATTTGCTAACGCTGATGAAATCGAATTTCCAGAAGAAAATAATGATCCAGTTAATTGAAAGGCATTACCAATAACAAAAGTAACAGCCATCGTTTCCCCTAAAGCTCGGCCAAGACCTAACATAATCCCACCAATAACTCCAGATTTTGTGAAGGGCAATACAATATTCCATATTACTTCCCAGGTTGTACATCCCAAACCATAAGCTGATTCCTTAAGTATCACGGGCACCAATTCAAATACATCTCTCATTACAGTTGCTATGAATGGAACAATCATAATTGATAAAATCAATCCTGCTGTAAATATTCCAATGCCAAAAGGGGGACCGGTAAACCATGATCCAATTCCAGGCAGTGGACTTAATATAGAAATTAAAAAAGGTTGTATATATTTTTGAAAGATAGGAACAAAAATAAACAGTCCCCACATACCATAAATAATAGAAGGAATTGCAGCTAACATTTCAATCGCTATTCCTAATGGACGTCTTAGCCAGGAAGGCGATAATTCTGTGAGAAATATTGCTATTCCAAATGACATTGGAACTGCAATTATTAATGCAATAGAAGATGTTAATAAAGTACCAATAAGTGGTATAGCACCTCCATAGCTATGATTTACAGGATCCCAATCATTTTTCCAAATAAAAGATAATCCATATATATTTATCGATTCTCGACTTCCATATATTAGTGATGAGACAATAGATAACAATAAGAATAAGACTAAGAATGCAAAAAAACGAGTAAGCATTCTAAATAATTTATCAAACAATGTATTAGTATTTTGATTTAGAAGGAACATATAATGCCGTTATTCAGTACAACAGATAAATGGCATATAACCTAATATTTGACACTTATATATCATCATAGACATAACAAAAGTTAACTCACAATAGATAAGAAAAATTAGGATATTTTTGTTATATTTGAATTCCAAATTGATTTTTTATCAATCCCTGTTATTTCAAACCACGACTCTCGAATTCTATTTGTAATGAAATCTGGTAAAGGTACATAATCCAAATCTTTAGCTGACTTTGTTCCATTTTTAAACACCCAATCAAAAAATTCCAATACTGCATGTCCTTGATTAGGGTTTTCTTGCTGTTTGTGAACTACAATAAAACTTGCTGAAGTAATTGGCCAAGATTCAGCCCCAGATTCATTAGTTAATATGATACCCATTCCTGGTGCACTTTTCCAATCGGCATTTTTAGCAGCCGCTGAAAATGTTTGCTGTTCTGGTTGTACAAATTTTCCAGCTTTATTTTTTAACTGAGTCCAAGCTAAATTATTTTTTTTAGCATAAGTATATTCAACATAGCCTATTGAATTTTTTAGTTGAGATACATAGGCAGCTACACCTTCATTACCTTTTCCACCCTGACCAGTTGGCCATTTTACAGATTTACCTTCACCGACCTGTTTCTTCCAAATAGGGGAAACTTTTGAAAGATAGTTTGTCCAATTAAATGTCGTACCTGATCCATCTGCACGATGTACAACAATAATATCTACTTCCGGAAAAACAATATCTGGATTTAGCGCTTTAATAGCTTGATCATTCCATTTTTTTATTGAACCTAAAAAAATATCAGTTAACACCTCTCCTGATAATTTTAACTCTCCAGCTTTCACTCCATCAATATTAACAATGGCTACTGTACCTCCAAGTACTGCTGGAAACTGGAATAAACCATTTTCTTTTAAAAAATCTGGATCCATTGGATCATCTACAGCCCCAAAATCTATAGTTTTTGCAATGATTTGTTGTTTTCCACCACCAGATCCAATAGATTGATAATTGACTAATCTATTTGTATCTATTTTGTAATCAGCAGCCCATTTTGTGTAAATTGGGTAGGGAAATGAAGCTCCAGCTCCTGTAATATTTAGAGCATTTGCTATGCAACATACATGCATCAGTAAAGCATGAAATACTAATATTTTTGTAAAGCTGTATTTGAACATTTGAGTTCCTTTTAGACTCTTTAATAAAGAGTCTAAAATTTTCTATTACTTAAAAAGATTGATTGAAATATTGATGTATTTTTTATAAAAATTTTTATAATTTCATAATTAGATTTCTATATTCATAACTATATGCATGCACTTAATCTTTCGATACAAGAAACTGCTAGTTCATTATCTTCTGATTCGACCATCAAACGTAATTTTGGTTCGGTTCCGGAATGTCGAATCAAAACTCGACCTTTTCCATATAAATCATTTTCAATTGAGTGAAATGTATTTTTTAGCTTATCATGCAATCTCCAATCTAATCCACTACTCCATGGAATATTAACTGTTATTTGTGGATACATAAATAAACTACTAATCCATTTTGAAAGGGATTGTCCACTTTTCCTTAAAGCAATTAAAACTTGCAAAGCAGAAATAATACCATCGCCAGTGGTATGACAATCTAAACAAATTAAATGACCTGAACTTTCCCCCCATAGATCCAATCACGAGCTTGCAATCGTTCCATTACATAACGATCCCCAACATTAGTTCTTTCAAAATTTATACCTAATTTTTGCATTTGAAGCTCAAATCCATAATTTGTCATTAAAGTACCAACAACACCCAAAACATTCGAATTTATCATGCGTTCACGAATTATTGCATATAAGAGCTCATCTCCATTAAATAAACGTCCTTCTCCATCTACTATTTGAACACGATCAGCATCTCCATCTAAAGCAATTCCAAAATCAGCATTAATTTTTTGAACTGTTTTGGTTAACGATTTAGCAAACAGCGAACCTACATTTTTATTAATGTTAAGACCATCAGGCGAAACCCCAACAGTGTGAACTTCAGCACCTAATTCTGTAAAAATACATGGAGCAATGCTATAAGCTGCCCCATGGGCAGCATCAATTACAATTTTAAGACCATTTAAATCGAGTTCATTTGGAAATGTATTTTTACAGAATTCTATATATCTACCTTTGGCATCTTGTATTCGAGTTGCACGACCAAGATTCTCGGACATAACACATCTCATTGGTTTTTCTAATGCCGACTCAATATCGAATTCCGTAATATCTGATAATTTAACGCCATGCGAAGAAAAAAATTTGATTCCATTATCACTATATGGGTTATGAGAAGCACTAATCATGATTCCAGCAACTAAACGAAAAGCTCTTGTAAAATATGCAACTGCTGCAGTAGGAATTGGACCAGCGAGCAATACATCTATACCTGCTGCAGATAATCCAGATTCTAAAGCTGATTCAAGCATATATCCAGATATTCGAGTATCTTTTCCAATGATTACTTTAGGCCGTCCATGACCAGAGTAATTCTGAGAAAAAACATAGCCCGCAGCATAGCCTAAACGAAGGATAAATGCTGGATTAATTATATGTCCACCTACCTTACCTCTGATACCATCGGTTCCAAAATATTTACGTGGACATTTATTTTGATTCATAAAATACATATCCTTGCTGAGCAGATTTCCAAACTCGAAGAGCATCTACTGTAGCAGCAACATCATGTACACGTAAAATTTCAACTCCCTTTGATACACAAGTTAAAGCTGCTGAAAGACTTCCATACAATCTATCTGAAACTTTTTTTCCTGTTGCTGCTCCTATCATAGATTTTCGTGATAAGCCAACCATCAATGGGAAGCAAAATCTTTTAAGATCAGAAATTTTTTTTAACAAAAAATAATTTTGATTTGGAGTTTTACCAAAACCGAATCCTGGATCAAAAACCATCCTATTCATGTGAATACCGGACATAAGAAGATGCCTTTTTTGATTTTCCAAAAAATTCTTAATTTCATTGAACAACTCTAAAAGATCTAATTCATTATGAAATCTAATCTTAGATAATTGATGTTTAATATGCATTATGCAAAGACCACATTTTGATGATGATACGGCTTCCATTGCTCCTGTTTTTGTAAATCCATATACATCATTAATCATATCAACTCCAGAATCCAATACTGATCGCATTACCTCTGGTTTAGATGTATCTACTGATAAAGGAATATTTTGATTATATAATGCTTCAATAACAGGTAATAATCGTTTTTTTTCCTTATCTTCTGATACTGGTGTGAATCCAGGACGGGTAGACTCTCCACCTAAATCTAAAATGTCTGCTCCCTCATGAATTAATTTGAAAGCATGAGCAATAGCTAAATCAGCTGTTTCATAAAGTCCGCCATCCGAAAATGAATCTGGCGTAATATTAACTATACCCATGATAAGCGGGCGCTTGAAATTTAGTTCGAATCGACCACATTGGAAAATATGCATCAGATAAAAGATATGTATTTTAAGTTTTATATAAAATTTATATAGGAGCAGTGCCTGGATTATTTTCAGTTGTTAAACCATCTGATGGTGGAGGCGGTGGGGACATCGGAGGAATATCAGAAGATGTCGGTGAGGATACGTCATTTGGTCGAGGAGTTCGACCAGACATAATATCATTAATTTGATCGGCATCAATTGTTTCCCATTCAAGAAGAGTAGCTGCCATAACTTTAACTATGTTCCTATTTTCTTCAAGAATTTTTCGAGCTATATTATACTGATCATCAATGATGCGACGAATTTCTGCATCTACCTTTTGCATAGTTGCTTCGGAAACATGAGTTGTTTTTGTCACACTCCGACCTAGAAAAACCTCCCCTTCATTATCTGCATAAACCATTGGTCCTAATTCATCAGTCATTCCATATCTAGTTACAATATCTCGAGCAATTGATGTAGCTCGTTCAAAATCATTAGAAGCTCCTGTTGTCATTTGTTGCATAAAAATTTCTTCAGCAACTCGACCACCAAAAAGTACAGCAATTGTATTTAACAGACGATCTTTATCCATTGAATAACGATCACCTTCTGGCAATTGCATTGTTACCCCTAAAGCACGCCCCCTAGGAATAATTGTAACTTTATGTACAGGATCTGTTTTTGGTAAAATTTTTGCAACAATTGCATGCCCTGATTCATGATAAGCAGTGTTTCTACGCTCTTCTTCAGGCATAACCATAGATCGGCGTTCTGCTCCCATAATAATTTTATCTTTAGCTTTTTCAAAATCAGACATCTCAACTGTTCGACCATTTCTACGAGCAGCAAATAAAGCAGCTTCATTTACAAGATTCGCTAAATCTGCACCAGAAAATCCAGGTGTCCCTCTAGCTAAAATTGTTGAATTTACATCCTTAGTTAATGGAACTTTACGCATATGAACTTTTAATATTTGATCCCTTCCTCTAATATCAGGTAGCGGAACTACAACTTGCCTATCAAAACGACCAGGTCGCAACAATGCAGGATCTAAGACATCTGGACGATTTGTTGCAGCAATTACAATAACACCTTTCCCTGCTTCAAATCCGTCCATTTCAACTAACATCTGATTTAGAGTCTGTTCCCTTTCATCATTTCCTCCTCCAACTCCAGCTCCTCGTTGACGACCTACAGCGTCTATTTCATCAATAAATATAATACATGGAGAATGTTTCTTTGCATTTTCAAACATATCTCTAACGCGAGATGCTCCTACTCCTACAAACATTTCCACAAAATCAGAACCTGAAATACTGAAAAATGGGACTTTTGCTTCACCTGCAATAGCTCTAGCTAAAAGTGTTTTACCTGTTCCTGGAGAACCTACCATTAAAATTCCACGCGGAATTCGACCTCCTAATTTTTGGAATTTTGAAGGTTCACGAAGAAAATCAACTAATTCTTGCACCTCATCTTTAGCTTCATCACAACCAGCTACATCAGCAAAAGTAGTTTGATTAGCATTATCATCAAGCATTCGAGCACGAGATTTTCCAAAACTAAAAGCTCCGCCTTTTCCTCCTCCTTGCATTTGTTTCATAAAAAATATCCATACACCAATTAGTAACAACATTGGAAACCAAGAAATAAAAATGCTAGCTAACAACGAGGGTTCCTCACGTGGTTGACCTGAAACTTTAACACCAAATTTTAGCAAATCGGAAACCATCCAGATATCACCAGGAGAAGTTAAAGTATAAGGACGCCCACTATAAGGAAGAACATGCAAAGTATCTCCTTGTACGCTAACGTGGCGTATATGACCAACTTTTGCATCTTCCATAAATTGAGTGTATGTATAGTAGTCATCTCGAGATTGATTCCGTCCATCAAAGTGCTTAAATAATGAAAAAAGCACTAAAATAACTACCATCCAAATCATAAACTTCGAGAAAGAATTGTTCAAAGTTAAACTCCCAGCTATTGTTTTGGATTAGAAAATATTTGAAATTCTACACAGATTAAAAATCAAATTGATGATTTTATCTAATTTAATCAAACACTTAATAAGAAGATTAGAAAAAGATATGTTTCAACAGTAGATTTTTTCATTATTTTAGAGAACGAGCTACCAGAAACACTTCCGACGATTCGCTTCGGGATGCTTTAGGTTTATGTTCAATAACCTTTTTAAAACTAAGTTTTGCTGATTTTACAATTTGTGAAAAGTAACTGCCATGAAAAGCTTTAATTAACAAAGCTCCATCATATTTAATATGAGTTAATGCAAATTCCATAGCTAATTCACATACATGCTGAATGC
Organism: Bordetella sp.; assembly: GCA_022818765.1. Lineage (GTDB taxonomy): Bacteria > Pseudomonadota > Gammaproteobacteria > Burkholderiales > Burkholderiaceae_B > CAZTUH01. Next base: position 24,820 of record CP063810.1, on the reverse strand, counting down.
GAACTGAATCAGCACATTTAACACCGGATAAATTAGGAACCATATCTGATACTACAACATCAATTCTCCTATTTTCCAATGTCTGTTCTAATCGTTGCAAAATAGCAACATCGCGAAAATCACCTTGAATAAATTCAACTCCTGGAATTGGTATCATAGGCAGTAAATCTAATGCAATAATTCGTCCATTTAAGATACCATCGGTATCAGTTAAACGTTTCTGAATAACTTGAGACCAGCTACCTGGCGAAGCTCCTAAATCAACAACATAATTTCCTGGAAATATAAGTTTTTCCAATCTAAGAATTTCTATTAATTTAAATGCTGCTCTTGATCGATAACCTATTTTTTGAGCAAGTTGCACATAAGCATCATTCAAATGATTATTAATCCATTTTTTTTAGATTTAATTGTTTTTTTAGACATTTGAAATTCGATATAAGAACTAAAGAAAATAATAAAACCGATCTTAATAAAGATTTTAAATATATCGAACATTTAAAATTTCATAATCTATAACACCAGAAGGGACATGTACAGAGATTATATCTCCTGATATTTTTCCAATTAAAGCACGTGCCAATGGACTAGAAACAGATATTAAGTTTGAGCGAACATCAGCTTCAAGATCTCCAACAATTTGATAAGTGATTCGATTTCCTGAATTAAGATCTTCAAGATCAATTGTTGAACCAAAAACTGCCCTTCCCTCAGCATTTAATGATAAAGGATCTATTATCTGTGCATTAGAAAGAGTCCTTTCTAATGCACTAATTTTACCTTCAATAAATCCTTGTTTCTCTCTTGCAGCATCATACTCTGCATTTTCTGATAGATCACCATGCGAACGAGCTTCAGCAATAGCAGTAATCACAGCAGGTCGATCAACTGTTTTTAAGTGAATAAGCTCTTTTTGCAATCTTTTTGCTCCTTGTACTGTGATTGGAATAGATTGCTGCATATCAATTTCCGATAAAATTACCTGATATTTTTAAAAAACTTGATGAATTCAATAAAAACAATTTATTAAAAAATTAAAAATACTAATGTTGAGTTATAGTTTGTCAAGTATTGTGACCAATAATCCTATTCATTGCAAGCTTAAGCAAATAATTGATTTTCAAAAAAATTATTGAGATCTTTATGAATTTTTCAAAGATTTATGTAATTCTTGCAAAGAATATACTTGCATGCTTTTATTTCTTCTTAAAAAGTACATACTTTCAATTGCTGCACGAGCTCCTGAAATAGTAGTAAAAGAAGTAATATTATTCATTAAAGCCTGGGTCCGAATAAGCTGAGAATCGGCTATAGATTTTTTTCGATCTTCAACAGTATTAATAATTAAAGATATCTTGCCGCTTTTAATCATATCTATGATATGCGGAGTTCCCTCATTGACTTTATATACTCTTTGTATAGGAATACCGTTCTGTTCGATCGCTAATGCTGTTCCATTCGTAGCTATTAATTTAAAACCAAAATTATGTAACCTAAAAGCAATATCAACAACAGCTGATTTATCCTGAGATTTTACACTAATAAAAACATTACCAAATTCAGGAAAATGTATACCAGCAGATAACTGAGCTTTAAGAAAAGCTTCCCCAAATGTCATTCCTATTCCCATAACTTCTCCAGTTGATTTCATCTCAGGACCAAGAATGGTATCTACTCCAGGAAATTTAATAAATGGAAAAACAGCTTCTTTAATTGAAAAATAGAAAGGAACAATTTCTTCTTTAATATTCTGCTTAGTTAAATTTTCTCCTACCATGATTCTTGCAGCGATTTTTGCCAGTTGTAAACCTGTTGCTTTAGATACATAAGGAATTGTTCGGGAAGCTCTAGGATTAACTTCAAGCACATAAATATTATCTTCTTGTATAGCAAATTGAACATTCATTAGACCTTGAACATTCAAAGATTTTGCCATAATTTTAGTTTGCCATTTAATTTCTGAAATAATTTCTGAAGATAAAGAATATGGTGGAAGACAACAAGCTGAATCACCTGAATGAATTCCAGCTTGCTCAATATGTTGCATTACTCCAGCAATAAAAACATTTGTTCCATCAGATAAACAATCAACGTCAACCTCTATTGCATTGTTCAAAAATCTATCTAGAAGTATCGGGTGATCATAGCTAATTCTAACAGTTTGTTGTATATAGAATTTTAATTCTTGTTCATCATGAACTATTTCCATAGCATGTCCACCTAAAACATAACTAGGTCTTACTATTAAAGGATATCCAATTTCATTGGCCTTCAATAAAGCTTCTGACTGATTCCGAGCAGTAAAATTTGGTGGTTGTTGTAACTTTAATTTTTTTAAAAGATGTTGAAATCGTTCGCGATCCTCTGCTATATCTATTGATTCACAACAAGTTCCGATGATGGGAACTCCATTAGTTTCAAGAGCTGAAGCTAATTTCAATGGAGTTTGTCCTCCATATTGTACAATAACTCCAACAGGATTTTCCTTGTCAACAATATCAAGAACGTTTTCTAAAGCTAGAGGTTCAAAATATAGACGATCCGACGTATCATAGTCAGTTGAAACAGTTTCAGGATTACAATTTACCATAATTGTTTCATAACCATCTTCACGCAATGCTAGTGAAGCATGAACACAACAATAATCAAATTCGATACCTTGTCCAATTCGATTTGGACCTCCTCCTAAAATAATTACTTTTTTTCTATTGGAAGGAGCAGATTCACATTCTTCTTCATAAGTAGAATACATATATGCTGTATGTGCGGAAAATTCTGCAGCACAGGTATCAACACGCTTATATGCTGGGAGCACATTCATTTTTTTGCGCAGTTTTCTAATCTCTGACTCAGTAGTATTTAACAAAAAACCTAAACAATTATCAGAAAAACCATAACGTTTTAATTTCCATAATATATTATGAGTTAAATCAGAAATATCTTTATTCCGAAGAATGCATTCAAGATCTACAAGTTCCTTAATCTGAGATAAAAACCACGGATCAATATTTGTAAGTTCATATACTTTTTCTAAAGTAAAACCTTGAGAAAAAGCACTACTTAAATACCATATTCTTTCAGGTCCAGGTTCTGAAAGCTCCTTGCAAAGTTTTTCTTCATCACAATTATTTGAATTTGATAAACCATCAATACCATTTTCTAATCCTCTTAATGCTTTTTGAAAGGATTCTTGAAAAGTTCTACCAATAGCCATTACCTCACCTACAGACTTCATTTGAGTAGTTAAACGTACATCTACTGCAGGAAATTTTTCAACTGAAAAACGGGGTATTTTAGTAACCACATAATCTAAAGTAGGCTCAAAAGAAGCTGGAATTGCTCCACCGGTGATTTCATTATTTATTTCATTCAGAGTGTAACCTACAGCTAAGAAAGCTGCTATTTTAGCGATTGGAAAACCAGTGGCTTTAGATGCTAAAGCTGATGACCTAGATACCCTTGGATTCATTTCGATAACAATCATTCGACCTGAATTTGGATGAACAGCAAACTGAACGTTAGATCCTCCTGTTGAAACACCGATCTCTCGCAATACTGAAATTGATGCATTCCGCATGATTTGGTATTCTTTATCTGTCAATGTTTGAACTGGGGCTACTGTAATCGAATCTCCTGTGTGTACACCCATGGGATCTATATTTTCAATAGAACACACAATAATGCAATTATCAGCTTTATCTCGAACCACTTCCATTTCAAATTCTTTCCAACCTAAAAGTGATTCCTCTATTAACAATTCACTAGTAGGTGAAGCTATTAATCCCCTGTGACAAATAGATTCAAAATCCTTTTTATTATAAGCAATTCCTCCTCCAAAACCACCCATGGTGAAACTAGGCCGAATTACAATCGGAAAACCTGAACTATTTAATTCAGAAGCTATACGTTTTTGTATATTCCAAGCTTCTTTCATACTGCGGGCTATTCCTGATTTAGCTGTTTCAAGACCAATCTTATTCATGCATCGTTTAAATTTTTGACGATCTTCTGCTTTTTCAATAGCAGAAGCACTTGCTCCAATTAATTCTACGTTATATTTATTTAGAATTCCTTGATTAACCAAATCAAGAGCACAATTTAAAGCAGTTTGACCTCCCATTGTTGCTAACAATGCATCAGGTCTTTCACGGTTGATAATTTTTTCAACTGCTTGCCAAGTAATCGGCTCGATATATGTCCTATCCGCTGTATCTGGATCTGTCATAATTGTAGCTGGATTACTATTTATTAATATAGTTTTATATCCTTCAGCTTTTAAAGCTTTGCAAGCTTGTGTACCTGAATAATCAAACTCACATGCCTGGCCTATTATAATAGGCCCAGCTCCGATAATGAGGATACTTTCTAAATCTGTACGCTTAGGCATAATATTTATTTTTTATTTTGATTATCAATCATCAATCTAACAAATTTATCAAATAAGACAACCATTTCATGTGGCCCAGGACTTGCTTCTGGATGACCTTGAAAACAAAAAGCGGGTCGGTCTATAAATTCAAAACCTTGAACAGAACCATCAAATAAAGATAAATGAGTTATTCGAGTATTTGATGGCAAAGTTTTTCCATCAATCATAAAACCATGATTTTGACTAGTAATAAAAACATTTTTAGAAAATAAGCACTGAACTGGATGATTGTTACCGTGATGACCGGTTTTCATTTTCACAGTTTTTGCACCTATGGCTAAACCTATTATTTGATGCCCAAAACAAATACCAAAAATAGGTAGTTTACTTTTTAAAAACGAACTAACTATATTAATCGCATCAGTACATGCTTCAGGATCTCCTGGGCCATTAGATAAAAAAATTCCATCCGGGTTTAGTTTATAAGCATCTTCTGCTGGAGTATTAGATGGTACAAGTGTTACATCACATCCTCGGTCAACTAATAAGCGCAGTATATTCCTCTTGATTCCAAAATCATATGCGACAACATGGAAATCTTTGTTCTTCTTTGATTCTGAAAATCCTGTGTATGGATGCCAGATTCCTTGACTCCAAATAATTGATTTATTAATTGATACTGATTTTGTTAAATCTTGTCCAGACATTCCTGAAAAATTTTTAGCTAAATCAAGAGCTGTTTTTGTATCCTCTCCTACATAAATACATGCTCCCTGAGCACCTTTCTGACGGAGAATATGGGTGATACTACGAGTGGACACATCAGAAATTGCCACAATATTTTGTGAACACAGATAATCTTGCAATGATTGATTCGAACGAAAATTTGATGCTTTTTCAGGACAATCTCGAACAACTAAACCTGAGGCATGTATGCAATCAGATTCAATATCTTCATTATTAATACCTGTATTTCCAATATGTGGATAAGTTAATGTAACAATCTGACCTTTATAGCTTGGGTCTGTAAGAATTTCCTGATATCCCGTCATTGATGTATTAAATACAAGTTCAGCAACAACATAACCTTTAGAACCAATTGATCTTCCATGGAAAACCGATCCATCTGCTAAAGCTAAAATAGCAGGACAAAAATATTTAGTGTCTTTATGAAAAAATTCGGATAACAAAATGAACCTCAATCTTGTATTTAAACTTTTTGATTATAGCGTTGACAAACGATTTACTCTTCTAGAGTATATCAGTTTATACTATAATGTGTTTCAAATATTTTTCGTTCTAATTTCTAAAAAAAACTATAAATATGATCAGCCAGCTTGAATCTTTAAAACAATATACAACCATTGTTGCTGATACCGGTGATTTTAAAAGTATACAATCATTGTATCCAACTGATGTAACTACAAATCCATCTTTAATTTTAAAAGCAATTCAACAAGAAACATATCAATCTTTATTCAAAGAAGTGATTTATAATAATCAAAACTTAGATTATCAAAATATTGCAGATCACTTATTAGTAACTTTTGGAAAAAAAATTTTGGAAATAGTTCCTGGAAGAGTTTCAACTGAAATTGATGCACGATTATCCTTTGATACTAAAAAAACAATAGAACGTGCTCGATATTTAATTTCTTTATATGAGAAAATAGGGATACCTCGTGATCGAATTTTAATAAAAATTGCTTCAACTTGGGAGGGCATTAAAGCTGCTTCTATATTAGAAATGGAAGAAATTCGATGCAATTTAACTCTATTATTTTCTTTATTTCAAGCATTAACTTGTGCTCAAGCTAATGTAACTCTAATCTCTCCATTTGTAGGAAGAATTTATGATTGGAATAAAAAAATAATGGGCGATTCATGGAGTGAAGAACTAAATATAGGTCTTAAGGATCCAGGAGTTAAAGTTGTTTCAAATATTTACAATTATTATAAATCATTGGATATTAAAACTAAAATCATGGGAGCAAGTTTCCGAAATATAGAACAAATATTAGCACTTGCTGGATGTGATCTTCTTACAATTAGTCCACAATTTTTATTTCAGCTTTCTCAAACTCCAGGATATATAGAACCAAAGATAAATTCACATTCAAGTAACATAAATGCTGATGAAGTTATTAGTATTTACGATGAGAATAAATTTCGAAATCAGCTTAACTATGATTTAATGACTAATGAAAAATTATCAGAAGGCATTCGATTATTCACTGATGATTTGATCAAATTAGAATCTATGATTCTATATCATAAATCCTAATCATATCAAATTTATTTAAAACTAGGTTGGTTTACGTTCCATCATTGCCCATGCAACTGTTCCTGCATCTACATATTCAAGTTCACTACCTGCAGGAACACCCCTAGCTAATCTACTAACTTTTACTTGTATTTTTGCTAAAGCTTCGCTGAGAAAATGCGCTGTTGTTTCGCCTTCCGCAGTAAAGTTTGTAGCTAATATGACTTCTTTTACAATTCCATCCGATGCTCGTTTAAGAACCCGTTCAAAAGAAAGTTCATGAGTTCCAATACCATCTAAAGGAGCTAAATGACCCATTAATACATAATACAAGCCATGATAGCTGCGACTGGCTTCAAGAATGTTTCTATCTGCTGGAGTCTCGACAATACATAATAAATTTGAATCACGATTAGAATTTGAACACATACTACATAATTCATTTTCGGAAAAATTATTACATTGAATACAATGACATAAATTAATAACAGCATTTGACAATGCACGACTGAGTATATCTAAACCTTGCAAATCATGTTGCAACATATAATAAGAAATCCGACGAGCTGAACGCAAACCTATTCCTGGTAAACGACGAAGTGCTGTTATTAGAGAAAGCAATGGTTCTGGTTCAAGCGGTTGATGATCCATAAATTATGTTTAATACAAATTAGTAATTCTTTTATTTTTCAAAAGGATAACCAAGTTAATAAAGTCAAAGCGGGAATTTCATTCCAGCAGGTATTGGTAATCCTCCAGTTACAGAAGACATTTTTTCTTCAGAATTTAAACGAGCCTTTCTAATCGCATCATTAAAAGCCGCAATAATTAAATCTTCTAATAAATCTCTATCTTCATTCAATAAACTAGGATCAAGAAAAAATTTTTTGACCGTATAATCGCAGGTTATAATGATTTTAACTAACCCACCTCCTGATAAACCTTCAACTTCAATATCAGCTAAAGCTTCTTGAGCTTTTTTCATATTTTCTTGCATTTGTTGTGCTTGACGCATTAATCCAGCAATCTGACCTTTGATCATGGTAATAAATATCCTAAAACGTTAATTATAAAATAATATTAGCAATATCCTAAATTAGAATAGCATCCTCAGTACACGATACAGTTCCAGGAACAATTTTTCCATCAAAATCCGATACTAAAGTTTGAATAAGTATATCATTTTCAACAGCTTTGCCAGCTTGTATTTTCAAATTATCTTTTTTTAATGTTTCAATAGCATTAGCAGTAAACAAACCTGTTGGCTCGATAATAACTTTTAGTTCTATTTTAGATGAAAAATATTTACTTAAAGCATCTTGTAATCGAAGTTGATTTTTCTGTTCAGCCAATGCTTGAACTCCAACTCTGATTTCAATGACTTTACCGTTAGTACTAATCCATTCACTTTGCTGTGCTAATTGTGCTGACAAGCCTTTTATTGGAAGTTGCAATACTAAATTAGGCCAATTAATAGAGGATACAGATTCAAGATTGATTGTATCAGATGATAATTGTTTTTTTGATAAATTTGAAATTAAACTTAAAGAATTTCGCAAAGAAGATATTTCAGATTTTTTAGATTTATTAGAGGATTGAAAATCTGAATCTAGATCAATATCCCCCTTTGTTGTATTAGATACATCTATATCAGAATTTATTGAAACCATTCTTAAACAAGTCATTAAAAACCCAGAGTATTCATCAGGAGCTAAATTGAGCTCGTTTTGGCTATAAATAACAATTGAGTAAAATAATTGCAAAATATCTGGATGTACTTCCCTTGAAAAATTTAAAATATTTTCAGAGAAGCAATCATTTGTTTTTCCATCATGAACATGTTGTTCAATAGCAATTCGAGATAGCAAAATTGCTAAATCAGATAAAATATTTTGGTAAGATAGTCCAAGTTCTTCAAATTTATTTGCCAGATCTAAAATGCTTTTTACATCATTAAACATTATTGCATTCATTAATTGGATTAAATAATCGTCATCAGCAAAACCTAACATATCTCGAACAGAATTTTCCGAAACATGCCCTGCGCTATAAGAAATAGATTGGTCTGCTAAAGATAAAGCATCTCTAACAGAACCCTTTGCAGCTTTAGCAATTAAATTTAAACCTGTTAACTCAAATTTAATTTTTTCCTGAGAAAAAATATATTGTAAATATCCTGATACAATGTCTGATGAGACCTTTTTAAGATTCATCTGTAAGCAACGAGATAGTATAGTAATTGGAACTTTTTGTGGATCTGTAGTAGCTAAAATAAATTTTATATATGGAGGAGGTTCTTCTAAGAGTTTAAGCATAGCACTAAATGCATAGCTTGTTAGCATATGAACCTCATCAATCATATAAATCTTAAACCGTCCGATGCTAGGTGAATACAGCGCTTGTTCTAGTAATTGAACCATTTCATCGATTCCTCGATTTGAGGCTGCATCTAATTCTATATAATCAATGAAATTTCCAGAATCAATTTCTTTACAAACTTGACAATTACCACAAGGATTAGATGTAATACCTGATTCACAATTTAAACATTTAGATAAGATCCTAGATAACGTTGTTTTACCTACACCTCTTGTTCCTGTAAAAATCCAAGCATGATGTACTCGACCAGAATCAATTGCATGTTTTAATGTTTTGATAACATGATCTTGTCCAATGACAGATTTCAATGATAAAGGACGCCACTTTCGGGCTAGCACCAGATGGTTCATTAATATATCTGATAAATTCAATGAAAATATACAATATTAAATAAAAAACTTTAGGAGCCTTGATTTAACACTATTTTTAACAATTATGGCTGCTTCGTTCCCGACCTGACCAGGTTTCACTGAAAAAAATATGTAAAAAGGCTCCTTTTTTAATTCTAACAAAATATTAATAATTTAACTAATGAGTTTTGTATTTTAGTGAAATTAAAATTTATAATCTAATATATTTCTAGTATATAAAAATAGTAATTTTTAATTACAAGTCGATCCAAATTTGCACACGTGGAAAATATATAGCAATTTTTATTGTGTTTTTTATATCTAAAGATTTTAATTGTCTTAAATACCACATCAACATATATCCATATTTCCAGCGCATACGTTTAATAAAATTTCTCGAAGATTCACCTGTTTGCATTTTAAATATTTTACATGAGATAATTAACCAATCAAATTTATAATCTTTATGTAAATCATTTTGATTAATTAAAAATATTTTTCCAATGTGATCAGTAAATGGTAATTCTTGATATTCATCTAAGTGAGATAAAAACCAACGACCTCTAGAACTGTCTAATATTGATCCTATTGCTTCTAACAAAAGCTGAGCTTTTTCTGTTGTTTGATCAAAAGGAATTCCTAACCAGAATAATTGATTCTTTATAGCATTTAAATATTTCTTTGAAAACTCTAAGACTGTGTATTTATGGGATTTTTTTTTAAAATAGAGAATCCATTCATGAAATAATTTATTCACTATGTCATCACAATCCTCCTCTGATTTTAAAATCATATTATTTTTTTTCTTGAGATCAGAATTATTTAAACTTAAATCAGGTGGAATTTTATCAGTTCTTTGTCTTAAAAATGAAAGATCGTGAGATTTGATTCTTCTTAAAGGCTCTCCTTTTATTTCAGTAGAATAAATATGTAAATTCGTTCTGCTATTCATATCATAATTCTTGGAATTTAATTCAGGAAATTTCAAATAAGGCCAAATTCTTCCTAATAAACTGCTATATTTTGGAGGAATTATTTGCCCTGAACCAGATAAATTGACATTTCCAATTAAATGAACTCTTTTTTGTGCTCGAGTTATAGCTACATACAATAAACGATCTATCTCATAATTCGTTCGATCTTTTTCACGATTATTAAGATACAGTGAGATTTTATCTCTTTCTACACATGATGGAGAATCAATAGGACCGAATAAAAAATATTGATCGATTTTCTCAAATCTTATAGAAGATTTTTGATAAATATTTGATGAATGATGAAGACCATATAAGATTATAGTATCAAACTGAAGACCTTTCGATTTATGAATTGTCATTAGTTGAACAACCGAGTTGTTGTTCTCGGCTTTATTAGAATGATTTGAAATAAACGAATCATTTATTTTATTTTCTAAATCAGATAGATCGAAATTTTCCTTTTCAGATATTTCATCTAAAATTTTAAAAAAATTTTCTGCTATATAGCCATCGTTATCATTGTATAAAATATCTCCTCCTAATCGCCTCCATAAAGATTCTATCCATGCAGAAAAAGGAATCATGCCAAATTTATTTGTTTCATCTAAAAGAATTGTGGATATGTATTCAACACGAGAATATTCTGATAATGAAAGCACTTTTTTATTTAAAATTTGAGAATTAGCATCTAATTTTTTACCAGTATTTTTTGAGATAATGAAATCTCTTTTTTCTTTATAAAGAGAACGTTTTAGAAGCATAGGAATTGATGTTATATGATCGTTTCCAAATAAAATATGCAAAGTATTTAAAGTAAAACCACACAGTGGAGATCGTAACAAAGATAACCACGAAAGACGATCTCCTGGATGTTGTAAAGCACGTACTAATTGGATTAGATCTGATACTAATGGGTTTCTGTTCATAGGTAAAAGATCTAATACAGAATATGGTATGGATTCTTTAATTAACTGTTCAACTAAATTTCCTAAATGTTTTCGCGCACGCACTAAAACAGCTACAGAATTTTTCCTATTTTTATTTTCTTCGAAAGCTTCACGAATTAAGTTAATTGCTAATTTTTCAGATTTCCAATCATATAGATTGTTACTATCATAATGATTTACTATAATTGGATGAAAAACTACTGCTTCTCCTGGTAGTTCAGCATTCAATGCTTCAGATTTTGAATATTTAATTTTTCCTATTTTTATATCATTTTATCAGGAAATATATTTATAAATATTTTATTAATCCAAGAAACAATACCAGATTGAGAACGAAAATTATTTGTTAATTGTAAAAAAATAGGTCGAATATTTCCAATACCTTGTTCTAAAATTTGTAAGAATAAACCAACTTCAGCTCTTCTAAACCTATAAATAGATTGCATTGGATCACCTACTAGGAATATAGTTTTTTGATCATTTTTGACCCATCGAGATATTAATCTCTCTATCAAATTTTTTTGACTTTGACTAGTATCTTGGAATTCATCAATTAATAAATGAGAAATCGATATATCAATTTTTTTAGAAAATTTGCTTGGTTTATCTAATGTTCCAAGTCCAATAAGTGCTCTTTCAATAATTTCAATAAAATCTATTTCTTTAGAAGCGGAGAAAATTGACTGTAATTGATGTACAGCTAGATTTAAAATCTTCAATTGTGTAGATAATATTTTCCATTGACTATCAGTAATTTTTGAATTTGGAATATCACGCACTCTTCCTAAATGAACAATCCAATCTGCTTTTGGATCAATCTTTTCTAACCAACTCAAAAAAATTTTTTTATCTGAACAATTGATTGGAAAGCCTATATTTTTATTAACACTATTAGCAGTTCGTATTTTATTTTTACTTGTTAACAATAAACAAGCTAAAGCTTTCCATTTTTCTAAAGAATCTTCATTAGTAGATAAAGGTGAATTCCAATATAACAATGAACTTAATTTATTATCATTCAAATCTGTTAAATTTTCCAAATTTTTAGCCGCTGATCGAGCTATTGGACAAATAAAATTGAACAAATTAGTTGGCATTAAGTTAGCTAAATTAGTTAAATCTTCTTGAATTGCTTCTTTAATTGCATTTTCTAGAAAATTTTTTTTTAAATCATATCTTAAAAAATTTAACCATTGGTCACGTATACTTAACATATTAGCAATTGTTTCTTTCGCTAAAGATAAGTTAACATCCATATAAGTTAAAAACTCTTTAACATCGTTGTTTTTGTTTGCTAAATTTAGTGTTGCAGTAGCTGCGGAAAAATAATGTGCTTTAGCATTCTCAATTATATTTGGCATACTTCCTAATTCTGATGAAAAAGGCATATTTCTAAGTAAAGAAACACAAAATGAATCTATTGTACAAATATTTAGTCGTGTTGGATTTTGAAGTAATTTCCAATTTTTATTTTTATCTATTGTCAAAACTGTTTTAGCAAGTTTCCAACTATTTTTTTCATGAATGGAAGACGATAAGCACTCTTTTAATCCTAATTTTAATTTTTCTAAAACCCTATCTCGCATTTCAGATGCGGCTTTTTTTGTAAATGTAATAGCAACAATTTCCTCAGGATGATCTACTTTAGTTAAAAGAGATAAGATTCGGTCAGTTAAAAGCTCTGTTTTGCCTGAACCGGCTGGTGCTTGTACTATAAATGAACAAGTTGAATCGAGTGCTTGAATTCGGATTGCTTGATCGGAATTATTTCTAATTTCCATGCTTTATCATAATTTAGTTATAATACAATTTTTTAATTAAAAAAATCGAAGAAATGGCAACGCATCACAAAATTTTAAATCACTTTTTTGATTCATTGTATTTTTAGCTATTCCATTAGAAAATTCTTCGGCTAATTCATGAATAGATTTTTTCCAAATAAAAATAGCATCCTCTAAACTTATTTTTTTAAAAAACTTACTTTTTTGAAAAGATTTCACATTTTCAAAACCAGTATCAATAATAGATAAACCTTCAGCTTGAACGCATTTTGTATTTATTCTTGCTAATATTAAAGCAGAAAGATTTAATTTTATCTTTTGCTGAGACAAAATTAGAGCATATAGGGGTAATTGTATATTTTTTGGCCTTGCTTCAGACCAATCTGATTCAAAATTAGATAAAAAATTGCCTGTTTTATAATCAATAATAGCAATACTTCCATCTTCTAATCGATCTATTCGATCAATACGGACTTTTATTTTTAATGGACCATATGTCCAAAAAAACGTTTTTTCAATTGCTTCAACGAAAAATAGATTTCGTGCAGATTCAATTTTAAACCAATTTTGTAATATTATGTTTGCTCGGTTGCATTCTAATTCACGTAATATTTCTGAATACGAATTCAATTCAATAATAGAAGCTTTATGTATAAAATCTTTCAATAAATATTGAAAATTTTCTTTTTCTAAAGAATCATATAATATTTTTTGGTTCCTAAAAAATCTCCAAGCTAATTCTAATATTCTATGTAAAAAATTACCACGAATATTACTCATTCTAACATCTTCTGAATAGAGAGGCAGTGCCCTAGCTCCTAAACGATAACGCAAAAATGACCATTGTGGATTTTTGGAATGTATATTTAAAAGATCTGATCCTCCATAGGAACCAATTTCTAAAGGAAAAATTTTAGGTCCATTTTCATCTTGAAGTACTTCTTCATTTAGAGAAATTCTATTTGATGAATAATTATTTTTACATTCAGATAGTGGAATATTTGCAATTAAAGACGAAGGGGATAGATTATCTTGATTTTCTATTTGAGAATGACTAACAATAACTGTTTCTGCATTAAAGGATATAGATTGATACAAATTCAATGAATGTTCGATTTCATTTCCTACAACCATACCTGGCACACGATATTTTTTTAAAATTTTTAAAGGAATAAAAGGATTAATCTTCACTTTTTGAGATAAAACATCACTATTTAAACCTAAAATCCATAAACCATCCCAATATTTACCTTCTATTTCTGATATATCTAAGATATCTAGACATGTTAATAAGTTATAAGTCGGAATGAATGACAAACTCTTTGATAATTCTCTAATTAATTCTATTGACTCTGCGCCATTTAATTTTCTGAATGAGTATTTCAATGCAGAAAAATTATAAAATAAATCTTCCAATTTTTTCATTAACTGAAATCCAATAACATCTAAGATTCTTTCTCCAGGAAATCCTATCGCTTCCAATGATTTTTTCATAACAATTATCCAATCATCGATTTTGGCATATATTCCAATTTGTTTCCAAATAGAGATAGCCGACTGTAAACCTTTAGCTAGTTTCGATTTTGAGCCTAATGCATCTAAAAATTCAGAGATTTCTATTTTTTTTTTATTCTTTCGTCGCCATTGAACATCAATAAAAGAATATTTATCTGCATAAGAAATGTCATGAAAACAATAACCTAATATCAAAGCTTTTCCACAAATTTCTGCGCTACAATTTCCATGATTTGAAAAATCATCTAAAATTTTAAACCAAAATAAAATTGATTTTATTGCAGGCCAAGAGATCAAATCTCTCTGAACACAAGAAGAAATATTGATAAACGGAAAAAAAAATAAAGCATTATTTTGAATTAGAACTTGATTTATGATTCTATGTATGAAAGAAATACTTTCAGTTAAATTTGACACTGCGATAGCATATCGTTTAGTCTTATTATGAATTAATTTTTTCAATGCCCAATCAATAGCATTTTTCCATTCACTATTGGAACTATTGAATTTATAACGAATTAAATATTTTGTTTTATTTTTATTGCTATAAACCAACTCAAAGAGTTTTACTCCAATTAAAGAAATAGCTGAAATTAATTTTCTTAATCTACTTGAATAGCTAGAAAAACCAAATAAAACCAGATATTTTGGAATTTTTAAATTGCCAGTTTTTAAAGCTGTGAGAATGCGATTATATAACCCGTTAAAATCCTCAGCATGAATAGTTTTCAAATGAAATTTATATAAATTTCTACAATTTGAAAAAATTTGATATTCTCGGGTTTCAAGATTTTTAGGGATAAATATATCCCATTCATGCATGATATAATTAGCTTCCATAGCTAATTGAGCAGTATCTTTAAAATTTAAAGAGGAAGACTTTTCTTGTTCTATAAGAATTTTTTCCCAACTGATTTTTTCTTCAAAAAAATCGAGTCTTCTTGGAAAATTTGAATCTGGTAAATAAAAACATAATTCATTTGCAAGATCAATAATCCATTTTTTAAGATAAGTCACTCTTGGAAATTTATTTTGAGAATAAAAAGAATTAGAGTTCCTTATTAAATCTGTTGTTATATAATTAGCATAGCCTTCATTCTCAGCTAACAATAATGCACCTTTATTCTTTAATAATTCTATAACTCCTGAAATATCCAAGGGCGTAAAAAAATTGTTTTGCATATAATCACGTTCTTTTGCTTTTGCAAACAAATTACATATACTAAAATACCAATCTTGTATTCTAATTAACAATTATTAAACATATATAACTCGCTGTAGTTAAATGGATATAACAGGCCCCTCCTAAGGGCCAATTGATGGTTCAATTCCATCCAGCGAGACAAATTAAGATAAATAATACGATTTTTTATTTATTCAAATAGAATAAATCTATTTATTAACAAAAAACGCAGCAGCTCGTCCAAGCCGATCATTAATAGCATCCCACATTTGTTCATTAGGAGGAGTTTGTAATATTATTTTAGAGAAACCTTGTTCATCAAGTTCTCGGATAACAATATAATTTTTTTTCCATAAATAACTGGATTTTCTGGGAGAAAGTTCCATATAGTTTTATTTTTAATAAATTCTGGTTTACGGAACCTAGCAATTACAGCGATTTTATCTTGAAGAAATAATTTCTCTTGATTATATAGCATTTTTTTAAGTTCAGATGTTGAAATTAACTCCAAATGAGTTTTAGGTGCATAATGAGCTTTTAAATTTCCAGAAACACGTGGAGATTTTTCATCAGGTAATTTTATATTTTTTTTTAAAACATCAGATATTTCGTCAGCAGTGATATATCCAGGTCTCAATAAAAATGGTGAGTTGCATTCTTCTAGACGAGATAAATCTATAATGGTGGATTCTATACCAACCTCAGAATCTCCTCCATTTAACACTGGTATACCTTCTTTTATTTCTTTAGGAAATTCCTTATATACATGGTCTACTCTAGTGGGAGAAATTCTACCAAATTTATTAGCAGAAGGAGCGGCGATCCCTCCTTGTCCATTCGTTTTCATAGATGAAAACTGTTGCAATATTTTTTGCGCAATTGGATGAGATGGGCATCGAATACCGATACTATCTTGACCACCACTGACTGTATTATTAATGTTCGAAGAACGCTTAAGTATTAAAGTTAAAGGTCCAGGCCAAAATCTTTCAATTAATATTCTTGCTTCATTAGGTACTGAATTGGCCCAATGTAATAAATTTCCTTCTTGTGCTATATGAACTATCACTGGATGATTCGAGGGACGCCCCTTCAGCATATAAATATTTTTAATAGCTGTTTCTTGCTCCGCATCTACTCCTAATCCATAAACAGTTTCTGTTGGAAAGATTATCGGTTTACCAGAAACCAAATAAAATAATGCTTTTTCAATCTCTCTTTCTAGATTGATTTGTGTAGATTCAAACATATGATATTTAACAAATAAATTAATCTAAATAATGCAATGATAAAATCGAACTTTTCTATAAAATACAAGTTTCAATAACTAGCATCAATACCATACAAAGTAATAAACTAGCAAAACAGGCTCTTAATTTATTTTCAGAGAGTTTGTATGCTTGTTTTACACCAAGTGGAACAAAAATTAAGCTTCCAATAGCTAAAGGAATTCCAACTAACCAATTAGCTTGTCCAGCCAAACTGTATGTAATCAGTGCAATAGTTGAACCTGGAATAATCATAGCTAAAGCTAATGCTTGAGCTGAAATATGATCGAAACGAAATACAGAAGCTATAATTGGAACAATCATAAGAGCTCCTCCTACACCAAAAAAACCACCTAGCATTCCACTAGCCATTCCTAATATCGCAGCTCTTAAACGAGTCAAAATAGGAGCAGGTTTTATTAATGATGATTTATTAACAAATTTTTTATTTACCCCTTGCAAAACATAAAATGAAGCTAGCAAAAATAAAAAAAATGCATAACTTAATCGTAAAGTGGAAGAATTAATTCCAAGAGCAAGTTTCGCTCCCAACCATGTAAAAGAAACTGCTCCTGCAGCTCCCGTTAATGCAATTCCTTTATCAATTTGAGTTCTTTGATTATATTTACGAACAGCTAAAGTAATAGCAGGTAAGACCATAATTAATGCAGTACCTTGTGCTAATTGTTGAGACATTCCTAAAAACATTAGCGCTGGAATAGCAATTAAGCCTCCTCCATTACCTAATAATCCTCCTAAAAAACCAACTGCTGCACCGCTAACTAAACAAACAAACAGAAGAAACACACTCATATATTTTTTCCTAATTATTTGAAATTAAATTTATTAAAAAAATAAATTCATCATGTTTAATATATTGACTTAATATTCATTAAGAATTATCCCCCAATAAACATTAAGTAAATTTAAAAAATTTAGCATATTTAAAATTAAAGAATTAATGATAAAATCAAGAAATACTAATTAATTGACAAAAATAAAAATATATTTATTTAAATTTTCCTTGACAGGAAAGATTGTCCAAATATATTTTTATTTTTTCCTAAATTTTCAATAATAAAATTGATACGAATGAATTTAAAAAATAAAAAGTTGATGTTGATATTTCTTTAACAAATTGTTTATATATTTTCTATTAATAATTGAAATCAATAGAAAAGCATCAATTTTATTTTAAAAAATATAAAAAATTTCTATATATTGCTATATATTTCATGTAAAAATTTATTCCAAAAAACAGAATAGTTTTCTAAATTAAAAATCAATAACATTTCATTTTTTATATAGGTTTATATATGATGATCAGATGCTTAATCCTAATATAAGAAACATTAATTCATCAAGTATATAGTTGAAACAAAAAATGCTAGAATCTTACAGAAAATTACTAAATTTCAAAAAACTAAGTGATTTAATTGCTTAATTACTATTAAATCACTTAGTTATAAGATAATTACAATGAATCTATTTTTTAGCAATTTTAAAAAATTATATTAGTTTTATTTTTAATAATGATGAAAATAACTTTTTCAGACAAATTCGGAAAAATTTATTATTAATCCTTTTAAATTGCTTCAAATAAATAATAAAAAATAAGATTATAAATCCTCTATCCAAACAAGATAGAGGATTTATAATTCATTGCAAAGTTCGAGTAAATACAAATTTACCTTCTTTCCAATCTACTGGAACGACATCACCTTGTTTAAATTCCTCATTTAGAATGAGGCAAGCTAAAGGATTTTCTATATGTTGTTGAATTGCCCTTTTTAAGGGTCTAGCTCCAAAAATAGGGTCAAAACCTATTCGTGCTAGCTCAGAAAGGGCTGATTCTGAAATATCAAGATTCATTTGTTGACGTTGGAGACGTTTACCTAAAAGGTTCAATTGTATTCTTGCAATGGATTCAATATGCTCCGAATTTAATCCATGAAAAACAACAACTTCGTCAATGCGATTCAAAAATTCAGGACGAAGAGTTTGCTTTAATTCATCCAAAACTACCTCTTTGATTGTTTCATAAGATTTTCCAACCATTGATTGAATATGTTGAGATCCAAAATTTGATGTCATAATAATAATAGTATTCCTGAAGTCAATTGTTCGACCATGACCATCTGTTAAACGCCCATCATCTAAAACTTGCAATAAAATATTAAAGATATCTGCATGAGATTTTTCTATTTCATCTAAAAGAATTACACTATAAGGTTTTCTTCTTACCAATTCTGTTAAATAACCTCCTTCCTCATAACCAACATAACCAGGAGGAGCTCCAATTAATCTAGCTACTGAATGTTTTCCATAAATTCACTCATATCTATTCGGATCATATCATCTTCCGAATCGAATATAAATTCTGCTAAAGCTCTTGTTAATTCTGTCTTACCTACACCAGTAGGACCTAAAAACAAAAATGAACCGTAAGGCTTTGTAGAATCAGATAGACCAGCACGTGATCTTCTAATAGCATTTGAAACAAAATGAACAGCTTCATCTTGACCTACAATTCGTTTATGCAAAAACTCCTCCATCTTAAGTAATTTTTGACGTTCTTCCTGCATTATTTTAGTTATAGGAATACCTGTTGCTCTTGATACAACCATTGCAATTTCTTCTGATCCAACTTCGGTTCGCAGCAATTTAAACTGATTATGATTTGTTAATTGTCCATTTTGATTATTAGATTCAGAAATTTTCAATTGTGCTTCTAACTCAGGTAATTTTCCATATTGCAACTCAGCCAATTTATCAAATTGGCCTTTTCTTTGTAATTCAGACATTTCTGCTCGAACATTATCTATTTTTTCTTTGATTAATTGTACCCCTTGAATAATTGATTTTTCTGATTTCCATATTTCTTCAAAATCATTAAACTGTTTTTGTAATTTTATCAATTCTTCCTCTATTGCTAAAAAACGACGTTTTGAAGCTTCATCTTTTTCTCGCTTTACAGCTTCACGTTCAATTTTTAACTGAATAATCCGACGATCAAGTTTATCCATTACTTCAGGTTTTGAATCAATCTCCATTCGAATGCGAGCAGCTGCTTCATCAATCAGATCAATTGCTTTATCAGGTAAGAATCTGTCTGTAATATATCGGTTTGAAAGTTCAGCTGCAGATACAATAGCTGGATCAGTAATTTTAACTCCATGATGAATTTCATAGCGTTCTTGCAAACCCCTCAAAATAGCAATTGTTGATTCAATATTTGGTTCTCCTATAATTACTTTTTGGAAACGTCTTTCAAACGCAGCATCTTTTTCTATATATGTTCGATATTCATTTAATGTTGTTGCACCTATACAATGCAGTTCACCTCTAGCTAAAGCAGGCTTAAGCATATTTCCTGCATCCATTGCACCATCTGTTCTACCAGCTCCTATTATGGTATGTAATTCATCTATAAAAACAACACTATTCTCATCTTTAGAAAGTTCTTTCAAAACAGTTCTTAAACGTTCTTCAAATTCCCCTCTAAATTTTGCTCCTGATAATAAAGCTGCTAAATCTAAAGATAAAATTCTTTTTCCTGATAAAGATTCTGGAACTTCTTCATTGATAATACGTTGTGCTAAACCTTCAACTACAGCTGTCTTTCCAACACCTGGTTCACCAATAAGAACAGGATTATTTTTGGTTCGACGCTGCAATATTTGAATAGTTCGACGAATTTCATCATCACGACCAATCACAGGATCTAGTTTTCCTTGACGAGCTTGATCTGTCAAATCTATCGAATATTTAGAGAGTGAATTTCGGTAAGATTCTGCATCTGAACTTTGAATTCCTTCATCTCCACGGATAGCATTTAAAGCTTTTTCAAATGATTTACGTTTTAAACCAGACTCTGATAAAATCCGACCTACTTCACCTTTATCATCAATTAAAATAAAAATAAAAAGCTCTGTTGAGATATAAGAATCTCCCCGATTATAAGATTCCTTTTCTGTATTCTCTAATAAAATTTGTAACCCTTGACTTATTTGAATTTGACCTTTATTACTATCTTTAATTTGAGGTAAAGATTTCAACGCATTATCAACATTAGTGATTAATTTATTAATTGAAACCCCTGAACGGGCTAATAAATCAATAGAGCCTGTTTCTTCATTATTTAATAAAATATTCAATATATGTATAGCTTCTATATAAGGATTTCCATTCTTTAATGCTAAATTTTGAGCATCAGCCAACACCTGTTGAAATTTTGAAGTAAATTTTTCAATTCGCATAATATTATGTATCCATACTTGTTAAAATCAATATTTATAACTAAATGATTAATATATTTCTATGGTAAAAAGAGATAAAAATTCCTAATTTTTATGAAAATTGATTAAATCACATCTTTGCTTTTTCAATTTATCAAATTTATTCCTTCAAAAAAACCATTATATGAAAATTTTAAATTTTAGATTGAAAATAAAATGGTTAATTATTAGGATATTAAAAATTTTTAATTCGAAAGCAAATTCAGAAATTTAATTTCGTGAGGCCGTATTTATTAAAAATTGTTTTATGAACATATCTCGATCAATTTGAGACATTCCAAAATTTCTTAACCATGAAAGAGAAAATGAGTTACAAAAAAATAATTTTCGGAGAGCATATGTACCTAAACTCATGATTAAGACAGAATTTTTTCTAGCTTGATAATATCTTTTTAAAAGATTCTCATCACCGGCTTCTTCATGAATAGCTCTTGAAGCGATAATATCAGATAAAATCTCTGAATCACCTAAACCTAAATTCAAACCCTGACCTGCTAATGGATGTATGGAATGAGCAGCATCACCGACAAGAGCAATTTTTTTGGTAATCATATCAGATTTTCCCAGATTTAAAGGAAAATTATAAAGTTTACTAGAAATAGAAACTGGACCAAGTACCTGATTTGAAATTAGATTGATTTCATTTTCGATTTTATTAATACGATCAGAATAAATCATTTTGGATAATTTATCAGCCTTACTTTTCAACATAGACCATACCATAGATATTTGTGGTCCTTTTTTATTATTAGGCATAGGGAGAAATGCTAAGATGCTATCTTTTTTAAACCATTGAAAAGCTGTATTTTGATGTTTATATTTTCCATTTAAATTAGCTATGAAGCTTATGTCATTGCATGTTTGATGTTGGAAGTTTATATTTGAATAATGACGAAGTAACGATTTTGATCCATCTGCACCAATGAATAATTCAGCTGAAATTTCTTTACCAGTTTGTGTACCAAGCTTCCCATTTTGATAAGAAACAAAACTATCCTTTATCCAAGGAATTCCATATTTTTTTATTTCTCTTTTCAAAACTTTTTCTATTTGATTTGATTCAATTACCCAAGCTAATTGGGATAGAGAAGCTTGCCAAGCTGTTAAATTTGTTTTACCTCCATTATCACCGAAAATTTCCATCCTCTCAATAGGGTTTATGCGATGAATTGGTAATGAATTCCAAATACCAATTTTTTTAAAGAACTTTTGGCTTGATGGTGAAATTGTATAAACACGTGGATCATAAATATCTTCTTCTATAACAGTTTGTGATTTATCTGGAGCTAATAAAAAAACATCTTGTTTATGATAAGCAAGAGCTAAAGCTACTGACATCCCTATTATGCCAGCTCCACAAACTACTATTTTTTGATTCATTTAGCAGATGGTTCTCCTGATTCTTTAGGCCATAAAACCCACATTCGGATATTTTTTTTCATGTTATTTGCTTCATCTTCTACTTTTTTGCCAAAACCTAAATACAAATCAGCACGTGCAGCTCCTTTAATAACACTCCCTGTATCTTGAGCAAAAACCAAACGTGAAAAAAAATCATTAGCATTATTTTTAATTTCAGAAATAAAAACAGGTGTTCCTAATGGAATAAAATTAGTATCAACAGCTATGGATCTTCCAGGTGTTAAGGGTATTCCATAAGCTCCAATTGGTCCTAATTCAAAATTGATAATTTCTTCTTCTTTAAAAAAAACCATTGATGGATTAATATTTAACATTTCTAACAATCGTTCTGGATGATTTTGTACCCAAAATCGTATATTTTTTACAGAGGCTTGTAAAATAGAAATTTCACCGCTCTCAGCAAGCCATTTACCTATTGATCTATACGGTTGTCCATTATGATTCGCATAAGACAAACGAACTATCTTTCCAAAATCAGTTTCATCAATTATCAAAATTTTTCCAGATCCTTGAATTTGAAAGAAAAGATTATCAATTGGATCGTTTGTCCAGATTATAACAGGAATATCTTTCCTAAAATTTTGGATCATTTCTCGGCTGTCATATGGAACTACTTTTTTACCTTCCAATTTTCCACGAATTCTTTTACCAATTAGTTCGGGATAAACAAGGCCTAGATCAATTGTAAGCAAATCATCTGGAACTCCATAAAGAGGCCATTTAAATTCTTCATTTTTAAATCGAGATCCTATTAAAAAAGCTTCATAATATGCAGTCATTATATTACTGGCAATTTTTTCATTCTCATCTACTAAAATCCAAGGTTGAAAATTAGTTTCTAAAAAAACTTGAATATTGATATCTGATTTTTCTAATAGAAATCTATCTGAATCAGCTATTATATTCAAACAAATAGATTTCCAAGCGCTTGGAGCTGCATGTGAAGGAATTGTTGTATTATTTGGAATAGATCTTATAAGTGCTTCACAGTTTTTTACCAATAAATTACCAAGATGGGAAAAATCACTATTTCCCATCCAGGTAACTCATTCCAATTTGAAGGATAAAATTTTCCTGATAATTTTCGAGGAGAAGACAAAATCTTTCTAGATTCAACAGTTGAATTTTTATTCAATGAAGAAGATTCGTAAATAGTTTTGGCATCAAGCATTGTCTGAATAACAAAACTATCAATTAAAAAAATAAATAAGAATAAAAAAAATTTAAAATATTGCATTAAGAGAATATTTTTTTAAAAAAGATTCATATTTTCCTATTAAATATTTTTAAAAACAATTATCTATAGATAAAAAAAGATACATTACATTATTTTTCATAATATACTTTGCTTATTTTAATATCAAACACACCAATGACTTTTTTAAAAAAAATACAAATTGCTCCTAGCATTTTATCAGCTGACTTTTTCAAACTTGGAGAAGAAATTCAAAATGTTATTTCTGCAGGAGCTGATTGGATTCATATAGATGTTATGGATAATCATTATGTTCCTAACCTAACTATCGGTCCAATGATATGTAAATCAATACGTCCACACATTCAAGTTCCTATCGACATTCATCTAATGGTTGAACCTGTAGATCAACTGATAATACAATTTGCCAAATCTGGAGCAGATATCATCACTTTCCATCCTGAAGCTACACGTCATTTAAATAGATCTCTATCTATTATCCATGAGTATGGATGCAAAGCAGGATTAGCAATTAATCCTTCAACTTCCTTAAATCATATTCAGTATGTGATGGATAAAATCAATGTTCTTTTGTTAATGTCTGTAAATCCAGGATTTGGAGGTCAAAAATTTATTCCATCGAGTCTGAAAAAATTATCTGAAGCACGAAAACTAATTGATAATTGGAGCATGGAAAACAATGGTCAATCAATTGCTTTAGAAATTGATGGAGGAATTAACTCTAGCACCATTACATCAGCCTTTTCAGCAGGAGCTGATACTTTTGTTGTAGGATCAGCTATCTTTGAAACATCAAACTATGTTAAGGCAATTAATTCGCTAAGAGAATCTATTAATCTGAATAAAGCATAA